>JBGUWZ010000036.1:0-76872 GCA_045221675.1 Lachnospiraceae bacterium | reverse complement strand
TACGCAGCAACCGGTTCCTCACCTTCCGCCACAGCCTCTATGAACAGTCCTTCCGCTTCCTGGTAGTTATGGTCTTCGGCCGCCTTATAGCCCGCCTGTGTCTTCTCGGTAGAAACCTTATTGCCGGAACAGCCGCCAAGAAGCGCCGCGCAGAGTGCAGCTGCCAGAACCGCCGGATATATACTTCTCCTCAGAGAATTAATAAAAGTCATACACAAACATCCTTTTCTAAGATAATCAAGCGCTCTCATCATAGCATACTGCAAAGAAACGCGAAAGAGGACAGCACGATCGAGTAGGAGGAAATTCCTCTAATTGAGGAATTTCTGACCTCTCACACCACCGTGCGTACCGTTCGGTACACGGCGGTTCAATCAACTTAACAAGTGACACACCTTGCGGTGTAGTAGTCAAGCATAGAGATTAGCCCGAAATCAGCTAATCTCTTGTTGTTTATGGCCTTTTGCACCCATCCGTTGTGGCACATGTGGGCTATCCGGTTGCCCGTGTTTGCCACTTTATGCGCCGCCCATCTGGGCACACCCAGCTTTACGAGGTTCTTCTCTTTGTTCTTCGGCGTTTTCCAGTGTTTCCAGATACACATTCTCAATCGGTATCTGATATTACTGTCCAACCGCTTGCACAGCTCTTTCATGCTCCCGAGTTTGTAGTAATTGATCCATCCTCGGATAAGCTGATTGAGTTTGTACACCTTATAGGAGTTACTCACGCCCCAGCTTCTGCATGTCAGTTTCTTCATCTGCGCTTTGAACTTCGCTACTGCTTTCGGGTGTGGTCTGGCCTTGTATCCTTTGGCGAATGAGTCAAAGTAAAAGCCAAAACCGAGATACTTGATGCCTTTTGGCTTGTCGACCTTACTCTTTTCGGCATTCACTTTCAGTCCAAGCTTTTCCTCAATAAATCGGGTTACGCTTTTCATGACCCTGTCTGCCGCCTGCCTGCTTCCGACCATGATAATCAGGTCATCAGCATACCGAACGAAATCCAGTCCCCTTGCTTCCAGCTCCTTATCCAGTTCGTTGAGCATGATGTTTGCTAACAGCGGCGAGATATTTCCTCCCTGGGGTGTGCCGATTATGGTATCTTCATACTCATCGTCGATCATCACTCCGCTGACGAGAAACTTTCTCACTACTGATATGACGTCTCCGTCCTTGATTGTTCGTCCGAAGATGGTCATCAGCTTGTCATGGTCAACTGTATCAAAGAACTTCGCGAGGTCGATGTCCACAATCCAGTCATGTCCGTCGTTCATCATCTCTAATGCCTTTAGAACTGCCTGCTGTGCACATCGGTTAGGTCTGAATCCGTAGCTGTGGTCGTGGAACTGTTCCTCAAAGATCGGAGTGAGCACCTGCGCTACCGCCTGTTGTACGAAGCGGTCTACTACCGTGGGTACTCCCAGGTTCCTGACTCCGCCGTCCGGCTTCGGTATCTCCACCCTTCTGACCGGCTGCGGCTTATATTTCCTTGTCCGCAGCTGTTCCCTGGTGTCTTCGCCGTTTTCCGAAAGGTATGCGCCAAGCTCTTCAACAGTCATGCCGTCTACACCCGCCGCTCCTTTGTTCCTGACGACTTGCAGATACGCCGCATTGAGGTTGTCTTTGCTCAGTATCTGCTCCATAAGACTACTCGTGTCCATGCGTTGTTTCCTTTCTGCTCCTTTTGCCTTCACCGCCTTTGATGTTATCGACAGACGTTGCTCCGGCTACGAAGTGGAACGTACTTCAACTGATTGATTGTTCGTCCCTTCGCTCCATCCCCATTACAGGGACTTCTTCACTACTATGGACTCTGCTGACTTCTCACAGTTCGTTGTTACTACGGCTAATGGGACCGCCTGTGAGACCTCCACGCTTAAGGCGCGCGCTCTTTCCCCTCATCTATCCGCCGCATTTACTGGTACTTCCGGCAACTTTTGGGCTTCATCTTTTCGTGCAGACTTACCCATATTTCCCAGCCTTATATGCGGTTCCTATCCGTCGGACCAAGGGTTTGCCTACAGCTTCCTTCAGATTCCACCTCGCGATGGACACCCTTGCTGTTCAGCTGTGTACTTCGTCGTTGCCTACGCGTACTCGGGACTTTCACCCGTTAGAGCGCGCCCATGGCGCGCAAACAAAAAAAAGGCTGCCGCCAAATCTGCGCGACAGCCTTTTTTAAATATGAGATGCCCCCCACCTCTATTTCAATATTATCTCCCGGCAGAAACTACCTGTCGGGTTCTTTACTCAGTGACCAGCCTGACGATAATATCCGCGCACACATCCGGAGATATCGTGCACGTGTCGAGGCAGATCGTATAGCGTGTACAGTCATCAATATCCGTTCCCGCAAACGTCTTGTAGAAATTGTTCCTGTATGTATCACGCTGCTCAATGTACTTGGAGATATCCTTTCCCTGCGCCTCATCAAGCTCAGCTGCATGTGCTTTTCTCTTTTCGAGATCGCCATAGCAAAATACGTCGAATGAAGGGATGCCGGCTTCCTGAAGCACATAGTTGGCACAGCGGCCGACTATGATGCACGGTGACTTTGCAAGATCCAGGATGACCTCTTTCTCGGCTTCATAAATCTTCTTGACGTAATCCGGATAGCTGCCGACCGCGATATTCATAATTGCATTTACGAATCTGTTCTTTGACGTGATATCCTCTCCGTCCCTGGTGATTGCGTCAAGATCGTATCCGCTCTCCGCGACAGTCTTCTTCACAAAGTCTTTATCATAATACGGTATACCGAGTCTCTCCGAAACTTTTGCGGCGATTGTTCTTCCGTATGCTGCATACTGGCGGTTGATTGTGATCACAGGTATTTTTTTCTCAGACATATCCTTGCCTCATTTACTGATAATTAATTATTCCGCTGACCGGAACTCTATAGTAAGTATACCATTTATTTGCGTTGATTTGCACACTTTCGGTAATGTTTTTTAAAGAGATGATGTTTGCGCCAAATTCCGGATCTCTATAACAGCCTGTCTGAACTATCCTAACGAATCCTGACAGGTTCGAGTATGCGATCATGCAGGCTGAACGAGATATACATAAGACCCAGGATGATCAGCACCTGAGGGAATATGAACATACATAATATACAGAGCAGTGTTGCGGCGAATCTGTTAAAACGAAGCCTCTTTTTCATGAAAAGCGCTGCAGCTATGATACCGAAAGCTGCGAGATACAGGTATCCCACGACCCAAAGTGTCTGACCTACGCTCTGGGCAGCCTGTGTCGAATTCGGGTTCAGGAAGACCGTTGATCCGTAAACATAGGCGATGACACAAGCCACACCTGTCCACTTTGGCGGATAGATCTCGGAGACAGGCTTTGGCTTCTCGATCTGATAACGCAGCCTCTTCAGTATCATTATGCTCAGCTGATATACAATAAAGCCGTCAAGGAGACCTGCAAGGACCATGCTTATAATAAAGAGCTGCAGCATGGAGCTGTCGCTGAAAATGATTGCATACGGGCCGCCGGCCGCGTCCACATTTGCCTTGGCCAGAGCTTCCATCATCGACTTCTGCATAAGCGCTATATCTTCGGAGATGTTGTACCCGAAGACTGAAGCCAGCGCGACGTTGCTGATCACGCTGAGTACTCCCGCTATGCCCATGACGATGAACATGGTGATCGTCATATCGACCTTTTTGAAGAGACACGCACCGAAAATCAGACCCAGGAGGGCAGATGACACCGCGTAAAAAATGGACGTCACTGTTCCGAAAAAGAGCGAGAACGCGCACATGCCGGCAAATACCATAAGCCCGCTCTTCCAGTCGAATTTGGCCGAGTAAATGACCATGGGAACAGGTAGTATGTAAATAAAAAAGCCCTCGAACACACCGCCGGTCTGGCGATTCAGAAGGAGAAGCATGGCGAAGATAGCGAGTATCATCGCTCCGGTCGTTATTCTTAATGTATTGTTATTCATCTTATCCATAGTACATACTATACAACCGCGGAGTATTTTTGGCAAACAAATTGTTCTTTGGCCGTCGACTTGTGAAGCCGGTCGCTGCTTTGCTCAAAAGAACAGGCCGGATGTTTTTTATGTGTAATGTTCTCTTCCGTTTATACACAAATAGGGCGGAAATGGTATATAATATACACAGATGCCGTCTACAGATCCGTCACCTGATCCGTCAGGCGGCTATGAATAACATTCCGGGAGAGTATTATGTCAACATCTCTTGAAATATTTGTCGCGCTCGAAATTTGGGGAACGCTCTTCGTTCTACTTTTAGCACTGTGCATCTATCTCGTCGGTAATCGTCGCATTGAAGAAGAACGTTGGATGCTGAGACTTCTTCTTGCCACCTCAGTCCTTCTGTCCAGCGACGCGGTTACCTGGATGATGGACCGTGTGGAAGGCAGAAGCGCATATGACATTCTTATCATTGCTAACTTCTTCGTCTATGTCATGGGATATGAGATCCTAAGGCTCTTCACAAAATATGTAGTCAGTCTTACCGGACCGGGACCGTCGACGAAGGCAGTATACTCGCTGGCTTATACCGGAATTCTGCTGACCTTTATCAATCAGTTCACTCACTTCATGTATTACATAGACGCCTCAAATGAATATCACAGAACCCCCTGGTTCGTTCTGTCGCAGGGTCTTGGCATTGCGGGGACACTGTTTCTCGGCATACATATATTCAGTTACAGAAAGAAGCTTGGCAGGCTCAGAACACTTGCCCTGTTCTCTTATATCCTCCTGCCTTTCCTGGCCATGATCATTCAGTCCTTTTATTACGGCATTCCCCTGCTCAATTCCGCCATCTCAGCGGCACTTTTTCTCAACCTCACTGTCATGCTCATGCATCAAAGGAGAAGAATCAGCGAGCAGGCTGAGGAGCTCGTTGCAAGCGAGAGGAATCTGATCGAGGAGAGAGAACGTGTGAACGACATGAAGATCCGACTTGTCCTGTCGCAGGTCAAGCCTCATTTTCTCTTCAATGCCCTGAACGCGATCTACTATCTCATAGAAAAATCTCCCATGCAGGCACAGGCCGCCATTGACAGCTTTTCAGATTATCTTCGCGGCAACATGGAAGCTTTGGAGCACACTGCGCTGATCCCGCTTTCGCAGGAGATGAAGCATGTAAAGAGCTATCTCAGGCTCGAGGAAATGCGCTTTCAGGATGAGCTGGAAGTCATCTATGATGTTAAAGCCCTCAATTTTGATGTGCCGGCTCTTTCGGTCGAACCGATCGTGGAAAACGCTGTGAAGCACGGCATAAGTCAAAATGAAAACGGCGGATATGTGAAAATCAGCACTGACGAGATCGAAGACGGCTATGAAATCAGGGTCGAGGATAACGGATCAGGGTTCATCGTCGAAGACATCGGTAAGGACGGACGTCTGCATGTGGGTATTGCAAATGTCAGGACCCGCCTTGAGAGCATGGTAAAAGGTACCCTTACCATCGAATCCGAAATCGGAAAGGGTACCCGTGTGACCATTTTTATTCCGCGGTAAGCCGGTTCGCGGAACACTAAGTGCCGGCAGTTATTCATTATCGGGCAGAAGGCCTCCGCCCGTTGCCCAGACAATGTGCACCGCCTGATCCATGCGCTCGGAAAGACCGTGCTCTTTGATATACTTCTCCCACTCGTTTCCTCCGCGGCAGATCTCGGAAAGCCCCTTAAAACCTGCACATGCGGACGGCTCGACCCGGATATTCTCGAGATCCATAAGCATCTTCTGATAGACAGGCAGCTTTTCGTCCGAAACGGTAAAAGCTCCGGAGACAAGGTGCTCCATCATTCCGCATACAAAGCCGGACGGCTTCCCGACCGCGAGCCCGTCCGCGATCGTGTGTCCGCTGAGGCCGATATCCTGCACGCAGATCCTGTCATGTTCTCCTGTCACCATTCCCAGAAGAAAGCAGGGGGCTTCCACCGGCTCCGCAAAGAAACAATGGACATTATCTCCAAAAAGTTCCTTGAAGCCGAAGGTGATTCCTCCGGGAGCTCCTCCTACCCCGCATGGCAGGTACAGGAACAGGGGTTGGTTCTCATCGATGGCGATTCCTGCTTTCCGAAGCTGCACCTGTACTCTGAGCGCGGCTGTGGAATAACCGAAGAAGAGGTCCTCGGAGTTCTCATCATCGATAAAAAAGCTTTTATCATCTTTCAAAGATTCTCTGCGTCCGCTCGCGACAGCCTCCCCGTAATCACCCTCATATTCTCTGACAATAACACCTTCGCTGCGCAGAAGCTCCTTCTTCCACTGTCTGGCGTCACGCGACATGTGCACAATTGCCTTAAAGCCGAGTTTTGCTGCCATTCGACCGATACTGATTCCGAGATTTCCCGTAGATCCTACCTGGATCGTGTACTGACTGAAGAAAGATCGGAATTCGTCCGAATCGATTTTTGCGTAGTTATCCGTCGGCCAGAGCATGCCGGCTCTCTGAGCAAGTGACTCCGCTATCTTCAGAACTTCATGAATACCGCCCCTTGCTTTCACCGAACCTGCGATCGGCAGTCTGGCGTCATCTTTCAAAAATACTCTGCCTTTGATTCCTGCGCCTGCTTCGTTCATCTGCTCCTTCATAGCAGGAATCGGGATGAGCCCGGATTCAATGACTCCCTTTTTGTCTGCTGTCTCAGGAAACGCGGAGGCGATATACGGCATGAACCGCATAAAACGGTTCTGGGCAGCCTTCACATGTACGAATTTATAGCCGCGGATCTCACTCCTCGGTTCACACTTATCAAGTCCGGGATTCAGCCAGACCGTCTCTTTTCTCTCTTTTAAGCTGTCGATTACATCCATCTCATTCATCCTCAAACTGCACTCGATGCATATCCCTTTAAATATGAAAAAACCGGTCCGAAGACCGGCTTTGCTTTTTTATTCAATAGTCAGAATATCGGAGAAGCCTGTGACATCAAATATCTCCATGATTTCAGGTCTTACATTCCTGATCACCATCTCACCCTGCTTATTCATCTGCTTCTGGGATGAAAGCAGCACGCGAAGACCTGCGGAAGAAATGTACTCTAATGCCTCAAATTCAAAAATTAGGGATTCCACACCTGAAAGGCTCTTCCTCAGCTCATTCTCCAGCTGCGGTGCCGTAGTAGTATCAAGTCTGCCTTCAAGGGCAAAAATAAGTTCTGGTCCATTAGCTTTCTGTTCAATCTTAAGCATAGCTTCCTCCACACAAATTAAATATTTTTCTTAATTGTCAAAATGTTCTTATTATCCGCATATTCATATGCAACTTCATCCATACTCCTCTTCACCATAAAGATGCCGAGTCCTCCGACCTTGCGGTCTTTGGCGGAGAGGGTGACATCCGGCTCCTCGACTGCAAGAGGATTGAAAGGAACCCCACTGTCTATGAATGTAATAGTCACAGCTCCGGGATCTTTTTCTGTATCCAGCCGTATCACTGCCTCTCCTTCTGCGGGAGTATATGCATATTGCGCGATATTGACAAAAATCTCTTCCACCGCCACATCGATCTGCATCTGTGCCTTCATGGAGCAATCTGCCTCTTCTAAGCTCTCATCCACAAACGCGATTACCTGGTCCAGATTTTCAGTTCTGGCACCAATTGTCAGTTCTTTCACATGCTTTTCCTTTCCGCATGAGATCCGTCCGTTGAAGATCATGCCTCCGAAAAACAGATGCTCTTCTCATACTATGAGGACTGCTTCCGGCCACTCATATCCGTACGAATCCGGGATCTGCTTTGCAGCTTACTATAAGTTCAAGTCTCGCTGCCCACCGTCTGTAGAGGCGGGAGCATCTCACACTGTGATATATTATTTATAACAGACTCCGGCAAATATTGTCAACCGTATAGCCGTCCTCATTTCTCTCTGCGTGAAATAATCTGTAATTTGGTTCAACATTCCGCATAGAGGTTCCGGAGCCACTCGTCAAATTCTTCCCCCTTTGCGGTAAAGGCAAGGGTAAAAGTATATGCGCCGTCCATTCTTACGACCTTGGCATACAGATCGAATCCGGAATCGATCATCAGATTGTCATAAAGCCGAAGGGACCCTTCTGTATGCACTTCGACCTGGCTTGCGGACACAGCTGTAATCTCGCAGTCGGCTGTCATTCCGCTTACGGATTTGTCCTTCAGGATATGAACCTTCACCGGGAAGGGTCTGGCAAGCTCCATTAGCTCGTCCTGCACGTTCTCAAGGTGCAGATCATACCCCCCGTCTATACCGGTCACATGGAATATCTGTGTCTCATCGTGAGCCCCCTTCATTCTGCAACTGAAAGAATCCTCGATTTCAAGTTCCTCCGAGACTGCGCTGCGTGTTCCCGATGAGATCAGGATCATGCCTCCGGTCGTAAGGCTTTCAATTCTCCCTGCCATGTTGACCACAGGACCCATGACCCCGTATTTTGTGCGCTTTTCCGATCCTATATTGCCGAGGATAACATCACCGGTATTAATTCCGATACCCATTGACAGAGGCTCATACCCTCTTGCGATATTCCACTCATTTACCGCGCGCATCCTGTTCTGCATAGCAATCGCGCAGGCGACGGCATCGTCCGCGTGACTTGCCGTCACGGACGGAGCTCCGAAGAGAATGAACATCCCGTCCCCAAGGAACTCGATGATTGTTCCCTTATACCGGCTGATCTCCTCGTACATCTCCTCAAAGTAATGATTGAGCATGGTAATAAGAGCTTTTGGCTCAGTTCTCTCACAAAGCATGGTAAAGCCCCGAAGGTCGCTCATCAGGATCGTGACACATCGCCTGCTTCCGCCCATCTTCATGCCGTCAGGTGTATCCAGTATCTCTCTGACTATGTCATCCGACAGATACCTGCCGAAGGTCTCCGTGATCAGCTTATTGCGGATCTCCAGCTTGGCATTGAGTGCCCTGATCTCACTCATGGCTTTCATGGCATCACGCAGATCGAATAATTCGGTCACATCGCTTATGACCAAAACGATACCTTTAACCAGACCGTTGTCATGGAGACACGAGGAGACAACTCTGAGCCTCTTTTCGGACTTACCGCAGACATAAGGGACATATCTCTCCTGCCGCGTTCTTCGGTTACGGATCGCGTCGAGTACAGTCTCCGTGAATTCATCATTGCCTTCCTCGTCAAAGAATCTGAGAGCAAACAGTTGTCCGACCAGCTCATCTTCTTCCCTGCCGAGTATAGTCAGGGCAGCTCCGTTCACAAGCTCTATAATACCTTTGTGGCTTATGGCCATCACACCCTCGGACATATCGGCGATGACACTTTTTGTTATAGATACCATCCGGTCCATAAACTACCTCAGCTTGACAGCCATCATCGTGATGTCATCGAACTGCGGTGCTTCACCGGCAAAATCTTTGACTGCCCGGTATACATTATGAATGACCTTTGCAGCGTCAGCATCAGGTTCACTATTCAGCACCTCAAGCATACGGTCAGTTCCGAACATCACATTGTCGGAATCCGTCGTCTCCGGAACTCCGTCAGTATAAAGGAAGAGAGTGCCGCCGTGCTCGAGCACGAACTCATATTTCCTGTAGGTTATATCCGGCATGCCGCCGATGACAAAACTATGTCTGTCCTTCAGAAGCTCGAATTCTCCGCTCTTCTTCCTGATGATCGGATATTCGTGGCCTGCATTGGAAGCGATGACGTGACCGGTCGATATCGTCAGGATGCCCAGCCACACGGTAACAAACATGTCCTCCTCATTGTTCTTACAGATCTGATCATTGACCCGCTCCAGGACCTCATTTGGAAAGTCGCAGAGCATAGTATTATTGTTGACAAGGATCTTCGACATCATCATGAAGAGAGCTGCAGGAACGCCTTTGCCTGACACATCGGCCATGACCATGGCCAGATGGTCATCATCAATGAGGAAGAAATCATAGAAGTCGCCGCCGACCTCCTTGGCCGGTTCCATTGTCGCGAAAATGTCAAGCTCTTTTCTTCCCGGGAATGGCGGGAATATATTCGGCAGCATATCCGCCTGAATTTTAGTCGCAAGCTCAAGCTCCGTCCCGATGCGCTCCTTCTCGGCAGTGATTTCTGTAATGTGTTTAATATATGTCTGTGTCTTGGCTGAAATATCTGCAAATGATTCGGCAAGAACCTCAATCTCATCATCTGTCCGGTATTCGTTCTTCATCTTGAACAGCGGATTGCTGTCATTCAGCGAGGCCACCTCCCTCGCCATTTCATTGATCGGCGCAACAATTCTCTTAGCCAGCGACAGGGATGCCGCGAGCGCAATGACCATAGCCACGAGAAGGAACATTATCAGGAACATCTGACTGCGCCCGGCATTCTTCTCAGCCGTTCCCGCAGCCTCGCCGACGATTTTATCGTGCGATGCCGCCATAATATCGACAGGCTCATGGACCGTAGCCGCGTCTATGACTGAGAAGAGTGACCATCCGATCGAGCCGATCGGTGAGCCTGTCATATAATAATCTATTCCATCGACCTGTATGCGCACGACATCCGTATTAACCGTCATGGCTTTTGAGGCGAATGCGGCAAGTTCCGCATTTGCAGACTTTCTCAGATCGACAGCTGAGTCCGCCAGCGCCGGTGCAAATGTCCCGCTTCTCTGAGGTGAAAAGATCACGCGGCCGTCCTGGTCAACAATACATACAAATCCGGCGGTTTCGCCTGTTTCATTGATGGCTTTTTCCATGGCTTCCAGGAAAAGATCCGCACCTGCGACCGCGACAAGCTCTCCGTCAAGGAAAATAGGATACGAGCACACGATTTCTTTTCTTCCGGTGAAAATATCCTGCTGCAGCCCTGTAAAGTAGATTCCCCTGTTCCTCACAGCACCTTTATACCATTCGCGCTCAGTCACAGGTATGTTGATCACAGTTCCGTCTTCACTGATCTTGCCCAGCGGATCGCTGTCAGCTATGAGCAGGATCCCGTCAGGCGTCGCGACAAAACAGGAATTGGCCTGATCTATTGTCTTGTAAATAGAACTCATTGCTGCCTGGAGATTGCCCAGCAGTCCTATTTCGCGCGCAATCTCCGGATTTTCGGTATCCACTCCCGCCGCTGTGATGAGCTGCACACTGGGGATGCCCTGCTTCTTCGGATCCGGGGCATAGGACGGAATTTCGCGCAGACCGTCCGTATTGGCATAAAGATCCCGGGTAATATCCGCAAGCGTAATGACCTGAGCGGCAACCTCCCTGAACATGGAGTCGGCGATATAGGCCTCAAGAGCGGCTTCGCGGGTCATTGTCGTATCGATGACCCCTTCCATAATCGCAGTCGTACTGTCTGTAACTGCAGTCTTCTGCTCTTCGCTTGTCTTCTGGAATAACGAGGACAGGCTCCTGGTCTGATATACCGCAACACCCATGAATGCAAGGACGATCAGGATAATTGAAAACAGGACCAGATTAAAAATCTTCTGCTCGAGACCGCCAATGACCAGGTTTCTTATCTTCTTCATATATATCTCCCATATATATCACATCCAGGCATCATATCTGCCCGCCGCATCAGCCAGCTCCCTTATCAGAGCTTCTTCCGCGCATGAGAGTGATGTATCCGTCTTTTCAGCCTCATCCATTTTCGTGACCATCTCGCAGGCTTCAAGGTAATCCTTTGTCAGGCGGCGCAGTCTGCGGGACAGATGCTCGATGCAGCGCACGACCAGAGCAGGCGAAGTCTTAAAGAGCTCCTCCAGTTCTTCTTCTGTTATTTTGCGAAGAACAGTGTCATCTTCAATCACCACAGCTGTCGCGCTGCGCGGCAGTTTCTCGATAAGGCCCATCTCGCCAAAGAACGCGTCTTCCTCGAGCAGGACCAGCTGCTTTTCTTTATCAGTGCCATAATCCGTATAAATTCCGACGCTGCCGAGCTGTATGTAGTACATGCAGTCTCCATCGTCACCCTGTCTGAAGATAACTGTATTCTTCCTGTAATTGACACTGCTTTCCCTGCTTATATCCATGCCGCCCGGCAGCGGAATACCTCCTGACTCTTCACTTGTCGTCAGATAGCGCACCGTGCGGCTGTAGGCAGAGATAAATCTGCTGATTTTTCGAAGAAGACCCTCGCTTCTTTTCTGTCCGGCGGTCGACTTCATATCACGGACCGTGGAACAGACTTCCAGATAGTCATCGGTCAGTCCTCTCAGGCGGTGGCTCAAGTTTTCCATGATAGACCTGACCTGATAGGGATCTTCCCTGAAGAACTCCACAATCTCATCGCGTGCGATCTCAAGGAGCTTAGTCCCGTCCTCGCGGACGCGGATCGACGCGGATCTCGGCCATGCGTCGATGGCTGCCATCTCGCCGAAGATCCGGTCCTGACCCAGCGTTGTCAGCACGATCTCACCCTCTGTTTTGGATGTAATAAAGACATCCACAGCTCCCTCAATGATCCTGTACATGCAGCTGTCCCGGTCACCTTCTCTGAAAACGATGTCACCCTTATTATATTCTTTTAACAGCATTCTTATGTCTCCTTTATATCTTGTGCGTTCCCGTCTTTCGGGATATAGATTTCTTTTGTTTCAGCTGACATGACTCAAACCTGATCCTGACAATTCCCGTATACCACGGCTGACATAGTTTTGGCAGAATCCAACCAGCTCCCGTATACTATATAATATCACAATAGGGCTGTACAGGCATAACATAGTTTTTAATCTCTGTCGCAGAATTCCCGTGACTTTTAACCGTGAGCTTTACACAGAATCCTCGAGATGCTATTATGATAACCGCTCATCTGCTGACCACCGTCTGCAGAGACATACAGCATCACCCACAAAGGAGTGTGCCCCGCGAGTTCGAAACCATCCTCGCGTAAAAGAAAACTAAGGAGAGAAAAACATGAAACTGTCAAACACTGCGTTTATCACGCGTGCGGCCGCGATCGCGGCTGTGTATGTCGTGCTGACACTTGTATTTGCCCCTATCTCATATGGGGAAGTGCAGGTCCGCATTTCCGAATCACTCACGATCCTGCCTTTCTTCACACCTGCCGCAGTCCCCGGGCTTTTCATCGGATGCCTGATCGCCAATATCACAGGCGGAGCGGTCATCTGGGACATCATTTTCGGCAGCATCGCCACTCTGCTGGGCGCTATCGGGACCTATAAACTGAGAACAAACAGATGGCTTGCCCCACTCCCGCCGATCATCTCGAACATAGTAATTGTTCCGCTCGTTCTGAGATTCGGATATGGGGTCGACCTCCCCATTCCGCTGCTCATGGTCTTCATTGCCATCGGCGAGATCATCAGCTGCTATGTGCTGGGTGAGATCCTGCTTCAGCTGCTTATAAAATATCGCGGACGGATCTTCAGAAGCACCGATGGTCAGGCAGAATAATAGTCTGAAATTGACAAAGGCAACAGAGCCCTCTTCGCCGGGCAGTCTGTTGCCTTTCTATTTTGGGCTGCATTTTCAGCCCGAGCGCTCCTTCGAAGTACCGACTTTCACGCGTGGACCAGCGTTCCTGTCTTCCCGGCTATTCCGTCTTTCGCTTTCTCAAGGAGCGTGATGATGGCGCTTCTTCCGGGTTTTGACTCCACGAATTGTACAGCCGCCTCGACCTTCGGAAGCATTGAGCCCGGTGCAAATTCTTCTGCCTCGATATACTTCCGGGCATCATCGGGAGTGAGTTCGGAGAGCCACTCCTCATCCGGCTTTCCGAAATGAATGGCTACCTTCTCCACCGCCGTGAGGATGATCAGAACGTCCGCGTCCAACTGCTCAGCCAGTTTCTCCGCCGCAAAATCCTTGTCGATGACAGCAGCGGCACCTTTCAGATGATGACCTTCCGTCTTAAAGACCGGTATTCCGCCTCCGCCGCAGGCGATGACAACATGTTTGGTCTCCACCAGCGCACGAATCGTATCAATCTCAACAATCGATATCGGCATTGGTGACGCGACGACGCGGCGATAGCCGCGACCTGAATCTTCTACGACCTGATAATCGCGATCGCGGACAAGTTTCCCAGCCTCCTTCTTCGTCATAAAAGCTCCGATCGGCTTGGTCGGATGTGCAAATGCAGGGTCGAGCGGATCTACCTCCACCTGTGTCAGCACAGTTGCGCATCCGATATCAATTCCCCTGTCCAGAAGCTCCTCGCGCATCGCATTCTGAAGATCATAGCCGATGTACCCCTGACTCATAGCCACGCAGACAGAGAGAGGGCATGTGATATATTTTGCAGGGTTTGCACGCGTAAGTTCAGTCATTGCCTTCTGAATCATTCCGACCTGCGGTCCGTTCCCGTGAACGATGACAAGTTCATCGCCCTCCTCGATCAGATCCGCGATTGCCGAAGCGGTCTTTTTTACCGCAATCATCTGCTCGGGCAGATTTTTACCGAGTGCGTTGCCCCCGAGTGCCAATACAATTCTCTTGCCCATAATAACCTCCTGCATCATAACAGCATCTTATCCAACCAGATACATACCCTCTTACAGCGGGACCTCTCCCGTTAAAACAATTCAAGTCTCGCTGGCTCTATGCTCTATTTTTCACACGTCACGCAGCTCGAGGCAAAGCATGGTCAAATCGTCGAACTGCGGGGCTTCGCCCACAAATTTATCGACACAGCTCTTTACTCCCTCGATGATTCCCTGCGGTGATTTCTCCTTATTCGCACGAAACGCCTCTATCGCCCTTGTCCTGCCGAACAGCTGCTCATGGGTATCCGTGGCCTCCGACAGTCCGTCCGTATACAGCAGCATCTTGTCCCCTTTCTCCAGCGTGAACTCAAAATTACTGTATCTGGCTTCCTCAAAGGCACCAAGCACGAGGTTATGCTTCGACTTCATGGGTGAAGGCTCTCCGCCTTTATGACAGATGAGCGCATCGTCGTGTCCGGCATTGGCCGCTATGACCCTGCCCGTTGACAGTTCGAGAATTCCCAGCCATAAAGTGACAAACATACCCGCCTCGTTGTGACCGCAGATATCCTGATTGACATACTCCAGGATGTCCGCCGGCGTTCCGCCCACAATCGCCCTGTTGGCGACCACGATGTTGGTGACCATCATGAACAGAGCCGCCGGTATGCCTTTGCCTGAAACGTCACCGATCACGATTCCCAGATGGTCATCATCGATAAGGAAAAAGTTATAGAAATCGCCTCCCACCTCCTTGGCCGGCAGCATAAATCCGTAAATATCAAAATCCGCCCGGTCAGGGAATGCAGGGTACTTGTTCGGTATCGAGTTTTCCTGGATCAATCGTGCCAATGAAAGCTCCGCTCCGATTCTCTCCTTCTCCGCCGTGGCCGCTGTCAGATTCTCAATGTACCGGACCATGTCCGTCTCCATCGTATTGATGGATTTCGCGAGATTACGGAGCTCTGTGTATTTGCTGATTTCGCCGATTTCTCTGCTTTTAGTATTCTCTCTTGCAAATCTCGCCGCCTCCTCCGAGACAACTGTCACCGGGACCACAATCTGTTTTCTTACAAAGACAGTAATAAAAATCGCCGCAAGAACAGACATCACAAGAGTCGAAATAATAATCTTAAAGAGGTATGGGCGTCTTGCCATGACCATTTCTCTGATAGGCCGCTGCACGCAGAGGATTGCTGCGACTTCACCGGCAGAATCCTTAACCGGTACCATCGTGGTTACATGGGGGTGCGACCCATCATTCGGTCTCATGCGGTAGACAGTCTCACAGACAGCCCCCTGCTCATAGATAGCTCTGTATTTCTGTCGATATTCATCATTTGTCGCATCGCGCTTATATCCAAGCTCCCATTCTGTATAATCCGTATTACCGACGTCATTATTAATCAGATTCAAAACGGAGACAAATCTTCCGTAATCACTCCTGTCGACCATAATGACGTAGATTATTGAAACGCCGATTCGATTGGTATACGCATACAGATACCGTCTGGACTGCTCATACTCATCGAGTTCCTCTCCGCGGAGATATTCATCCAGGTGATCACCGTTGACCAGCGTCGTTGCCGTATCCGCAATATGATAGGTAGAATTCTCGTATTCTCTTTTGAAGGAATCTGTAAAATTGAAAAAACCTGTCGTACAGACAAACGCGCTGAACACGAACAGCATTACGACAATTGCGCCTATGATATTTGCCGCCATGCTTGAACGGAATTTACGTACTATTCTACTCATCACGGATCACCTTTCGTGAATCTCAGCTTCTGTCTCCAAAGCAAATGCAAAACATGCCGAGGCCATCACCTCGGCTGCCACCCTGATACCCGCATCATCCGCCTTAAAGCGGCTCTGATGCCACGCGTAAGCCGTCTCACCCATAGTTCCGCTGCCGATCCAGTAAAAGAACGAGGGCACCTTCTCCATGAAAATTGAAAAGTCCTCGCTGGCCAGTGTCGGCGACACATCAATGACATTCTCTCTTCCGACTGCTGCCTCGGCGGCCCGGACTGCGATTTTGTACATTTTCTGACTGTTGAACGTAAGCGGGAGTATCTCCCTGTACTCAATCTCGGCCCTGCACTCGTAGGCTTCGGCAGTGCTCCTCACCACCGTCTCCATCCTCCGGACAGCCCGCTCCCGGGCATCAATCGACAGAGCTCTTATGCTGGCTGTCATCTCCACTCTGTCCACGACAAGATTTTCGATACTGCCGCCGTGAATGGACCCGACCGACAGGACGACGCTCTCCAGCGGATCAGTATTTCTGCTGACGATCGTCTGGAGGGACTGGATGATTGCGGCAGACGCGACAATCGGGTCGACGCACAGATGCGGCATGGAACCATGCCCTCCGCGCCCGAAGACCCTGATCACAAAATTGGTCTTGGCTGCCATGAGGGCTCCGTTCTTGCAGACGACTTTGCCGGCAGGAACCTCCGGCCTGTTGTGCTCACCGAAGAAAGCCTCCGGATGAATAATCTCAAAGAGCCCTGCATCAAGCATCTCCCGCGCTCCGTCCGTCGTCTCCTCAGCTTCCTGGAACAGAAAATCGACCGTTCCAGGCACCACGTCTCTATTTCTTGAGAGGATCATAGCCGCTCCGAGAAGACCTGCCGTGTGAAAATCGTGACCGCATGCGTGCATGATGCCGGCTTCCCGTGATTTCCAGGGCAGATCGTTGTCCTCTGTCTGGCAGATGGCATCGATATCAGCCCTAAGGCCGATCTCACATCCGGGCTTTCCGCCGACAAGGCGCGCGACGACACCTGTCGTCTTCTTTGGGAGCTCAAGAATCTCTATCCCTTCCAGGGATGTAAGGAACGATTTTATATTCCCGCTCGTTCGAAACTCTCTGTGTGAGAGCTCCGGATGCATATGCATGTCATGCCGGAACTCTATGATCCGTGCCTCTTCTTCAGCTGTCAGTCTTATATCCATTGCAGTCCTCCGACGACCATAATTACTCATAGTAATTTTCTGGCGGTCACAATCACTCGCCGCAGTTAACCTGCGGCTTCAATCAGCCAATTCCGGCTCCGTTCCCCGTTAAATGGCTGTTATAAACATGTATGAGGGAATTCTTTACTTCGCTTTTCTGAACATAAACATCCTCGCCGCATTGATTCCGATCTTATAAGGCAGCGGCCTGAGGGCCTTATCTGCCTCCACAAGCTTTTTACGAATCGGGATATTCTGAGGACAGTGCTTTTCACATTTGCCGCACTTTATGCACTGAGTTGCAAATGCCGGCTCCTTCGTCATCCCCACCGTCTGCGCGAACTGGAACCTGCCCTCGCTTTTTGACTCTGTATACATCGTGTTGTAACAGCGGAAAATGCCGGGAATATCTACCCCTTTCGGGCATGGCATACAGTAGCGGCATCCGGTGCAGCCGACTTTTTCATTTGCCCGAATGCTCTTCTTAACTGCCTCATAGGTCGCAAAATCAGCCTCCGTGAGATGTCCTTCCTCTGCCTCCGAGGCAATGCGGCAGTTCTCCTTCACCATATCAAGCGAATTCATACCTGACAGGACGACTGTGACTTCCTTCTGATTATACAGCCAGCGAAGCCCCCACTCGGCAGGCGACCAGTCATGCCCGCTCTTTTTCATAGCCGCGAGCGCTCCCTTCGGGAGCATATTTACAAGTTTGCCTCCCCGAAGCGGCTCCATGATGATGACCGGTATGCCCTTGGCGGCAGCTGCGCGAAGGCCGATAACTCCCGCCTGGGAGACCTCGTCCAGATAATTATACTGGATCTGACAGAAGTCCCAGTCGTAATCGTTCAATACTTTGAGGAAGTTTTCTGAGTTACCGTGATAAGAAAATCCAATATTCCGAATCTCGCCGCCGGCTTTCTTCTCAGCGATCCAGTCGACGATGCCGACCTTCTTCAGCTTCTCCCACATGGCAACATCCGTCACGTGGTGCATCAGATAATAATCGATGTATGTTGTTCTGAGCCTCGTGAGCTCCTCGTTAAAATACTTATCCAGCTGTTTCCTGCTCCCGACCATGTACTGAGGAAGCTTTGTCGCGATGTTGATTTTCTCGCGGATGTGATTGCGCTCGAAAATTTCACCGATGGCTTCCTCACTGCCCGGATAAATGTAGGCGGTATCAAAATAATTGACACCCCTCTTATAGGCGGCCATAATTTCTTTCTCCGCCCTGGCAATATCTATACTGTTTCCCTTTTTAGTAAAACGCATGCAGCCGTAACCCAGTATCGACAATTTATTTCCGTATTTGTCGTCTCTGTATTACATGTTCGCTGCCTTTCTAAATTACGAATTATCAGAAGTGTCGATTTTCATTCCTAAGCCAACGATTAGTATTACCGGACTTCGATCAGCTCAATGCGGAAATTGAGCTCCTTGCCCGCCATCTCATGGTTGGCGTCCAGCGTAATATTAGTGTCGTCCTTTGCTGTCACCGTGACCGGAAACTGCTGTCCCATCATGTTCGTGAGATAGACGCTCTCCCCGACAGAGAGACCTTCCGAGCCCGGAAGCTCCGCGATTGCCAGAGTAATGACCGCGTTCGGGTCTCTGTGTCCGTAGGCCTCCTCCGGCATAAGGTGAACGTCAACAATCTGTCCTACTTCCATATCGGCGACCGCCCTGTCAAAACCCTTGATCATCATGCCCGCGCCGCATACAAATGCAAGCGGTTCTCCGCGGTCATAGGATGAGTCGAACTGTGTTCCGTCATCGAATGTTCCCCTGTAGTGAACCCTGACGTTCCTGCCGACGTTTTTGCCTTCCATAGCAGGGCGCTGTCCGCCGTGACATCCGCCTCCGCTGCCGCAGCAGCCGCCCCCCTCATTCTCTTCATGACCGAAGCAGCCACCCTCACCATGGTCTTCATGACCGCAGCAGCCATCCTCATCGTGGTGACCGCACTCATGGTCCTCGCCGTGGTGATGATGATCACAGTTAGCTCCGCTGTCTACAAGTTCTCCCTTAAGATACATCTCCACTGCAGTATCCGCATCGCCGGAGGCGCCCGCGCAAACCTCAATTCCCGCATTCCGGAGCGCGTTCAGAGCGCCGCCGCCAAGTCCGCCGCAGATGAGGACCTTTATATCCTGATCTGCCAGAAGACCGGCCAGTGCTCCGTGACCGACGCCGTCGGAGCCGACCACCCGGCTGCCGATGATCTTGTTGTCTTCTACCTCGTAAACTTTAAAGTATTCTGTCCTTCCAAAATGCTGAAATATGTTTCCGTTGTCGTAAGTTGCCGCGATTTTCATAACTATCCTTTCTAAAATCAAGTAATATCATTTATGTCTGTCAGCTGTATCGTGTGATGCCCGAGCGGATATCATCTTCATGAGCCTGCGCCCGGCAGTTTCAGCCAGGGAATCAGCAATCTTCAGATCCTCTGACCCTGCGCCTCGCAGTATTCGTCCGATAGATTCAGCAAACCGGTTCAGCGCTTCAGATATCCGGCGGATACCGGAAAATCAAAATACGTGTCGGGGAACGGCTCGTCATTCAGAGTGAAATGCCACCACTCACAGTCGATCGGGCTGAAACCGTTGCGGACCATGACCTGCTGCAGGATCATTCTGTTGTCATACTGCTGCTCAGTGATGCCCCTGTAATCCGGGTGAGAGACTTCGCTGAACATGTCGAACGGGCTGCCCATGTCGACTTCCTTCCCTGTACTCATATCAAGCAGTGTCAGGTCGACTGTGGACCCCCTGCTGTGGCTGGACTGGCTCGCTATATATCCTTTGGCAAACAGCTCCTGCTTCTCAAGATCCGGGTAGAAATACGGCTTCATTCGAAGGTCCAGATCCTCGATCCCCCACAGAACGAAGTGCTTTACAGCCCTCGCGGGACGGTACGTGTCAAAAATCTTGAGCCTGTACCCGCGCACATTCATCTCGTTGCTGACGCTCTTTAAGGCTCTTGCAGCTTCCTTAGTTAAAAGAGCGCACGGCTCCTCATATCCGTCAATTCTGTCGCCGATAAAATTATAGGTCGAATAATAACGAATCTCCTGGATGATTCCGGGCACAAAATCCGCAAGCACCACAAAATCAGATGGATCCATAATCACTTTCTGCTTATAATCAATAGCCATTTGAGTGTCCCCATTTTATCTCAGCTGCACAAAGCTCCACTGGAGCATTGCTTCGCATGCTTAGGCATGCGAGGGCGCAGAACGTCCAGTGGACGTTCGCTTTGCGCCGACCGTAGCGCAGCGAAGACCGAAGGGATTCGGTTTGGAATTATGTCAGCTCACGCTGACCCGAATCCCGCGCTAAGTCTCGCGAGCGAGACTTGAATTCTCTAATCCTGTCTGCTCAGTATACCGCATGTTAACAATTTAACACAAACTGTCAGAAAAACAAAGCTGTTCTGAACCAAAGCGCATTTTCGCCGGATTGTGGTGTAACAGTTCAGACAGGCTGTTCTCACAGTTCGCAAGCGGAGCAAAGCATCCATCTTCGTGAGAAAAACATTGCGAGTCCGACTGAGAGACCAAAAAGCTTTAGCTTTTTTGGCTCGCAGGGAAGGACTTGCGTTTTTCGATGAAGATGATGTTTGCGCCGCATTCCGGTGCGCGCACAGCCTGTCTGAACTGTTACTTGTCGATACTCCGGCCGCATCGCGGCTGTCAGCGGTTTCTCACATAAGCCTTTATGAATACAATCCTCTCTCCGGGCGCGGCCGGTCTCACAGTGTATTTTCCGGCTGCCGCGGGTATGATGAAGGTCTCAGCGTAGTGGACAGTGTAGGGTGCAAATGTTCCCTCCTCACTCTCTATCACAGCCTCCCTTCCGTCGATCAGATTGCATATATGGAACCCGTCTCCGGCATCGTGGTAAGATTTTCCTGTCTGTGTAAACCGCCTTGTCTCGATGAACTCGAACTCGTGAAGACCGGTGCGCTCTTCCATGACATCTTCTGTCTGACCAAGGACCTCGAACTGATTGACAAGGTTCTCCCGTACCCACCCTGTCGTCCTGTTCCACCGGATATTTGCGAGCCCATCCTCAATGTGGATCGGCCGCGGAAGTCCGTCAAGACCCACGCGGTCCCAGTCCCAGAGCTTGAAGGTGAAATTGTAGGGTGTCGCGCTGATCTCGAGAACCATCGTATCTGCCGCTGAGCAGTGGATCGTCCCCGCCGGTATAAGAAAATGGTCATGCTTTTTACATGGGAAGAAATTCACATACTTTTCTGCCGGGAAAGAAATCTTTCCGGCCTCGGCGGCACGGAGATCGTCGGCCATCATTTGCATATCAATCCCCTCGCGAAGGCCCAGATAGACGCCGGAATTCTCCTTTGCGTCGAGGATATAATAACTCTCATCCTGTGTATAGGTCATACCGAAGTGGGACCGGATGTACTCCGTCATCGGATGGACCTGAAGAGAAAGGTTCTGGCCTCCCATCGTGTCAAGGAAGTCGAACCTGATCGGGAACTCCGCCCCGAAGCGACAGTAGTTCTTCATGCCGAGGAGCTCAACCGGCCTGTAGAGGACAAGATCCATTGCCGGAATCTCGATGCGGACATCTCCGAATCGTAGGTACAGGCTGTTCTCCTCCGGCACCCCGTCAAAGCTCCATGCGTAATTAGGGGCATCTTTGGGCAGGTCGCAGACTTCCTTCATCCACTGTCCTCCCCAGACTCCCGGATCAAAATACGGAACGAGCCGGAAGGGCTGTCTTGCGATCTGATCAAGACCCATGCGGAGGGCAGCGCCGGAGACCATCTTCGGATGACCCGCCTCATTGGAATCCAGGAAATAATCGACTCTGTCGAAAATCTCCATCTTCCTCTTGTCCGCTATCCGCCACTCGACAAAATAGCCGCGCTTTATCTTGCGCAGCGTATCCTCATGGAAATTCTTCTGTTTAAAGTTCGGCATCCCCCGCCTCATACGGAGCTGAATCTCCCAGCGGGCAAGATCGCAGTAGATGAGCGTATCTCCCGGATGGATAAGACCTGCTCCGACACCAAAAATGCAGGTCCTGCCTCCTGACGGAATCTGACTTCTTATTCTTATCAGTGCAGAACCATCGACAAAGTCCTCCATCCGTCCGTAATACATAACCCCTCTCACCCTGTCCTCTGTGAGATGGGGCGCCATCATCTCCGTAAGCCTTTCGTCGTCAAAAAAGATGTCCTCGCTGTCGATCACCGTGTCCGGCATATAGTTCTCACATACCAGCTGTCTGACCTCTTCATCGACTCCGGGGTAACACTCAACGACCAGAATATGATCTTCCCTCTCCCTGAGGGCTGTGAAGAAATCCCTGATCTTCCTCTCCGAAAAGGCCTGATCTTCGTACCCTTCTATAACAGTTTCAGGGAATTTCTGATAGTTACTTTTCATCTTTCTCCTTCCGGCAGGGCGCGCTGCATCCCGCACAGCTGCCGCACGAACACTGTCCGCGGCGCTTTGAGCGTACTAAATGGATGACAGCAAGCGTGACCGCGGCTATTATTATTATTACTAAAACAATATCCCAAATATTCATATGTCTTCACGCATAGTTGTTCCGCTCACTATATCAGTCAAAATGGTATCGAGCAGTCCGATCGGTTCATTCATCGAATCGTTTCCGTTTCATTATGCAAAAAAGCACGGCAATCCTGCCAGGTACCCTCAAGGCAGAATTATCGTGCAGATTCGCAGGCTCAGGGACGTGACACATTTTCCGTTGGACACGACCTCTGACGGATCGCCGTGGCAATCCGGATTCAAGAATCATATGCCTGCCTCCATGTCCTCATTTTGTCTTATCTCATTCAGCATCTCATCCAAAAGGGCTGCGGCATCTCGTACCAGCAGCGGACATGGCCGCCTTGAATAGTACTCCTTTGTGCGCTCTTCAGGCACACCGCCGGGGGTGACAGGCACATTTTTCAGCAATTCTCTGCATACAATGGTCCCGTTTTTTTCTTTAAAGCGCCCTGCAAATGTCTGTACCAGCTTATAGTGTGCTTTCTTAGCCTCACGATCGCATGGATCATCATAGCCGCAGATTGCTCCGAGAGCCAGGAGTGCTCCGCTGACACCGCCGCACACTTCCCGCAGTCTGCCCATGCCGCCTCCAAAGGAAGAAGCAAGTCTGGCAGATTCTTCAAGTGACAGACCTGTTTCATCGCGGAAAGCGCAAAAAACTGACTGAGCACAGTTGTACCCCATCATGAATAGCCGTCTCGCCTCTTCTCCGTGGTCCATATTAATGTCTCCTTCTTATTCGGCACATGCTGTCTCACATAACAATCGCGCCTCATCGTCTGCTCCTATAACAGCATTCTGCAGCATAAGTCATCCGATGAAAAAAGCTCCCGAAGTTTCCCTCGGGAGCCTGTGGTTGTTAAATGAATTTACTTGTTCATAGCCTGCTGAACCGCAACAGCTACAGCAACTGTCATACCAACCATCGGGTTGTTGCCGGCGCCCAGGAAGCCCATCATTTCGACGTGTGCAGGAACGGAGGAAGAACCAGCGAACTGCGCATCGGAATGCATACGGCCAAGAGTATCGGTCATACCATAGGAAGCCGGACCAGCTGCCATGTTGTCCGGATGCAGTGTACGGCCTGTGCCGCCACCGGAAGCTACGGAGAAGTACTTACGACCAGCTTCAGTACGCTCTTTCTTATATGTACCTGCTACCGGATGCTGGAAACGTGTCGGGTTCGTGGAGTTACCTGTGATGGAAACATCAGCATCTTCATGCCACATGATAGCAACGCCTTCACGGACATCATCTGCGCCATAGCAGTTAACAGCAGCTCTCGGGCCATCGGAGTAAGCTGTCTTGCTGACGATTGTCAGAGCGTGATCTTCCTTGACATCTGCTGACAGATAGTCATACTTGGTCTGAACATAGGTGAAACCATTGATACGGCTGATGATCATAGCTGCATCTTTGCCAAGTCCGTTAAGGATGACGCGGAGCGGTTTCGTACGAACCTTGTTAGCGTTCAGAGCAATCTTGATAGCGCCTTCAGCGGCTGCGAAAGACTCATGGCCGGCAAGGAATGCGAAGCACTCTGTGCCTTCATCCAGAAGCATAGCGCCAAGGTTGCCATGTCCGATACCTACCTGACGCTGATCAGCGACAGAACCCGGGATACAGAAAGCCTGAAGACCAACGCCGATCCACTTAGCAGCTTCGGCTGCTGTCGTAACGCCTTCCTTCATAGCGATGGCTGCGCCTAATTCATAAGCCCACTTTACATTCTCGAAGCAGATGGGCTGTGTGCCTTCAACGATAGTATATGCGTCTACACCTTTTCCGTTTGTGTAAGCCTTTACTTCTTCAAAATCCTTGAAACCATACTTGTCGAGGACGGGCTGCAGCTGCGGCATACGTCCTTCATAATTCTCAAACAAAGCCATGTGCTGCGCCTCCTTTACTCTTTACGCGGGTCAATCCACTTGACCGCTCCATCTTCTGCCTTGAAACGACCATATGTGCCCAGGTTCTTGTCATAAGCTTCCTGTGCGGAAAGGCCTTTCTTGATGTCGTCCATCATCTTGCCAAGGCTCAGGAACTGATAACCGCAGACCTGATCGTCCTTGTCGAGAGCCATCTTTACGCAATAGCCTTCTGTCATTTCCAGATAGCGCACACCCTTAGCACGTGTACCATACATAGTACCTACCATGGAGCGCAGACCCTTGCCGAGATCTTCCAGACCAGCGCCGACGCGCAGACCGTTCTCAGAGAATGCGGACTGTGTACGGCCGTATACGATCTGCAGGAACAGCTCACGCATAGCGGTGTTGATAGCATCACATACAAGGTCAGTATTCAGAGCTTCGAGCAGAGTCTTGCCGGGCAGGATCTCGCTGGCCATAGCAGCTGAATGTGTCATACCGGAACATCCGATGGTCTCTACCAACGCTTCTTCGATGATGCCGTCCTTTACATTAAGGCTCAGCTTGCAGCCGCCCTGCTGCGGTGCACACCAACCGATACCGTGGGTATAACCGGAAATGTCCTTGATCTCCTTTGCCTGAATCCACTTTCCTTCTTCAGGGATCGGAGCGGGGCCATGATTCGGTCCTTTAGCGACACAAACCATTTCTTCAACTTCCTTTGTGTATTGCATGTGTCAAAGTCCCTCCTTTTCACATAATATTTGGTGAAATATCATAAATAATATATCATGTAAGCATATAAATCGCAACTATTTTTATAAACAAAACCTCATATTATGCGGATTTTTCGACATTCTTAACAAAAAAATCCGACGTCTCAAAAAGGCAAAAAACTTTGCGGAAGAACCGTTACCCCACCAGGAGAAGTACCGCTCTCACAATGAAAGCGACGATCCAGGCAATAACGCACTGCCAGATGACGACAGCCACAGCCCACCTCATGCCGAGTTCGCGCTTGATGGAAGCTACAGCTGCCACACACGGAGTGTACAGCAGACTGAATACGAGCAGGGTCGCTGCTGTAATGGGTGCCATCACAGTATTTATACTGCCGCCGAACAGAATTTGAATCGTGGACACCACGCTCTCCTTTGCCATAAATCCGCTGATGAGAGAAGTACAGATGCGCCAGTCTCCAAGCCCGATCGGCCGCATGAGCGGTGCCACCAGCCCGGAAAGCATTGCCAGGATACTGTCCTGAGAATCATTAACCAGATTGAGAGTAAAATCAAAGCTCTGCAGGAACCACACGACAATAGTCGCGATCATAATGATAGAGAACGCTCTCTGCAGAAAATCCTTGGCTTTTTCCCATAAAAGCTGGGCGACATTCCTGGCACCCGGCATTCTGTAATCCGGCAGCTCCATGACGAACGGAGCCGCTTTGCCCCGAAACATGGTGCCGCGGTAGAGATATGCGATCACGATTGCGGTCAAAATGCCGAGCAGATACAGACCGGTCATAATGAGCCAGCCGTATTGCGGAAAAAAGGCCGCAATAAAGAATGAATAAATCGGCACCTTGGCTGTGCAGCTCATGAACGGTGTCAGCAGGATCGTCATCTTCCTGTCCCGCTCACTGGGCAATGTCCTCGTCGCCATAACAGCGGGGACCGTACATCCAAAACCGATCAGCATAGGAACAATACTTCGTCCGCTGAGACCGATCCGCCGAAGCAGCTTGTCCATGAAGAACGCGACGCGGGCGATATAGCCGCTGTCCTCGAGCATTGACAGGAAAAAGAAGAGGGTGACGATGATCGGAAGGAAACTGAGAACACTGCCGACACCCGCAAATATACCGTCGATGATCAGACCATGGATCACCTCGTTGACTCCGGCTGCTGTCATGGCTTCATCAGCAATCCCGCTGAGTGCGTCAATGCCCGTTTCAAGCAGCCCCTGAAGCCAGGCCCCGATGACACTGAAGGTCAGCCAGAAGACCATGCCCATGATACCGATGAAGAAGGGAATCGCAGTGTATTTGCCCGTCAGATACCGGTCAATTTTCTCGCTGCGCAGCCTCTCGCGGCTCTCCCTGGGTTTTGTGACAGTCTCATCACATACTCTTTGAATAAAGGAATATCGCATATCGGCGATGGCGGCACTGCGGTCGAGTCCGCGCTCATTTTCCATCTGCCTGACAATGTGCTCCATCGTCTCGGTCTCATTCTGATCAAGTCCCAGTTGGGATATAATCAGCGAATCACCCTCGATCACCTTGCTGGCTGCAAATCTGACAGGAATTTCCGCCCTGTGCGCATGATCTTCAATAAGATGGGCGATAGCGTGAAGACATCTGTGAACCGCGCCGCCGTGATCACTCTCATCGCAGAAATCCTGGCGCTGTGGTTTTTCCTGATAGTGGGCGACATGGATCGCATGGTCAACAAGCTCGGCGACACCCTCGTTCTTCGACGCGGAAATCGGCAGGACGGGCACACCGAGCAGCTCTTCCATCGCATTCACATCAATGGAACCGCCGTTGCCCACGACTTCGTCCATCATATTGAGGGCAACGACCATGGGGATACCCATCTCGAGAAGCTGCATGGTGAGATAAAGGTTCCGTCCGACATTTGTAGCATCAACGATGTTGATAATAGCTCTCGGCTTCTCATCAAGAACAAAATTTCTGGACACGATCTCCTCGCTGCTGTACGGGGACATCGAATAGATGCCGGGAAGGTCCGTGACCAATGTATTTTTATGTGCCTGGATCGGTCCGTCCTTCCTGTCCACAGTCACGCCCGGAAAGTTTCCGACGTGCTGGTTCGTGCCCGTAAGACGATTGAAAAGCGTCGTCTTGCCGCTGTTCTGGTTTCCTACGAGAGCAAATGTAAGCAGCGTTCCGTCCGGCAGCGGATCCCCGCTGCCTTTCGGATGGAACTTGCCGCCCTCACCGAGTCCCGGATGCTCTCGTTTCTTTTTCTTTCTCGCTTTCTCATCTTTCACTGACTGCGACTTGGCCGGTCTGACCTCGATCTTGGCCGCGTCATCGAGCCTGAGCGTCAGTTTGTAACCGTGAATCATGAGTTCAACGGGATCCCCCATCGGCGCGAACTTCACGACTGTGACCTCCGCACCAGGAATGACTCCCATATCAAGAAAATGTTGTCTGAGTGCTCCCTCACCGCCGACTTTAGTGATCACGGCGGTATCTTTAATTCCTAATTCCTTTAGTGTCATTTCAGCTCCGTTGTTAAGTAGTTGTCTATTGCAGTTCATCGTCCGGAAGACACTTGAACTTTAAACCTATTATCTTCCATTCCCGGAAGAATTGTCAAGGACAGCAAAAAATCCGGATCGCACTATAGTACGATCCGGATTCTTGTTCCGAGTTCAGTTCTTGAAAGGACCTCGAAGTGGCCGCCGTGCTTGTCCACGATCCACTTCGCGATCGAGAGGCCAAGCCCCGTTCCGGCGCTCCCGCGCGCCTCGTCAGCCCTGAAGAAACGTTCAAATATGTGCGGCAGCTCGGACTCGCTGATTCCCTGCCCGAGATCCTGCACCTGAAGATACGGAGCTCCCTTTTCCGTTCTGCCGTAGGACAGCTGAATTTCCTCCCCTTCCGGGGTATACTTTGCTGAATTGTCTATAAGGATTCTCACCGCCTGCTTCATGAGGCCGGAATCAATCTTAACTTCAGCACTCTCACCGCCGTCCGACAGGCGGTACCTGTGCTTTTCATCAATCATCAGCGACTCTTCATAGATTTCCCGCATGAGATCGGCCGTCATGACCGGCTGAAGGTTCAGCGTTGTTTTCCCGCTGTCTCCCCTCGCAAGGAACAGGAGCTGCTCCACCAGATAATTCATGTGGTCCGCCTCATTCCTGATTGCGGTGATGCTCTCCTCCAGGATCTTTTCATCTGTCTTTCCCCAGCGGTCCAGCATATTCGCATAGCCCTGGATCACCGCTATGGGGGTTCGAAGCTCGTGGGAGGCATCATTTACAAAGCGTGACTGCTGTCTCAGTGTATCCCGCATGCGAAGGAGCAGGTTATTCATCGCAGCCTCAACGCCGATCAGGTCGGAATCTCCGAACGAGAGCGGGCCATCCTGCTCCGCCTGTTCCGGCCGGATATGCTCAAGCGCATCCTCGATTACCTGGTATTTATCCTCAGAAAATGAAAGCCTCGACAACTCATCCGCCTTGAGAGCGATCTCATTGATCGGTTCCAAAATCCTTCTGATTGCCCGGTCCTCACGGAAATAGGAAAAGAGGATTCCCAGGAACTGCAGAATAAACAGCGCGCCGACCAGGCTGCCGATGGCAATAAATGGGACCAGGCATGAAACAGATACAATCAGCCTTCCGGTATTGGAGACAACTCTGTAGATCAGATCTGTTCCCACTGCTGTCGTTACAAGGTCAAATGCCCGGTTGTTCACTAAAAGGACGCTTCCCGCAGCCACGTATTCCTGTTCCGCGCACCAGCCGGTCGTAAGAAAAAAAGCCAGCAGGAAATCCGTACCCAAAAAGCGGCCGATTTTCCCCCTGAGCATATACCAGTGCATTTTTCTGGTGATCGACGTCATGCGCCGCTGCTCATCATGGGATTCTCCCCGCTTCTTTTTCGTAAAAGTATTAATGTTCTGCCCCTGATTATTCTGTTTCTGACTTAATGACATAGCCGACCCCCCTGACCGTCCGGATCATTTTGACCCCGAACGCATCGTCTATCTTGGATCGCAGGTAACGTATATATACGTCGACGACATTTGTCTCTCCCACATAGTCATAGCCGCAGACCTTATTGAGAAGTGTCTCTCTTGACAGCACGATATCCTGATTTTCGAGAAGCGTTTTCAACATCAGGAACTCCCTGTTGGTGAGAGTGATCTCATGCCCGGCATAGAGAACACGATGGCGTCGGTCATCGAGCACAAGGTCATGCCACCGGCAGACTCCCTCCTCATCGTCACTGCTGCCATATCCGTTTTTTCCCGCCGTATGACCCGCGTGGAGTTTCAGAGCCACGCGGATCCTGGCAAGCAGTTCCTCTATTGCAAATGGTTTCGTGATGTAATCGACTGCTCCCGCGTCAAGTCCCGATACTTTGTCCATCACCGCATCCCTGGCGGTGAGAAGAATCACCGGTACTTCTTTCTCTCTCAGAAGCCGCCTCAGCACTTCCAGCCCGTTAAGACCCGGAAGCATGATATCCAGAAGGATGAGATCATAGTTGTTCTGAAGCGCCATGTCCAGCGCCTGCCTTCCGTTACCGGATTTCTCGACCGTGTATCCCTCATGCACAAGTTCCAGTTCAACGAACCTGGCAAGTTTTTCTTCATCTTCCACAAGAAGAATTGTTGCTGCCATCCTTACACCTCTAATAATTCATTTCAAAAGGACAACCCATTCCGGTCAATCCTCAGAAAGGCTGCCGCGGCGAACATCCGTGTCATTTCACCTCCGGAAAGTCGCCGCAGCAGATATTCACTTTATTCCTCAGGAAAGCCGTCGTAATGAACGTCCGCTTCATTCTCCGCATCAGCCTCGAAAGCTGCGTCTTCGACTTCCTCGCCAGAAGCATCACCATTTGCAGTAAACTCGTTTCGCACATCCTGGGCGAATTCACCGGCCTTACCGAGAATATCATTGGCCCGCTTCACGTTCTGGGCTCCGTCAAAGGAATAATTCACTTTAAAGAAAAGCGCGATTACCATGACCGGCACGATCGCCTCCCAGAAGAAGAAAAGAAGGAGCACGAGCACCCAGCTCGGCATCGTAAAGATGATGCTGTCCTCTTTTGTGACGATGAACACGGTATGCCTGATAAAGGAGAAGAAGGTCTTTACCAGCCGTCCGACTGTGTGCGTGAAGCTCGGTGCAGACTTCTTCTGCTGCTCCACCTTATCTCTGACCCGGATATAGTCCTTCTGTTCGTCATATTCCGTTGAGTAAGAGCTCCGGGCAGGTCCTCTGACCTTTCCCATGCGCTCCAGGATCACCATCGCGTCGAGAAGGTCTCCTCCGGCCTCTTCCAGTGCTGCTTTGGCTTCTTCATAAGTCACATCCGCTCTCTCTCTGAGACGCTCAACTTTTTCGATCATTTCCATAGTATTTACCTCCACATCTTGTGTCTGACTCTTTATTCATCTCCGGTTGTTTCCTTTGATGTAGCTAAAGAATACCGCTTCAAGATGAAGATGTCCTGTAAGGAACATTAAAAACAGATTAAATGTGAATGCCATTATATTAATTTCAAACCGGAAGCAAGCCTTCTCTTCCTGCCCGGATGATTCGCCGGATTATCTTATGAACAGGATAGGCACAGTGCAAATATCATATCAGCGCCGTACTGAAATATCTCTCCGCGCGGTCCGCCAGTATCGTTGCGATGACCTTATCTTTTCCGTATTTTTTAGCCATCTGTTTCGCTACCCATACATTTGCACCGGAGGAAGTTCCGACAAGAAGACCCTGGACCCTTGCCAGTTCACGGGCAGTATTAATAGCGTCTTCATCCGAGACCTCGACAATATCCGTGATAATAGAAGTGTCAAGAATATCCGGAATAAAGCCGTCACCGATTCCCTGGATCTGATGGAGTCCAGGCTCCTGACCCAGCAGGGCGGAGACATTCTTCGGCTCAGCCGCAACGATTTTGCAGTCCGGATTCTGCTCCAGAAGATACTTGGCTACTCCCTGAAGAGTGCCGCCGCTACCTACGCCCGACACATAGACATCAATTTTTTTACCCAGCTGCTCTGTCAGTTCGACTGCTGTCGTTCTATAGTGCATATCGGGATTTGCGGGATTCTGGAACTGCTGGGGCACATAGTAATCCGGGGATGAGGCGGCAATTTCCAGAGCCTTGTCCACGGAACCGGCGATACTCAGTTCCGGGTCTGTCAGCACGAGCTCCGCTCCGAGCGCGCGGATGATTTTCTTTCGCTCCTCACTCATGTTCTCCGGCATGACAATGATCACGCGATAACCTTTGCGAACACCGCAGAACGCAAGTCCGATTCCTGTATTTCCGGAAGTAGGCTCAATGATCGTCATCCCGGGTCTCAGTTTTCCGTCTTTCTCCGCCTGCTCTATCATATTGAGCGCGATTCGGTCCTTGATGCTGCCGCCCGGATTCAGGAACTCCGCTTTGGCAAAAATCTGAAGCCCGGTCGTCTCCTCCAGGCTGATGAGCGGTGTGTTTCCGATCAGATCCAAAACATTCGTGTAATACATATTTCCGTTTTCTCCTTGATATTAATTATTGCGACAGGCAGCTGTAAAGCACTGGGCAGGCCCAAAGTAATATGCTGAATTTCACATTGCCTGATTTTTTACAAAGTCCCGCTCGCGAGACCGGATGCGGCAGATATCCGAATACCCCGGTCCGGCCTGTGCCCGATCCTGTTTTCGGTATCGAAACCACCGTGCACTATTCTATCACAAAAAAATAAATTATTAAAGAAAATCGCCGGGAGCGGCCTTTATGTCGTTAAGGCTCTCCCGGCGATCTATCCATGTATTATTCTGTTGTCACTCTGCTGCCATCAGGCAGGCATCGCTGCGCAGCTTCGAACAGCTGTCACTCCACAGCCTCAATCAGCTTTCGCTGCACGGCCTCGAACAGCTGTCACTCCACAGCCTCAATCAGCTTTCGCTGCACGGCCTCGAACAGTTGTCACTCCACTGCCTTAAGATGATACAGGAAGGCTGTAAACTCGGGGATCTCACGCGGAATCGGGATTCCGGCGTGCATGAGAGCCATACCGGACGCGACAAGATTGTTGCCGTCTCCCTCAATGCGATACTTCTTCTTTGGATCAAGGCCTCTGCACTTGATGTATTCCTGCGGGCCGTTCACTGTCAGATTGACCGTGATGACAGTCACAAGGGCCTCGCTCTTATCCCTTGCAAGGCACTCCCAGGCGACAAGATTGACCTGCTCAAACGGATTTGCAAGCCTGTAATAATCGCCGTAGAAGTTGAGGTCATAGTACTTGTGATAGAGCTCGCTCATCTTCCTGCATGATTCGATCTGGTCCTTATCCAGCTTTGTCGCGTCAAGCTCATATCCGAATGTGCCGCACATGGCAATGGCTGCCTTCGTCTCGATCGGCACCATCGGGCTCGCTGCCGACACATGAGCGCCCATCGTACTCACCGGATAAATGAAGGATGATCCGTAGTGCAGCTTCAGGTTGTCGAGCGGCTTCGTGTTGTCAGAGCTCCAGTACTGTACAAAGTAGGTGAGCATAGCCGTATCAAAGCGGCCGCCTCCGCCTGCACAGCCCTCGAACATGATATCCGGATGTGTCTTAATGATTCCGTCCATGATCCTGTAAAGACCGAGCACATAGCGGTGTGACACTTCCCCCTGTCTGTCGGACGGCAGCACGTTGGACCAGAGGTCTGTGATCGCGCGGTTGATATCCCATTTCACGTAGTAAATGTTCGCGCTGTCAAGGATCTTGTTTATACTCTCGATCAGGTAATCCTGGACCTCGCGCCTACTGACATCGAGGGCAAGCTGATTACGGCTTCTGACAGCCCGTCTGCCCGGAATCTCCATCGCCCAGTCCGGATGTGCTCTGAAGAGATCCGAATCTTCGCTGACCATCTCCGGCTCGAACCATATACCGAATTTCAAACCGAGATCGTTGATCTGCTGTACCAGCGCCGGGAGCCCGCATTTGATCTTTTTCTCGTTGACGTGCCAATCGCCAAGACTTGAGTTGTCATCATCACGCTTTCCGAACCAGCCGTCATCCATAACGATCATCTCAACACCCATCTTTTTGGCGGCTTTGGCAATCTCAACAATTTTTTCATCGTCGAAATCAAAGAAAGCAGCCTCCCAGGTATTGATGAGCACCGGTCTTCTGACCTCCCTGACGAACTTGCTCCTGTTCAGGTTATGGCGGATGAAGTGATGATAATTGTTGCTCATTCTGGACAGACCTTTGTGGGTGTAGGTCATGAGCACTGCCGGAGTATCAAAATCCTCGCCCGGAGCGACAGCGTAGCTGAACAGTCTGTCATTGACACCCATGACCAGTCTGCACTGATCATACTGATCGAGCTCCACCTCAGCGACAAAGCTGCCCGAGTACATCAGGGCGAATCCGTAGCATGAGCCGTATAATTCATTTGCAGATCTGTCCACCAGAGCGATGAACGGATTCTGCTGGTGGGAGGAAATGCCGCGGCCGCTGCGGATCTTGTGGACATGATGAGTCAGCGGCTGGCGTTCGACCTGCCTCTCCTGACCGTATCTGCCCGGCAGCGAAACAATATCCAGATTCTTTCCGTTCATATAGTCCATGTTGATGGACATGATTCTTTTAAGGCGAATAGTCTCCGTGCCCCCGTTGTGAACGCGAGCTGCCCGCATGATGATGTCCTTCTCCTCGAAGACTGAGTAGAGCAGGGTCACCTGGACTTTTGTGATGGCATCCTCGATGACGAGCTCAAGAGTATCGACGGTGTCATCAGGAGTTGCGTAGGCAGTGGGTAATCCGTTCAGAGTGAACGGTCCGCTGTACATTTTGTGAGACACATATCTTCCGTTAAAAGAGAAGCTGCCGTCGCCGTTCTGGACTTCGATGGAATTGATCCTGAAGTCGCCCTGCTGCTGTGTTGTGAATTCCTGCGGCTGGGCATCCAGTGAGAAGGTGCGCTCCTTCAGGGAATCGTAGGGATTTCCGGAGAATCCGCGGTCGTAGCGGCGGATCAGATAGATAAGGTCCTCGTCCTCAATGGTCGTGCCGTAATAGAGGTGCTTTACATAATTCAAATTTCCGATTTTAAGCTGGTAAGTCGTCTTAGCTGTATGCAGTGAAAAAGTTCTCTTATTCTCATTAAATACAATTGCCATAATTCATACCTCATCGAATATTTGGGGGTTATTTGCTTGTTGAGTCTATTGTATATGTTCTGCCCGTCGGATGCCATATTGGAATGTGAATCTTTTATGGGATATTAAGTAATGTTGGCGGCAGTCACAGCGCGACATTGATAAGAGGGCTGCCGCAACTTCTATTGCGACAGCCCTCCCGACTCACATTTTATTTTGTTGTCCATCATTTCTCAGGCTTGTATATGTGCGATATCGACTCACCCACCGCTTGTGTAAGCAGAGGTCTTCCCACAGAGTTACTCTTTTATTCCTGGTTCCCAGTCTCAATACTTTCTGCTGAGAATCATATACATAAGCCAGTAAACAAATACGATAAGGGCTACAGAGAAGGAAAGCACCATCTGAATCGTCTCCTGCCCCCTGATCATTGCGATGACTGCCCCTATCGCTTCGACAAGTACTGTTATGTAGCCTGCCCAGGACCAGCTCTTCATGCGCAGGAAGCTGTTGCGCTCATCGCTTGCTTCAGTGTCGATTTTCTCTTTGTATTCAGCGTCTTTTCTATATCTGAGGTTCCTGATGATCTGAAATACACCTACAACGGTAAGGCCGCCGCCCATGCCGCCGTACAGGGAAGATTGCAATACCTCTGTGAACGACAATATTATAAGAGTAATGCCAAGAATCGTCCAGAAAATACTGAGCGCCAGTCTTTTATTATCGTAATACATAATCATTCCTCCTCATCAAATATAAATACTTCTTCGATTGTCATCCCAAAATATCGAGAGATCTTGTAGGCTAACATAATTGATGGGTTGTAGCGTCCGTTCTCAAGCGAGCTGATTGTCTGGCGTGAGACCCCCATCAGCTTTGCGAGTTCATCCTGCCGGATGCCCTTCGCATTTCTTATTTCTTCTATTCGGTTCTTCATTGCATCACCTTCTAACTATCTTCTTCACACATATCTCTCATCGAATTATCATGTTTTTCTCTCATTCACACCCGAAACCATATAGTTTGTTATTGCTGATAATGTAAAGTTTGCTTTACACCTATAAAGTACCATACTCATGCTCCTATGTCAAGCTAGCTTTACATGATTTATAAAAATTTTATCTTGCATCTGTTTTCAGTTTCGTGCTCAATTCTCACTCGCGAGGCTTGTCATGGTATTCAGTTCCACAACAGATGACATAAAATCTAAACGGATCCTTGCGTGTTCTTCTTCTCTACTGTCGGCGCCTGCGCGCTCTCTAGGTAAAGCGAACATCCGACGGACGTTCTGCTCACAGGATGCAAAGTGCTCCGATGCTCACCTAAGCATGCTTTTTACTGCTCCAATGGATCATGTTTCTGAACATTTATCTCGCCATTAAGAAAATCTTAATCATATAACGTCTGGTTTCTTAATACGCTGCCGGATAATATTGTCGATAAAGGGAGGCACAATTCAATCTGACGGTTCTTTCTTCGTTCCGTCCTGGCAAGCCGGCATACATCCAGGTCGCGGAGCGGAGTGGAGACCGTATGGATTCAACTTTGAATTAGGCTAACTAAAGTCACTTCGAATCTTATGCCAAATCTCAGAAGCGAAGCTTGAATGGCCCGGTGGCAGCGATTCGAATGTCAAATTCTACATGTATATAAAGGAGAATAATAAAGATGAGAAAAAGAATATTAACTATTTTATTATCTGTTATGACTGTATCCATGTGCACTGTGCTGTTTACTTCTTGCGGCAGAAAGGCCACTGCTGCAGAACTGCCCCGACAGAAGGCAGCTGCCTCGGAAGTCGTTGAATTGCCTGCTCTGCAGCTGGCAGAGGATATAGCGCCCGAGGTCGGCTCAGATATCGAAGTGGCATCAGAGCAGACAGCAGAGAGTATTGCAACTGATGTCAACTCAGATATCGGAGTGCCATCAGAACAGACAGCAGAGAGTATTGCACCCGAAGTCAGCACAGATGTTGAACTTGCATCAGAGCAGATCGCAGAGGAGCTTATGTCACATGTATGGGCAGGATCTCTCGGAGACGAGCATTACAGTATTGTTTTTGACTCTGACAATTATGCAAGACACACATTGACAGATTCTCACGGCGAGTGGCAGGGAGAAGGTATGCACAGCTGGGGACTCGAAGGGGACAAAATTACTCTGTTCTGGGAAGACGGAGAACTGACAGCCGAGTACAGCATAGGAAATGACAATGCTTCGTTAGTATTTCAAGATGACCATGGAAATGTAGGTCTCACTCTCACGCCAACGGAGAAATAAGATAAAGCACCCTCGGATCAAGAGTTTACGATAGCCTGAGGGTGCTTTTTTTGTAGCGCAAACCAGACAGAGCGGGTAATGCTTGCATTAAGGCGCTCTTGGAGCATTCAAACACGAAGCATGAAATGCGAAGTATTTGAGTGCGAAGATTGAGTTAGATTATTTCCTCCTTGCTCGATAAGTAAATCACGTTCCGCCGTGCCTAAACATGTGTAACAATGCTCCATTGGAGCATTGTGCAGCTGAGGCTCAAACAAGGGCACAGGCTTTAAACCCATGTTGAAGACAAGTTTGTTTTTGCACATTCCTCATAGACTTACGTCACGAGAATCCTGTGTTGAAGGTTGAAGAATATCGCCGAACGATGTGATCATTTTATTTTACGCGTTGTATTGTTTCTACGGCATTTTCGCGCGTAATGGTTTTTTTCCGAACGCTCCATTCGACTCATTTTACGCGCCATTTTGTTTCCTCGACATTTTCGCGCGTAATGAATTTTTTTCCGAACACTCCATTCGACTCATTTTACGCGCCATTTTGCTTCCTCGACATTTTCGCGCGTAATGAATTTTTTTCCGGACGCTCCATTCGACTCATTTTACGCGCCATTTTGCTTCCTCGGCATTTTTGCGCGTAATGGCCTCGACCAAATTACGCGCAGATCAGGCTTGTTTGTCTTTTGGCGCGTAAATGTCTGACTGGCATCCTCTCTGGTTAACATAATTTTACGCGCTATTATGAGCTGTGTCTCATTTTGCGCGTAAATGTCTGACTGGCACCCTCTCTAGTTAACATAATTTTACGCGCTATTATGAGCTGTGTCTCATTTTGCGCGTAAATGTCAACTGGCGCCCTCTCTGGTTAACATAATTCTACGCACCATTACGACTTGCGTCTTATTCTGCGCGTGAAAGTCATCCAGCAGGCACTCTGGTTAACATAATTGTGCATGTCATTACGACTTATGTCCCATTCCACACGTATACTTCCTGGAAAATCTTCACTTGCATAGATAATAATTGTATAATAAGAACAATCTGCAGCAGATGACGCCGCCCTATCAACAGGACCGATTGCGGCAAACCACGCCGCCTATCAGTCCGAACAACTCGTGGCAAATGACGCCGTCCAATTAACAGGAACTGTTTCCAACAAAAATCACCCAACAAAGGAACTCACACAATGGACTACACACATCACTACGTATCCCCGCTCGGCGGGATCACGATGGCCTCCGACGGTGAATACCTGACCGGTCTTTGGTTCGACGGTCAAAAATACTATGCGGATACACTCCATGCGCAGCACGAAGAAAAGGACCTTGACGTCTTTCGCAGAACAGATAAATGGCTTGATTTATATTTCAGCGGAACGGATCCGGATTTCAGGCCTCCAATCCGCATGAATGGCACCGCGTTCAGGCAGGAAGTCTGGCAGATTCTTCTTACCATCCCGTTCGGAAAAACTATGACCTACGGCGAGATTGCGAAAATCCTTGCCGACCGGCGAGGAATCAAATCTATGTCGGCTCAGGCTGTCGGAGGCGCCGTCGGCCACAACCCGATTTCGCTCGTCATCCCCTGCCACCGTGTGCTGGGAACAAACGGAGCCCTCACCGGCTATGCGGGAGGACTCGATAAAAAGAGCTGGCTCCTTGATATGGAAACTCAGTCCTCAGTAATCTTCACCACAAACGCCTTAGTATAGCCCACGTAAGGCTGTGCCAGTCCGATAGACCACCCGTGCATATCGGCAATCATTTTGCAAATGGAAAGCCCAAGGCCGCTGCCTCTGTCCCCGCTCCTCGATTTATCCCCCTTCACAAAGGGTTCGAAAAGCTTTGCGGCCTGACCTTCTATGGGAACACCGCTGTCGGCTACAGCCAGGAGCTCAGCGCCGGCTATGCGCTTCACAGAGACCGCGATTTTCGTGCCGGGAGGATTGTGTCGCATCGCGTTTATGATGAGATTATTGATGAGACGGCCAGCCTGCGACCTGTCCAAACTCACAACGAAGGGAGTCTCCGGAATGTCAGCGATCAGCTCCATACCGGCCTCCTCCACATCCGTGTACAGAGAGGCTGCGATTTCAGCGACAAGTTCGTTGACATCGCAGTCCTTTTTATTCAGCTTATAGTCTGTGCTCCCGAGCTTTACATAGTCAAAAAGAAGATTGATGAGCTCACTCATGCGCTCGGATTTTCTGCGAATGGCTTCCAGATATTCTTTCTGCTCGGCAGGTTCCTTCACCATGCCGTCACTCAGAGCTCCCGCATATCCGGCTATAGTAGTAATTGGTGTACGAAGGTCGTGGGCAAAATCCGAGAACATCCTGTTCCTCTTTGCGGCATAGGCCTCCCTCTCCTTCTCGCGCTGCTCTTCCAGTTCATTCACACGCCGTGCAACGAGCCACGCGTAGACCATTACTCCTGCAGCGAGCGGAGCCAATATGATCGCAAAGATAGCCAGAAGCAGCAGAAAAATCTGAGATCTGCCGAGAACAGTCAGAACAGCTCCCTCTCCTCTGCCGAAAAACGCGATATATATGAGGCTAAAAATATCCTGAAGCCTCAGGCTGTTCGAAGCGGATTCGATCTGCGCTGCAGCAGCCGCAACAGGCAGAAGTATCCGCCTCACAGCGCCCAGCACAATTATCTCAAATACAGCAACAGCTCCCATGACCGCTACCAGCCTGGTAACCAGGTACGATTTCAGGTTATCCATCACATGCTCCCATTCCAGTCTCATTCGTCCGCGTTTTACCGCTCAAGCCTGTATCCGAGCCCCCGGATCGTGCGGATATAAGCCGAAGGATCCTCCGAGAGCTTAGCTCTCAGCTTGCTTATACACACCATGATATTGTTGTCAGCCACAGCGTATTCCTCGCCCCAGCCGCGCTCAAAGATCTGCTGGCGCGTGAACACTTTCCCGGGGTGCTCCATGAACATAGAGAGAATCTTGAATTCCACAGACGTAAGATCGATCCGGACGCCATCCTTATATAGGCAGCACTCATCGAGATCCAGCACCAGGTCTCTGTGGGTCAGGACATCATGCTTCGCGTCCCTTTTCTTCTCCCCGTGAAGTTCATGATACCGTCTCAGGTTAGAGCGCACACGGGCGACTGTCTCCAGCGGGTTGAACGGCTTTACAATATAATCGTCTGCTCCGAGATCGAGTCCGAGGATCTTCTCCGGATCCGTGTCCTTGGCCGAGATAATGATCACAGGGATATTGCTCGTCTCCCTGACTTTTCGCAGGACGTGAAAACCGTCCATCTTCGGCATCATGATATCAAGCAGGCAGAGATGAAAATCTCCGCCTGCCAGTAATTTCACTGCTTCTTCGCCATCCGCTGCCTCTCCAACGGCATACCCGGCATTTTCCAGGTAGAGCCGAAGCAGGCTGCGGATCTCGCTCTCGTCATCTGCAATCAGGATTCTGTCCATACCACAACGTCTCCTTCATTACGTCCGTATCTTAAAAATTCATACAGGGCTGCATTTGTCATATTCCTATACGGGAATGCGTAGAAAATACCAGCAAGACCTATAGTGATCAGCGACAGCAGGTGCCATCCCAGGAAGGACAGGTCAAGGACAAATGCTTTCCACTTATTACCCCTCATCATATCCCTGCTCATTGCAAATACTTCCTTCGTGTTCATCTCGGGATTCTCAGCGAGAATGTAATTCATCATTCTGTACTCGTATGACTTTATGATGCCCGGAATGATAAGGAGCAGGCCCCACAGGACGATATACAGATCCCTCAGGAATACTGTCTTTACTACATTCAGGTAGCCATGATCATAGCAATAGGCAAGTTCCCTGATCTCCGCCTTATCGTTGAGGTTCCTCACAAAAAATCTGGCTGTGCCGGCTTCCAGCGGATTGAACAGAAAAGCGTGGAGCGCGGCTATCACAATAAACAGTACGATGAAGAGAAGGATACCTCCGACCACAAGTGCAACTATTCCTATTCCTCCGATCGTATTCCTAAGCTCGATCAGAAAATCCGTGAATCCCACGGGAATAGAATCGGGGTCGTCGGAACTTATCAGATCACTCGGGTTTAGAACAATCTCAGGAATCTCTATGATGTCCTGACCCTGACCCACAGTTTCGCTCTGCTCTGCCTGAGTCGTTACTGCGTTTGCATCGCTCTCATTACTGCCGCCTCTTCCTCCGAATCCGAAATTCACGGCGCCGCGCACCATAAACACGAGAAGCAGGCTGACTAATACTGCCTTCCAGTAATTTCTTTTAAATGAGCGTTTGCCTTTTTCCTTAAGCTCTTTTCTTGTCCACATAACTTACGCCTCCTTTATATGAATCAGCTGCGTTGCTTTTCCTTTGTTGGCACAAGAATATCATCTCTATCTTTCAGGCAAACACGCTTAACCTTAACGTAACCTTAATTAACCTTATCGGAAGTTCCGCAAGGAACTCCCGGTAAAAGGGCGATGGAATCGCCCGAATTGTGATTATCGGGTTCGCGAAGCGGTTCCGATAATATACCTTATCGGAAGTTCCGCAAGGAACTCCCGATAAAAGAGCGATGAACCAATGATTCAGAGATCACGATTTACCTGCCGGGATTTCGAATAATCTCGGCAATAGAAAGAAATCCTTCCGTCTTCATAAGCGCAAGCCCCTGTGTCTCATCGCCAAGGACCACCAGCTGGTCACCGGCTTTGAGATTGAATATCTTTCTTGCCTTTGCCGGTATGACGATCTGCCCTTTTTCTCCGATTGTCACCACGCCGAACAGGTGCTTCCCTTTCGGTGGAACACTGACATTCAGATTTTTGTCCGGCTCAAAATTGGCAAGATCATCCAGAGACACACCGAACGTCTCAGCCAGAAGCCGGCTTTTTTCAAGGTCGGGCATCGTCTCGCCGGACTCCCACTTGGCCACCGCCTGTCTCGAGACACCAACCTTCTCCGCGACATCTTCCTGGGTCAGGTTGTGAAGTTTCCGAAGCTGCAGCATATTATCCTTGAACATTTTTCTTCTCCTTTTCCTTCCCGATACCCAACACTGCCCAGCGGAAGAACGGGATCCTTGAAATCACGGCATACAGCAGATAGCCCGCAAGGAATCCGCAGATCAGGGTCAGCAGGTATGCTGCCGGCGCCGGCATGATTCTCTTCTTTGCCACGTAAAGTGCAAATATCGATATCCCCAGATAATGGAACACATACAGGCCGAAGCTCTGCCGTCCCATCCATTTGGTAAAGCGATTCTCAAAGTCTCCGTACTTTGCCATCCCGCCAAGGACCGCCAGACACATGAACCAGCAGTAGAATGTGAAAAGCGGCGTGCGATTGACAGGTTCAATCGCGTAATTCTCCCCGAAATACATGATGCAGAATGCGATTCCAAGGATACAAGCTATAAATAAAAGTGGCAGGAACCATTTTTTAAGAAGTTCGATCACCTCATCGTGAGAGAACACGTAGTATCCGAGGAAAAACATGAATGCGTAGAGTCCGAAACGATAAACCGCAATGATTGGTGTGTTCAGGATTTGTGCAAATGCCCAGCATACCGCTGTCATAGCCACAAGCACCGGCATGTTGGTCTTTCCGCCTGCCTCCCACAGCCTTTCTTTCTCGATCCTGCGAACAGGGATCAGGATCATTGAGAGCAGCCACAGGACCTGAATATACCATAGGGCTCCGGTTCCGGAGAGCATCATGATGCCGAAAAGTGCTGCTTTGGGGACGTGTCCCATCGTATCGAACGCGCCGCCGATCGCCATATTCACATAGCCCTGAATGAACTGAAAGGCAGCCAGACCGATCGTGGAGGGCACCAGATACCGTCTTGTACGGCTGCGAATGAACTCCTTCTCGCTGCGAGTATTCAAGCTGTACCTTGCGCACATGCCCGACACTATGAAGAGGATCGACATGAACCACGGGTAAACGACATACATGTAGAGATCGACATACTGCGGATCGGCATCTGTGATCCGGCCGACCACGCCGAGGATTCCCTCCGCATTGTACATATAGACCACGTGATAAATAACGACAAGCACGACTGTGATCCATCTTATATTATCTAAGTAGGATTTTCTCATACATATACCACCTTTGCAATTATTCTTAACATGATTGTATCTCGATATATGTAAACTTTCCACCAACCAAACTTGTCATATAATGCATACTTTTGTTAGGAATAGTTGCGTACGATCAATATCCAATGTGGTTGCTTATGAACTTCAGCACAATGTCATAAAAATCCCTGCTCTCCTCAAAAGCCCCGTGGCCCAGTCCCTTAAAGACATACAGCCCACTTCCGGCGATTCCGCTGTGAAGCTCGTCCGCGGCATCTGTTCCTACCGTTTTGTCCTCATCTCCCGCCATAATAAGTGTTGGACATTCAATCTTTGACAGTTCATCCCTCGCGTCAAAGCCAAGTATGGCCTCAGCATTCCGGTAAAAGCGCTCATAGCTTTTTGGCTTGGTAAATCTGGCAACGACCGGGAACAACTTGCGGTTCTTGTCGAGATATGCATCAGAATACATTTTCTCCGCTGTATCGACCATCAGCAAAGTGTGGTCTCCTCTCTGCGCCATCCCGATCCAGCTTGATACTGTTTCCTTCACTGTGTCGTTTGCCCAGGGCGAAGTCACCGCGAGCACCAGGCGGTCAACGATCTCAGGATGATCGATTGCCATATACTGTGCGATCATTCCTCCCTGTGAGACTCCCATCACGCAGGCTTTCCCGATACCCAGCTTTCTCATGGCTGTGACCTGATCCTCGGCCATCTGCCTGATCGTGTAGCCTTTTGGCATCTTATTCTTCCTGCTGAACATATACACAGTAAACTCTTTAAAATACTTCCTGTACTGAGAGCCCAGAATAATAGCCTTACCCTTTACCGTGGCCAGTCCGTCCGACAGTCCGGGCAGGACCACGAGAACTCTTCTGCCGCTCCCGAAAGAGACATAATACATATCCGTACTGCCAAGATCTACACATCCGTTCTTAGACTCAAAAGCCATCTCACATGCCTCCTTGATTGTGCTGATTTTCCGGAGAGCCTGCCGTGACAATATCGGTGCCGCTTTTCGTATGCGGGACTTGAGGCTCTATTCCGGTCAGCGACAGCTGACATACAATATAAGAATATCAATCGTTCCACGCTTCTGCAAGACACACCTTACGGGGAGGCGGAAAACTGCATCTACTGAAGGTCTGTCCTGTAAGTTCCAAGTCTCGCTCGCGAGACTTGGCGCGGGATTCGGGTCAGCGCCGGCTGACATAAACATAGTAAGGGAGCTGCCCAGGCAGAGCAGCCCCCTTTGACATTTATCACAGCGCATCGGACAGCCCGGTACGCCGTTTTATTCACTTCCCGCCCTTCAGCAGCGCCACAACTTCCTTGTAGTTCGGGCTCTTTCTCTGAAGCTTCTCAGCCGTCTGCAGCTTGAGGAAGCCGTCGTACTTCTCATGTGGCAGCACATAGAAACGGTCCTCTTCTATCGCAGCCCATACCTGCTCGGCATGTCCCTCGATCGGAAGACCTGTCTCGATTACATACTTGGCTTCCGCCTGGCCTTATTTGCGTCCGGTCTCCATGAACGTTGTCTTGTCATACCATGCCGGCAGGATCTTCTTCATGAGCTTGTCAGCATCCACATCCTCCAGCTTCTGGAGCGCCGTGATCAGCAGATTGTTCTCTGCGTATGCGCCACCGACGATTGTCTGAACTGGGATGCAGCCCCACGGGTCATCCTTGCTGGAGTTGATCTCAAGCTTTGTGATGTATCCCGGCGTCCATGCGTCATACGTGTAATTTACGATGTTCCTGATCAGGCAGGTATTGGTGAATCTCCATACACCGTTCTCATCCGGCAGACGGTCGAAGTGGAAGTAATATCCGCTGCCCGCTGTCTTCTTGCCCGGTGCAGGTGCCTGGAACAGAACGTGTGTGAGCGGGTGATTGTAGCTGCCGAGTTCCATCTCGATCTTCACGATCTGCGCACCTCTTCTCACTACGCCGACCTCAACTTTCGTCCCATTCTTTCTGATGACAAATTCAGCGTCCAGCTTCTTCGGGATTGCGGAATTGTCGCGTCCGAGCTGGGTCGCCATCTCAGCGCCCTGTCCGCCGAGGAGCAGACTGATCGGATACATGCCGAGCTGGCCCTTATATGTGCAGTAAATGCCGAGGATCGTCTCATAGTAGTTATCTGCAAATGTCGGATCCTTGATATGGCACACCGAAAGCGTTACGACCGGAACCGAGAACGGCTCGAGCGGCTCCGGCAGAAGTTCGCGAATTACATCCGGATGTGTGAGGAACGCAAGGTATACGCCTTCCTGTCCGCGCATATCGGAGATCTTCGCAAAGTTCTTCACCTCATCGTCAGAGAGTACGAAGCTCGGCTTCGGTGCCTTGAAGAGTTCTGCCGCAACTTCGTAGCCGGTCCTCGTAGCAGGTGCAATGACGCCGTCCCTGATTGCGGATCCGACCAGTTTGACCGGAATTCCCTTCTCCTCGAGTGCTCCCTTAAGGCTCTGATCCGGACGATATCCGAGAGACAGGACCACAGCCTCCGCCTCGATCTTCTTATCTTCCTTGGTGTCAACATTTTCAACAATCACGCCGTCCGGAGTGATTTCCTTCAGAGCGTGGCCGAGAGCCCATGCGATATCCATTTTGCGCAGCCTGGACATGATATCAAGGACGTTGTTCTTATAGGCATTTGTTCCGGCAGCCTTCAGCATATCCACAAATGTGACATGGCAGCCCTTTGCTCCGAGGAACTCACCTGTCTCGAGGCCTGTGAGGCCTGCGCCGATCATTGCAACAGACTTGCCGCTGATATCTTTCTTGCCGGTCAGGACTTCTTCGATCGTGTAGACATTTGCACCGTCTACACCCGGAATGCTCTTAGGAATAATCGACTTCGATCCTGTAGCCAGGATGACAGCATCCGGCTCCATAGCCGCGATTTCATCCGCTGTCGCCTCTTTTCCGAGCTGTACCTCAACGCCGAGGCGGGCAAAGCTGTCCCTGTAATAGTCCGCTATCCACTCCATTCTCTCCTTGAGCGGCGGAAGTTTGGCAAGATTTACAGTGCCTCCGAGAGACTCCTGACGATCGATAAGGGTAGTCTTTATACCTCTTCTTGCCAGTGTCTCCGCAGCCATCATGCCGCCCGGGCCACCGCCGACGACAACAACCTTGTGTCCGCCCGTATCCGGCTCAAGATCGCCATAGCGCTCCTCATTGCAGGTGAGCGGGTTGACGGCACATTCGAGCGGAAGACCCTGAGCGTTCAGTCCCATCAGCGTCTCGAAGCATCTCAGACAGTTAATACATTTCTTGAGCTCACTCTCTCTGCCCTGCTGTACCTTGATGCCCCATTCCGGATCGGCGAGCCAGGATCTGCCCATACCGACGAAATCAACAACTCCGCCCTCGATGAAAGCTTCCGCAACTGCCGGCTCGCGGATGGAAGATACCGCAATGACAGGAATATTGACATTGTCACGAACGGCCTTTACGAAATCTTTTCTCCAGCCCTGCGGGAAGGAGATCGGTTCAACTGCCATGAGACCTGTCTCGTAGAGAGCACAGCTGACGTCGACAAAGTCAATCCCTGCGGCTTCCATCGTCTTCACAATGCGGATACCGTCCTGAATATGGATATAATCTTCCGTGACGCCGATCGTATTAAGGAATTCATCAACGGATACGCGGCAGCCAAGTACATAGTCCTTACCGCACTTCTTGCGAATATCCTCAATGATCTCGAGCACCAGTCTCATACGGTTCTCGAAGCTTCCGCCGTATTCATCCGTTCTCTTGTTGGTGTATGGGGAGAGGAACTGCTGCAACAGATATCCATGTGCACAGTGGAGCTCCACGCCATCGATGCCTGCCTTCTTGCAGCGAAGAGCGGCATCACCGAACTGCTCTACCAGCTCGTGGATCTCATCCAGCGTCATCGGACGGGTCTCCTGCTTGGAGACGTTGCACATACGGTCCGAAGCGGAAACGCAGGGCTGTCCTCCGATCAGAGTGGACACACCTTCACGGCCGGGGTGATGAAGCTGAATAAATATCTTGCTTCCGTACTTGTGGACTGTCGAGGCAAGACGTGCCAGTGAAGGAATGTGGCGATCGCTTGTCGCGGCAAGCTGACGGAACATTCCGACGCCGGTCTTCTCATTGACCTTGCAGATTTCTGGCATAATAAGTCCGCAGCCGCCCTTGGCTCTCGCTTCAAAGTAGGCAAGCATCGCGGGGCCGGCCGTGCCGTCAAGCTCTGCCAGGTTTGTTCCCATTGGGGTCATCACGAGACGGTTTTTAATTTCAACATTCCCGATACGACCCTTTTCAAAAAGTTTATCGTACATTTTGCAACCTCCTTTTCGTATTGTTTTACGAACACAATCATCTGTTTATATTGTATATCAGAGGAGTGCAAATAACTATGGACGCGATATATGAATCAGAATTGACATTTTGTGCACGATACACTAAGCTTTAGATATGGACAAAAAAACAGACAGATATCTACAGAACATCAAATAGATTAACATTAATGATTATTACAAAACAAAAGGAAGAAAAAAGATGACATTCAATGACATTGTCAATGAAATAAGTCACTCCGTACCCATAATGGTTCTCTCTTCTTCGTCCGAAGAAGATATATCAAAAGTTCGGCTTTGGGCAAATCACGCAGAATCCGATATGGATACCACCCTCTACTTTGGTTACGATAGACAACCGAAATCGTGGCCGGACCACTATATTCTTGCATGCGACCTGGCAAATACTGCATTTGCTGATACCTCATCGGATCTTGCTCTTATACCTGAAGATCAGTTTGCGGCCGTTTTCAATCACATTCAGGACTTCCTGTCAGAGCGGAATGAAAATGATTACCTTCACTATCTCATGGAAGCTGCCGACAAAGTCCAGAGTGTCGACGGGCTGATCGATACAGCTTCGCAGACCTTCGGTGCCTCCCTGATTCTAATCGACAGAGACTTCCGGATTCTCAGCTATTCGACCGCTATACCGGTGACAGACGACCTGTGGGTAGCTAACATAAGAAAAGGATACTGTGATTATGAATTTATTACCGAAGTCAAAAAGCTTAAGTCTGTACAGATGGCAGATCCGGGAACCACACCATTCGAAGTGACCTGCTCAGCATCACCCTACCGCAAGCTGGCCTGTAAAGTCTACTGCAGGGACGCCTGGATCGGATCACTTCTGCTTATAGAGGGCGATCAGACTTACCGGACAGAACATGCTGAGATGCTGCGCATGCTCAGTTCCGTCACCGGATACACACTGCTTTCCTACTCACCCGAGCTTCTGTACAGATCAAGTGACTACCAGAGTTTTCTTTATAACCTTCTCATAGGTACTCCTCTCGAAAATCTGCCGGAAGCCTACAGAACCATGAAGTTTCAGGATAATATGAAGCTCCTGTATTTCAGACCGGAAAATTCCGAGAAGTCTCCCATCAAAGGGCGGTCGCTCCGTGAAGCCTTCCACAGGGAATTGCCCGAATGCCATGTGATCACTTACAGAAAGGCTACGATTGTTGTATGCAGCACGGCTGACGCTGAGAAGGTCCATCATTTGCTTGATCTTTTTCCGTCTGATTATAACGTGAGCGTCGGAATCAGTAATTCTTTCCACAGGATAGAACTCCTCCGGGAGGCGCTCAAAGAAGCACAGGATGCTCTTTTGACCGGTAAAAGTATTGATTCAGAGAGACGGGTGTTTCCGTTTGAAGAGCTCAGCATTTCCATTATGCTGAGGCACTTCTCGGAAAAGGAAGATATATCGCGCTTCATCCATCCGGCTGTTATTCACCTGAAACAATATGATGACGAGTATAATACAAAGCTTTTGACGACGGTTCGGGAATACATACAGCAAAGCGGCAGTATCAAAAAGACAGCTGAAGCCCTCTTTATGCATCGTAACAGTGTCATCTACCGTCTGCGGAAGGCGGAGGAAATCAGTAATCTCTCTCTGGACGATCCTGACACCCGGTTCGCGCTGAGGATGTCATTCTGCATTCTCAAAACGCTGGGATGACCGTTTCAGAAAATCAAAGAAGGAGGATTGTTATGGCTCATAAAAATAAACCATTCAAAGCGGTAAGCATCGACAATATTTACCGTCTCGACGGAAGAGTCCCGATCGCAAAGGCCATTCCTTTTGGCCTGCAGCACGTGCTTGCGATGTTCGTCTCGAACCTTGCGCCGATCACCATCATTGCCGGGGCCGCCCAGCCTGCTCTCTCCACCGAGCAGGTCGGCATGCTGCTCCAGAATGCCATGTTCATTGCGGGAATAGCCACCATGATCCAGCTCTATCCGATCTGGCGAATCGGATCCAGGCTGCCTATCGTCATGGGCGTGAGTTTTACATTTGTAACCATCCTCTGCTCCATAGCAGCCAATTACGGGTATCCGACAATGCTCGGTGCTGTCCTTATCGGCGGGTTGATGGAAGGAACACTCGGTCTCTTCGCAAGGCACCTGGTCCACTATATAAAACCCATTGTATCGGCTTCAGTCGTCACCGGCATCGGTCTCTCCCTGTTCACGGTAGGGACCCGCTCCTTCGGCGGTGGTTACGCCGATGACTTCGGTTCCGCGAAGAATCTGATTATCGGAACGGTCACCCTCACTGTATGTCTGGTCTGGACCATCGTCGCCCGAGGCTACCTGAAACAGCTGTCCGTCCTCGCCGGTCTGATTGTCGGCTATGTCCTCTCCATCTTCCTTGGAAAGGTGGACCTCAGCACCATTCTCTCGGGCGGTATCATATCGCTGCCGCACCTCCTGATGTTCAGACCCGAGTTCAACATCGGAGCGATCCTGTCGGTGTGCGTGATCTTCCTCGTGTCGGCAGCCGAGACCATCGGCGATACGTCAGCGATGGTGTCCGGAGGTCTTGGTCGTACGATCACACAGGATGAGGTCTCCGGATCCCTTGCTGTTGACGGCTACGCGTCCGCGGTCTCCTCACTCTTTGGCTGCCCGCCCGTGACCTCCTTCTCGCAGAATGTGGGGCTGATTGCAATGACCAAAGTCGTCAACAGATTCACCATCATGACCGGCGCAATAGCCATGGTCCTCGCGGGTCTTATTCCTCCGATCGGAAACTTCTTCGCCTCCCTGCCCCAGGCAGTCCTCGGCGGATGTACAATCATGATGTTCGGCCAGATCCTCCTTTCCGGTATGCAGATGATCGCCGCCTGCGGCTTCAGCCAGAGAAACATTACCATCGCCTCCCTGTCGCTGGCTGTCGGCGTCGGCTTCACCGCGGCATCGGAGCAGGATATCTGGGCTATTTTCCCGAAGATCGTGCAGGATGTCTTCAGCGGAAATGTTGTGGCAGTGGTCTTTGTGGTAGCAATGATCCTCAGTTACGCGCTCCCGGAGAATATGGAAGTAACGCATTGAATGAAGTCTCACCTGTGTGACTCGACACAGAGCCCAGCCGGAATCAACTGACATAGAAGAACAAAGGCTGCCACATCATTCCTCTGATGCGGCAGCCTTCTTAAATACATTCAATTTTCAAGTCTCGCTTACTTATTCCAGGACAAAAGTAAAATACCTGTCCATCTCCTCTTTTTCCCTGAACCTTGCCATATATACATATCGTCCCATAGACGGCCAGTCGATCGGCGGCATCTCCTTCCGCATCACGATGTTGCTGCCGTAACGCTCCATGATCTCCTCGTCGGTATGAGAGAAGCTGTAGCCGTCCTTTCGGGCTGCGTACGCGCAGATGTAATGCTCATTTGATTCAGGAATATCGCTCCGGTCAGATGTGACCATATCGGCATAAATGTTAAAGACATCGACCGACTGCGCATAATTCATCATATCCGGGTCATGACCGCCGGCCGGCCTCATATTGACCTCCATCACGGCATAATCGCCGGCTTTTCCGACGCCGTCGAAATCCTTTGTAATATTGATGAACTCAAAGTGGACAAAACGGCTGTCCGCCTTAAAAGCTTTTACGGTCTTCCTTCCAAGCTCTCTGAGCCGCTCCGGCACCTCGGGCATCGTGTAGAAATGTACATTTTCATCGTTGTTGACCGAGTCGATCACCGGTGGATAGGTGCACATGGATTCAAAGATCGGCTCGCATTTCGAATCAATGACAGCGTCATAGGTGCAAATATCACCGGAAAGGAACTGTTCCATCACATACGGAACGGATGGCAGATCGCTGTAGAATGCGGCCAGCTCGTCGTCCGAATTCAGCTTAAATGTGCCATTTGCACCTACACCTATATCGGGCTTAACAATAACGGGGTAGCCGACCTCCTTGATGAAGGCTTTTGCCGACGCAAGGTCACTGACAATGTGCTGGCGGGCGGTCGGAATATCGGCCTCCACAAAAATCCGCTTCATGCCGGATTTCTTTACGAGGTCTCCGACCTCGCTCTCTCTTGTACCTACAGCGATGTTAAAGTCCGTGCGCAGGCGGGCGTCCGTGGGAAGCCAGTACTCGTTCAGTGACTCCAGCCAGTCGATCCTTCCGTATTTATGGATGAAGAACGCGGCTGCGCGGTAGACCTGATCGTAATCTTCAAGTGAGGAAACATAGTAGTATTCTGTCAGAGAACTCTTCAGCTGATCATTCAAAGAATCGTAGGGCACGTCTCCGATGCCGAGTACGTTCACGCCGTGACCTTTCAGGCGATTGCAGAAATACGTACATGTAACGGGATAGGCAGGTGAAATAAACACAAAATTCATCAGGTTTCTCCTCATCTGTTCTCTCATCAGCCTTTTATGCGGCTGACACTCATTTGCTTATCAGTTTCCATTATATCTGCACACTGCTGATAAGTTCAAGTCTCGCATGCAAGACTTGCGCGCAGGATTCGTGTCTGCAACGAAAAAACTTCCCGCCCTTTGCGAAGAGCAGGAAGTCATATCATCCTCATCGATTATCAACTTTTTCCGGATACATGTCATGATACCGCATGCGGTCCCATGCGACCTGTTCCCACTTCGTTCCAGGCTTTCCGTAGTTACAGTAGGGATCGATGGAGAGTCCGCCGCGCGGCAGGAACTTTCCCCACACCTCAATGTACTTCGGATCCATCAGCTTGATTAAATCCTTCATAATGATGTTGACGACATCCTCATGGAAATCGCCGTGATTTCTGAAGGAAAACAGGTAGAGCTTGAGTGACTTGCTCTCGACGAGCTTTTCATCCGGTACATAGGAAATGATGATCGTCGCAAAATCCGGCTGGCCTGTGATCGGACAGAGACTCGTAAATTCCGGGCAGTTGAACTTTACGAAATAGTCATTGCCGGGATGCTTGTTGTCGAAGGACTCCAGGACATCCGGATCATAGTCGGTCTTATATTCAGTATGCGCGCTGCCCAGCTTTGTTAAATTTTCTTTCTCTCTCATGATTATTCTCCTCATTCATAGGCACGATCACGCGTGCCAGGTACATAAACGGCGTATCCATAAGCGCGACGACCGCCTTGAACAGATATGTTGTGATCAGGATGCTGAAAAACACGCCGGTCGGGTAGACGCCCCAGAATGCCAATGTGGTAAATATCACAGTATCGATTGCCTGGCTCGTCAGCGTACTTCCGTTGTTGCGCAGCCACAGCTTCTCGCTCGAGTTGCCGGTCCTCTCCCAGATCAAGTGGTACAGGAAAACGTCGATGTTCTGGCTTAAGACAAAGCCGACAAGGCTTGCAAATGTAATTCTCGGCACAAGACCGAACACGACCGTAAGGCTCTCGCTGATATAATCATTTGCATTCGGTGTGAAGAGCAGGATCATCTGCGTGCCGAGCATCCACAGGACCATAATGGAAAAGCTGTAGGCGACCGCGCGGGAAGCATCCTTCTTTCCGTATTTCTCGGACAGAATATCCGTCACAAGGAACGTTGAGGCGTACAGGACATTGCCGGCTGTTGTGGAAAATCCGAAGATATCAACACATTTGCACACAGCAATGTTTCCGAGAAGCGTTCCGAATATTGCAAATGCATAAAGCCCGTTCTTTCCAAACACCTTATACAGGAGAAGAACGCTGCCAAGGTAGACAAGCACCGTTAAAATAAAAATCAGTTCGTTAGACATCTCACGCCTCCATCTCTACTTCATATTCTACAGGGTCAACAAGACCGTTTTCCGCAAATGCCCGCCTTCTGTCACGGCAGGTCCCGCACACGCCGCAGGCCTTCTCATGTCCTTCATAGCAGCTCCACGTCAGCTCGAACGGAACATCGAGCTCGTGCCCTACCTTTACAACATAGGATTTCGGCTTGTCGATAAAGGGGGCGACGACCTTTAAGGCTTTACCGCTTCCGATATAAATCGATTCGGCAATCGCGTTGTTGAACTCTACGCTGGTATCCGGGTAGGCATTTCCGGCTGCGTCATCCGCGTGGGCTCCGTAGTAGATCACCTCACAGCCGCAGCTGATGGCGATCGATGCAGCTGCAGAGAGAAAGAGCCCGTTCCGATAGGGTACATATGTGCTGACCGGGGCGCCTTCATTTGCCGCAAGCTGCTCTGCGTATTCCTCATGCGGAATGTCTTCCGCAGAACCCTCAAGGAGGGTGCACGCGCTGCCCCTGAAGATTTCCCCGAGATCGAGCGTGCGTCGTTCCACGCCATAGAAGGCAGCCACCTTCTCGGAAGCCTCCATCTCCTTTTTGTGCTTCTGACCGTAGTAGATCGAAAGGGCGATGACTTCGTCCGCCCCGTACTTTTTGACCGCGAGGCCCAGACAGACAGAGCTGTCGAGTCCGCCGCTGAATAAAACAAGTGCTTTCATAAATTCTCCCAAATGCTAAGAGGCAGACGCGCCTCCTACCCAGACACAAAAAAAGGCTTTGCCTTAAGCAAAGCCGACCGCGCAGGCGGAGACGGGCCCTTCGGCCTCATGCCTGCATTAGAATAACGAAGCGAGAGCTCCGTTAAATCAGTCCCGGTTTTGCTTAACGACAGGAAGGTACAAATGAACTGTCGGCCTGACCTCGCGGTCAAGCTTACTAACTATAGCAGAAGCGGTGGCAGAATGCAAGAGCCGGGGACGGTTCTTTTTACGTGAAAAAATCCACGCAAAAAGAACCGTCCCCGGCCCAACCATGCTATAATTACTAACTAACCGCACAAATCAATTGAGGCACAATATACATGGATATTATAATGCAGCAATCAGCACCAAAGAAAACCCGCTTCCCCATGCCCGGACAGAGAATCCTCCGGTCTGTCACCGCGGCACTCATATGCCTGCTTATTTACTTTCTTCGCGGCCGCCGCGGAGCACCTTTCTACTCCATCATCGCGGCACTCCAGTGCATTCAACCCTACTCCCCCAACATGCTGAAGGTCGGTAAGAACAGGATAACCGGCACCCTGATCGGTGCCTTCTGGGGAGCGTGCGTCCTCTTTGGCGCTCTCTGGATATCCGGTGGAGAAATTGAATATGAAAGCACGGTCCTCTATTACATCATTCTGGGAATTTTCATAGGCGTTGTCCTTTACTCGACCGTCGTGCTCAAAGTCACCGAATCCTCTTATTTCTCGGCTGTTGTCTTCCTCAGCATCACCATGAATCATATAGGAGACGCCAACCCCTACATTTTTGTATTCAACAGAACACTGGATACAACCATCGGTGTCGGCGTTGCGGTCCTGGCCAATTCGATTCATTTTCCGAGAATCCGGGATCGTGAGACCCTCTTCGTATCCGGAGTCGATCACGTCCTCTTCCGCGAGGACCGCAGCCTCTCCCCCTTTACCCGGATCCAGCTGAACCGATTCATCCAGGACGGCATGCTCTTTTCCGTCACAACAAAGCAGACGCCGGCAACCGTCCGTGAACTGACGACCGGCATCGGGCTGCGCCTTCCCATCATCGCGATGGATGGTGCGGTGCTCTATGACATGAAGTCGCAGGAATATCTGAGGACAGTGACAATGGACCCGGCAACTGCTGCAGAGATCACGAACTTTCTTCTTATGCAAATGCAGCCATTTTTCGTCCACAATGTCGAAGAAAACCTTCTGGTAATCAATGTCCGCGGTATGAAACTTAGCGGACAGGCACCTGAAAAAGGCAGCCCCGCAGAACCATTATATACCCTCTACCTGAAAAAGAAAGACTCGCCTTACAGGAACTATGTCAGTACCGATGAGGATGTCGTGGAAAACGTGCTGTACTTTACGATAATCGGTCCCGACGTGCGCATTACAGAGCTGCACGACCTTTTGATGCAGCAGTCATGGGCCGACAGCATAAGAACGAGATTTGACTTTTTTGACTGCCGAGAGGGAGAACTTATCCTGAGGATCTATGACCACAGGGCTACCCAGCGCGCAATGCTCGAGGAGCTGCGCCAATATACAGGCGCCCCTCGTACAGTCCTTTTTGGAATCCGCCCCGGGGAGTGCGACGTGCTGATCCCGGATGCCGGCGGCGGACATATGGTCAAGGAGCTCAAGAAGCGGTTCGAGCCGATCGATATAAGGGGCTGGAGGGATATACTTCATTTTTGACCTGTTTTCATAGTGGATTCCGGTCTCCGACCGGGATGAGCGCAGGCGGGGCAGTTCATTTCTCTTTTCTGAGATATCTACTGTCAGAGCGACAGTAGATAGCAGGAAAGTTTCTTTTTGTACTGTCATCCCTTATTGGGGGCGACAGTTCATAACTTGATTATTATACTTTCTACTGCCAAGACAACAGAAAATGACAGTACACAAAACAAAAGGTTCTTTTCATACTGTCGTTCCAAGACATGATTTTTCTTTATCGACAGTAGGATAGGCAAAAGCCTTTGATAGTACTGTCTTTTTTATCGTACTTCAGTAGGTTGATGGCAGTAGAATCCGGTAAAACCAGTTCCAGCGACTGCAATTTGAGCCGGAAAGTACTCTGAAACGGCAGTAGCAACAAACCTTTCTTGATTCCCTACTGTCGTAACCAACTCAACAATCAGCAGTTGATGTCTCACCCTCCATATCCCTGACTCGAGAGGGGTTCATTCACCGTGCAGCTGCCGAAACCTCCGCAGATCATCATTCAGCACCTTGGCTTCCGCGGATTCCCGAAGCCATGAAAAAAGCCTTGCCATGACGTAAATTATGAGCACGCTGCCCGCAATCACAAGGACAACAGATACCCTGTTCGTATCAATGACCGGGCTTGTGAAGGCAAAAAACAGCATGACCGCTTCGATCAGGACCAGTTCCAGAGCCATGCGGGCAATCAGCTCCTTCTTTTTCAGCTCCCGTCTTGAATATGTTGCAAATGTAGGCAGCACGCAGAAGGCCGCATATCGAAGCGGAGTCAGCATAGCTGCGTATCCAAAACGCGCCTCCGCATCGAAAGCGGAACCGATCACGAAAATCGCGATTGTGATTAACGTCGTGAGCATAAAAAACAGAGACAGCTTTTCGATAAAGAATTGTTTAAAGCTCATTTATCACACTCTCCTCTCAGCATCGCCAGACTTCCATCTCAAAGCGTTCTTGTTCTCCCAAATCCATCCTACTCTCCTCTCAACGCAGCCTTCAGCCCCTTCACATAGCTGCGGGAAATAATCACTTCCTCGCCTGACAAGAGGACAGCCGCAAACCTGCCGTTTAAAGCCGACTGAATAGAGCGGATCTTCATCAGGTTCAGCAGCATGGACTTGGAGACCCGCAGAAAATTTTTAGGTCTCAGCATACTCTCAAGCTCATAGATGCGATACGATGTCTCATAGACCTGATCCTTCGTATAGAGAAAAGTCTTGCCATCCACCGACTCAAAATAGTAAATATCCGAGACAGCGATCTCGTACTGTCTGCTGTCCTTCACGCCGGTAAGACTGCCCTGACGCGACTTGACGAAAGCCGCGATCTCCCGGACTTCCTCCGTGACCGCATGGCAGCGGATCAGGACCTGTTCTTTTCTCTCTCTGCCCACCTGTTCAATTTCAACATCCATGCTTCATCCTGTGGGCGCTCAATAAGATTCCTGCACCGCAAACGCGCCCTCACCTTTCAAATAACAATCATAAAATTCAAGCACTATGGAATTGACGATTGTCATAACTTCCGCTGTGTCCCGCTCTCCGCTGCCCAGCATGTTTCCCAACATCGGGGACAGCAGGGGCAGATCAGTGAAATCCATATGCTTTGTGCCTTTAATCGTAGTAGTAAAACCATTGGCCGCGTGCCGAATAAGTTCATCATTCGGATAGGCTCCGCTTTCTGCCCGGTATTCCTCTATGTGTTCAGCCAATTCCGTCGCCTGCTCCCAGTTGACAAATTCGAGCACCGGGACCCCATACGGTTCCTCGTTTACAACAAACTTACCGTCAACAATACCTGTGTATTCCGAGAGCATCGTCCCGTCTATGTCAATGACGGCCGCGATGTCACCTCTTTCTCTGCCGAGAGCTACACTGGTCGCTCCTCCCATGGAGTGTCCCATGAGCCCGATTTTCGAAGTATCTGCCATACGAAGAACATCAAGAATAACTGCGCTGTCATTGTCCGGCAAGAACCAGCTCTCGTCTAATTCACCCTCGCGGCCAGCCTTAATCAGCGCATCTACCGCCAGATTCATGTCTGCCGTGCGCAGTTCCATCCATCTCCTGTAAATTGCCAGAGCCTCTTCATTATTGTCATCTTCACTTCCCTCGCCGCTCAGCTCCAATGCCTCATTCAGGAAAGCCTGATCCACAATGACCATTTTCCCATCAGTATCTTCCGTGAAAAATGCGTGATGCGGATGGTCGAGCGCCGCGACCACATAGCCATTGCTCGCAAGCTCCATGTATGTGGAAGTATTGCTCTGATAATAGCCGAAGGCTCCGTGGGAAAATACGACCAGCGGGAACTGTTCCCCGCTTCCCTCCGGGGTCACTGGGTAATAGAAGTGAACAGGCACCTCGCGATGGCTCCCGTCCTGCTCAAATGGATCCACCCGGTCACTGTCGATCAGAATAGCTTTTGCCTCGCTGATCTGATACCGGCCCGAGACCGGCAGCCCCTTGTATCCTGTGAATATAAATGCCGGAATCAGAAACAGACCTGTGAACAGTATGAAGAGTACACAGGAAATAATTGCGCCGGCCGCTCTCTGCACTCCGCTCGCCTTATTTAGCGCGATCAGCATGGTAATTGCGTCAATCACGAGCAGAACAACAAGGAACACAAGCGCCGGCACGAAGCGCCACTTCTGCCCAAAAGGAAGTATCATCGCAATGATAAGTACCGCCGCTTGCGCCATGCGGACAAGCAGCCGGCATTTGCGATAACTCCTCTTTTCCCTTTCTTCTGAGCAAGTCCAGACAGTAAGAGCAATTGCAAATGCAGCCAGAACCAAAAATACGACAAGCCCCATAAATGTCACCATCCTTTTTATCTCAGTGAGGGAAGACCTCCGCTTCTACAAGCGGCTGGTAAAGCAGTTCCCAATCCCGCACTTCCGTCTCACGATTTTGACCTCATGCTTTTGATGACATTGTATCGGTTATCAGTTCTTATGCAAGGCTTCCACCTGTAAGATGCAATTTAGGCGAATAAGATGCACATCACACGGGACCAAAGCGAAGAACTTTGCCGACTTCTTCCGCAAACTTCTCCGGATTTTCGCTTACCAGCATATGTGAACTCTTGGAGAATCGGACTGCTCTGTACTGCGTCTTAATATGAGCTCTGTACCATTCCGCAAGCTCCGGTGAGAACAGCGAGCCGGGATCCGCATAAAAATACGTAACCGGCACTGTAATCTGTTCGACTATCGGGCGATTATCCTGGGCTTTCATGGACGCGGAAAGGCTTCTAAGAACGGCCTCGTCGCAATTTGCAAGCCTCTTTTTAAGAGGTCTCTTAAGCAGAAAGCCGGGGATTTTTTTCAACTTCGGGACAGCCCCGATAGCAAATTCCTTATAGAGGGAATAGAAATCCTTGCCCTTATCCCGCTCTACGTCTTCTCTCGTATATCTGCCCTTGTACAGTCCGAGCTTCCATTCCTCATCATTTAGCTGCTTCGGGGTCATGTCGCACAGAATGATCTGCTTAAGGCTGCTACAGCCAAAGAGCCGGACATAGTTCAGTACGACACCTGCGCCCATGGACCATCCGAGAAGTGTAACATTCCCCAACGACAGGCCCTGAATGAGCTCATTCAAATCCTGCGCCAGCGTTTCCATGGTGGGTTTTCCGCTGTTCGCATCCTTGCTGCCTCCATGACCTCTGTGATCATAAATAATGCATCTTGCCTGCTTCTTCAGGGTTTCCGCCGGCTCCAGATAAATATCATGCGAGCTTGTCCAGCCATGCATCATGACAAGTGTCTCCGGGCCCTCACCTTTGTCCTCATAATATAGTTTCTCTCCGTCTCTAAGTGTAAAGTAACTCATATAGTCATACCTCCGGTTAATACTAAGTTCTCACTGTCCGGGAACGCCATTATTCTAATGTAAGTTCCGGTTCTCCGAACTTCTTCAGGTCTTCCGACCACATTCAGATTGCCAGGCTCATCTGCCCGTCGATCCATGATTTCTGCGGCACATCATGAATTATATCATCATCCCTGTAAGTACCGATCAAAAACGGTGATTTCGGGTCATGAAGGCGGCTTTGGGCTAATACGACGGACGGTTCTGCATTTGCATAGCAATACCTGCACAAGTGCTTACAGGTATTGTAAGCGCCGATATCGCAGGACAGATAGCATGCGCATTCCGCCCTTGCGCCTTTAATTTTCGGGGCATTAAGCCGACTTTTGATGGCCTTTTCATAATCCCTGATCTGCATACATCCGCTGCAGTCGGCCCCATAGGCGGCAAGCTCATCACCTTCCGCGCAGGGCTTGACCGTCATCCCGTGCGAAGACGCAATCTCTATGAACTTCTTTCCAAGCGCAAGGCGCATCTCCCTCGGCACCTCCCGGGCTTCCGGGAAATTCCGCCGGACCTTCGGGTAGAGGTCAATAAAGCTGATGACGACAGTCTCCGTATACCCATCCAGCGCTGCGGCAATCTGTTCAAAAGCATGCAAATGATACTCAGCCGTATACCTCTCCGACACCAAAATCGGATCATACCGCCAGCCGATGGAATGAATCCCGACAATATCGGAGAGCTTCCTGAAATCGTCGAGCAAGCGATGCTTATCAGGAACATTCGGTTCGATGTCCCGCCCGTACGGCGTGATCGTGACGAACCAGTACTGCCCGTAATCCCGAAGAAGGTCCATATAGGGAAACATCGGCGCCGGATTTTTCGTGCAGAAGCCGATCACATCCACTACAGCAGGGTCAAGGCGGTAGCGGCTGACCTGATTCGGATTATAGGGATTGCGGACACAGACAAATCCCTCTTTCAGTCTGTTCGCGAACCACTCGGCATAGAAAGCCGGAATGTCCGTTCTTTGTCCGGTGTTGATGATCATACTGCCCACCCCCTTTCGCGCCTACAATCTTACCACGATTTTTCCTTTAGTACCACCTTCATTACGGCCGTGTCCTGATTCGCGATCCTGTCCCGGGACAACTGATTGCCGCTAATAGCAATGGACTTGTAACTGCCCGGTCGCAACGAAAGATAGAGCTGCCGCGTTAGACGGTGTCCATACTACATAAAACAGACATTTGCAAATATCGCCTGCTATATGCAGCGGACCCGCCCTAATGCGGCAGCCCCATGGGTACCATAAAAGTGCAATTGATCGGAAGTAATTGCCCTGTCAGTTGATCTTCTGATCGCCAGTAGTCCAGACATGTTTTTCTTTCGCTGCGGACGGTTTGTTCTGTGCCATGACTCCTGCCAGAGGATGCGGTACATACGGCTCCTCGAGATATACAAGCTCTTCCGGTGTCAGGACAAGATCCACTGCCTTCGCCGCGCCTTCGATGTGGTGCAGTTTCGTCGCGCCGACGACCGGCGCTGTCACTTTGGTAAGCAGCCATGCAAGCGAGACCTCCGTCATGCTGACACAGTGCTTTTCGGCAAGCTCAGCCACACGTCCAATGATTATGTTATCCTGTTCTGCAGTAGCATTGTACTTAAACTTTGCGTAACTGTCCTCATCGGCACGCTTCGTACCGCCTTCGCCCGGCTTTCTGGAAAGACGTCCTGCTGCCAGTGCGCTGTACGGAGTAAGCGCGATGTTCTCTTCGCTGCAGTACGGCACCATTTCGCGCTCCTCCTCGCGGAAGATCAGGTTGTAGTGCCCCTGGATGGAAACGAACTTCTCAAATCCTTCTTTCTCTGCGAGTGCATTTGCCTTAGCGATCTGCCAGGCAAAGCAGTTGGAGATGCCGATGTATCTTGCCTTCCCTGCCTTAACGATGCGAGTGAGACCGTCCATAATATCGTAGATTGGTGTCTGCCAATCCCACATATGATAGATGTAAAGGTCCACATAGTCCATGCCGAGATTCTGGAGACTCGTGTTGATCATGTTCTCGATATGCTGCTGGCCGCTGATGCCATTTTCAATTTCATCCTGAGTTCTCGGGAGGAACTTGGTTGCAACAACGACCTCATCGCGCTTTGCGTAGTCCCTGAGCGCGCGTCCCACATACTGCTCGCTGGTGCCGCTCTGGTAAGCGATCGCTGTATCATAGAAATTGACACCCAGCTCAAGACCGCGTTTAATGATTTCTCTGGTGTGTTCCTCGTCAATAGTCCAGCTGTGCTGGCCGCGGCCGGGATCTCCGAATCCCATGCATCCCATACAGATCCGCGATACATTAAGGTCTGAGTTGCCGAGCTTTTTGTACTTCATGAGTTCTCTCCTTTTTCAGTCTATCTGCATTTGTCAGCTGCGTGCTCAATTTTAACCGTCATCAAGCCAGAGAAGTTGTCCATTCAGATATTTTTTCAAGAAACAATATCTTCTTCCTTATTTCTGACACTCTGTCAGCGACTTTATTATACGCAAGCTCTGACACAATGTCAATATTCTTTTCATCTATGAAGCGTAGCAGCAGAGTACCACGTCCATAGGAACCGCCGCACCGCATGGGGGGTGGTGGTTCATCCAGTACCCATTATAGGAACAGCCGGCATTCGAATCTCCACGGAAAATAAGCTGTAGAAAATCTCAGGATATTATTGACAGGTGAACGTTCGCTCACTATAATTAGTGAACGAAAGGTCACTGGTTGTTTTATAACAAATGGAGGTCGTCCCATGAATATGTATATTGCTTATTGCGGGCTGAACTGTGAGACCTGTGAAGCCCGTCTTGCAACAGCGAATGACGACAATGATTTGAGGCAGAAGGTTGCAAAGCTCTGGTCGGAGCTTAATGGCGTGGAGATCACACCGGAAATGATCAATTGTGTCGGGTGTCGGATAGACGGTGTGAAGACTCCCTACTGTGAATCGCTCTGTCCCATCAGACAGTGTGCGCTAAGCCGCAAGATAGAGACATGCGGTGAGTGCAGCGAAATGGATACGTGCGAAAAGCTGGGGGCAATCGTCAGGAATAATGCTGATGCGTATCGCAACTTAAAGAGATAATCCTGCCGAAAGGCTTGATTATAAATACTATTTATTTAAGGAGAGTGCTGTTTGAAGAAGTGCACTAAACGACTTGGAGCTTCGCTCCGCAGCAACACACCGGAGATTGCAGGCTGACCGGGAGGTTGGCGTATTATCACCGGACCTCCCGCTCAATATCAGTTAAAGTCATTGGTTGAGCAAAGCGATACAAGCGAACCGCAAATGTTCGCAAGTCTGCAAGGAGGTAAAAATGAATACAAATGACTATACCATTCGTCCGGAAAAGAAAGAAGAATACAGAGAAGTTGAAAACCTTGTCCGTGAGGCATTCTGGAACGTGTACCGCCCGGGATGCAGCGAACACTATGTGATCCATGTACTCCGGGATGATCCGGCATTTGTTAAGGAACTGGATTTCGTGATGGTTCTTAATGAGCAGGAAAACGGTCCGGCGGATCATTCCGTCGCGGCACAGGAAAACGTTCCGGCGGATCACCCTTCCGCAATGCGGGACGAAAAGTTGATTGGGCAGAATATGTTCATGCGCACAGTCATCAATGCTGACGACGGCAGGGTGATCCCCGTTCTGACCATGGGACCGATCGGAATCACACCGGAATTAAAGCGCAAGGGCTACGGCAAGAAGCTCCTGGACTTTTCACTGGAAAAGGCAAAGGCTATGGGCTTCGGCGCAGTGTTGTTCGAGGGCAATATAGGTTTCTACGGACACAGCGGCTTTGATTACGCCAGAAACTTCGGCATTCGCTATCACGATCTGCCGGAGGGTGCAGACGATTCCTTCTTCCTCTGCAAGGAGCTCATTCCGGGATACCTTAGTGGCGTCACCGGTGTGTACCAGACACCCGCCGGCTATTACGTCGACGATAAGGACGTGGAGGAATTCGACAAAACGTTTCCTTACAAGGAGAAGCTGAAACTTCCGGGTCAGCTCTTCTGAGCGAATTGGTAAACTGATCTAAAGAGGGGCTGACGCTTTAGACGATGTCACCACTTATATATGGCAGCATTTGCAAATAACATCTGCCATATAGTGGCGGCGCGCCTTGATGCGTCAGCCCCTTGTTTTGGGTCGACAGTTCATATCTCGCTTTTTGACTCTTATACTGCCAGGTCGACAGTAGGAATCTGAAAATTTCTTTTTTGAGCTGTTGATCAAGAATTTGGCCGACAGTTCATATCTCGCTTTTTGACTCTTCGACTGCCAAGGCGACATAAAACGACAGTACAGAAACCAAAAAGTATTTTCCATACTGTCGTTTCAAAAGATGATTTTTCTTAATCGACAGTAGCATAAGCAAAAGCATTTGATAGTACTGTCTTTTTTGTCGCATTTCAGTAGCTTGATGACAGTCAAATCCAGCAAAGCCAACTCTGGCGACTGCATTTTGACTCTGTAAGTGCTCAAAAATGGCAGTCGCAAGAACCACTTCTGGATTCTCTACTGTCACAGCATAAAACAGCAAGTAAATCGCGATCTCTGATCGCGCGAGCTGCGCGACGCCCTTTGCGCGTCTTCCTTCGCGCAGCTCTGCGATCCGCCGTGCCTAAGCATGCGTAACAATGCTCCGGTGGAGCATTGTGCAGCTGAGGCTCAACCTTCAACACAGGGCAGGGTTACTCTCCCATGCCACTTTCTATCTGCTTCTTCTCTTCCGATTTATTTACATCTTATGTTTCAGCTTTTGCTGTTTAAGAAGACTCAGATTTTTAGAAAACAGGCTATTCCGATTCAGGCTGCGCCGATTCAGTCTTCTCAGGCTTCTCCGATCCTGCCTGCGCCGATTCAGTCTTCTCAGCCTTCTCCGGTTCTGCCTGCGCCGATTCAGTCTTCTCAGCCTTCTCCGGTTCAGGTTTCGCTGATTCAGTCTTCTCAGCCTTCTCCGATCCTGTCTCTTCAGACTTCATTGATTCAGTCTTTTCTGATCCAGTCTTTTCGGATTCAGTCTTTCCGGACCCGTCTTTCCCGTCATCGGAAGACGCTTCATCCTTCTTCGATTCCCCGGAACTGTCGACAGTTTTCCCGGTGCCGGCGGAGGTCTGGTCGCTCTTTTCCACCTTCGAATCACTGGTTGTATTGCTTCCGGTATTGTCGCCGGACTGATTAGCAGCAGGCTTGCTGTCATCCCCTGCCATTGGATCCCTGACTGCAGAGGAGTCAGTACTTTCCTGTTTGTCACCGCTGCTTTCAGTTGCATTCTCAAAAGAATCCTTAATTATATTCTTGAGGCGGTCTCTGAAACCCAATGATCCCATCGTAGGCCGTGTCTTTGTAAGCGTGCCAAGGTGCTCTACTATAGTGTAATTCTTAGAATTTACGCCGCCCCAGTCAATGCTGTAAGTGTTCTCCGAAGATCCGACCTCTATCTGAGATCCGGTAGCTGTGATGGTCACCCTATCCTGATCTTTATCAGCAAGGCCGTTAATCATTGCCACACTGTTCGTAACCGGTTTATTAGGATCACTCTCATCATACACATTTGTAGCGGAACCGGTTACAACAGTGATAGTCCTAGGATCGATAATGAGCTTATTCCCGGTAAAGTTAAATTCATAGTTGTTTAGATTGCCGTCAGTAATTTTCAAATTAAATCTCAGCGTGTAAGTGCCTGCATTCGGTCCTTGATACTGTGTAGGCACGACAATCGTGGCATTAAATGGCACTTTGAACGATATTCTCGATAATTCAGAATAATTCTCACTCAAAAAGGGTTCGATAGTTTCCCCACTATTAGGACCGTTTTCATATTTGACGGTCGGACTGCCGCCGTGAGCCCTACCGTCATATGTCACCCGGGGACTTCCCCAGTCAATCAACAGCATAAGAGGATCAATGACTGTTTTATTGACAGTGGGTTCAATAATATTATAGTTGTCAGGATCATTGTTACCAAAACTGTAGGAATATGTCAGCGGATACTCACCTGCGTCGGTTCCTCCTCCGCCTTCCATCTTTATGTTAATCGTTTCATTGATAAAAACAGTATATCCATAAATACGCCATTCGGAATCACCGATACTTTCGATACTGGTCACATTGTCACCGCAGCTTACGTCTGTCAGTTCTGCTGCATGATAATTGCCATCATAGACACAGGAGCCGTCGCTAACGGTGAGTCTTACATCCATGGGCTTAATTGTAACTCCGGTATTGGAATAGGAGATATTATAGTTGCTTTCTTTTCCGTCCAGGAACGTTTCTTCGGGAGCATACTCATAGTTCCCGGCGTCGGAGTAGCCGTCGCAGTCAATCTGAACCTTTCCGCCTCCGGTCAGATTGAAGACGCTGGTAAGGTGGATAGGAAGATGGAATGCATCCTCTTCAAATGTCGTGGATTCCTCATCGACTTCACTGCCGTCCCCATAGGTACCGGTGATGCCGTCGGGCAGGACCTTCTGTCCGGAAAATACAGCATCATAGCTGTTCAGTTCAAAAATAACATCCAAAGGGTTGATCGTCAGAGTGCCTTCTACTAATTTGATGTTGGTGAAATTATCTGTGACATCTTTCCCATCCGCATCTTTTATCACTGCGTAACGCCAGCCTACGATTGTTTCTCCGTTCTCATCCGTGGAAGTGTATTCCATGTCATCAAAATAGTTTTCATAGGTTCCGGCGTCGTAAACAGAGAAGGTATCGCCGGCAGAAGAGACATAAGTAAATCCTTCGGGCAATCCTTCCACCGTAACGGTAGTAGCTGTCAGGGGAGTGCCATCATATACTTTTTCAGCTGAAGCGGAAGTAAAGGTAATCTCCTTGCTGTTTTTAGTGACTTCCAGTGTTCCGATCTTTTCGGAAAGTATATAGTTGCTGCTGTCGGCAGTGCCCCAGTCCATGGTGTAGGTGCTTTCAGTAGTACCTACGTCGGTAATGGAAGCGGTGGCGGTGACTGTAACCTTTTCCTTATCTGCGTCCGCCAGACCGGTGACAGAGACTGTTCCGTTAAGTGGTGCACCGTCATATTCCTTTGTTATGGAATCTGTAGTAATGGTGACCGCAGCTCGGTTGACCGTCAGTGTCCCATCTTCGGTCGTAATTTTTGTAAAATACTCTGTCACATCCTCCTCATCCGCATTCAGGATCCTGCAGGAGGAAATGGTGTTGGCGCTGCTGCCTGCGTCAGTCTGGCTGCCCGTCACGCTGCAGTCAGCGGTGTGGTCAACCGGAAGTTCGCCGTCCACGGTGAAGGATGTATCTGTCAGGGCCGTTCCGTCATAACTTTTCGAGGAAGAAGCTGCCTTGATCGTGATCGCAGTGTCGTTTGCAGTGACTTCCAGAGTGCCAATGCTTTCGGAAAGCGTATAGTTGCTGCTCTTCGCCTCGCCCCAGCTAATCGTGTAGGCATTCTCTGCTATGCCGACTTTAGTGATGGACCCGGTGGCAGTGACTGTGACAGCATCCTTATCCGCGTCCGCAAGACCGGAGATAGAAGCTTCCGTGTTCGATAGCGGTGTTCCGTCATACTCCCTGGAAGCAGAGCCTGTTGTGACAGTGACGGCCGCCGGATTGACTGTCAGCGTTCCATTTTCTGTTTTAATGTTGGTGAAGCTTGACGTGACGTCCTTTCCGCCCCTGTCGAAGATCTTGTAAGAAGTCACAGTAGTCTCGCTGCTGCCTGCATCCGTCTGCGAGCCGGATGCTGTAGCTGCAAATGTATACCCCCGAGGAAGTCCTGTCACGGTCACTGCACCCGCCTCCAGCGGAGTTCCGTCGTACGTCTTGCTGTCAGAAGGTGCCTTAAAAGTGATCCCGGTTTGGCTTCCGATAATTTTCAGAGTACCGACGTTCGCGGTCAGTGTGTAGTTATCGGCCTTGGCGGTGCCCCAATTGATAGTATAGGTATTGTCAGCAGTGCCGACATCTGTGATAGAGCCGGTGGTCACAACTGTTGCGGTCTCATTGTTGACAAGCCCGGAAATTGAAGCTTCGCTGCTCGTAAGCGGCGTGCCGTCATATTCTTTTTCGGCGGAGCCGGTCGTAACAACGGCTGATGCAGGGGTTATTGTCAAAGTACCGGGCTGCATAGTCAGATTGTAATTGCCTGGATTGGCGTTTCCCCAATCTATGGTGAAAGTGCTTTGGGCAGTTCCTACATCCGTGAGGGAAGAATTTAGGACGATCCTGATCGAAGGATCGGCCTTCATGGGCGTATAATGTGCCTCTTCTTCATTCAGTGCCCTGTCGTTATAATCCGTGCCCTCTGTGTCGATGGTAATGCGCACATTGGTGCAGTCCTCCATCAGGTCTTCCGTGTTCCGGCTGTCCACTTTTACGCCATTAACTTCGCTGCTCTTATATTCGAGCGGCGGCAGCTTATCAATGCGTTCGGTGACCTTCTCTGCACTCCAGCCGGTTTCAGTGCATGCCTGAGCTAAGACGTCAGGATTGTCCGCGTAAATACGGAGGATTGCATCCGGAATCTCGTCTTCAGTTATCTTCTCAATGACATATTCAATGCTGGCTTCATTATTCTCGTCAGACAGATGGACGGTCAGCTTCTCACCTGCTGACAGATTGATCTCCTTGATTTCTTCTGTAATCGGGTTGCTGCCGTGCACCAGAACGACGCCGCAGATGCCATACAGGGTCTGCGTGTCATAAAGGTCCGAAGACTGTCCTGCAGATGAGGATGCACCACTGCCATCTACAGATTTATTTCCCGTGCCCGGTTCGTTTCCTGTCACCAATTCGCTGTCTGCAGCAGAGCCACTGCTCATAACATATTTGAAGCCTGTGACAGAACTGTCGGCTGCAGCAGAGCTGCTTAGTGTAACAGGTGTATTATACGATACCGGCCTATACCCTGCAGCAGAGTTGTTGTATGTCATTGGTCTTAAGTATGCAGAAGATCTGCTGCCTGATGCTGTTCTGCTGACCCTGTTCGATTTATTATTTGTCGATCTGCTGCCTGCAGTATATCCGTTTTCCGCAATGACGTAAGAAAGGTTTTTTCGGGCATGATTCCTTTCATAGCCGGGTGAGAAAGTCAGCTTTGTCTCCGGACTGGTCAGTGGTTTTCCATCATAGACCTTCGTTACATTCGCAGTCCATGCTGTCAGCGGCGCGGGATCGACCGTCAGTTTACCGGGAACCTTTTGGATATTGGTAAAATGTCCGGTGACATTTTCACCTTTCTGATTATAGATCACAAAGCTGCTGATCGGATTTTCGCCGGAACCGGCGTCTGTCTGTGATCCGCCCGCTGAAGCTCTAAAGGTAAGTCCGCTGGGAAGACCCTGAACAAGAATATCTGACGTGCGGGTAAGAGGCTGCCCGTCAAACATCTTACTGGCGCTCTGAGCGATGACAGTGACGGGGCTGCTGATTGTCCAATCCCCATTCGCAGGATAGTTGGGATCGACCTTAGAATTGTCCGGGATATCAAAATCGGCATCCCTGAGACGTTTCTGCAGATCAGGGTCGTTTTGAATCTCTCTGTCTGCTGCACTGAAGATATCGGCATAGGTCACCTTGTCAACTTCAGGTTTTATATCCACCATGTCATTCTCATTGGCATCAAGCAGGGTTGCTTTCTGACCGCCGGAGACCTCAAGCTTAGTACTCTTCCCGGACTCGTCCTGATAGACCAACTCTACTTTCCCCTCCAGGACACCGAGCACGGAGACGACACCGCCGCCATCAGAGCTCTGCATGATCTTTTCTTCCAGGTCGGACAGGGATGTATCCGCAGCGGCGGAAGTCTGAGCATCCGACATTTTTTGAGACAGCTTTTTCTGATATTCATCTAATGGGTAGGTGGAGACAAGTACAACGGTACCCCTGATACCGACAGCCATCGTCGAGGTCCTGATATCCAGCGATTCATCCTTATTCAGTTTCTCACTGACATCAAGAAGAAAGCTTCCCTCTACCAGAGAAAACTTCATCTCTTTGGCTTGTTTGGTGAACTCGACCTTGGTGTTCTCGTCCAGCGTAACAATCTTGGCGGAATCCAATCCTACGGAGGCACTGCTGCCCGCGCCTGTTTGCAGAGAATCTCCGCTATTTAGACGGATATTCTCCATGACCAGACTTGATTTGCCGGAGGAATCCTGAATCTCCACCTTTCCTTCGTAGCGAAGGAGACGCATGGTCGTAGCCGTGTAGGTCTCTGCCATAACGTTGACCGTTAAGATAAGAGTTAATAACAGAACGGCGGGGATACTGAGAAGACGCCTGGATAATAACGTTTTCATAATAAGTGTACTCCCTTATAAAATAAGAAAAGACCTTTGGGAACCTTAGGGTGATTCCTGCTGCAGCACAAAATTGTTGAGAATCATACCCTTATACTATTATATACGAATGTGAACTGAAAATATCTAACATTCTTATCAGATTTTTAGTATTTTAGTATTATATTATAAGGGTCAGATTGTTCAGCCCGAACGAGTTGACATAATTTGCGTCCTTCACAGTTTTCATAATCATTCGAATTCCAATATGCGCAGCCGGATCAACATCCTTATACAGCTCCAGATATTTAACCGGGTCAAAGCTGACACAATTATCCCGGAAATGAATGACACATTGCTCTTCCCTTACAATGGCGCGAATGTCAAGGATAGGCACTCATGCTGTCGACACCGAGAAGACGTCCTATTATGATGCTGTCGACAAGCATGCAGACAGTACCTGACAGAGCAGAAAAAATCTGCGCTACTGTCATCTTACGGAACAGTTCATTTATCATGTTCAGGTACCTCCCACTGTACATCCCCGCTCTTTTCATACCTGGCAAACATTTCGGCATATGCCTTCGGAAGATCCTCCTTTGCCAGCAACATTCCACTCCTGTCAGGAACTTCTTCTACCGTATGTCCGAGAGCATCCTCCGGATCCGGGAAAAGAGGATTCGTACTGCCGGAGACATAAAAACGTCCATAAAGATAATAGCCATAGACAACAAAGCCGTCTTCCGAAGGACCATATATGATACATTCCGGCTTTATCGTTTTGATTTTCCCGATCCACGGGTATCCAAGCTGCGTTTCAACATCGGCAAATTCCTGCTGCAGCTTAGCAATCGGAACCCGAAGCCCGGGCACTGTCTGTATCTCGTCGGTAAGTGTATCGGATGGATTGCTGCCCATTTTCCAAAGGCATATGCTCTCAAACAAAAGCATGGTCGCGATTATCACGGACGTTGTGCTGATATGTTTCAGGATTGCAAACGCAACTCCGAAGATGACAAGGAGAACAGCGACAGCCCGAAACACCAGGACTAAGCGCCGCTGCGCTGTCTGTGTTTTGAAACCGCTCCCCGCCATGGCAAAAAGCACAAGGGCTTCGATCAGCAGAAGGGTTGCAATCGTGATGCTGCGGCCACTGCCCTGATCCTTAATGATGCAATATAGACCTGCTGCATTTAACAGTATTCCAGACACTGCATAAGATAATCCGGCAAATAATTCTCCCCTTGCATCCTCCGGTGTATCAAATGTAAACCCCAGACGAAAGAAACCGATACAGAACAGAAAGGCGGATAACCCAAAGATCAGATAAAAGAAGACATCCATCTTCTGCGGAAGAAGAAATAGTATTCCATAAGATGCAATAAGGCATACGATATCAAAAATCTGTTCTATCATCATTGAATTTTTCTTCACTGTGTTCTCCTCCATATAACCTTACTGTAACGCCTCACACGAAGTCACGATAATGTGCCTGACCTATTTTAATAATGTCTGAGGCCACTTTTTCCTGAAATCTGGTATCGTGTTCCACCAAAAGCATCGTTGGTTTATACTGCAAGATCAAGTTTTCAATCTGAATACGTGAGAAAACATCGATATAATTCAGCGGTTCATCCCATATATATAGATGCGCCGGAGTAATCAGACTTGCCGCGATCAGGACCTTCTTCTTCTGACCTTCAGAAAAATCCCTCATGTCTTTCACAAACTGCTCTCTCCCGAGATCAAGCTGCCTGAGCACTGCAAGAAAAAGGCTTTCATCAAGACCGTTCTCCTTACAGTATTTCCTAAGAGGCCCCGTCAAAAAAGAAGTATCCTGGTTTACATACGAAATTGTCATACCGGAGGCAACATAGAGATCCCCCGATATAAGCAGCCTCGAACCAGGCTCCTGCTCCCGGTAATCCCTCATCTGCAGGATTGCCTTCAGAATACTGGATTTTCCGCACCCGTTCTCACCGGAAAGAATAACTCTTTCGCCGCGTTTTACCGTAAACCTGAGTCCTGAGAATAATTCTTTGTCAGAGCCTTCATATCTCAGCGAGAGATTATTTGCTCTCACCAGCACTTCCTTATGAAATTTGAGCGGTTCTATTTTCAGATCGGGTACTTTCTCAATATCCTGCAGTAGCCCCTCTTTTTCCTGAATCTCCCGGTCAATGCGCCGCTCGTAATTTTTAACACGAGCCTGCATCTTTTTGGTTTTCGCTCCTATAAAAGCTCTGGTTGCTATGCTCCTGTCATGTTCCTTAACAGGATCAAAACCGATTTTGGAATTCTCATTCTTATCAGCCCATCTGCTGCTTTTGTCCGCAGCCGCCTTTAATTTTCCGATTTCCTTAAGGTGTCTAACGTTCTCGGCCTGCTGAAATGAATCTTTCTTTTCTTTATTTTCCCACCAGGACGAAAAGTTGCCTGCCTGTACCTCAATTGTAGACCTGTTTAATACAAGTACATGATCACATACTTTATCCAAAAGGTCCCTGTCATGAGAAACAAGGATAAACCCTTTTTTTGAAGCCAGGTATTCCTTAACAATGTCATGTGCTTCCGTGTCCAGATGGTTGGTCGGCTCATCGATCAGAAGAAACTCATTCTCGGCAGCAAACAGTACTGCCAGCATCACCCTGGTGCGTTCACCGAAGCTAAGTGTACCAAAAGGTCTGTAGAGGCATTCCGGATCCATCTTAAGTTCATTCATCTGGATCAATACCTGCCAGACTTCTATCTGCGGTTTCCAAACGCCTATGAGATCAACAGCATTTTTGTTCAGGTCTGAATCAGACACCTGATATGGAAAATAATCAAAACGGGTACTGGCCTTAATGCTTCCCAGGTAATCGTATTTTCCCATGAACAAATTCAGCAGAGTCGTCTTTCCCTTCCCATTCCTGCCGATGAGCCCAAGCTTCCAGTCTGTATCGATGCTGAACGTCACTTCTCTGAGGACATCATCTGCACTCCCATCATATGAAAATGTCAGGTCATTCACTTGTATCTGTGCCATATTCGTGTCTCCTCTCCGTACCGGTCGGCGCCTACATACCCTGCGGGTAAGAACAATCGTCCGCCGGACGATTTGCACCCTCCGTTATTTCTGATGGCACAAAAAAATCTGCTTAATACCGAAAGCAGATTACACGCACACATGAAGATCCAGCATATACCGAAAGCACACAGTATCATTCCATAATGTCTTCAAAATGAATACGATAATCCAATTCGGCATACACAAACAGACCCTTTCGGGCCATATCATTTCGTCTGCATTTACCAAATCAAATTATCGAATCTTCATTCCTTCACCCACACAATCAGTGTGCCTTTCTTTATATAACTAAAAAATATCACATTTACAATCAAATAGCAATGAAATGATTTGGTGCAACAAATGGCGGCATCAGAATAAATCATTCCGATGCCGCTGCTTATACCATTTATTTAATATTTCTTTCTCAACTGAAGATACACTGCATTTCCAATCACGATCTGAAAGACTAACAATCCGAATAAATATAGTACGATGATCTTATGTTCTGTTATAACTCCCAGTTTGCCAAGAATCGAAAATGCCACCTCAGAAATGCAGATTATAAACAGCCCGGTCAAATAGGCGATTCTTCCCGATTTGTCACGCAGCTTTTCGTTCAGTTCATCATGGCTGTTGATGTATTCCTGCTCCTGAATTTCCTGATATCGCTCCTGATTTTTCGGAGCAGACCAGTAAAAATGACTTATGATCATTCCAATACCGGGGCCTAAAGCTCCGCCGGCAAAACCCCAAAGTAAACCATCAAGTGCGCTCTCAGTCAAAATGGCTGCCAGAACAAAGCAAATGCCCACAAGTACACATACAATCCCCCTATTCAGATAACTCTGTTTCATCATTGGCACCTCCCTTGTGAATAAAAATTTCCTCGATAGTCATTCCGAAAAAATCCGCTATGGTAAACGCCAGATCAAGTGATGGGTTATACTTGCCTGTCTCAATTGAACTGATTGTCTGCCTGGAAACACGGATTGCCTTGGCAAATTCCTCCTGATTTAAGCCGAGCTCCTTGCGCAGCTTTTCTACACGGTTTTCCAAATCATATCCTCCGGTTCGTTTTTGACAAGGTTCCTTTACACTTTCAATATATCAGACAGTCTCATTTCTGTCAAGGTTCCTTTACATTTTTCTTTAAAAAGTGACAGTGCACTGCAATAAAAAACATCTGAACAACAATAGCGGAGTTAATGTTGTCATGGCCGCTGTACCGGGAAGATGCCCTGCCGCAAATAACAATGCGGAAATAATATTGGCTGCAGCGAATACGCTCGCCGGTATGTCTTTTTCGTTAAGTCAAGGGGTATTTAGAAATTATTCTAAATACCCCTTGACAATGAAAATCATGCATAACAACTAGAATTTATTCCATTGCTTTTATAAATGAATCGAAAATCATTCTGTTGTCCTTATCTGTTCTAAATAATAATTCCGGATGCCATTGCACTGCCCACAGAAACGTTTTGTCCTCCATAAAGGCTGCCTCAATAAGTCCGTCCGGTGAAATAGCCATCGGTTCCAGACACGGGACTATTCTCTGTTAAGACTCGTTGACGATCTTGCCCGTCATGTGCTCCGGCACCAGTGCGAACATCAGTGTGCCAGGGCCGGAGGTTTGAATCTCATGTTCGATATATTTCGCATCATTCGTAAACTTGTAGCTGAGCAGTCTGGCGATCTCGTATAACTTATCGCGATCCTCAATAAACTCGATATGACCGAACACAATAACGGATTTGATATTCAGCGCCCATTCTCCCTCTCTGCGGAAGCCCTGCTCATACACGCAGAACGACGCCTTGTTGTGGCGCATCATCGCATCGATCTTATGGCCTTTTTTGCCGCCGTGAAAGTAGATTTTCCCGTCCGCTTCACAGTAGTAGTGATTCATTGGCATACCGTAAGGGTAATCGTCATCCCCGAGCACGGAGAGCACCCCGCGCGGCTCATTCTTCAAGATTGCTATACACTCTTCCTGCGAAAGCTGCTGTTTCTTTCTCAGCATGTCTCTGAACATTGCCCTTCCCTCCATAAAACGATTCTATTACTTGAAAACATCGTATACAACGAATTAAGCTACATGGGCTATACTCTCCAGGTATACAATACCAGAGCTCACGAAATCAATTTTATGGCTAATAAGGGAAACAATCAATACTATATCGATATTTTCTCCGTTCACACAATAATACCATTCCACGTTGGCATTGCCACTCTATCGACCGATTCTCCTTTCCTCGATGAGTTAAAGGTGTCTGTCTTGCCGCTTTTATCCACCAACTGAAAACTCTTGATAAAGAGGCTGTGGCAGTCCCTTTCTGATCATTCCTTTATACGGTATTGGTAAGCCGGTATATGCGTAATTCCGTCATTTAGGATTTTGTTCCCCAAATACTGAAAACTGCCATCTTCTGCAAACCGCACCGTAAGTTCATGAGTTATGACGGCATCATCACAAATGACCATGTCACAAACCGCCTCAACTGTTAATGTGGTTGTTCCATCTTCATTTTCATTGATGTTAATAACCTCCGGCAGAGAGGTTCCAAAATAACTCGGAGCATAATTACCACAACCAAGCCTTTCCCATAAATATGTCTGGTTTTCCTCATCATATGCTGCGTACTCTCGTATCTGTTCTTTTGTTACAGGAAGATATTCCATGATCAGACTTTCGAACTCTTCTTTCGGAATGCCATTTGGATAATCTTCAGAACGAAACTTTTCTCCATATTTCATTCCATAAAAATATTCAAACATTCCGTTATAATCCAACTCACTCATGTTTTCTGCATTCCAGTCGGAACACAAAAGATTCTGTCCCTGATATCCAAGACCCAGAACGAGGCGTTCTGACATCTCACGCTGTTCTTCTGTCATTGGTTTTACTCTGATCATGCAGCTTCCATCCATGATTTCACTGACCTCCGGTGGTTCCGGCACGCATAACTCATAACAGAACCACCCTTTATCCGTATATTTCCATGTCTTTATTCTGGTGCGGGATATATAGGACACTGCAGGCTTACCATTCTTATTCCATACCCCTCTTGAACTTATGACAGACATATCTGTACCATCAAAACAAAATTTCATTCTGCCTATGCCGCCATCATCATGTATCTCGTACATTACCACAGAACCGCTTTTCCCGGCTGTGCAATTTTCAAGGAAAGAATCCACGCTTTCATAATTTCCCATATTTGAGTATGTCACCAATGTAGCAACCGGATATCCTGTTTCCATTAACTCTCTCTGTAATTCAAAAATGATCTCATCAGTTAATACTACGTTGGCTGCAGTTCCTTTATCTGCATCGTTGTATATCTCATAAATATGTTCCATCATCGCACTGCAATCATTCTCAGCTTCGTCTATCTCCCATTCATCTATCGGAAGGTCATAGCCCTTCTCCCACTGCTTAGCAGTCTCTTTCTCACCTGTTTTTGTTGTCTCTGTGAAAGGTACTTCTTCCGTATATGCCGCAAAAGATTCGTCTTCAACACTATCCTTTTTCCCGCAAGCACATGCAAAGGAACCAATTATAAGTACCATTGTCAGCACAAGGCTGTTTTTCTGTAATACCATAATATCATCCTTTCGTTTTCTTCGCTATTGGCGGCAGCCCAGGATCGTGCAGACCGGCTCTACATAGGCAGCCAATACTGAATGCCCCAATGTTCGAAGTCCCATTGCTCGCTGTAGTCGTTGCATTCGTAATCCACGTACCAAAGCAGTCCGTCATGCACGACGAAATTGGTCGGGTAATAGTCGATATTGAGCCCGGCAGCCATGGCCTTTGACGCCATGTCACGTACCTGGGGCAGGTACGGCTCGACCGATACGCCGGAGCGTACCAGCTCCATCACGGTCAGCCCTTCGATATAGTCCTTGACGATCCGCTCCGCGTTCCTGTCAACGGCATGCATCCGGGGGATACGGATGCCGGCTTTATGCAGGCGTTCATAATCCCGCAATTCGGCCTCGATCTTGTTTCCAAAGCGGTAATAGTCACAGGGCTCGTGATGGATCTGCTTGACTACTACCTGCACCCCATCTCTTTCCGCGAGATAAGAATACCCGCCCTTGCCTTTTCCCAACAGGCGAAGAAGGCGATATGATCTTTCATTTACCGTTAGTTCTTGTTCCATAAACGTCACCAAT
>JBGUWZ010000035.1:0-14018 GCA_045221675.1 Lachnospiraceae bacterium | reverse complement strand
CACATCGACCGGACGGCTCGCAACTACCGCTGCCGCCCCATTTTCCACTGCAGACAACACGAAGTCATGCCGATCGGTTGTTGCACCCTTTGTGCATATAAACAGATCGCCCGGCTTAACGTCCTGGCTATTGATACAGAGATTCCTGATCTCTGGGTTATCCGGATGTTCAGGGAAGAGATCTCTCAAATGCTTCATTCCATAAAAATACGCCATCACCGGCGCCCCCTATAATACTGGTACAATCATCCGGATTTTTTACACATTCATAAAACAGTATCAAATCCGAAATCCTATACCGTCCCAATGAATGCTAATATAAAAAACTAAAAATAACCTCGTACCAGATATAAATAATTCTTAACTAACAGTTTTGCCTTACGCGGCTGCGCTCCACCTGCCACATGAGCAGTGAAAAAGCTTTTCTCGCATGGATCTCTATATAGCATCCTCTTGTACTACCATTGATCATTGTATATAATGTATATACGTTATAACATTAAAAGGAGATTCAGGACATGATCAGCCAGTCTACAGTAAAAGCCTGGGGAAATAGTCAGGGAATACGCCTCAGTAAAAGTGTTCTTGCACAGGCTAACATTGAAATCAACGACACAGTGCAGATAGAAGCCTCTGAGAACGTGATCATACTCAGAAAAGTATTCCGTCACAAAACATTTGAGGAAAGACTTGCGGAATATGACGGAAAAATGGATATTCAGAATTTTGACTGGGGTGAACCGGCAGGAAAGGAGATGCTGTAATGAACGACTTCTCACAGGGAGATATCGTGAAGATTGTCGGATTTCGCAGCAGTTTTCTGGTTGTCAGCAAAAATGCATTTATCCGGGCTGCTCACATGTTTCATGTTTGTCCTCTGCTTTCAAATGCCACAGAAGGACCACTGCACATTAGGGCCGTCGGGGTTGAGGGAACAGAGGGGTTCGTCATCTGCGAACAGATTAAACTGATTGATCCTGATGCACGTGGCTGCAGGCGAATCGACCGGCTGTCTTACGGAAATCTCATGAACATTTCCGACGCATTGCAGGGAATTTTCGAATACGATTGAGTTCTATACTTGAGATTAAAATAGAGCGGCCACTCTGCTTTGGTGGTCGCTCAAGTCTGACTTCATGTCACTTTGTTGCAGATTGTAAATCGCGATCTCTAATCGTGCGCGAGCTTCGTGCACTATTCAAGTATTTATCTTTTTCATATATTCAAATTACATTTCGTCCAGATCCTTATGGATCTGGACGAAAATCATTTTATGTCCGCGCAATAATAATATTTGCTTCTGCCCGATCCTTCACATATGTTACCCCCCAATTTGCAGGTATAAATATTTCACTTAAGAAGTTTGAAAAAGGTATTGACAAAGGTCGCTTCTCACCTTATATTAAAGTCGGAAGTCAGACAAGATACAATAGCACATCACATCAAGAAGGAGACTAACATAATGAAGCAGTATTTCGATTTGAGCGGTAAAGTAGCAATAGTGACAGGATGCTCCGGCGGACTTGGCGTGCAGATGGCAAAAGCACTCGCGAACCAGGGGGCGATAATTGTTCCGGTAGCACGCAGGCAGGAGAAGATCGAGCAGGTCGCACAGGAAATCAACGAAGAATTCGGCGTTCCGACTTTCCCGATCCGCTGCGACATCACTGACACCGAAATGGTAGGAGACATGGTAGATAAAGTTCTGGCTAAGTATGGCCGCATCGATATCCTGATCAATAACGCCGGCACCGGCGCAGTTGCCCCTGCAGAAGATATCACAGACGCACAGTTCGCAGGCGAGATGGATATCGATCTGTTCGGAACATTCAAGGTCGCCCGAGCCGTAGCGAAAAAAGCAATGATCCCGCAGAAGTATGGCAGGATCATCAACATCGCTTCCATGTATGGCCTGGTCGGCAATAAAATCGCCGGTTCCGCACCGTATCATGCAGCCAAGGGTGGTGTCGTGAACCTGACTCGAGCACTGGCTGCTGAGTGGGGCAAATACGGCATCACTGTAAATGCTATCTGCCCCGGCTACTTCTACACTCCTCTTACAAGAGAGACACTTGACTCAGAATTCTTTCAGCAGAACGCCCGCACGATGATTCCGGAAGAGCGATATGGCAACGAAGGTGAGCTTGACACAGCGGCGATCTTCCTTGCATCTCCTGCTTCCAGCTATGTCAACGGAGTGAACCTTCCGGTCGATGGCGGATACACATGTATGTAAGACCGGCTGCACACAGCATAAATATCAATTATCAGGGCTCAGCCCCTTATAGGAATAAAAGCATTTAAAGTACCAGGAGGAAAAAACTATGGCTAACAGCAACATCCCGAAGTATGACGGACGAGGCATCATTTCCGGCACTTATGTAACCGCAGACCAAGACATTGACCGCGCACAGTGGCTGGAAGACTGCTATCCCGAGTGGGGCACATTCCTGAACAATGAAATAGAGAACTTCAAGGTTCCGAAAGGCCAGGTAGCGCTGTGGTGGTGCGGAGGCCCTTCATGGGTGCTCAAGACCGACGAAGACGGCATCTACTGGATCGATCAGTACTGCGGACCGTCCCTTTACACCGAGCGCGTGGGCAACTGCGGAGTATGCAAGCAGGCCGGTGCAGAGTCTATAAACTGGCTTCGCCTTAACCCCCAGGTCATCGATCCCTGGAAATTCAAGCACCTAGATGGAGCGATGATTACTCACATGCATCAGGATCATTGCGATCTGTATGCTGTAAAAGCTGCGCTGAAGACCAGTGACTGCAAGTTCTATGCATCCCCGGCGGCATGCAATAAGCTGCGCGGCTTTAAAGTACCTGAGGAGCGTATCCATGTAGCCCGGGTTGGCGAGACCATTAAACTGAAGGGCGCTGACCTTGACATTCTGATGTGCTATGACGATACAGCCATTCGTACGACATCCGGTCCGGAGCCGCTGCCGTATGAAATCGCCTGTGTCAGCTTCCTGTTCAAGACCAGCGGCGGCAACATTATGTTTGCGGGTGACACCTGGTACAACGACGGTTATGTGGGTGTCGGTCAGGAAAATGACATCAATGTCTGCATTTTCGATATGGGATTCAACGCACCGGGCGCTACCGACAAGATGACTCCTTATGACTGCGTGCGAGTAGCTAAAGCACTGCAGGCTGACACTATGATTCCTGATCACTATGATAACTGGGCTAACTGCACCGGCGATCCCTCCATGCTGACCCGTCAGCTTGAATACCTGGCCAAGGACATCTGCCCCGAGACCAAGACAGTAATCATGTCCTGCGGCGGCCGTTTCCTGTATCCGCAGGATCGCAATATCGGACGCTATGCTTATCCTGATGGCAGTGAAGACTACCATTTCGAGCGGGGAGAAGTTGCTCTTCGCATCAAGAAGCAGCATGAAGCAGTGCTTGCGATGCTGCAGAATGAAGCCAACAAGTAAGTACAAAAGGCACGTGAGGAGGAAACGCTATGAATATCACAACAGTTATTGTAATGGCCTGTTTTTTGTTACTGCTTGCGGGTGTGGGTGTATATTCCAAGCGCTTTGTAGTGGAAGCAGATGATTTTCTCCTTGCCGGACGTGAACTGGGTTCCGCGATTTTGGTATTTGGTGTCGTTGCCAGCGGCTTTGCTGGCACGACATTGACCCTCGCACCGGGTCTTGGAATACGTCTCGGCTTCTGGGGAACCTTTGGTTTTGCCTTTTTCTACGCCATTGTCGGTGTTGGACTCTACGCGATTCTCTTTGCACGCACGGTTCGACGCAGCGGCGCTTACACGCTGCCGGAGTGGCTGGAGATGCGCTACAGCATGCCGATCCGTTCCATGGTATCTATTCTTGCGACAATTGCCATGATTGCCCTGACAGCAAACAATATCCTGTCTCTTGCAAATGTTATTGCGGGATACTTCCAATGGAAACTTAATATATGTGTTGTCATAGGTCTGGTAACTGTTCTGGTATTTACCTGGTGCAGTGGCATGTGGGGCATATCCATGACAGACTTCATCCAGGCAGGTATCGGTATCGTCGGCGCACCGGTACTTCTGATGGCGCTGATGAGGCGATTTGGCGGTGTCGATCTTGCCCTGCAGAGCTGGGGTGGTGGTCTTTACAACTACTTCTCTCAGGGAGCAAGCGGAACAGCGATGTCATTCGGTGCAATTACATACCCTTCGATCATCACAATCGGCCTGAACTTCAGTATCTTCCTTGTCTGGGGTGGTCAGCATTACTGGATGAAGATGGCTTCCGCCCGTTCCGAAAAAGGAGCACGCAATGCATATATCGTAGGCGGCATCATCCTGTTCTTCATCACCATGATCATCGGTATGGTCGGACTCTACGCAGGTTCCGCTTTCCCGGAAAAGTTCGACATCAACGGCGGCACACTGACGCCTGAGTCAGCTTACGGTTTTGTGCTTGGAGAGTTCCCTGCTGCTATAGGGGCATTCCTGCTGATCTTCGCTCTTGCGGCATCCATGTCGACTGCAGCTACCAACCTGCTTGGAGCAGTCTCCATTACAACTAAAGATATCTACCAGCGATTCATCAACAAAAATGCGAATCCTGTACAGCTTACACGCGCCAGTCGAGTGATTACGCTAATCGTCGCGGGCATCTCATGGGGATTGTCTTTCTATCCCGGAGGCACGGCTTTCCTGTTCGCATTTGCAACAGCCTGGCTTGCGCCGGCAGGACTTTCAGTAGCATTCGGCATTTACTGGCGCAGGGCGACAAACGCCGGCTGTATGGCAGGCGCAGTGACCGGCACTGTGTTCATGTCCATCTGGGCATTTATGAACCTTCTGGGCATCCCGTTCATGGGCAAGCCCGTTGCTTCCTACTGCCATATGAGTATCATCGGTATCATCGCTACAATCGTACCTTTCGTACTGGTCAGTCTCGCGACAAGACCGAAATACTATGGTGAACCATCCTGGACCCATGAAGGTGAAAGTGATGAGGTCGTTGCTCTGACGGACGACGACAGAAGAATTATGACGTATATCCGTTCAGGCCTTGACCAGATGTGCGAACTTATGGATATCACAGCCTGGAGCGGTGAGAAATTAAATGGAATTATCGAGAAGCTGGATCAGAGCCGCTACATTTGCAGAGATGGTCTGCAGGGAGAGAAATTCTGGAGCTTCCGCCTGACGAAGAAGGGCGAGGCAAGTCTGCCTGCAATGCGCAAAGCAGATGCTGATCTGCACAGCCGCTATGGTCTGATTGAGGACGATCTAAATGTGCTGCATGCGATCGGCAATGATGAGAAGGTCTCTCCATCGGAAGCATTGCGCACTCTGAAAGATGCAAATGACCGTGAACGCCGCCGGGAATACGCACTGAGTGTAGTCAAGCTGATCCGCAACGGCTATATGTCTGAATCCGGATTCCTTCGCAGAGTAGTCACCGTCACAGAGAAAGGCAGACGTGTTATCGCTGAAACCAAGTGAGAACGATTATGAAAGGCATCAAGACTATGAAAGATATCAAGAAAATCCTTGTATGCGGTGCGGGTATGATGGGGGTAAACATTGCTTATGTGATGGCGTCAAACCCAGATTATGAGGTGGCAGTATACAACCGAAGAGAAAAAGACGTGATTGCTGCCATTCGAAACAATACAAAAGCTTTGGTGGAAAAAGGCATCATCACGGAAGCATTCCTACAGGGATGTCTGGACCGCATTAGTTTCACAACAGATATAGATTCCGATCTGGTCAGCAGCGCGGATCTTGTCATAGAAGCTGTTCCCGAGGATATGGCAATTAAACGCGACCTATTTGCCAAGCTCGAGTCCAGATGTGCCGAGGACTGTATCTTCTGCACTAATTCCTCTGTGATGAGTCCCAGCGAGATCTCTGCTGAGCTAAGGCATCGTGAACGCTTTGTGGGCGCGCACTTCTGGAATCCCGGCCATCTGATCCCATTGGTAGAAGTTATTAAGTCCGATGCCACTTCAGATGAGTGCGCTGAGACTGTCATGAAGGTTCTGTCTGCGGCGGGCAAAGAGCCTGTACTATGTAAAAAGGACGTTCCCGGCTTCATAGCCAACCGGATGCAGCACGCGCTTTGGCGGGAAGCTATATCTATCGTCGAGAAAGGTATCGCTGATGCAGAGACCGTAGATAAAGCGGTAAAATATTCCTTCGGCCTGCGGCTTCCCCAGCTGGCGCCTATGGAAAATGCGGATATGGTGGGAACTGATCTCACCTACAACATACACGAGTATATCCTGAAGGATCTGGAAGACAGTCATGAACCATCTCCGCTGCTCAGGGAGCTCCGGGATGCCGGAAAGCTGGGCTTTAAGACCGGAGAAGGATTCCAGACTTGGACACCTGAACAAATAAAAAAGAGCAAATCTGATCTAAATGAGTATCTCATTCGCATGCTGTACAACAAATAATGTGTCGTCCTCATCCTGACGGCACCAATTTAGAAAGGAGACTATTATGATTCTTAACGGAAAAGAGTACAATCGCGAAAACCTTGGCAAGCTGTTCGACTATGCTCTGCTCAGCCCTGATGTAACACGTGCGCAGGTTGAAGCCCATCTTCAGCGCGCAATCAAGTACAACGTGAACGCTGTTCATTGCAATCCCTACTGGCTTCCCCTTGTAGCTGACACACTGGAAGGAACCGGAATTGAGACAGGCATCGTCCCGTCCTTCCCTGTCGGCTGCGATGACACCTATATGAAAGTCCGCCAGATTGAGGAATACTGCAAGGTACTGCATGGTCGTCCTGCCTGTGTAGATACGGTAGTCAATATCGGTCTGCTCCGCGGCGGAGAGCTGGAAGCATTTACCGATGACCTGCGTGAGATCGTCAAAGTCAGCCACGGCCATGGCTATGTAGTCAAATCCATTCTTGAGACCACCTTCCTCACAGATGAGGAAATCGCTGCAGGCACACGCTGTGCTGTCGAAGCGGGCGTGGACGTGGTCAAGGCTGCAAGCGGACGCAGCGGCACTGCAGACCTTCGAGTCATGAACATTGTAAAGGCCAACATTCCTGACCTTAATAAGGTGAAAATGAAGTTCTCCGCACTTGGCACAACGAGCGTTACAGAGCAGACTATTATGGGTCTGGTCATTGGATGCACAATGTTCGGCACAGGCTACGCTCATCAGATCATTGAGGAGATGGAAGCAAATTACAAGAATCTGGTAATTACCACCAACTGACACACGCAGCCGTTCGCTTCCGAAGGTATGTCCCTTAGGCCTGCCTTCGGAAGTGGATGCCATGACCTTAATGACCACGTTGAGGACGATACATCAGCGCATATCATGACATAGAATAACGGCGATCCGTGCTGAGAATGTGAGGAGTTGAAAATGAAAATTGCTTTTATTGGATTGGGAATCATGGGAAAGCCCATGGCAAAAAATCTGCTCAAGGCAGGATACGAACTTCGCATTTATGCCCGGCGGCAGAATGTTCAGGATGAAATGGCAGCAGCAGGAGCTGTAGTCTGTGCGAGTGCTGCCGAGACAGCTGAGGGTGTCGATTTAGTGCTGACCATGCTCCCCAACAGCCCCCAAGTCAAATCAGTGATGTTGGAAGACGACAGGCTGGCAGACAAGATGCCGGGAGATGCTGTATTTATCGATATGTCTTCGATTAACCCCATGGCGTCCCGGGAGATTGCCGCAGAATTGTCAAAACGCGGCATTGAGATGCTGGATGCGCCTGTGTCAGGAGGAGAACCGAAGGCTATCGATGGCACACTGTCCTTTATGGTAGGCGGAAAGCCGGAAGTGTTCGACAGGTACAAGCCTGTCCTTGAGGCAATGGGCTCCTCCGTGGTGCTCTGCGGCGACGTCGGCGCGGGAAATGTGACAAAACTATGCAATCAGACTGTAGTAGCCGTGAACATAGCAGTTCTTGCCGAGGCGTTGCAGATGGGGCAAATGTGCGGCGTAGAGCCCCGGAAAATCTACGAGGCGATTCGGGGAGGTCTGGCAGGCAGCACAGTCATGGATGCCAAGGCACCTATGATGATGGACCAGAATTTCAAGCCAGGCTTCCGAATTGACCTGCACGTCAAAGATCTGAACAATGTAGTAGACATTGCCGGAGCGGTGGATGCCCCAATTCCCCTTACCCAGGCAGTTCTGGAGATGATGAAGGTAGTACATCACGACGGCTTCGGCTCAGATGATCACAGTGCGCTGCTGAAGTATTATCAGAAGCTCTCCGGCGAGGTCCTGCACCAATAATAAAAAAAGGTCCGACAGATACTCGTGATTTCGAGCATATGCCGGGCTTTTATATATTCCATTAAATAAGGCGGTGCGCGGTGTCGACACAGCCTTATTCTTCTTTTACTGTCACACTTTCAATATGTGTTTTCATCAGATCAGAGGCAAGCCTGCTGTCCCGGTCCTGGATCGCGGCGACAATTTCCCTATGCTGTTCCAGCATCAGATCAAAGATTTTAAGATTATTTTTAATGGCAGCCTGGAAATTGTGAAGAATCCCCTGCTTCCATTCCTCTGCCATAACATTGATAATCGCTACAATCAGCGAATTGCCGCTCAGGTTGGCAATCTTGATATGGAACTGCTCATCGAGCTCCATCAGCTCCTCAAAGTTTCCGAGACTTCGTGTTTCTTCCATACGGAGCAGCATAGCTTTGAGCTTCTCTACATCCGTCAACGTGGCCCGCTCAGCCGCATAGCAGGCGCTCTTCTGCTCTACCATTAATCTGAACTGCGTAAACTCTTTCCGTGTTGCCGAGTGGAATACGGATTTGAGAGACGTATTATTCAGTATTTCCAGACGGCTGTTTACTCTTGTCCCGCGTTTAGAACGGGTAATGTAGCCCGACAGTTCAAGTGCTTTGTATGCTTCTCGCAGTGTGGAACGTCCCACTTTGAGCTGATCACACAGCACCGCTTCGTTTGGGAATACATAACCTTCCTCTAATGTGCCATCTAAGATGAGCTTGCTGATCTTCTCGTATAACTGGTCTGACATGCTGGTCTGATTAGCCAGGCCCATCAAATCTTCCAGAGAATTGCCGGTTTGCTGCATGCTGGAATTCCTCCATTGAGATACTATGTCATACATGGTTCAATAAAAGAATAATACCAGATTCTCTCTGAAAGTCAATTTTAGAATGACAATTTGGGGGCGGTTCTTTTCACATGAGAATGCATGCTGAAACGACGGCCACCCGGGTGGGTGGCCGCCATAATTTGTTTTATCAGCTTATGGATTATAGGGATTCCCCGTTTTCCGCAATCAGTTTCTGATAATAAGTGAAGCTGTCCTTTTTAATTCGCTTTAAATCTTTCTGGTCCAGTTCCTCGCGATTCACGTATACCAGTCCATACCGTTTCTGGAAGCCGTCAGAACTGCTTACAACATCCATGAAAGTCCAGGTATTGTAAGAAATCAACGGCACACCGTCGCAAACAGCCTTCTTCATTTGCTCCAGATGAGAGTTCAGATAGTCGATACGGTACTGATCATGAACACATCCGTCCTCAGAAAGAACATCATGTGTGCCAAGGCCGTTCTCTGTCACCATAAGCGGAAGATGATAACGCTGATACAGTTCCATCAAAGCTCTTCTGAAACCTACCGGGTCAATCTGCCAGCCGTATTCACTGGCCTTCAGATAAGGATTGTCAACAAAGCGGAAGTGTCCGGGCACCACAAGCTTCAGCAGGTGGAGATAATTTCCTTTCATATCGGCCGGACAGTACTCTGCAGCATATGTCAGATAGTAATTGAAGCCTATGAAATCCGGAGCAGAGCCTGCTAGGATCTCCTCATCTTCCGGAAGGATCTCCGGAACGGCGTTCTGCTCATCCAGGAAGCGGAGGTAGTACTCCGGATATTTGCCATATACATATACGTCTGTGAGATAATAATTGTAATAGTTATCCGCCTCGAGTGCTGCCATCATATCCTCCGGCTTACAGCTTGCAGGATAGCTGGGCAGATATGCAAATGTGGGACCGATCTTGGCGTTTGGGCACATCCTGTGGCAGGACTTGATTGCCAGCGCATTGGCAAGGAACATATGATGATTCATCTGATGACGGACTTTTTCCTTCTTTTCCAGATCTTTTTCAGTGATCTGGATAAGACCTTCTTTTCTCACCATTAAGTTCTGCTCGTTGATGGTAAGCCAGTAACGGATGTCCCCTCCGAAACGCTCAAAGCATGTCTCTGCGTAGCGCACAAAGGCATCGATGGTGCGTCTGTCCGCCCAACCACCGAACCGATCCTGAAGGCTCTGAGGCAGATCAAAGTGATAGAGCGTAACAATCGGTTCAATGCCATAGAGTTTTAGCTCGTCCAACACAGCCCTGTAAAAAGCCAGTCCTTCTTCACTGGGCTGTGCATCATCCCCGTTGGGAAAGATTCTGCTCCATGCAATGGAGAAGCGGTAGGATTTAAGCCCAAGCTCTGCCATGAGAGCAATATCCTCTTTGTAACGATGATAAAAGTCTGCCGCCACTTTCGTATCCGCATAAATATCTGCGTGGGCAAATGAAGCCGTGTCTGCTACTGACAGACCCTTTCCGCCTTCGTCATAGCCGCCTTCTACCTGGAAAGCGCTGGAACTGGCACCCCAGAGAAAGTCTTTCGGGAAACCGGTGATCTTCTGATAATCCATGTGGACCTCCTTTACATTTCAACTTCAAACAGGTCGCCGCCGTGCTGTGAGGGAACAGTTCCTGCCATTCGAATCTGAGCGGCTTCGGTGTCAGTAGCGATTACCATGATAGTCGGGTCATAACCAGCTGCCTGGACCTGCATCAGATCAAACTCTACCAGCTTCTGTCCTTTGCGGACTGTGTCTCCCTGATTTACCAGGGTCTTAAAATATTTGCCGTTCAACTGAACAGTGTTGATACCAATATGGATAAGAATGTCTGTGCCTGCTGCTGTCTGGAGGCCAAGCGCATGACCGGTGGGGAATACAGTGGTAAGAGTTCCGTCAGCGGGAGCATAGACCGCACCGTTCTTTGGAATGATGCCCACACCTGCTCCGAGGACGCCGGAGGCAAAGGTCTCGTCTTTTACCTGTTCCAAAGGTACGACTTCTCCGTCAGCAGGAGAAACTACCATCGGAGAGGCATCGAGCGGAATGGAGTCACCTGCATTTTCTGCACCCTTTTCACCAGTGTCAACACCCATGACAAGTGTCATTGCAAATGCAATGCCGAATGCTGCCGCAATCGCAATGAGGAAAGCCACAAATCCCTCTCCGAAGAAAGTAGGCAGGGTAAGGATGGAGGGAATGGCTACAGCGTAGGCTTTTGCACCGCCTATGCCTGCGATGGCACCGCCGACAGCACCGCCGACAATGACACCGATCATGGGACGTTTGTATTTCAGGTTTACGCCGTACAGTGCAGGCTCAGTAATGCCGAACAGAGCAGTGAGGCCGGCGCTCAGAGCGATGGATTTTTCTTCCTTATTCTTCAAGCGGACAAAAGAACCGAATGCCGCGCCTGCCTGCGAGAAGTTGGATGGACCGGTAAAAGCCCAGAGGGTGGTGCTTCCAAACTGGGAGACCTCGTTGATACCGATGGGGACCAGCGCTCTGTGCATACCAAGCATGACAAGCAGAGAATAAGTGCCGCCGAAGAAAGCGCCTGCAAGCAGCGGAGAGACCTTGGTAATTGTCTGGAAGAAGGCGCCTACCATCTCAGAAGTATAGTTGCCGAACGGTCCGAATACAAGCAGTGTGGCAGGAACCATGATAATAAGAGAAATCAGCGGGGCTACAACAGCCTTCATCACAGTGGGGACTACTTTGTCAAGCAGCTTCTCAAGCTTGGAATAGACCAGTACCGCCAGGATGATGGGGATGACGGATGAACCATATGTGGTTTTGATCACCGGTATCCCTAGGAAAGTGATTGTTTCCGCCTCCGCCATAAAAGTGACCAGGTTGGGATAAAGGAGAGATCCGCCGATGGCCATGCTAATTGGAATGCTGCAGTTAAAAATCTTTGCGGATGTATATGCCAGAACTAACGGCATGAAGTAAAAGATGGAATCCGCCGCTGCGTTCAGGATCTGATATGTGCCTGTATCCTTGCCCAGCATGCCAAGTGTGGTCAGAAGCACCAGAATGCCTTTGATGACACCGGCACCTGCCAGTGCTGGAATTGTGGGGGTGAAAATGCTGGCAATAGTATTAAGCACGCCCTGTATAGAAAACTTTTCTTTCTCTACCTTGGCCGGCTTTTCACCGCCTCCCAGAGCGGGATAATCGGCAATCAGTTCCTTGTAGACATTGGCAACTTCATTACCGATGACAATCTGTGTCTGGCCGTTCGCTTTGACCACTTTCATTACCTTCGGGATGGATTCCAGTCCCTTCATATCTGTCTTACCCTCGTCCTTCAGCACCAGCCTCAGTCGGGTAAAGCAATGGGTAGCGCTTTGGATATTATCTACTCCGCCGACGCTTTTAATGATTCCTGCTATCATTTCCTTGTAAGCCATCTTTCTTTCCTCCATTTTTCTTGTTCTTACGTCAGTTGTCTGACATGATGTATTATAACAGACAAGACTGACCACTGTCAACTATAAATTCATAAATCGTATTATTCAGAGTAAATATGCCATTATTGGACTGTTTTTATCAGCAAATGTTATTATTCTCTGTTATCAATATGGGATTGACAAATGGTTTACGACTGGTTATTATGTATGACAACATACAAAGATAGCGCTATGCTGAGATTGGAGAATGAAATGGAAACGGTCAGCAATTCCCTGGAGACCCTACTGAATATGCCTGAGCAGAGGAATATGTCAGATAGACTTTTTAATCAAATCAGTGAACTCATTCAGAATGGAAAACTTCCGGCAGGTTATGTCTTTCCTAATGAAACAGTACTTTGTCAACAGCTAAGTGTAGGCCGCAGCAGCATCCGAGAAGCCTATAAGGCTCTTGAGCTTGCGGGATATATCACCCGAAGCAAACGTGGAACAGTAGTTAATAAAGCTATGGCTATTCTGGAAGCCACACCGCTGAAGAGCGTAGCTCAGCACAGTAGTGCTGAAGACTTTCTGGAATTCAGGCTCATGTTGGAGGAACAGACATCTTCCATAGCTGCGCAAAAATCAACTGCGGAAGAAATAGAGCTGCTTCGGGAAATACTCGACAAGCTGGATGAAGCACAGAAGAATCAAGATGTGGATCAAATGTGCGAACTGGATGTTGCTTTCCATACAGGCATCGCTAAGGCCAGTCATAATAATCTGATTATTGCATCAATGGCAGCGGTAGCTTCCATATGGAAGCAGGAGACAGAGAAAAATTTCCGGCAGGCAATGGTTAATAAAAGTGATATTTTCGACAGGATGAACCGTCAGCACAGGGGGATTCTTGACGCTATCTCCTGCCGGGATTCGGAAACGGCCAGCAGCCGAATGCAGGAGCATATTTTGGATATGTCAAAGCTGCTCTTATAAAGCCGTCGACAGACAATCCACTTTTGTCACTGGAAAACTTTCTTGCGGGGATGCACGTTGACGGGAGCACACGCGAAGCCTTGGAAAGAAATGGGAAAGCTGTTGTGGATTCAGTTTTTAAAGAACTTGGAATAGATGGATGATTACCCCAGGTTCGCTCCTGTGCGTCCCGAATCGAACATTGCTTTTTGTATACAAGACACCGGGACCCGTAAAGCGCATAAATAAGCCATTTTTGAAGGAGCGGGAAGCTGGATTGAAAAAGCGACCACTCGCTCAGTTGGTCGCTCAAAATCTTTACTATAGTCTACACCTTACTCATGCATATAGGCTCTCATCAGCTCTGATTTGCCACTGCGCCGCACTCCGATGTTGATCTTGATATCCGGTGTTCCTATGAGATATAGATTCGTTCATTTTCGGTCTGCTCAGGCCTCAGTGCAAAGCCATTTTGTTCTGTTTCATACTTACTCGGAGCAGACCCGGCAAGATGTCCACGGACAGTCACTTTAAGGATGGTCTTAGCACGCATGCATT
>JBGUWZ010000034.1:0-43720 GCA_045221675.1 Lachnospiraceae bacterium | reverse complement strand
TCGAATTAACTCTTGTTTCTATAGGCCACAATCTCTATAAATACTACAACAAACAGATGAGACTTCCCAGGACGGCGTGACCGATATTATTGCGCTTTCAATGGGGAAAGGGGTATTGCGCCCTTTTTTAGAATTATTTGAAGAAGCGTCCAGAAAAAACAAGGGAGGCTGTGAAGCCTGAGGTTTTCAACCTCATTTTTTCACAGCCCCCTCAGGTTTTTCACTTTCTATGAGGAGCAGACTCTCATTTTACTCCTTTTTCCTTCTCAAGCCTTGCAGCCTTCTCGCAATAACCGTCAAATTCTCTCGGCGTGCAGTAGACAAAATGGCCGGGGCGGACTTCACGCATCTCACGCGGATCGCCAGACTGATCAAGTTCGCTCGGGTCATAGACCTTATGCTTTCTGTTCTTCTCGATCAGCGGGTCCGGCATCGGTACCGTGGAGAGCAGGGCCGTCGTGTACGGATGCAGCGGATACTCGAAGAGCGTCTCTGATTCAGCGATCTCGACAATCTCGCCCAGATGGATGACCGCAATTCTGTCCGCGATAAAGCGGACGACCGAAAGGTCATGAGCGATGAAGAGATAAGTCAGGTCCTTTTCAGCCTTCAGCTTGTTCATGAGGTTCAGGACCTGGGCTCTGATGGAGACGTCCAGCGCGGAGATAGGCTCATCCGCGACGATGAACTTCGGCTCCATGATCATAGCACGGGCAATACCGACACGCTGGCGCTGTCCGCCGGAGAACTCGTGCGGATAGCGGGACTTGTGCTCAGGCAGAAGTCCGACATCCTGCAGGGCCTTGTCTACCTTGGCAAGACGGTCATTCTCATCTTTGTACAGATGGAAATTGAGAAGACCTTCCGACACGCAGTACTCGATCGTCGCTCTTTCATTCAGCGATGCCGCAGGATCCTGGAAAATCATCTGGATGTTGCGGACCACATTTCTGTCCTCTTCCTTGGAGATATTTCCGGAAATACGCTTTCCTTCAAATGTGATCTCGCCGGCACTGCAGGGATTGATGCGCATGATCGCGCGTCCGAGAGTTGTCTTTCCCGATCCGGATTCGCCGACGAGCGCAAATGTCTCGCCCTTGTAAATGTCAAAATTGGCATCCTTTACGGCTTTAAATTTCTTCTTTCCGCCTGTATCGAAAGAGATGTCCACGTGCTTGACGGACACGATCACCTCTCTGTTATCATTATTCGACATGGAACGCGCCTCCCTTATCTGTCATTTTCTTGATCTTTTCATGAAGATTCTGGATGACCTCCGGTTTCTCCAGTTTCGGCGCTCTCGGATCGAGAAGCCATGTCTTAGCGTAATGCGTATCACTTACCTTAAAGAATGGAGGTTCCTGCACGAAGTCGATCTTGAGAGCGTGCTCATTGCGCGGCGCAAATGCGTCTCCCTTGATCTTATTGTACAGTGACGGCGGTGTGCCGGTGATGTAGTAAAGATCCTGACCCTTGACACCCAGCTGGGGCAGACTGGAAAGCAGCGCCCATGTGTATGGATGACACGGCTCAAAGAAAATTTCCTCGACATTACCGTACTCAATAATCTGTCCGCCGTACATGACGCCGACGCGGTCGGCAACATTTGCAACAACACCCAGGTCATGGGTGATGTAGAGCGTTGTGAACCCAAGTTCCTTCTGCAGATCACGGATCAGCTGCAGGATCTGAGCCTGAATGGTAACGTCCAGAGCGGTCGTCGGCTCGTCGCAGATCAGAATTTCCGGATGGCAGGAAAGAGCGATGGCGATGACGATACGCTGGCGCATACCGCCCGAATACTGGAACGGGAACTCGTCAAAGCGGTCGGCCGCGTTCTTGATGCCGACACGTTCCATGATCTCAATCGCCTGCTTTTTCGCTTCCGCCTTCGAAACACCCTGATGCTTCTCAATGACTTCAGTTATCTGGGAACCGATCGTGCGGATCGGATTGAGCGACGTCATAGGATCCTGGAAGATCGTGGATATCTTTGCACCGCGGATGCCTTCCCAGTCCTTATCTGTCTTAAGTTTTGTCAGGTCTTTCCCGTGGAACGTGACGGATCCGTTGGAAATCATACCGTTGGATTCCAGCATTCCGGTGAACGTCTTTGTGAAGACGGATTTTCCGGAACCGCTCTCGCCTACGATCGCGAAAGTTTCTCCCTCATACAGATCCAGCGAGATACCGCGGATCGCTGTAAGATAATTGTCCCTGACCCTGAATTTTACTTCAACGTCTTTGGCGGACAGTACAACATTTCTATTCTCTGACATTGTTATTCCTCCTACATGTGCGTACGCGGATCGGCTGCGTCAGCAAGTTTCTGCCCTACGATATAGAGCGAAATCGAGATGATTGCCAGGACGCTGACGGGAATCCAGAAAAGATGCGGATAGCCGTTCATGTACGATGTATACATGGCGATGGACTGACCCAGAGAAGCGTTTGTCGTACCAAGTCCGAGACCCATGTAGGAAAGGAAAACTTCGTAGGAAATAAGCGAAGGAACCTCACGCGATACATAAGTCATGATGACGGAAATAAGGTACGGAAGAATGTTCTTCACGATCATGGTCCATGTACTGGTACCCAGGCACTTGGAAGCCAGGTTGTACTCACGGTCACGGATGATCATGACCTGCGTACGTATGAAGTAGGCTACGAAGATCCACTCTGTACAGGTCATGGTGATGATCAGAGATTTCATGCCTGCGCCGAGAACGTAAGAAAGAATCATAGCCAGAAGAAGGAACGGAACGTTGGAGATAACGTTGTAAACTTCAATCATCCAGCGGTCCATCTTCTTTGAGAATCCCCAGAGGGCGCCGACCGGGATACCGATCAGCATGTTGATGGCCGTGCAGATAAAGCTGACGATGATAGAGTTTCTTGCGCCTGCCCAGACTGCATCAAAGACTTCGTTGCCGACATGGTCAGTACCGAAGATATGCTCTGCGGACGGCTTCAGGAACTTCAGGTGTGAGTTATTGATGTTCGGGGTCTTGATGGGGCTGTAGCCGGACAGCATCGGCTGTATCAGAGCAAACGCAATGATGCACAGCAAAAGGACCGCGACCGCGACCGTGAACTTATTCTTAAAAAATGTTCTCCAGACAGATTTCCAGTATGAGTACCGGGGCGCTGCAATATGTTCAGATTCGAGCTCGTCGAACTCCGCAAACTCGAACAGATTGGTGTTTTCCATATCCATTTACGACCTCCCTGCCTTCTCACTGAGTGAAATTCTGGGATCTACCTTTGTCAATACAATGTCTCCGGCCAGAACTGAAAGGACCGATACTGTGGAGAACATGAACGCAAGGGCGATGATCATGACGTTGTTATACTGCTTGATCGCATTCGGAAGCATCTTGCCCATACCACCGACAGAGTAAATTGCCTCGGTGATGATGGCGCCGGTGATACATCCGGCCAGCGATGCGGGAATTCCCTGTGCGATCGGAATAATAGCGTTCTTGAAAATGTGTGTGCGGAAGATCTCTCCCTGGCTGAGGCCCTTGGCCTTTGCGAACTTGACGTAGTCCGCGCTCATCTGGTCGACCACATAGCGGCGTGTCCAAAGCATAAGGCTGGCGATGGACGGCAGGGCAAGAGAGATGACCGGGAGTACCCACGAACGCGCGTCGCTAGGTCCGTAGGTGGTAAATACCGACGGAAGGTTGAACAGCATCGTTCCGAAATAGCGGAAGAGGTAAATATAAGCCAGAGACGGAACCGCGATGATGAAGATGATATAGACCATACCGAGTTTATCCGCGAGCTTATCTTTTCTTCTCGCCATAAGAAGACCGAAGGGCAGACCCAGAGCATAAGCAAGAGCCATGGCGATAATACCCATTCTGAAAGATGTTCCGATCATTGACGGCTGATTTCTGTAGACTTCATAGTCCGCATAGTGATCCGGGAACTTCTTTGTGTCCATTCTGTCAAGGACCGGCTTATACTTCAGAGTACCGAAATTAATACCGGATTCTCCCTCAAGGCCGGTCTCATAGACGACATGACGTTTCGCCTCATCGCCCTGTGACTGGAAGAGGACACGCATGACATCGAGACCCTGATAGGTCGGGTAAGAAACACCGAAATTCATACGGATGAAATTCTGATGAATCCAGGGGAACTTGCTGTTCGTATAGAAAAGATACTTGTAAGTCGTGCCGCTGCCGATAATGGCAATACCGCCGGACGGAGTGCGGCCAAAGGAAATTCCTCTCTTAAGGTCCGGATTTCCTTCATCCTTGACGGACATCGGAGTGTCAATCACAATGAGATGAGCGAGCCAGGATCCCATTCGCTTGATGACCGGAATATCCTTATACGCATAATAGCGTCCGTTTCCGAGAAACTTTTCGACCGTGTAACCTTTAGATGTGTATAATTCAACGAAATCCTGACTGTCCTTCGAATCAGGCTCTACTGCTGTCGACATTTCGGGACTGCCGGCGCCATAAATCTCCTGGCAGTAATCATTTATTCTCACATAGTCCAGATAACCAAGCTTTTCCCATGTGGAATATACATACTCGGTCTTATCGTCTGACTTGGAGCTCAGTTTACGATAGGTGCTGTCCTCAAAGAAAATATTCTCACGCGGGACCAGCGTAAAAATCATCGTAAAGACGATAAGCATGATAATCATAATAGATAGAAGCGACCTCAGAAGTCGCTTCCAAATATAACTTTTATTCATAGAAGTTACTATTCCTCTTAATGAAAACGGGGAGCCGGAGAATTGATCTGTCCGGCTGCCCCTTTTTTATCTTCAGTTATTATTACGATCAGCAGTTACGCGTATCATTATTCGCCAGCAAGCCACTTCTCCTTGGCTGCCTCATAATCAGCGGCAAGGACCGGCTCTTCCTGAAGCTCCATGTACTTGAAGTACGGTACACGGTTGTAGGAAGCCTGACCATACATGCCGTAAGCTGCTGTGAACGGTACGACCTTGCTAACTGTGAGGGAAGCACCGTTTGTACTGTACGGACGAAGGATGCCATTGCCCAGCAGCATAGCCTCAGCCTTTGCGAAGAGCTCAATACGCTCGTCGCCCTTTGCCGCGCGAGCCTGATCGACAACTTCCTGGATTTCTGTAAGGCCAATCGCCTCAAGAGCTGCCTTCTGCTCGTCATCCTGTCCCTGGCTCTCATAGTTGATACCGGAGTAGTTCAGCATGTCGCCATCATGGATATCGAAGCAGTGGATGTAGGTATTCGGATCACCATAGTCCGGACCCCAGCCTGCACCGAAGACAAGGTCGATGGAGTTGGAGACACCGTCCGGCTGATTGTAGAATGCTGAGTAGTAAACAGATGAATCACCCTCAAGGAACTGCAGGTCAACCTTTACATAATCACCGATCGCGTCTTCGATCGATTTCTGCATAGCGAGCTGCATATTCTTCTGATTCTCGCTGGAAGCGTATACCGGAACGTCCAGATGAATCGGCCATTCGGAGATTGTATCGCCAAGTTCTTCCTTAGCCTTCTCAGCAAATGCCTTGGCAAGTTCCGGGTTATACCATGCATCCTGGCCGTCGTTCAGGTCGATGCCGGCGTACTCGGGAACAAATGCCTCAAGTTCCTTCGTTACGATGGAGCCGTAGGAGCGTCCGTCACTTGTTGTCATAAATGTGTACGGTACAAGGGTGTTGCGGAGAACATCATCTGCGCGCTCCTCGCCCATAGTAATCGCTTCAACAGCATGAGCTGAATATGCTGCATAGACTGCGCGGCGGAAGTTGGCATTCAAAATAGCTGCCTTTGTGTCTGCCTTCTGTGCGTCTGAAGTCTTGGATGTCGTAGAGACAGATGGATCATTGAACAGAGCGTACGCGCGGCGATCCCAGTTGAAAGCACCCCAGAAGGAAGTGGATGTCGTCAGACTCTTGTACTGGTTGTCAGGATACAGCTCATTGGCCTTAGCTACAACGTCCGGAAGAGAGGAGTTAATTGTTGTAGCTGTTGTCTCACCGTTCACGAACATATTGAAGCCCTGTGCCGGATCTTCACCGTTTGTATAGGTAACAACAACATGCTGTACATGAACGTTGTCGCTGTCATAGTAGTTCGGATTCGCGTCGAAGCGGACTTCCTGTGACGGAACCAGAGAGGACAGGATGTAGCATCCGTTGTACAGGATGGAATCCGGTGTAACTGCACCGAAATCGCTGCCCTTGGACTCAAGGAATTCTGCGTTGATCGGATACAGGATGGAGTATGTTGTCATACCGTCAAAGTATGCGCAGGGACCTGTCAGTGTGTAGGTCAGTGTATTTCCATCTGCCTTGATACCGACATCTTCCCAGGCGCCGGTACCTTCGGAATACTCACGAAGACCCTTGATCAGGTCAGCAACAAGGCCCAGAGTCTCGGACTTAGAGTCAGCCGCATGCTTGAGTCCTGTCACGAAATCTTCTGCCGTGACAGCGTCATACTCTTCACCCTCGCTTGTAGACCATACAGCGTCGTCACGGATCGTGAATGTCCACTCGGAAGCGTCATCATTTGAAGACCAGTCACTTGCCATACCGGCGACCAGGGTGCCGTGATTGTCCTGGGTCAGAAGACCTTCGATAAAGTTACAGGTGTAGTCTCCGTTGGAAGACTTGTTGTTGTAAACATAGTCAAGTGTTGTAACGTCGAAGTTATCGATCATGGAATACGTGTCCGGTCCTGCAGCTACATCAGCTCCGCCGCCCGAAGTCGAACCGCCGCCAGCCTGGCCGCCACCTGAAGAAGATCCGCCGCATCCCGCAAGCATGCCCATACATGTCGTCGCGGCAAGCAGCACAGCGAGTACCTTTTTTCTTGTAAGCATCATTATTTCCTCCATTGTTTCTTTATTGCGAAACGCTTTGAGCGTTTACACGTACATATTTAAGCGGCATTTGCTTTTTGCCGGGTGTGATAACCCGGAGATGAATACTCTGAATGTACAAAACTATCCGGCTCAAAATTGCTTAATAAGAATTTTATACACTGCAGTGCTAAATGTCAACAATTTATATATTTTGCACTAAGTAACTACCGTTTTTTTCCTCGTTTTGTTGATTTATATAAAATTCGTCTTAAGTAGCAGGCACCGTAGACTGCCTGCGAACACAAAAAAGAAGCCCTCCATGAGGAAGACTTCTTTCATATTGTCATATTAATTTTTGAGATCTTTTCTTCTTACAGATGCGTCAAAGTCCCGGCGCAAAGCTTATTCGGACCCTACTATCAGCCGAACAGCTCACGGAAAAACTTTTCAATGCGGCTCATGCTCTCAGTTCCTTCTACAGGCTGGCAGTTCTCCATCACATCTGCGTTCTGCCATTCAGGGCAGTAAAATGTAGTATCGTTCATCATGTAGTATTCCATAGAATATTTTCTCATTGTAAATCCCCTTTCTGCAGATTGCTCTTTGCTCTTGCGTGATTGCTTTTTGTTTTGTATCTTATAACTATATAATACTCTGTTAACAGAGTACTGCTAGAGATTTACACACCAAATATCACCCCCTTTGTTTGTGCTTTCAGCACATACATCGGGGACTCGTGCGCATGATTTGGTCAAAAACAATCATTAATTGCTACAATTTGCACAATTGAAAAGGAAGACTGCCATGGGATTTACAATTGAAGACATGATGACCGTATCCGGGTCACGCTACAAGATAAAAATGGAGGCCGGGAGACACGGCTGGTCCAATTCAATCAGCTGGATCCTCATGATTGAAGACATGACCATTCTGCAGAATTTTGCCGGCAAAGATCTGGCAGTGACCACCGGACTGGGCTTCAGACAGCCCGGACAGCAGCTGGAACTTGTAAAAGAGCTCAGCAGCCTCGGAGCCTCAGGACTTATCATTAACACCGGTATGTATATAATGGAGATTCCGGAGAAGGTTCGAACGTTCTGCGATGAAAATGACTTCCCGCTCATGACTGTCCCGTGGGATATACCGCTCTTTGATATGATCAAGGATCTCAATATGCGAATCCTTCTGCAAGGCATCACGGATGACGAGATTTCAGGCGCATTGATCCAGGCCATAAAGAACCCCGAAGACGCTGAAAGCTCCCGAAAGAAGCTGCTGCCCCATTTCGATGTAGACGGAACCTTCCAGGTCGTGCTCATCGAGCCCGGTGACCTGGACACCATGGACACGGTGGAACGGCGAAGGATCAGCTTCCAGCTCCAGATCTATCTTGAGTCAATCAGCCATAACGCGTCCTTCTTCTATTATGACGCTGCATTTGCGCTGGTAGTCAACGATGTACCCGAAGACCATCTACACGATCTGCTCGACAGATTTGTCAAGCGACTTGAAGTCAGAATGCCGGACCGCAAAATCTGGGTAGGTATCGGCAGCCCGATGGAAGACCTCAAAAATCTTCACCTCGCATACCGGCGCGCCCAGGCGGCCGTGCGCATGGCTGCGAGGCAGGACAAGAGCATGGTCTGGTTCGATGAGATGGGCATTTTCAGGATGCTATCCCTGATTCCCGATCCCGTGCTCCGCAGGGAGATGGGGGAAGATCTCCTTGAGCCGCTGATCATCCACGACAGAGTGCACGGTACCGACTATGTGCAGATGCTGGAGATATATCTCGAGACCGGAGGCAGCATCAAGGCTGTTGCGGAGCAGACATTCACACACCGCAACACAGCCATCTACAGGCTCGGTAACATCCGCAAGCTTCTCGACAATGATCTGGACAGCACTGAAGACAGGCTCCGCTATCAGCTCGCCTGCATGCTGCTCCATACACCGGAGCCGATTGAAAGCACTTAATTTATACCTCTCACGCCATACGACGCCCTGGGAAAGTGTTATTGTCGATTTCGGCTGGTCAGGATTCAACAAGTGAGGTCTTAGTTAAAAATCTTTACGCAAATGCAGTATCTGTGCTATAGTTACTTCGTTATGCATACAAAAGAAAATCGCCCAAATGCAATTAAAAATAGCACAAAATTCATCGGCATCGCCTGCATGCTCATGGCCTCCTTCCTCTTTTCTACCGGAGGAGTGCTGATCAAGATCATACCGTGGAACCCACTGGCCATCAACGGCGTCAGAAATATCATTGCTGCCGTGGTGATCGGCATCTATATCGCTGCCACACATCACAAAATAAAGGTGAACTTCACCGTACTAGTCGGCGCGGTCTGCCTTGCAGGGGTCACCACTCTTTTTTCTGTTGCAAATAAAATGACGACCGCGGGCAATGTCATCATTCTTCAGAACACTGCCCCGGTCTGGATCGTCGTTCTGCTGTTTATAATTTTCGGAAAGAAGCCGACAAGGATCGAGTTAGTCTCAATCCTGATCGTTTTCACAGGAATCCTGTGCTTCTTTTTTGAAGGAATCGCGTCCGGAAAGTGGCTGGGCAACCTGCTCGCTCTCCTGTCCGGCATTTTCTACGCCGTAGTCTTCATGCTGAACAGCTTTGAGAAAGGCGACGCGCTCTCATCTGTCTTCTTCGGTCAGCTCGGATGCGCACTTATTTTTTCTCCCATGGTCGTGTATGAGACTGACTTTACCTTCCCGGTGCTCCTCGCAGTCTTCCTGCTCGGCGCCTTCCAGGTCGGTCTCGCGTACATATTCTTCACCACCGGCACAAAGTATACGGATCCGGTAACCGCCTCCATCATTAACGCGATCGAACCGATTCTGAATCCCACGCTGGTCGCCATTTTCTACGGAGAAATGCTGGGGACACTTTCCCTGATCGGAGCGGCGATCGTCATGTGCGGAATACTCTACTACAACATTAAAAAAGCGACATCATGAGACGGATTCATGATGCCGTTTTTTATGTCATATAAGAGCCTTTTTCATCCATTTGCCCCTGTAGAGACGGATGAGGAAAACGATTCCACGGAAGCAGAGCTCGAACGCCATGCACAGCCAGTAGCCCACCAGCCCCATTCTGGGTACTACAAATAAAGCCGGCACGATCCGCACACACCACATGCTGATCAGATTCATGACGCTCGGCCTAAAAGTATCTCCGGCTCCCCTGAAAACACCTGCGCAGCATATGGACGCCCCATATAGAGGCTCCGCAATCAGCTCTGTCCGGAGCACCAGTGTTCCGAGCGCAGCCGCTTCTCTGCTTACCGTGAGAACCGAGAAGATGAACGGCGCGCAGATATACATGATTCCCCCTGTCATGGCCATAAAGAGCATGCCCAGATATACAGATATTCTGGAAAAGCTCTTCGTTAAATCAGAACGCCCGGCTCCGATCGTCTGGCCGATTATAGCGGTTGCCGCTGCTCCGATACCGTAACCCGGCATATAGCACAGACTCTCCACCGTTATAGCCAGCGAATTGGCAGCGACAGCAACGGTTCCGAGGCTTGCCACGATCCTGGTCCCGGCCACATAAGCGCCGCACATAAAGAACTGATCAAGGGACAATGGCACCGCGATTTTTGCTGCGGTGGCCACGGTATGCCGGCGCCATTTCCAACTTCCCCTGTTCTTTAATGATATTTTCCTGTTCCTCACAGTGAGGAAGTACAGGGAAGTGAGTGAAATAATAATCTCGGATAGAGTACTTGCAAGACCGGCACCAATGACACCGAGACCGGCACCCGGAATCAATATATGAATGCCGGAAATATCCACTGACCTGGTCGGAAATATCATCAGCATGTTGAGTACTACATTCAGCAGGCAGGTCAGCGAAGAAAGAATGCTCGGTGTCTTCATATCTCCTGTGCTCTGCATCATGCCGTTTGACATCTGACGGATCAGAATGAATGGGACCGATACACAATAAATGCGAAAATAAGCGGTACTGTTGCCGAGCACTTCCTCCTCGCCCCCCAGCCAGATCGGGACGCGGCTGCTTACAGCCAGTCCGATCATGCTTACAAGAGCGCCAATGAGAAGGACGGTCTTAAGGCCCTGCCTTAATACATTCTCCGCATCCCGATTTCGACCTGCACCGATCAGCTGAGCGACCTGCACGTAGAAACCTGCAGCCACACCGATGCAGCACCCTCCGACCAGCCAGGTCGAGGAAGAGACCAGGCCGATGGATGCTGTCGCCGCTGCCCCGAGACTTCCGACCATAGCCGCATCGATATACTGCATGGCGATTGAAGTCAGCTGAGCTAAAATAGCGGGAAGGCTCAGACTGAGAATCAGACGGACTTTTTGGATGCTGCTGATATCCTTTCCTGTCAGAGCTGTATCCAGATTTATTCTTTTCTTATGTCCCTCCCCGGCTGTCACCATGATACCTCAAGCATTCCCCCGCTATACTTTGTCGTCTCAATCATCTCTTTTATCCATGGTCCGTAATTGTGATCCCACAGAGCATCAATCATCTGATCATAATACGGGTCTTCCATGAGCTGTCTTTTATGCTCCGAGAGAGTCCCCTGGCCATAGTAAAGGAAGAATCTGTCAAGCAGATCCTGCACTCTTCTCCTTTTTCTGCCACGCAGGCCTTCTTTATCCAGAACTTTTGAAAACACAGAACTTATGTGGTCCGCACTCGATGCATCAAGACTGCTCAATTCTTCAACAATAGAACTGTTATATCTTTCAAGATCAATCGGTTCGGCATAATAGAGCATTCTGTCCGCACCGACCGCCAGATTGCCTATGAGATGGCCTCCTGAAAAAGGCATCCCGCTCAGAATCTCCCACAGTCCATCCCGCTTTGTTATGTACTGCAAATGCATATGGCCTGTCAAAGCAAGTCTCACCCCACCATCGATCAGCATGTCCGGAAGTTCCGGGTTCTGGATCAGGTTGGATCCGCTGCCATCCCTTTCACGGCCATAAAGCACATTATGGTGAGAGAGGAAAATGACGGTATGGTCCCGATACTTTTCGAGCATTTCACTGAGCCACCGCATAGTCTTCTCTGAAAACTCTCCGTGTGCTCCGCTATATAGAAAATTATCATCCATAGCCAGGAACACGACATCCTTTACAATCGCTGTATAGCTAAGAGAATCCGGATCCCTGTCAACCGGGTTCAGAAGGCCGAAATAGGCATCCTCAAATTCTCCGGCAGTCATATGATTAAAATCATGGTTGCCCGTAGTAAGGATGATGGGAATCCCATTATCCCGGATTTTCTGAAGCCGCTCCCTAAGCCCCGCAGCGTCCCCTGCTCTTCCGGTATCGGTATTGTCCCCGGTCATAATCAGGACATCGGGATGCCTCTCGATTACCTCCTCTGCTATCACATCCGTGATTTCTTCAGCAAGGGCGATTCCGGGGACGATCGCAGGGTTTGCATCCTTGTTCTCCGTATAGTGAAGATCCGAAATAATCATGGCTCGAAGGTTCTTTTCATCCGTCCAAATCGGATCATTTCGGATGACGATTTCTTCCTTTGCGCCGGCATCGTTCTCAGAAAGAGATTCTGCGGAACTGCTGCTGTAGGTGCCGCAGCCGGTAAATAGTGTAAGCGCCAGTAACAGAATCGTGAAGAGCACAGAGATTCGGGCCGGAATTATGTCAACTGAAACCAACCCGAATCCTACGCGTAGTCCCGCGGGCGAAATCTTACATATACTTTGTTTCTTACTCAACTTTACTTTCTTCATTCTTAAGTTTCGCGCCATCACTGAAAGCGCATCCGACCTTATCTCCTACCCCGAAATATGCGCTGCCCATAGGGTCGAACGAGATCGGCCGGAGCTTCCTGACATCGATCTTTCCACCTGTGAGTACGCTCTCGTCCGCACAGACGTTTACTATCTCGCCGGTCAGAATTCCATCGTTGAAACTCTTAACCCTGCATTCAAGGGCCATCGGCAGTTCTCTAATCAGCGGCGCGTCCACGAAGCTGCTCGGTATTGCATGGAAACCGGCTCTGACGAACTTATCCGGGACCTTTCGTCCCGACTCGATTCCCACATAGTCACACGCCGTCACGTAGTCTTCCGTCGCCATGCTGACCGTGAAGGCACCTCGTACGGCAAGATTATCCGTCGTCTTGTGCTCGGAGAGACTGATCGTTATCTCAGAAAAATCGGTCGTGATTCCCCATGCCGCGTTCATAGCATTGGGTCTTCCATCCTCGTCATAAGTTGCGATAATAAGCACCGGTTGTGGGAACATGAGGGGCTTTGGACCAAAATTCACTCTGTTCCCGTTCTCTGCTTCACCCTTCATCTCACTGCTGTCTGTCAGAATGTGTTCATAAGGCTCTGCCGGTGTTTCAACTTTCAGCCCACTGCTTCTTTCTGTCGGAGCATTTTCATCATACTGATCTGCAGCCTCAATTTTCTCCTGAGAATCATGAGCCGGAGCTGTCTCCTTGCGCTTCGATTTCGAACCTTTCCTGCTGCTCGTATCAATCAGATTCAGCAGATTCCTTCCGCCCGCAACGACTGTGATGTAGGTATCGGCAATATTGACCAGATCATCCGGGTATCTGCGTTCGAGCTTCTCCTTAAGTCTGACCAGAATAGCCGTCAGCAAGGCGTCTGAGAGCTGCTCCTTCGGTTTGACAGGTAACTGGTAATAATATCTGTCGCCAATCTCGATGATATCCATACCGAGAGCCGCGGCTCCGTCCCGCTTTGTGCCTTTTTCGTCAAGGATGCGGATAGCCAGCGATTCTGTATCGTCCCTGAGTCCCTTTTTATGCTTCTTCTGGGCCCATCCTATGGCAAATGCACTTGTGCCGATGTCGTCCGTATGACTCCTGAGAGTTTTATAGTCGGCAAGCAGCTGCCGGATCAGTTCATCAAATGCGCCCGCATTCACCTGCACCTTTTTTGTATACTGCATGAAAGCTACCGCGCCAAAGAAAACAAAAAGCAACAGAATAATAAGCTGCATGGCATCTCATCCTTTCAGAGGAAAGAAAGACGAGCAGTTTCCTGCCCGACTTTCCAGTTTTCCTTTATTCTATTCCAACAGACAGATTTCGTCTATTCTCCTGTATATAAATATGATAATTGTCACTTGCTGATCGATACAGGCGAGGACGGACCGCCGATATTGTGCTCGCCGAGGGCTGTCGGGATATTCTGCATGAGAGCAAAATAGACATCCCAGTAGTCTTCCGTAGCGCACCATGCGCGGACAGTATACTGAAGACCTCCCGGAATACCGCAGACCGGAGCAGCAAACGGTTCAGGAGTCTGGTGGACCTTCTCGTTGACTTCCATGACGCCCTTCATGACTCTCATGGCGTCAGTGATCGGAACAGAACCGGCTACATTGAAAGTCAGGTCTACTCTTCTGGTGGACTCAGCTGTGACGTCCGTCACGTTGCCTCCGGTCAGGGCACTGTTCGGAATTGTGACTCTCTTGTTGTCGACAGTGAGAAGTGTGGTATAGAAAATGCCGATCTCCTTGACAACACCTTCCTCACCTGCGCCGATAATATAGTCACCGACAGCGAACGGACGGAAGATGAGAAGCATGATGCCGCCGGCCAGATTGCCGAGAGCACCCTGCAGAGCCAAGCCTACAGCAACGCCACAGGAAGCGATCACGGCTACAACAGATGCCATCGGAACACCGAGTATGCTGATGATTGAGACGACCAGGATGACATAGAGTGCGGTGCGAATCGCATTTTTGAAGAAGGATGCCGCCGTCGGATCAATTTTCGCGAGTGCCTTCCCTTTGCCGATAAAAGCCATGACCTTATTGATCACGATCCTGCCGACAATGAAGACGACCAGAGCCAGAATAACTTTACCTCCGGCCTGAGTACTAAGATCCACTGCACTATTGATGAATTCCTGCATGATAAATCCCCCTTTCAATATGAAAGAATATTACCGGTAGATATTGACCGGCCAACACTCTCTTATATTAACATATAATCTGATATTTGAGGAGTTTTTCACAAAAATCCTCCGAATTTATGCCAAAATATATTCAGGTTTACCTATAATTCAGGTTGCCAGAAGATTCTCATCGAGCCACGTACTTTCATCTGTAATATCCGCCGTAAAAATTCGGGAAGTATCTTCCGGGTATTTGTTCTGATGGAACTTGAACAGCATCCGTCCGGCAGCATAGAGCACATCCTTCTCCTTTCTTTTGGATTTCTGCAGGCAAATTGCGAAACACTGCAAGGCATCGCAATTGCCCGGAATACTTATGCCTTCGAAACATTCTGTCCAACAAAGCAGTCATATTCCACAAGAAAAAATATGGCTCGATAGAATTAGAGGTCACCTCCCTGTAAGTATAGCCTGTGTACTTGTGGATGTATTCGGCATCCAGTCACTTCATATCAGGTCTAATAGAATAATAGCATGAATCTATGTATATATTGTTCAGTTAAGTGTGAAAATTTCGCTAACTGCAGCAGGAGTCTTCCCCCACTGAGATAAAAAGACTTAGGATGGAGCAACCCATTGTATTCACAGTCGACATACGCTATAATAAAGGCATAGAATTTGTCAGTAAATAGCAGTTTAGTCCGCATATTTTTTGGCATTTATTCATCTAAGACAATTGTTTTATGAAAGGAGTGGTATCTATGAAAAAGGTGAGAAACATTCATATACTCATGTATTCATCCTTGATAGCGCTGGCTGTCTGCCTGCTATGGCTCGCACCGACGCATGTCTATGCATCTGACTCTTACTACGTGACCGGTACGAAAAATTATCTCGCTTTGCGCTATGAACCCTCCTATAATCAGGCAAATGAAAAAGCAAGGCTCTACAACGGTGACATGGTAGTGTATATTAATTCCGGGAACGGGACCTACTGGTATGTTGCTTCCCTGAAAGGATATGGATATGTAAATAAGAATTACCTCAAACCGGCATCTGACGGGTCCTCAAAGAATACATTGACGGTGCAGGGTACGAATAACTATCTTGCGCTCCGAAGCGCACAGAAATACGACTCCTCCAATGAGATCGGAAAATTGAACAACGGCCAGACTGTAACGCTGATCAGGAAGGACAGCTCCGGTTATTGGCTTGTCTTTGCTCCCAGTGCCGGAAAGTTCGGCTTTGTCAACGCGGACTATCTCTCCAAGCCCTCAGGTACACCGAATGACATGTTTGTGGCGGTAGGAATGAACAATTACCTTGCGCTTCGGACTGCCATGTCCTACAATTCCTCGAATGAAATCGGAAAAATCCACTTTGGTGAGCCGGTCGAATACATTGCCGGAGGGAATTCCGAATACTGCTATGTCTACGCACCGACCCTCGGCAAGTACGGTTACGTCAACAGGGATTATCTGCTCAAAGTGGCAAGCGGCTCTGACAAGATTACTTATACCTTATATACAGTAAAAGGCGTGGATAATTATCTTGCACTCCGGACGGCCAAGGCCTATAAATCCTCCAATGAGATCGGGAAGATCAAGAACGGTCAGAAAGTCGGGTATGTTGCAAACGGCGATTCGACCTACTGCTTCGTCTACGCGCCGACGCTCGGAAAGTTCGGGTATGTTAATAAAAACTATCTGAAATAGTAAGATTGACCTGATAAAAAAGGGGCAGAAAAATAACTCCCCCAGTAGAAAGACCATCCGGACGAATCCAGATGGTCTTTTTTATGGGCATATGAACCAAGTTAACTCGGTACGTTGATATTACTGCTGTGCCTCAAGCTTCTTGATGTCTCTCTCGCAGTGATAGAACAGAAGGAAGATCACGAACATTGCGGCTGCCATGATTGCCGGGACCCATCCGTACAGGAAGGTGATGGCTGTGGATACGCTCTGCGGCTGATGCTGACCGAGCTGGTCGAGAGCAGCGTCCAAACCTGCTGCAGCGAGGACCCATCCGAAGATTGCCTGGCCGAGACCAAGACCGATTTTCTGTGCTGCGGAGATACCTGCGTTGCCCATGCCGACTGTGTCGATACCTGTCTTGAGTTTTCCGTAAGTAACTGTGTCAGCGACCATACCGAGTGCCATACCGCCTGAGAGACCTACACCGAGACCTTTCAGAACGTTGCTGCCGATGAGAAGTGCGGGAGCGGTAGTTATCGCAGATCCAAGGAAACCGATTGCCATGACCAGCATGCCGAAGGTGTAGATCTTTTCTTTAGAGATTTTTGTCATCAGGACCGGTGTCACGAACATGATTGCGAACTGAGCGACGGAGATTGCATTTGCAAGCATACCATACTGGCTCATGTCATAGAGAACGTACTGGCTGAAGAATACTGTTCCCATTGCGTAGAAGATGATGATTGTAAAGACTACGAAATTACCGAGTGTCAGGAGCAGCCAGTACTTGTTGGCAAGCAGAGCCTTGACTGTTTCCATAACGTTTTCATTCTTCTTCGGCTCTTCGGCTTTAGTTGCATCCGCGCTCACTGCGTCAAGCTTTACACGCTCCTTGGTATTGAAGATGCAGAACAGTGATACGACTACCATCAGTGCGCAGTATACAGCGAGTGTAAGAGTGAAAGATCTCTGTGTGTAGATCGTGTTCGGGTTTTCTGAGAACTTTGTGAGCAGGATAACGAATGTGGAGTTTACGAATACGTTTCCGAGTGTCTGGAAGATCTGCTGGATGTTGCCGAGAAGTCCGCGCTCATAGGAGTCTGCTGTTACGAGACCGACCATCGAGTAGAACGGGACCAGCATACCGGTAAGGCACACAGCGTTGCAAATGTTGTAGATCAGGAACACGTATACATATTTGACCATATCCGGGAAGCCCTGGGGTACGAAGAAGAGGAGCATCGTGGAGACCGCGAACGGGATGCACATCCTGAAGAGCCACACTCTCGCTTTTCCCATCTTGGTGTTTGTATTGTCAACAAGACGGCCCATGATCAGATCGGAGATACCGTCGAAGATCTTTGATACTGCAAGAATCGTGGCGATGATGCCGGCGTTCAGGCCTGCTGCCGAAGTGAAGTAGATGGTCAGGAATGATCCGATGATTCCGTTGATCATGTTAAAAGCGAATCCGCCGGAGCCGTAAGCTAAGCGCTCTCCCCATCCGAGCTTGCCATTGGGATCGTCATGTTTTGTCGTAAGCATTTCTTTTTCCTCCTAAACTAGTGTGTGTTTTGCAAACGCTGTGTGTTTGCTTTGTTTTCTCTTTGTTATGTCTCAATAATAGCGATTAGCAGTCACACTCTATATCCTTATTCTGCCCAAAATGTTCTTATTTCACCCTAATATCAGGATCTGTATTTTCTTTATATCAGCCGGTGCTGATCTGAATCCGCGTCGGATTTTGCGAGTGCGCCTTAAAAAGTACTCATCAATTCTCGTAAAAACGCATGTCTCCCCAGGTTTCCATGAGATGCCTCCGGTCAAGCCTCTCCGCTTTTGACTCTCTGTTGAAAATCATGACCGGTGAGTCTGCGCCTTCAAAGCGCGGCCAGTCACATGCCGCAGCCGGTTCTGCATCGCATGAGTCGGCTAATTCGCTGCCGGCTGCCTCCGGAAGGGTCGGAACCCCTGTCTTTGTGAAGTTGACCCACCTTCCGTGAATCTCAGCAGCAATCTTGTCGAAGACTTCCTCCGGCTCACCGTCAAAAACGAAATGGCTGAAACCGTGATCCCTGTTGCAGAAGACTGCGGGCAGCTCAAATGCGTGTGATGCTTTCCAACCGGTCGCAATTCCGGATTTAGTGACAAGCTCGTAGCGATACATCCATACATCATCTGTGTACTGCTTCTGGGCAATCGCGACTTTGACAGCGGGCATTTCAAATGCATAGTCGGTCGCAAAGCGGATGAACGGATCACCGCCGATCTGGCGCACATCACCTGTAAGCGGAGGTGTGGAAGAGGCCAGAGATTTGGCGCTATCCTCAAAGATTTTGAAGGAATCATTTGCAGAAGGATGATAGAAATTCACGATGTTCGGAAGCGCGTCAGCGTGCCCATTCTTCTCCATCATCTCCGTGATCATCGTCCAGCTGTTGGGGAAGCCTGTGTTCTCGGGATGTACGAACATAGTGCCTTCATGCATGTTGGTGCCGATGATGAGGCGAATCCCGTCAGCGCTGCCGCCGCGGATCGCGTCGATCGGGCGGAGCGGCATCAGATCGTCCTGTACCGGTCCGGGAAGAAACATGCCCGGGTTCTTGTACTGATGATGAGCAGCAACGTACTCATTTCCGACAAGGAACAGGCGGGGATCCATGACACGGAGCTGCGGAAGATCTTTCTCTGTCCAGTTCATGCCCTCAAGGAAGAGGTCGATATTCTCCCTGGCGGTCTGGTGCGTCATCATGCAGTTGGGCAGCGCGCTCTCCGCGATCGCCTGCTGGAAGGTTCCCTTTACACCGGGGCAGGCCAGCATGTTAATAACGGAAGCGCCGCCTGCGGATTCACCGCAGATCGTGACCCGGTCGGGGTCGCCGCCGAAAGCGGCAATATTCTCATGGATCCAGTTCATAGCCAGGATCTGATCGGAGAGACCGCAGTTTGAGTCGAAATCCTCACAGCCCGGGTAGGTCGTGAAATCATAGAAGCCGAGGACATTTGTCCTGTAATTGAAAGAGCAGAAAATGATACCGTCACGGACGAATGCGTCGCCGTGATACAGCTCATCCCCAGAGTAGCCTGTGTTGTAGCCGCCGCCGTATATGTAGATGAAGACCGGGAGATTCTTGCCGTGAAGAGGGCGCCGCACATTTACTGTGAGGCAGTCCTCGTCACCGATAATTACGCCGTTGTTGTACTGGATCGGAGCGGGTCCCCAGGATTTGGCTTCAAATACATCCTGCCACGGCATGTGGAGTATCGATCTTTTGAAGCGCAGCGGGCCGACCGGAGCTTCAGCGTAGGGGATTCCCAGAAAATTGATGATGCCGTCACGTTCATATCCCTGAACTTTACCGAGAGTTGTATTTACGATAGTCTTATTCATTTCAGCTTCTCCTTATATATGTATCTCTTAAAACAGTAACGAACCATTTGATAATATCTGCTATCAGAACCGCTTCGCATACCTGATAGTCATATTACAGGAGTCCCTTCCGGAACTTCCGATAAAATCTACGATTCCTTGTTTGACTCTGCCTTATTTGCCAAGTATGGACCTGGCAACGACATCTCCCAGAGATTCAAGATCAGCCTTTGCGCCGGTCATCTCCTGAATGGCTTTTGCGCGGAGGCGTGGTCTGCAGCCGTCCTCGGGATCTGTGAACAGCCCGAAGTAGACTTCCGTGAGACCGCCGATCTGGTTGTCCTCGATGCCGGCACGCTTCAGCATTGCGTTTTCATTCAGAAGACGGAAATTGTGTAGTGTACGGACGTAAGGCATATTCATTGCGTAGCGAAGAATCTTCTTATTGTAGGAGGCATAGCGCTCTTCCCAGTCATGATTGCCGCAGTCTGTAAACCCGGTTTCCGTGAGAAGGACCTGCTTATCGCCGTCCCCATACCGCTTCATTACCCTGTATGCTGCATCATTGAAATCTCTCCACAGCGTGTCGGGTTCCTCAACATCCATGAAAAGTTCATAATCGGGAACCTCTCTGGTAGTGAATACATAGGGATGCCATGCGACCAGATCGAAATAATCATCTGTATTGTCTGACCAGAACCGCCCGGATTTAATACGGCTGTAGATCTGGTCGAGCGCCCATGCGACGCCGTACATCACGGGGAAGAAATAAGGAAGTCCGCCTCCAAGTCCCTCTGTGGAGAGAGCCGGGGAGAATGAAGCGACCTTTGCATTCGGGTTTCCTCTCCGGATTCCTCTGGCTGAAAAATACATCATATCGACCGCGATATCATATTTCTCATCAGGGCTGAAGGGATGTTTCATATCAGAGTCCAGAAAGCCGTCCGGATGAAGGAACGCATTCAGATTCCACTCGTTTCCGACTTCCCAGATAGCCACCTGCGGAAAAAGGGATGCCATCGTATACCAGGATTCTTCAAGCATTGAAAGAGCCTGCATATAGAGACTTCCGGGAGTGAGGTCTCTTTGCGGCATTGCGTGTCCGCTCTTCTGTATGCACCCCTCCGGAAGGAACCACTCGTGGCTCATGCCTGTCACCTCGATGTCCAGTTCTTCAGCCTTGTCGAGGAGCTTTTTATGCTGCGCATATGCTTCGAGATCCGGGGTCGACGGATCTTTGAGTATCTCTGTGATATGCATCCAGGAGCGGTATGCATTGCAACCGAGTCCTTTAATGAGGTCCATGCAAGATGCAGCCTCGATGCCCTGATCGCGCTGCCTCTGGATCAGCGGTTCTCCCACACCGTAAAATCTACTTTTCTCATATTCTTTAGTCTGTTCCATATGTCGTCTCCGTTCTGTCTTTATGAATTTTGGGTCCCCACTCCGGGGTTACTGCCTGCTTTTGTTTCATCCTACATGCAGTATATAGGACGAGAGCTTCTACTGATATTCCTATTTTGCACAATATGGTGTTTTTTTGCCTTAAATGAGATGTTTTTCCAGTCTCGCTCGCGAGACTTGGCGCGGGATTCAGATCAGCGTAATCTGATATAATACCAATACGAATCGCGGTGCATCTTCCATCCTCTCATATGGTGAATCACGGAACACTCGTACCTGCAGGAGAATGTGCACCGCATGTGGCTTTGACCATGGAAGGAAAGAGCAAAATAAGAACAAATCATGCAATATAAGAATATAATTATATAAAACATGTGGTAAACTGAACATAATCAAACACATGACACTTAAATGATTATATGAGGAAGAAGACAATGCATGAGAATAAGATTCAACTGCTGGGGGCAGTAATCAAAGTTAATCTTGTCTACGAGGCACCTGACGGAATGCTGACTTCTTTTTATGGCGTGGATGCGGAGAGCCCTCTGATGCAGTCGGATCAACTGCGGAGCGTGCTTCGGGAAGGAATCCGTTCCCAGGCTATTCCTTTTATGTACAGAGCGGAGCATAAATGCTATTATGCTGCCCTTCATGCGGGAGACGGAATCCTTTTCATGGGACCGATGTGCCATGAAAAACTGCGCAAGATTGAGCTTCGGCAGATGTACCGTGAATTCGGAGTGGGTGGAGAAGACCTGCCTGAACTGCCGGCATTTACGTTGCCGGAAATGCGCAATATGGTCCTTCTTACCAATCTGATCCTGGATAATGAGCCGCCGGAGAATGAAGAGCTGCTGCACCTCAATCAGCTGATCACGGGAGGAGTAGATAGCGAAAAGGCGGATCAGACGAGATTCCTCTTAAAGGAAGAGGAGGAAAATGACGCGGATGCCATGCGGCACAGCTACCGTGAAGAGCAGACACTCATGCAGGCTGTCAAAGAGGGACGAGCGAAGGATGCTGTCCGCATTGCAGAGCAGCTGGATCTGGACAGCGGCCGTCTCTCTGAGGTAGGTGTTCGGCATCGCAGAAATCTCGGTATTATCGGTATTTCTCTGTGCGCACGCGCAGCTATAGAAGGCGGGCTTGCACCTGAGACCGCATACCGCATCAGCGGCTATTATATCCAAAAGTGCGATGCGGCTCAGACAGAGACTTATCTGCTGCAGCTCCGCAACAGCGCAATTAAGGATATGACTGACCGGGTAGCCGAAAAACTAAACAGACCCCGAAGTTCTAATTATGTTGAACAGAGTCGTGATTACGTGAGAAAGCATTACCGTGAGAAGATATATCTTGAGGACGTCGCCGAAGCTCTGAAAATCAGCCCTACATATCTGTCCCGCCTTTTTAAGAGAGAGACTGGCAAGAACTTTCAGGACTATATCAATGAGGTAAGGGTGGACAAGGCAGCGAATCTGCTGAAATATTCGGAGATGAGTCTGTCGGAGATCTCACAGTATGTCAACTTTCCGAACCAGAGCTATTTTGGAAAGATCTTTAAAAAGTACAAGAATATGACACCGCGCGCTTTCAGAGATTTTAATAAGCCTGCGGAGTTCAAAGAGTAAACCCTGTAACAGGAGAGATTAAGCGATGAGTGAAGCAAAACCCATTATGATTTTTAAAGTGTATGCAGATAATAAGGACGTTTCGAACCTCGAGTGCCCCTACGGCGCAGTGACCATGATTCCCTTCCGGGCAACGGTCGAGTCAGAGCTTTTTACAGGTGAAACACTGCCCGGCGCAGTCGACGTGCAGATCGAAAACCCCGGTATGAGCCGCAATATGTGCGCCAAGTACATGTTCAAGGGGACAGACAAAGACGGTAACCCCTGTCAGCTCTTTGTGAAGAACGACAGCTACCTTGCTCCGATAATGAGAAATGAGCCATATTTTGACGGCTGTCCGATGTTCCTGACAGACAGCCCGGTTTTAGGTGAGTATCTCTGCGCTCAGCATTTCCGTTCCGAAGTGCAGGGCGCGGAATGGGGTGTGGAGATCAGGATTTATGACGTTCTTCTCCGTTAATGGCAGTCTCACACCTACTTCAAAAATCGCATAAATACGTCAGATACCAATAATTGCAATAAGACCCGGACTATTCGAAGCCCGGGTCATTGTTTATTCTTCATGGCTCAATACTCGTGACGCATGTCTAGATACGCGCGCAAAGTGACATTTACCTTCATCGTGAGTACAATCTCGTGATGAAGAATAAACGCCTCCGGCGGATCGCAGACGTGCGCAGCGGAAGGCGCTTTCGCGCATCGCACGTCACGGCAACAACGCCAAGGCATTATTGAAAAGAGAAATCCGGCCGCGCGATCAGAGATTGCGATTTACTTCGATGTCGTCGTTTTTGCAGAAAATGGACCGGTGTTATTTTTGCGGACAGTTCTAAACTTGCTTTTTTGTTTTATAACTGCCGGGGCGACAGTAGTGTGTTGGAAATTTTTCTTTTGTACTGTCGGCCAAGATTTTGTTCGACAGTTCTAATCTTGCTTTTTTGATTCTCTACTGCCAAGGCCGCATAAAACGGCAGTACATAAACAAGAAAGTGTTTATCATACTGCCATTTCAAAAGATGATTTTTCTGAAGTGACAGTAGTGAGAGCAAAAGCTTAAGAAATTACTGCAGATTTCATCGTTCCTTCACAGCCTTCGGGCAGTCGTATCCGACAAAACCAGCTTAGGCGACTGCAATTTGAGCTCGAAAGTACTCAAAAGCAGCAGTAGTAATGATCCTTTTATGATTCGCTACTGTCACAATGAAATCATTAAGCTACAAACGACAGTAGAATCAAACAATTCTTGATTCTGTACTGTCCCGTCCAAGTCAAGTAAACAGTAGAAAATTATGAAAGTACTCTGTACTGTCCCGTCCAAAATCAGCAAACAGTAGAAAATTATGAAAAGTACTCTGTACTGTCCCACCCAAGCCAGTAAACAGTAGAAAATTATGAAAAGTACTCTGTACTGCCCCACCCCAAATCTGCAGACAGCAGAGGGGCATGAAAAAGTACTCTGTACTGTCCCACCGTACGGAGAAAGACTTTTGAAAAAGAAAAGCACATCCCTACTACTCCCGCAACAGTCGATAACCACAAAAGCAAAAAGGAAACTGCCCTGGCCGGGACTGAAATCGAGATATCCAAAAAGGGACGGCCACATTCAGTGATGCGACAGCCCCCTCTTATTATTTCAGAATATGAATACCTTCCGGTGCCTCCACACTGAGGTCCAGCTTCTCTCCTCTCCGTTCCCAGGACACCCTGACATCGCCTGCCGGGGTCTTCACTGTGCCTTCCGCCCAGTCAAGGAATTCGGTGTGGGGACTGACCTGAATTTTTTCATAGCCCGGGGCTGCCGGACGTACGCCGAGGATAGCCGAGGGCAGCTCGTAGAGGGCTAATGCTCCCCATGCATGGCACTCAGATCTGGCGTAGTCCTCAGACTCGATACAGGTGGTACAGCCGTCGTAAATCATGTTCCGCCATGCATCCCAAAGGCTGTTGGTCTGTTCATAGAGACCGGTCTTCTCCAGAGCTCTGAAGAGATAAAAGCGCATGGCCACCGTGCACTGGGGATGTCCTTTTTCCTCCACGACCTTTATCAGATTCCTGCGGCTGCTTTCTATGTCAAGGGTTCCTGTCAGCACACCGAATACCTGGACCTGCTGGCTGGAATGAAGAGCCGGTACTTTCCCTTCTTCCATGAGAAGCGCGCACGGACCATCGGTCAGCAATCCGTCAGCCTGTCTGCACAGACGGCGGATGGCTTTCTGCACCTGCTGAGCCCGCTCCCTGTATTCTGAAGCCGTATCCATGCGGCCTATATATTCCGCAAGATGTGCAGCATGCTGAAGACCATACACATAGAGAAGCGACTCCATGGTGATCGGTCCTTTTAAACCTGCAGGAGGCATGCCCGTCGTGGGATTCCACTCAACTGCCCAGTCGATAAAGGACCAATATCTGGACTCCAGATTCACACCTCCGACTTTCTCCACCAGGCCGTCAGGTGTAAGGTGTCGGTCAAAATAAGCAAGAATCCTGTCAACCGCCGGCATATAGCGGCGGACCAGAGCCTTATCCCCGAAGTACATCATGTGGTCATAGACCATAAGGATGTAAAAGACGGAGAAGCCCGGAATAACATTTGGGTTCATGTTAGGATACGAACAGTTCAGAAGTCCATTGGATCTCTGGGCTCTCGCAAAGTCATCGATTGCCTTTCTGGCAAGACGGTCATCCGCTGATACTGCATAGGTATAGAGGATCTGGGATCTTGTATCCATCGTGTACTGAAGCTGCTCGTAGAAGGGGCAGTCCTCGTAAGTCTCATGCATGCAGCGACGAAGTGTTCTCTCGCTAAGCTCCCATATGGATTTGAGGGACGGATCCGAAGTCTCCACATGAGTCATCACCTTCAGCGGATAGCCTGTCTCCTCATAGTCCAGCGAGAATATCTCAAGGGGCTCTTCTTCCGTCCGCACAGTAAGCTCAATAAAGCGGAAGGTCCGGAACCAGAAGGGTTCAAATGTCTCAGGTTTTTCTGCGTAACCAAGGCCAGCCACGTGATAAATATCCCGGTATCCTTCCAGATGTCCGGTGACTGTGTCCATACGGTTCTTCTTGATCGGCGTCCCGGCAGTCGGGGACTTTTCTTTCTGCACATAGGCTTCAGATTCCAGAAGTGAGACAAGAGCACCTCTGCCTTCACCAAAGGTCAGGCGCAGGTAACCTGTCATCTCCTCCCCGGCATTCAAAACAATTCTCACCTCGGACTGAGCGGGAACCACAACGCTGTCTCTCCCTGAAAGCAGCATCTCCCACCTGCCCTCTATGCCTTCGGAGCTTCCTTCGATCAGAGAGCCGAAGTGTCTCTTCTTCCGGTACATAAAAGGAATAGTCCGGGGATTCAGATTGGCCGGAGATACCGCCCGGCTCATTTTGGCATTCGGATAGGGAAGAGCCGATGCCCACTCGCTGTCATCAAAATCCTCCCTCAGCCAGCCAAAGAAATCTTCATTTCCAAATGCCTCCTCGTGAATCAGGAGAGGCGCAAATCCTTCTTCTTCAGCCGGGAACAGGGTCGTCCTGTCGATATGGCATTTCCAGGAAGAACCTGCGGCAAGTACACCGCGGAAGGGTTCATTCGTCCCATCATCGGGAGCCATATAAAGGCCTGGGATTTCCGTCCGGAACATAGAATGATTCCCCTGCTCCCGCTCCATAGGGTAGCGGAGGACCTGGACGCCAAGAATGTTTTTTCCCACCTTCAGGTAAGGAGCCAGATCCACCCTGTCAAAGAACCATACTTCTCTGTCGCCTTTGGACGGTCCAATCTCGACAAGAAATCCATTGATATATAACTTGTAGCGTGTATCTGCGGAAATATTAAGATAAACACTCTCAGGAATCTCTGAAAGTTCTATGGCTTTGCGAAAATATACGATTCTGGGAGATTTCTTGTCTTCATGGATCCACTCCGGGGTCCAGATCCAGTTTGATACAGCTCTCATCATGCTCAGCTCCTTGTTATTCTATATGCAGGTTTCGCTTGCGGGACTCGTGTCAGCACTGACCTGCTCTTTTCGGGAGAATCCCTGTAGTCTTGCAGCTATTTTGAGTATAGCAGGCTCCCCTGCTTTTCTTTATTATTAATTTGTCTTTTATGTTCTTTTTTTGTCATATAAAAATGAAAAGGGTTGTCGCATTAAGTGCCCACTATATATGGCAGACGATATTTGAAAATCTCTGTCATATATAGTGGGGTGCCATAATGCGGCAGCCCCTTTCTATATTACATCTGAGTATTCTGTCCTTGGAACGGGTCAGATATCGACCGGTCTCTTCTCCAGATACGATCTCACCCCCGCGTTTACCATAGTGAGGGCAATCTTTCCGTCGTATCCTGTGACCTGTGGCTCGGTATCGTTCAAGATAGAGTCTGCAAATGCCTGCGCTTCCGCCACATATGCCTCCCTGAAGAGCGTTCTCCAGGAGTCCATGGAATCGGAAACTATGGTCATGTCCCGGGTGACTGTCTCAACGCTGTCAGCCCTCTGGGTCCCGACCTTCACTATTCCCTTCGTTCCGAGGATCTCGGTTCGGGCGTCATAGCCGTACTGCACGTACTGGGCGCCGGTGACGACACCGATGACACCGTTTGCAAACTCAATGGTGACCGAGCAGCTGTCATAATAGTCGGGATATTCCGCAGCCTTCTCCGGGCTTCTGAAATTATTGCCGACAGCATAGATTCTCCTCGGCTCGCTGCTCGCGTACCAGCGGCAGATGTCGAGGTCATGACTGTTCACTTCGCCGATCGGTCCCTGATTATTTCGGATATCATACATCCACTCCTTCGGCTCGCTCGGTCCGTAGGTATTGGATTTTATCATGGCAACGGGACCGATCACCCCGGAATCGATGATTTCTCTGCCGCGCTTGAAATTCTTGTCGAATCTCCTCATAAAGCCGATCTGCAGCTTAACGTTATTCTTTCTGCAGGACTCAATCATCTCATCGCACTCCTCCGGCGAAGTCGCCATCGGTTTTTCACAGAAAATATGCCTGCCTGCATTTGCGGCAGCACACACAATATCCTTATGGAACCGGGTCGGAGTGACAACGATGACTGCATCGATCTCATCATTTTTCAGGGCTTCCCTGTAGTTGTTATAAGCATACCTGACATTTACGATTTTCTGCGCAGCTTCCAGATTATTTGCGTCTGCGTCACAGATTGCGGTAAGCTCGGCACCGCTTACAAGTCCCGCATAACTTTTCGCGTGAATCATACCTGCGCGGCCGCATCCGATCAGACATACTCGAATCTTATCTCTCATATTTCAATCCCCGTTTACTCTTCTCGGCAGCTTATAAAGGCAAGCAGCGTTCTTTATCCATAGAAGCTTCCGCGCCACATGATAGTGGAAGTTCCTTGTGGGGCAGCGCACAAAGTTGACTGTCACCGCCTGCGTATCTCTGTCCAGTTCAGACGATTCAGAAGTTCCTGGTCAGGAGCTGAACCGGAAACGCCATATACATCACCGTAATTGTTCTGGTATACATGGTCGGCAGTGACGCCTACCTCCACACTCCTGCCGCCGGTCGTCTGATAGGTATTTACACCGCGAATCGCTTCCGATCTTGCCTGGCTGATGCGGCTGTCAGATGCCATTTTCCGGTTCCATGAATCCATGATACCTGCTGACATCTGCGCGCTGTTCTGCGCTATCATGCGGGATGCCTCAATTGCCCGCTGCTGAGCCTGAATCTGACCTTGTCTCGCCTGTGCTGACAATTGATTAGCGAACTGCATAGCCGCGACCCAGTTTTCATAAGCAAGCTGCTCCCGACGCTGGATAAAACTCATATCCGGTGTGAAAGACAGCACGAACCTCATGAATTCCTCCGTCGCGCGCTGCTCGAGTTCCGCGTCACATATGCAGGAGTAGAGACGGTTATATCCCCAGCGAATGGAGTCCCGTTCCTTGGCATGGCCGAAGGGAGCCGCTTTAGCGGGCTTTTTCTTCGATGAAGCTTTGAGCAAAGCCATAAGTCCGATTGGCCCGCCCATCAACATTTCGGGTCTGATCGCGTTCCGGTACTCAACTCCCATAAGCTCGTAACCCACAAGCATGACTTTGGGCTTTCCCTGACGTTTTCCAATAAATTTCATCAGAATAGGCTCGCAGATACTGTTGACTATTTCCAGCTGAACGTTCGGACCACTTCCTTCACGAGCGATGAACTCCTGGATAAAGTTATCGTGGATAGCCTGTCGGTTATCCGCAAAGCTGCCCGGCAAAGTGGCAGTGGCAACGAGAGCAGCTTTTTTGCCATCCATAAAAGCCGCTGCATATTCGAGCAAATATCTGTCAGGATCAGGATACGGGGCAAAATTTGACTTTCTCACACCTGTCATCTTAGCTGTCTGCTGCATGAGCGGATTGATCAGCTGCTCCCACATGCCCTTGGAATTCGAGTTCAATAAGATACTCTGGTCCGGAGAGAGCGCTGCTATATACGCATGGAGCGGAACTAAATCATTGGCATTCTTATCTGTTATTGTCGCGTTCGCCAAATATCCTTCCGGGATAATAGCGGTGGCCACCGGCGCACCTGTGGTCCTGTCTTTAAACGAAAATTGAATTGGGGCAGGCATAATACAGAGCTCCTTTCTCATCCTTCCTGCTGTGCCGCACAAGGCATCAACTCTGCCTCAGAGACCAAGCAGCTTATCCTCGTTGATATTCTTAGTATAGCAAAACCGATTGCAATGTGACAGCGAAATACATATTCCATCAAAATTCAATTTTTTTTTTACACCTGTACCGACATGTCTTCGTATAAACAAATGTAACAGAGATTACGAGAAATCGGCAGCACCTGTCCGATATGCCGGAACAAATAAAAATTAAATATTTATCAGCAGAATACCGTTTTGTTGTTATCAGGTATTATTACGGTATCTTCATAGAGATGAAAGGAGTTCAAATACAATGTCAAGAATTATAAAAGGAACAGCATTATTACTCGCAGTTATCATGGTAGCCATGCTTGCCGCATGTGGTTCAAATGCAGGCAGCTCTGAAATACCGAAAAATCCGGGAAATGTTTATCGCGTCATCGTGCAGGATGAATCCGAGACAGGCGTAAAGGGCGCACGGATCCAGTTCTGCTCAGATATCACATGCAATATGGCTGAGACCGATGAAAACGGAATCGCTTCTTTTGAAGGCTTTGACGAGGGCTCTTACACCATTCACGTACTGACCGTTCCGGAAGGTTTTGAAAAGGATACCGCAGAATACGAGGCCCCGGACACATACGGCGATGTTACAATTACACTGAAGGCAGCATAAAAAACTTTATTTGACAACATCCACAATATCAGAGAGACGGTAGGCTCAATCATCGCAGGACAGGCCGTACAGCTGCACCCAGACTTTTGGGACGTGAGAGACGGAGTCTTAGTCTGCATCGTCAAAATCAACGGTACGGATTATATCACGGAGAGAATTAACATAGCATTGTAATAAATGAGGGACCGGTCAGACTTCTCCGACCGGTCCCATTATACTGCATAACTTGCTGTTGGGGCGCTTTAAGTATAGAACAATGTTCCTGTCTTTCCGGCAATACCGTCTTTCGCCTTCTCAAGGAGCGTAATGAGGGCACGCCTTCCGGGTTTTGACTCCACAAACTCCACAGCCGCCTGAACTTTTGGGAGCATGGATCCGGGTGCAAATTCACCGGCTGCCATATATTTTCTTGCCTCTTCCGGCGTCATCTTCGCAAGCCACTCCTCATCCGGTTTGCCGAAGTGGATGGCGACCTTCTCCACTGCCGTCAGAATAATCAGAACATCCGCATCAAGCTGTTCCGCAAGTTTTTCGGCTGCGAAATCCTTGTCGATGACAGCGGCAGCGCCTTTCAGATGATGACCTACCGTCCGAAAGACCGGAATTCCGCCACCGCCGCAGGCCACAACGACGTGATTCGTCTCCACCAGGGCGCGGATCGTGTCGATTTCAACAATCGATACCGGTCTCGGCGAAGCGACCACACGGCGATATCCGCGACCGGCGTCCTCCATCACCTCATAATCGCGCTCACGGACGAGTTTATCCGCTTCCTCTTTCGTCATGAAGGCGCCGATCGGCTTGGTCGGATGTTTAAATGCCGGATCATCGGGATCCACTTCGACCTGAGTAAGCACGGTAGCGCAGCCGATATCGATGCCGCGATCCAGAAGCTCTTCGCGCAGCGCATTCTGAAGATCGTATCCGATATATCCCTGGCTCATGGCCACGCAGACAGACAATGGACACGTGATGTATTTAGCCGGGTTGGCGCGTGTCAGCTCAGTCATGGCTTTCTGAATCATGCCGACCTGAGGTCCGTTTCCATGTGCGATGACAAGATCATCGCCCTCCTCAATAAGATCCACAATTGCCGAAGCGGTCTTCTTCACCGCGATCATCTGCTCGGGGAGATTATTTCCGAGCGCATTTCCCCCGAGTGCCAACACAATTCTCTTACCCATAATGTCCTCCTACTGCACATGTCTTTCGGCAGCCTGCGCATAGAGCCATGCATTTGGCCGCTTGAATAATTGCCTTTTGCATGGCTCTTTTATCGCTGCTATAGAATGGAGTAATTTGCCTTTTTCAGGTTATGGGATAACTGTTTCCCTTGCCCTATTACCAGGCAGTCAGCTCCAGATAAAGATCCTTGTACTGTTTCGCCGAATTATCCCAGGAAACATTCTTGGCCATGTCGCGATGGACCATCTCGTCCCAGTTGTAACGGTTCTCAAAGTACAATGTCTTTGCCCTGTTGATCGCATCGTAGAGAAGCCCGGTCTCATATCGGTCAAATGTAAAGCCGTTGCCGCAGTCAGCATACATGTTGTAAGGCTCCACAGTATCCTTAAGACCGCCGGTCTCTCTGACAATCGGAACTGTTCCGTAGTGCATCGCAATGAGCTGTGTCAGTCCGCAGGGCTCAAACTGCGAAGGCACGAGCAGTGCATCGACCCCGGCATAAATACGATGGCTTCTTGCCTCATCGTACTGGATGCACGCTGCAAGCTGTCCCTTGTACTCATTCTCGTAGTAACGGAAGGAATTCTCATACTCGGGATCACCGGTACCGAGTATCACGACCTGAGTGAACTGATCCATGATCTGCGGGATGCAGGCATTTACCAGGTCAAGACCTTTCTGGTTCGTCAGTCTCGAAATGAGTCCGATAACAAATTTATCCTCGTTCTCCTCAAGGCCAAGCTCCTTCTGAAGGGCAAGCTTGTTTTCCTTCTTTTTGGCAATTACGTCTTCGTTGCTGTACGGCGCAGCAATGAGCTTGTCTGTTGCAGGATTCCAGATATCGTAATCAATACCATTCACGATGCCGCGCAGTTTTCCCGAGTGATAACGCAGATGATCCGCCAGGCCCTCTCCGTACTCGTATGTCTGAATCTCGCCGGCATACGTATTGGACACAGTGGTGATCATGTTGGAGTAAGTTAATCCGCCCTTGAACATATTTGCATCGAGCCAGTTCTGGGTCAGCGCATCCTTGTTGAAAACATAATCCGGCAGATTCGTCCAATACTGGATGGTCTTGATGTTGTAAATACCCTGGAATCGCAGATTGTGAATCGTGATCATGGTTTTTGCGTTTCCGATAGGTGTATCCTGGAAAAATGTGCGCAGATATACCGGCACAAGACCCGCCTGCCAGTCATGGCAGTGGATGATATTCGGCTGCCAGTTCATGAAGTTCAGTGCAGCCAGTGCAGCCTTGCTGAAATAGCAGTACTTCGGGATATCATCGATCAGATTTGTATACGGCTTATCACCACCGAAGAATTCCTCGTTGTCAATGAAATCATAGACTACGCCGTCCCAGACATACTCCATAATACCGACATAGTACTGTCTTCCGTCACTGGTCAGATCCATATAGAAACTTCCCCGGTAGACCATCTTCTCCTGATATTTCTGCGGAATGCACTTATACCTCGGAATGATTACCTTCACATCGCAGTTCCTTTTGATCAGCGCCTTGGGCAGAGAGTACATGACGTCTCCAAGTCCGCCGGTCTTTACGAACGGATAACACTCAGACCCGATAAATGCTATACTCCTGCGCGGTGACTCGGGCTCCTGTGCCGGGGCCTGCTCCAGGGCAGCAGCCAGGATCTCATCAGCCTTCTCTTCCACAGACTTCTCTTCCACAACAGCCTCTACCGCAGCAGTCTCGACCGCAGCAGTCTCAACCGCGGCAGCCTCAACCACAGCAGCCTCAACCACAGCAGCCTCATCCGCAGCAGCTTTTTTAGCTGCGGCTGTTTTCGCAGACGCTTTTTTCGGAGCAGCTTTCTTTGCTGTAGTCTTCTTTGCTGTAGTCTTCTTTGCTGTAGTCTCCTTTGCTGCAGTCTCCTTTGCTGTAGTCTTCTTTGCCGTAGTCTTCTTTGCTGCAGTCTTCTTTGCTGCAGGTTTTTTCGGGGCGGCTTTCTCTTCTGTCACAGCCTCTACTGCACTTGTCTTCTCTGCAGTTTCCTTCTCAACAATTTCATTGTTTGTTTTCTTAGCAGCCATTTTCTCACTCCTTTAGATTTTGCTATGCCAAAATGATCCTCTTCCTACCGATTTCGTGCTGGACAGGAAAACTTCCTATATAGCAGCACCTCTTCTATATTCATTATATATTCATTTAGGCAGATAAATCAATTACAGAGGGTAAAGAATGGCTAATTAATAGCAGCGCTTATCTTGAGAAACGCTGGAAGTCCGATTGGACCGCCCATCAGCATCTCTGTAAGTGGAGATTATTTTATAATTTTTGTACCTGCACAGGAATGTCTTCGTATAAAAAGATGTAACAGATAAAAACTGTAACAGAGATTACGAAAAAACCGGCAGCTCTGTCTGACCAGCCGGAGCAAACTAAAAATCAAAATATCTTCAGAAAAATGAAAGGAATTCAAATACAATGACAAGATTTATAAAAGGAACAGCCTTATTACTCGCAGTTATCATGGCAGCCATGCTTGCAGCATGTGGTTCAAGCTCCGGCAGCTCAGAAATCCCAAAAAATCCCGGAAATGTTTATCGCGTCATCGTGCAGGATGAATCCGCGAAAGGCATAAAGGGCGCACGCATTCAGTTCTGTTCAGACATCACATGCAATATGGCTGAGACTGACGAAAATGGAATCGCTTCTTTTGACGGTTTTGATGAGGGCTCTTACACAATTCATGTACTGACCGTTCCTGAAGGTTTTGAAAAGGATTCCGCAGAATACGAAGCCCCGGCTTCATACGGCGATGTTACAATTACACTGAAGACAGCATAAAAAGCTGTGACTCTAATAATATGTGGGGCTGCCGCATTAAGGCGCGCCGCCACTATATATGGCAGACGTTATTTGCAAATGTCTGCCATATATAGTGGTGACACCGTCTAATGCGACAGCCCCTTCGTTTTAAATAATTCGAATTCAATCGAATCGGACTAAGAACAAAGAAACTCAGGTTTTAAAACGGAACAAGTCCGATGAAAATGGCGAACACAAGGCACAGGAATGAGAATCCCCAGACATACAGGGCGCTGGCCTTGATGTGGTTCCTGATCGGTACATCCGCCGCGCCCGGCAGCTACCATCGCAAGCGCAAGAACAGAAGGCCACAGTATGAACGCCATAGCAGGCAGCATCTTGCCCCTAGTGAGCGAGATAACGGTGGCCGCAATTGCCGAGAGCCCAAGTATCCCAACGAGCATATCGTTCATGCGGGTCTTCCTCCGAATAATGTATCGACGCTTATAAGCAAATACGTTTGCAGATCGAACGTTCCAAAATCGCTATTGTAATGAGTGTGAACCTGCCATTACCGGTCACCGCAGATTGCCTCTGACCCTGGAGAGCACAATAGTCCATGGCGAACCCGTCCCGATATTGTAAGCTCTTGCGAAAGATCCCTGGTTGATGGCAAGAGCCATATGCCCTACGCTGTTCATGTAGAGCACAGGCATGCCGACCATGACATCCGCGAAGGAACGGCCGTAGGTGATTTGATTGATATAGACCAGGGAATTGTCACGGAAAATGCGCACCTCGGTATAATCTCCAAAAGAGATTCCCAGCTCGTTGAAGGTCTCGAAGGGAATCGAGGTCCAAAGAGAACCAAAGCGCACATCCAGAATATCGATCTGTCCGGTCACGGAAGATCCCTTAAGCGTCGCTCCATAAAGGTCCAGAGAGACCAGGTCATCCATCTCCAGCCTGGGTCCCACCTCCTCGAAGGAAATCAGACCCGCTGCCAGCCTGGCTCCGGTATAGGCATAGACGTCTCGTCCATAGAAGGTGTAGGATGCTTCACTGTTCTTCAGCCTGTTTCTCTGCTCCTCGATCAGCCGGAGCTCCGTAATGCCCAGAAAAGCTGCTATGTGGGTCAGGGTTCCGTTATTGGGGGTAACGATATACTGCCCGCCGGATGTCCTGGCTATGACACTCTGCCGGCTGGTACCCACCCCCGGGTCCACGACAGATACGAAAACGGTATTCGCCGGCCAATAAGGCAGTGTCTGAAATAGACGATAAGATGCTTCGAATATGTTATATGGTGTTATTTCATGAGTAATATCGCTGATCACAAGGCTTGGATCCACCGAGTAGGCTACGCCCTTCATGGCGCTCACGGCACCGTCCGCCATTCCGAAATCACTCTGAAATACAAGAAATGCCTGCATGATTTTGACCTCCCGCGTTAGTTGTATTCAGCTCTAAGTATACAAGATTTCTCTCTCCGTGTCCCTCGAATCCGTCAGCTTTATATTTGCAGACGATAAAAATGAGGATCCGCTATCTATGCGGATCCCTAGCGATTTTACATTATTCGAATTCAATAATGCACTTTTGGATAGTATGATATCTTGTTGTCTGCATTATAATAGAACCACAAGATTTATACATATTATCACTGTTATTCTGTTTTGCCAGTTTTTATTTGGTCAAAAATTGGTCATTGATTTCGAAAACTATCATAAAACCGATCTATTCTGCTTCATCCATGAAGCTACTGGGCTACTATCCTTCATCGAGTAAATTCTGCCTAGTATCCAGCATAGGCGCGTCTAACCATTTTGGAGGCTGTCCAAGTACTGGCTTTTGATAAATTGGTTTCTCAAAAATCACACGAAGAAGCTCTTTATATTTCTTTTTACGATCTCCAGGGGTTAAGTCGACACCGATTCTCCCTTTCAGATACTTAGGAACAACATCCTTTCCTTCCATCAAAACTGGTATGAACTTTTCTTGCTCATTATTTCCATAAACGTCTGGAGTAATAATCGCTGTTTCATCACCAACACCTCCAGTTCTATTATTTGCCTTTTCCATATACTTTGAGTCACAGAGAATCAAGACCTTGTCGGCAGCCTGAACACTGTGTTCCATAAAGTAATACTTGTCCTGGCCTGCCCTTAAATCCCATCTATCCAGTATCACATCGACACCATCACGCCTCAAGTCTTCTGCAAGCTGAAGTACAACGGATTTGTATTCTTCACTCGACCAACTATATGAAATAAAAACTTTGGGATTGATAATACCCAGGTCTGTGACTTTAGTGCTTTCTGTCTCTGACCCTTGTTTAATAGAAGATGATTTCTCCTGTGGTTCAGAGACTTCATTTTGGCTTTCCTGACTTGAATCTGTTGTCTCTTGTTGAATTTGAGAGTTTCTAACATTGCCTAAAAGTATTATTGTATTTTTATTCATGATTCTGTTGCGATTCTTCCGTTCCTTGTTGTATCTGAGTATTATTCACATTACCATAGAAATTATTGGTATAACTATATATCGCTGCAGACTCCTCTGCTTTCTTGACTTCGTCAACCGAGAATTGAACTCCATCTCCAAGTATGCCATTTTCTTCTAATGTAATCGCCCAATCTAAAACTATATTTTTAATGCTTTCAAACGTCGAGAACAATCTGTTCGTAGAAATTTGTAAACAATATTTTGTTGGGAAGGGGGCATATTCGGACAGTCTAGCATTAATGTCATCATTGAATGTCACCTGCGCAAACTTTGTATCCGTATTATTATAGACATCAACCAAACATGAAATAGGCTCTCGAGCTTCATGAACTGACAAATCCAAATCTCTATCAAATACTACAGGAACCCAACCATGATAAGGGTTCCATGCCTTGATCTCACCCTTGTAAATACGATACTGCGGAATCTTATCGCTCTTGCCATAACCATTTAACTCATGATTTATCCATTCTTCAAAGTCTCTCAGCTTTAATTTTCGAGCAACAAGATATGCTTTTCGTAGTAAACCAAGAAGGTCTGCATCATTGATTGCAAAATATAAAATCAAAAAACAAAAAAAGAGCAGGCCGCAACAATTATCTTTGATTTGTTGCAACCTGCATCGGGACGGATTAATTCCGGTTTCAGCGTTATGCATTTGCTGCATCGGAAGCAGGAGCCTGAAACTTCGCCTTGCCGAGACCGAGGATCAGGCGGCTGATCTCCTTGATCCCGGGGATCGCCATCAGCACGCCGACGAATGTACTCTTGCCGAAGGCTTTAGCCAGTTTGACGCTCTCCGGGATGCCGAGCAGAAAGCCCGCAAAATACAGAATGGGAGCGATGAAGTACGGCAGACCGGCTAAGTTGCAGAGGATGCCGAGCGGGAAGCACAGCGCGGCGAAGACACCGATCCATCCTTTCCACACCATGGAATACTCATCGTAGTCATTCAGCAGCGGGATCAAGCTGTGCCAGCCTTTCTTTCCGGCCTTACGGAAGAGGCCCCATCTGCCGATGACCAGCACGAGCATAGCGATCGGGATGGCTATTTCGATGTAGCGCATGTAGTTTACGGCCTTTTCTGTCTTGAGGGGCTTTCCGTTGTAATCCGGAGAGAGGAAGTAGCTGACCTTGCTCTCAAACTCCGCTTTGTCGACAAAGGCGCCGACTTTGACCAGACCGACCATTCCGTTGCGGTCGATGAAGACGGTCACCGGGAAGGAGGCAGTCTTGACGCTCAGCGTATCGCCCGTCAGTCCCATCGGGAAGGAGAGTCCGTGGCTTTCCTTGTATTCGGCAATGATTTCCATCGTGTCGTTCGGTTCACCCGACAAGGAAAGGATCACCATGCGGTCGCTGTTCGCCTGGTAGACCTCTTCCATTTCAGGGAACTCTCTCTCGCAGGGTTTGCACCAGCTTGCGAAGATGTTGAGCACGACCAGATCCTTCTCCTTCAGAAGCTCGGATAGCGTAGCGGTGGTTCCGTCCGTCAGGTCTACCGTGAAGTCCGGCATATTCTGTCCGGACTCAACGCCGATTCCCGAATCCGCATAGGCGGTGACGCTCAGTGCGGCAGTCAGAAGGACAACCAGCAGAAGAATGCTAATCATTTTTTTCATGATGATCTTTCCTTTCTTTTCGTTACTGACGACATGATTTCACACGCTGTGTCACATTATTATCACGCCGTGCATAGGGCGCCGCAGCGCGTCACTTGAGGACGATGACAACCTGACCCGGCTTATCGGGTGCGGTATACTCCGTGTCGTCCTGGGCATATCCCTCCGGCACCTTGAGCACATGGATGGTATAGCTGCCCGCTTCTTTCTCGAAGACCGCAATGCCTTTTTCGTCGGTGGTGCCCATGCTGCACTCGGTATCCGAGCAGAACTGGATCGAGACACCGGAGACAGGATTACCGGACGCATCGTTGACCTGCACCTCATAATTTGCCTTCTTGCCGCATGCGGCGAGCATGACAACTGCCAGGGCAAGCAGGAGACACACTGCCGGGACTTTTCTGAACTTTTTCATAATGATCCTCCTTATTTTTATTTATATATCATTTATCATTCAGTCGCTTATTCCGTTCCTCCGCTCCGGGAGTTTTTTGTGCTGTCCGCACGATCCGGATCTGTTCAGGTACGTGCCGGGATCTTCGCCTTCCGTTAAAAAAGCTTCAGACCGCGGGCTCCCCGGGAGCGCCCGGGATCGGCGTATCCAGTTTGCCGTCTTTGTGCCAGCGCACAAGCTTGACGATAATGGTAACGGCCATCACAAATGCACCGACAAAAGCCAGCAGACCCATCGCGATATAGATCTTGCCTGTTCCCGCATCAGCATCGTAGTTGGACATCAAGTTGAGCGCCGTGTCGTAGAGCGTGTGGATCAGCGCCGGCCACAGGATGCACTGGAAACGGTATGTATTCTCCCCGGTAATCATATATTTGCCGTAATACCAGCCCATTATCACGCCGAAGATGAAATGGCCCGGCGCCAGATTGCGGAGGATCGCCACAATAATGCCGTAACTCCCGCCGTACAAGAGGTTCTCCAGAATCTGAAAAGTGAGACCCACCACTGTGAAGCAGATCAGCGCGTCCATCCAGGTGCGGACCATGCCCTTCTTGCGGATAGCGACGCGGCATGCGAAATACTTGCAAAGCTCTTCAAGAAGGCCGGCGGTGATCATCGTGGACAGCAGCGTCATCAGCGGCGACTTTGTTTTATTTAGGGACAGGCTCTGCAGGAAATCACCCGCCGTTGCCATATCGGTGCGCATCCTGTTTATGAACTCCGCAACATTGTCCGGCCCGATGCGGATCGCGACGATGACCAGGCTGAACATATGGGACAGGATCGTGGCAAAAACGGTGCTGATCGCTCCGGCAATCAGAAGCCGCCACAGACCTCCTTTCGGAAACGGGTCTGGCTTCTTCGGCTTGAGCACAAGCCAGAACAGCAACAGCGATACCGGCAGTGAAATGATGATACCCATACTGTCTCCTCTCAATCTTACGGTTTAAATTCAAGTCTCGCGAGCGAGACTTGAATATTATTGACAGCGTGTATGTGTTCTTATCCCTCGGAGGCCTGCTCGTAGAGTGCGGCAAGCACCTCAGGCGTTACGGAACCCTTCTGGTTATAGACGACCGTGCCGTTCCGATCCAGGACAATGGTCTGCGGCAGGGTGGACGAACCGTTGACGATCTTCCAGAGCGTGTCGTCCTCCGTATCGACGGCGAATGGGATCTCCCAGCCCTTGTCGGCCAGGAACTCCGCCGGATCGTCCGTCACGATGGAGGAGTGTACGGCGAGCATGGCGATGTCGTCCCCATGTTCCCGGTACAGCGCGTCAAAATGCGGAAGCTCCTGTACGCAGGGTGTACAGTAGGTGGCCCAGAGATTGATAAAAACGACCTTGCCGCGCGTATCCGCGAGGCGGAACTGCGTGCCGTCCAGTAAGGTCAGGGTGAAATCCTCCAGCTCCATGCCGACCTCGTAGCCTACAGCGCTTTCCGTCTGTCCCTGCACAGTGCTTCCCGTCCCTTTTTCCGCTCGGACAGCGGGATCAAGGAAGTTGAACCACACAAGAGCAAAACACAGCAGCGCCAGGGCAAGACCCCAGGCGATCCGTCCACCTTTTTTGCGCTTCGTCTCCTCGTCCGCGCTCAGGGTTCCTGCCGGGGCTTTCAGCACAGCCTTTCCTGCCTTGAGGGAGATGGCCTTCTGCGCGCAGCCGTCTATGCATCTGGCACAGTGGATGCACTCATGGTCGCCCACGTGCCGCACGTCCATGCCGCAGCCACGCACACAGGCGCCGCAGCCGTTGCAGTAATCCTCATCCACCCGCACGCCTACCAGGCAGAAGCGGTTGAACAGCCCGTAAATTGCACCGAGGGGGCAGATAAAACGGCAGAAGCTCCGATAGCAGAACACGCAGGCCAGTCCGATGATCAGCATGATCGTGAATTTTCGGGTAAAGAGGATACCCAGCATGCCGAACAGCCCCGTGTTATTGGGATTGGACAGCAGGCCGACCGCGCCTTCAAAGGTCCCGGCGGGGCAGATGTATTTGCAGAATCCCGGCACAGGAATATCATGCTTCAGCCCGTACCACAGGGGAATCGCCACAACGAACACGGCAAGCAGCACGTACTTCAGCCAGGACAGAGCACGGGTAATGCGGCTCTTCCTGATTTTATAGGTCGGGATCTTGTGCAGCAGCTCCTGGATCAGTCCCAATGGGCAGAGCCACCCGCAGATGGTTCTTCCAAGGATGACGCCGAAGAGCATGATAATCCCCATCACATACCAGCCGGCCCGGTGTCCGGTGGAAGCCAGGGCGTTCTGGATAGAGCCCAGGGGGCATGCTCCTACAGCGCCGGGGCAGGAATAGCAGTTGAAGCCCGGGACACAGGCGTACTTAGCCTTGCCCTGATAGATCTCCCCGTCAATGAATCCTTTCATATGTGCGTTGTGCAGAAGCGCGCTGTAAAGCTGGATGAGTCTTCTCGTAGAGGGGCGGAGCGAAGCCCGCCCAGTTTTTTTATTATTATTATCCAAGGCCAATACACTCCGTACAGATTTTTACCGCCTTTCCAAAGACGTCCCTTGCGCTGCCGTTAAACACGCCCGCAATGATAAGCACGACCGCCAGAACCAACAGAACCGTGCGCAGCAGGGGGATTCTCCCGGCAAGCGATTTCTTCTCTTCTTTCCTTGTCTCCGGCTGAGCTCCGGAAGCTTTTTCTGCTTTTATCTGCACTTTCGCTGCCTCAATCTCCCTGTGCATGCTCTTTTCCTGAAACACAGTGGAAATCATCAGGGCGGCCAGGCCCATAGCGACCCAGGGAAACACATGCCCGGCAAGTGCGAGAAAAACCGGCTCCAGATCTCCGTTGGGAAAATGATCCCCGTTTGTGATGTATAAAAGGACAGGGATCATGCAGAGCGCGAAAACGATCCAGCCGCCGCAGAGCAGCCTCTTTTGCCGGCTTCGTTCTGCTTTCATTTCAGCGCTCTCTTCAGCCACACGGCCCACCGTCAGATCCCGCAGACATTCGGTATCCTTAATGAGCTTCTCTCCGTTTTCGTCCCGGAAACCCAGGAACAGCCCAACGGCGGTCACTGCGAGGCTGAGCACCAGCAGCGGCAGTATCGGGCGCAGCGCTGCAGCCACCTTTTCGCGCGTGTAGATCCAGCTCAGGGGATCTGCCGCTTTCAGGACCAGACCTTCCCGGTAGATCCCGATAGCAGCTGCGGCGAGCATCACAGCAAGCAGGATGCACAGAACGGACTGGACGATCAGAAATATTCTGGTTTTGTTCATGAAATCCACTCGCTTTCTTCTTTTTTCGGATGAGATGAAGGGAACGTATTATCTGTCCACAAGGCTCCGGTGATTCGCTAATAGCGGCTGGATTTGCTTTTGCCATATGCTGTCTATTTCAAAAAGCAGACAATTCGGTACGCCGGAAAAAGCATGAGACAGGAGTTCCCTATGCCCATATTTCATGCATTTGGCATGTTTGTTACATGTTATTGTACCATACTTTTTTCAAAAATCTACATTTTGGAGCAGCTTCGTTACCGTAAGTCCAACACTTTCCGAGCGACCACCGGAGCATTCGTAAAACCTTCCGCTTCCATTTCTTCAGCAGATTCCCGAATTGCCGCAGGAAATCCGGATGAAAGTCGTCCGTACTCATTTGCAATAATCTTTTTCGAAAGACCCATCTCCCGGTTGGCCTGTACAAATGTTTCTTTCGTAATCTTATCCCATCGCATCTCTCCTGCTATAGCAATCGACATATCTGACGTGGATTCCCTGTATACCAATGTCGAGAGAAGATCATAAGCAGGCGCAAGTCTTGCTGACCTGACATCCGATGAATAAAGAAGAGACAGGTTCTTGATATGATTGTCCGTATTTCCGATCAGCTTATCATAAATCAGAATATCGAGGAGCCGCAGTTGATCCTTAAGGGGATTGGCAGAAACATCCCTCACCAGCCGAAGTATTAACTCAATTATACCGTGATCGAAACAGAATGCCGCAAAATCAGGACTTTCCGGTCGCACTCACCGGTGTCGGTCTCCTCGAATCGAACACATCATTCACATTGAAGAAATTCTCGAATACGTTCGTCTTCGCCGCGCCCGACTTTGCCCGCCACATCTGCAGTCCGTCGCAGTCGATACGCCCCTGACGCACATAGTCCTTGCGGATCTGGACCCAGTATTCGCTCGTGGCATCGACATTCGCGTAAAAATTGTAGCCCATACGCTCGAAATACGCGTATACGTCATTCGTGGACGCGTCATAGTCTCTCCATGTTCCTATATCGTTCCCATGCGCAAAAATGATCGTATCCGTTTTACCCGTTATATTCGCGACAGTATTCTGCCATCTGTCCTGATCTGCCGAGAGTGACTCCACGGACTTGCCCGTCACGCTGAGATGACCCCAGGTGTGACACGCGAATTCCCATCCGCTCGCCTTGGCCATGCGTAAGGCCTCTGCGATGGCTTTCTTTCTATCCGGGATCCGAATATTGTTCTTTTTTTCACTCTCAGAGATGAGATCATCTATGATTCCGTTCACATCCTCCATGCGGGGATCATCAGCAGTAAAAATGACCAGGTCTGAATACTCCGTGACAAGGCGGCCTATCTCGGGGCGTTTCCCTCTGTCCCGCCCACCGGCTGAACCCGTCAGTGTTATGAGTCTTCCTTCTTTGGTCATTTTCAGGAACGGAAGGATATGGCGAAAGGCATCCGGGGTATGCGCGTAGTCCAGAACAAGTCGGTAAGGCTGACCGAAAAACAGTTCTTCCATCCGCCCCGCGATTGGACGGATCCATGCAATTCGTGAAATTACCTCTTCCATCCGAAGACCATGATCCAGCATCGCGCAAATTGCCGCACATAAATTCCATGCGTTAAAATCTCCTACCAAAGGGCTCACTATCGTATAAACCCGTTCATTTTTTGTCTGCTCAGGTCGCAGTGCAAAGCCACTTTGTTCTGTTTCATACTTACTCGGAGCAGACCCGGCAAGATGTCCACGGACAGTCACTTTAAGGATGGTCTTAGCACGCATGCATT
>JBGUWZ010000033.1:0-47217 GCA_045221675.1 Lachnospiraceae bacterium | reverse complement strand
GTTTTTCGCAGAAAAGGTGGGGGAATTTTAAAAATGGAACCTCTGAGAGCCAGTATTTATGCGGCTCAGAGATTCCGAGAGTCTATGTTTATTATGAAAAGGAGGCGCGATGTTCGATAAGACAATGATCAGGTTCGTTCTGGTCGGCATGATCAATACGCTGGTGGGGACTGCGGTCATGTTCTCATTCTATAACGTTTTTCACTTCAGTTACTGGGTGTCTTCTGCTGCAAATTATATTGTCGGAAGCATTGTCAGTTATTTTCTGAACAAGTATTACACGTTTGAGAATAAGGAAAGAAACTGGAAAATCGTTGTGAGATTTATTATCAATATTTCGGTCTGCTACCTGTTTGCGTACGGCATTGCAAAACCGCTTACCGCAAGGCTGCTGTCTTCCATGCCTCTGAAGGTTCAGGAAAACGGCGCGATGCTCGTCGGTATGGGACTGTTTGTCGTACTCAATTATACGGGTCAGAGATATTTTGCGTTTAGAAAGGCTGAATGAGAGAAATTAGAGAGGGGACCACAGAATGCTTACAGTTATTTTACCTGCATACAATGAAGAAGCCATGATTGGAACGGCAGGCACGACCATCTCCGAGATCTTGAGCAGGGAACAGATACCGTTCGAGATCCTGTTCGTTGATGACGGTTCAAAAGACAGGACCTGGATCGAAATAGAAAGTCTTGCGTCTAATGATCCGGATATCCGTGGCATAAGCTTTTCCCGGAATTTTGGGAAGGAGGCAGCCGTTGCGGCAGGTCTTGCTGAATCAAGGGGCGAGTGTGCCGTAGTCCTGGACTGCGACCTGCAGCATCCTCCGGAAAAAATCGTGGAGATGTACCGGCTTTGGAAACAGGGATATGAGGTGATTGAAGGCGTAAAAAGCAGCCGCGGTAAGGAGAGCGGCATGCACGCATTTGCCGCAAAAGCTTTCTACGGCCTTATCAGCGCCGCCAGCGGCTTTGACATGGAGAATACATCCGATTTCAAGCTGCTTGACCGCAAAGCTATTGACGCTATTGTCAGCATGAAAGAAAAGTATGCGTTCTTCCGTGCGCAGTCGTCGTGGGTGGGGTTCAGGACGGCCACTGTTACGTATGACGTGCAGGAACGTGTCGCCGGCGAGAGCAAATGGTCTACTGTCGGACTCATCAAGTATGCCATCAACAACATCACAACGTTCTCGACGGCCCCGATGCAGATGGTGACTGTCTGCGGAGTCCTTGTGTTTATTGTGTCGCTTGTAAGCAGCATAGTTGCGCTTGTCCAGAAAATAGGCGGGAAGGCTCTGGGAGGTTTCACAACTGTCATCCTGCTAGAAGGGTTCATCGGGAGCATTATCATGATCAGCCTCGGCCTCATCGGGTTCTATATAGCGAGGATATATGAAGAACTGAAAGGGAGACCGAAATATATTATTGCAAGACACGCTTCAAAGGAGAAAGACCGTGACGAATAAATTGAACATCGGAATACATGCAGGCAAGAAGGATAAAGTCCGTAAGTACATAGGTCTTTTTATTGCATTCGCGATTTTATTTCTTGTTATTCCCTATTGTGATGATGACTTCAGATGGGGTGGGACGCCGGGACTTAGCCGGCTTGCAAATTGGTTCGACGGATACGGTGGACGATATCTGGGTTACCTGATCATTATTCTAATGACGAGGTTCTACTCAGCAAAAGTGCTGCTCCAGGCAGCGCTGCTGACAGCTCTTGTCTACTTGCTCGACAGCATCGCTTATGAAAAACAGACAGAGTATGTCTCTGTGCTGTTCCTGTTTTTTATGCCGCTTATGATATTTTCAGATACGATCGGCTGGACATCCGGATTTGCCAATTACATAACCAGCGTTGTTTTCAGTCTTGTCTATGTGAAGTATGTCTATCGCCGTCTCGATGGGGAAAATGTTACAACATCTATATTGCATGCGCTCGGCTATGTTCTGCTTGGATGTGCAGGAAGCCTCATTGTAGAGCATTTCACGGTATATAATCTTTGCCTGGCGCTGTTTATGATCGCGTATACTTTTGCAACTGAAAGACGTGTCCGGCTGCCGGAAATGGGCTTCCTGGCCGGGGTAGTTCTTGGCATTGCGCTCATGTTTTCTAATTCGACGTACAGGAATGTTGCCAGCGGTGATGATTTTTACCGTGGCGTCAATACATCAGGTATGCTGGCTGCGATGGTCAATCGGTTCGGCTGGATTATTAATATATGTTATCTGGAGCTTCCTGCAATCGTCATCTCGATCACGGTCGTCACTTTCCTGATATGGAAAGCGCGAAGGAAATTTCTTGACGGAATAGCCGGAAAAATGGCAGATATCGGAACTGCTTTTATCTGCTTTGCAAATCCTGTTATGCTCCTCGCCGACCAGACGCGTGAGTACGACCATGCGGCCAAGAATGTTGTTTCCCTAATGCTGTTGCTGCTGACCCTGGTTGCAATAGTTGTAACGGTAGGCGTCTTTTCCTGGCAGGCAGGAAGGTTCTGGCAATGTATGGGCGCAATTATATCTATTGTCGTTCCTGCAGTTCCGTTCCTTATTGTATCCCCAATGACATACAGGTGCTTTTGCGGGAGCTATATCTTTTGGATCGTGTTATTGTACCAGATGCTTTCACTGATACCTGAGACCTGCGATAAGATTTTTTTCAATATCGAACTGCAGAAGTATTTAAAGGTCGTCGCATATGCTGCAATTGGTTTTTATATATGCATATATTCCAGCATAATGCTGCAGGATATCATGCGTCTTCGATCTGTCCGAAACGCTGAAGCACAAGGGAAAACAGAAGTGACCATCGGACATCTCAGCAATGAGAACTTTGTTCATGATATTACACTGGAAAATGATGAACAGTGGGCGGGATACAAGGACTTTTACGGAATAGACCCTGATCTCAAAATCAATGTGCGAGAGGAAGATGAGTAGTTGACCGGAAATTTGGTAGCATTGTTTTAACGCTGCTTCTTTATCTGCTTTACATAAGATAAAAATAAATCCCCGATAGCGCTGATACCTCAGCAATATCGGGGATTTACTTAGTGCCGGCAGCCGGACTCGAACCGGCACGGATGTTACTCCGAGGGATTTTAAGTCCCTTGCGTCTGCCAATTTCGCCATGCCGGCGCAGTTGTGAAATAAAAGGGCCGGGCTTTTGCCCAGCCCTACGACTCTGAAGGGACTCGAACCCTCGACCTCCGCCGTGACAGGGCGGCGTACTAACCAACTGTACCACAGAGCCAGATATTTTCTGAAGCTTCCCTGCCTACCTCCGGGCGGTTAGCCCGGTCAGGCAGCGAATGGATCTTCAGGGACTTGAACCCCGGACCGATCGGTTATGAGCCGACTGCTCTAACCAACTGAGCTAAAGATCCAGGGGATGAAGAAAATCTTCATCGAACTCCCCGAGTAGGGCTCGAACCTACAACAACTCGGTTAACAGCCGAGTGCTCTACCATTGAGCTATCGAGGAATACTATACAATTCGTACTTATCTATATTAACAGATAAAAGCACTTTCGGCAAGTGCTATTTTTATCATTTGCAAAAAAGGCTGCTGCCTGTTACGGCAGCAGCCCCTGCTTATTATTACCAAATGGGATTAAAGAGTGTCAAGTCTCTTGATGTATCCCGGATTCTCAGGATCAGCGACGATCTCCTTGGCATGAAGGATGCTTGCGTACTTGTCAACGACCTGGTTCTCGATAACTGTTCCGGCTGCGATAGTGACTTCGGAGCAGATGACGCTGTTCTTGACTACTGCGCCTTCCTCGATAACGACGCCGCGGCCGATGATGCAGTTCTCAACTGTGCCGGCAATAAGAGAGCCGTTGGAGATGAGAGATTTCTTTACAGAAGCGCCCGGGAGATACTGGGTCGGGCATGCATCATTTGTTCTTGTGTAGATCGGCCATTTCTCTGTGAACAGGCTTGCTGCTGTCGCATAGTCTGTAAGCTCAAGGTTAGCTCTGAAATAGGACTTGAAGTCTGTGATGGCTTCGAAGTATCCTTCATGCTGAATGCCCTTGATGTTCAGCTCTTCCTTAGCGGCCTTGTCATTTACGATGTTGAACAGATTGTACATGGAGGATGTCTTCTTAGCTTCCTCAATGAGGGCAAGGAACAGATCCTTTTTCATGATGTAGCTGTTCATGAAGATGTTCTTGTTGGCCTTTCCGCCGATGTTCGTCTCGATGGCGAGAACAGACTTCTCATCGTCAAGTTTCAGATATTCGCAGTTCATGTAAGCGACATCAGCATTGTCAACTTTGTGATACAGAAGAGTGATGTCAGCGCCGGAAGCAACATGTGCTTCCAGAAGATCTTCATAGTTCTCGGCGAATACCATGTAAGACGGGACAAGGACGACATAATCGCCCGGAGCTCTCTCGATGACATCTTTATTATACAGGAAGGAAGCGATGTCTGTGTTGTAGATTTCGTTTACTTCACTCTCGGGTGAGAACAGAAGCTGGATCTTGCCGCGCTTGCTGTTGATACCATAGTGACGGCCTGTGCCGACATGCTCAGCGAGAGAGCGCGGATTTGCGCCTGCAAATACCTGAATTCTCTCAATATTGGAGTTGCTGAGATTGGAGAGCGGGAAGTCGATCATTCTGTAACGACCGACGAATGTAAATGCAGATACAGGGCGGAATGCCTGCATGCCTTCAACTTTAATGCGATTGCCGGAAGTGACAATGCCTAATGCTTTTACTGCCATTTTATTCTACCCCCTTTACACATTCTGTGCTACAAGCGTGATCTCTTCGCTGTCAGCATTTCCTACGACAGCGCCAGCACTGATTTCGATACCGTCAGCAATAAGTGAGCGGACTACGCAGGCACCTTCTTTGACAACAGCGCCCGGCATAAGGACAGAATCAATGACCTTGGCACCGGCTGCTACTGCAGCGTTTGTGAACAGAACAGAATTCTTTACTTCGCCGTTTACGACAACGCCCTGTGTAATATAGGAATTCTCAACAGAAGCGTCCGGTCCGATGTACTGCGGAAGAGCCGGAGCATCATCTGTGTAGATCTTCCAGGAGCTGTCACCGAGATCGAGCTCGTTCTTCTTGTCGAGAAGATCCATGTTAGCTTCCCACAGAGAATCGATGGTTCCTACATCCTTCCAATATCCCTTGAACTTCCATGCAACAAGCTTGTCGCCGGCGTTCAGGTATGTCGGGATGACATCGTTGCCGAAGTCATGGCTGGAATCCGGGTTGACCATATCAGCTACGAGGATAGCGCGAAGCTTCTTCCATGAGAAGATGTAAATACCCATGGATGCAAGATTGCTCTTCGGCTCCTTCGGCTTTTCCTGGAACTCAACGATGTTGAGATCAGCATCCGTATTCATGATGCCGAAACGAGGAGCTTCTTTCCACGGAACTTCGCGGACGGCGATTGTTACGTCAGCGCCCTTCTCTTTGTGATAGTCCAGCATTTTGTCATAGTTCATTTTGTAGATGTGGTCACCGGAGAGTACGAGCAGATACTCCGGATCATACTTGTCGATAAAGTCAATGTTCTGGGAAATAGCATCTGCTGTGCCGCGATATACATCGAGACCCGCATCTGCTTTTTCACGCGGCGGAAGTACGAAGACACCGCTGTCACGGCTGTCAAGACCCCAGTTGCCGGCAGCGGCAACATAGGAGTTCAGCTCAACAGATTCATACTGTGTAAGGACACCGACAACATCGATACCGCTGTTCGCGCAGTTGGAAAGCGGGAAGTCGACGATACGGTACTTTCCACCGTATGAGACGGCTGGCTTGGCCACTTTGTTGGTAAGGTCTTTCAGACGGCTACCACGACCACCGGCCAGAATCATTGCTAACATTGAGTTTTGCATAATGTGAAACCTCTCTTTCTTTTATATTTGGTAATAATAAAAGCGCTTTGGTACTGTCTCTGTCAGGAGAGACCTGTGCAATGACACTACATGTATTGTAACATATAGAAGAGAATTTGAGTAAAAAATATGGGAAAATTGTGCATTTTTTGGATAAAAAATTTATATATTTGTCCCCGAATGGGCAAAATGTAGATTTGCAGGTGCGGATACAGCAATAGTTTGTAATCCTTGTGCGCTCAAGCTGTCGGTGTGGTGAACGCCTTTACATTTTTGGAATCAGAGATTATACTGATTAAGTCCTGATGAATATAAGTTCAGAGGTCATTTCGCTGTCTGCGAGACAGCTGCTTTGTGCGGCAGGGAAAAGATGTCCGAGCCGTCCCCCGGTCGTGAAGTCAGAACGTCAGGGAACGAAGTGAGGGCACAGTGCGATGAGGCGTGCAATGTGCCATCGCCCATGTTATTTGAGAGGAGAAACTGATTATGTGTGGAATTGTCGGGTACATAGGTCCGAGACAGGCTGCTCCGATCCTGCTCGAAGGTTTGTCGAAACTTGAGTACAGAGGTTATGATTCTGCCGGAATAGCGGTGCGTGACGCCGATAAGGTCCCGGCTGTCGTGAAAGCTAAAGGACGGCTTAAGGTTCTTTCGGAAAAGACCAATGCCGGCACTGCGGTTCCCGGAAACTGCGGTATCGGTCACACAAGGTGGGCGACGCACGGAGAACCGTCGGAGAATAACGCTCATCCGCACGCGACCGGTGACATGAACGTTGTCGCTGTTCATAACGGCATCATTGAGAATTATAAGGAACTGAAGGACAAAATGATCCGTAAAGGATATAAGTTCTATTCGGAGACAGATACTGAAGTAGCGGTCAAGGTCGTCGATTACTATTATCACAAGTATAAGATGGGACCGATCGATGCAATCGCCAAGACTATGGTCCGTGTGCGAGGCTCCTATGCGCTGGCAGTTATGTTCAAGGAGTACCCCGGCGAGATCTATGTTGCAAGAAAAGACAGCCCGATGATCATCGGCGTCAGCGACGGTGAGACCTATGTCGCATCCGACGTTCCGGCAATATTGAACTACACGAGGAATGTTTACTATATCGGCAATCTTGAGATGGCGAGACTGACTGCCGGTAAGGCAGAGTTTTACAACCTGGACGGAGATATCGTCGAAAAGGAACTGCATGAGATCAAATGGGACGCGGAAGCCGCGGAAAAGGGCGGCTTTGAGCATTTCATGATGAAAGAGATCCATGAGCAGCCGAAGGCTGTCGCTGATACAGTGGGTGCTTATGTGAAGGACAGCGAGGAAGGTCCGGTCGTTGATCTTTCATCTACTGATCTGACAGACGAAGCTATGTCTTCATTCAGCAGCCTTACGATCGTCGCATGCGGCAGTGCCTATCATGTAGGTATAGCTGCCCAGTATGTATTTGAGGATCTTGTACGTATTCCGGTCCGCGTGGAGCTGGCTTCCGAGTTCAGGTACAGAAGACCGCTTCTTGCTGCGGACAATCTTGTCATCGTCATCAGCCAGTCGGGTGAGACAGCAGACTCTCTTGCAGCCCTTCGTGAAGCGAAGAACCTCGGTAATAAAACCCTGGCAATAGTTAACGTTGTGGGATCATCCATAGCGCGTGAGGCTGATTATGTCTTATATACGATGGCTGGTCCTGAAATTGCCGTTGCGACAACTAAGGCTTATTCCACACAGCTGATTGCGTCCTATATCCTTGCTATTGAATTTGCGCTTACACGCGGAATGATCGATCGTGTGAAAGCGCAGGAGATGCTGACCGAGATCCGGACTCTCCCGGGAAAAATCCAGAGATTGCTGGAGGATAAGGAGAGGATCCAGTGGTTCGCCGCCAAATATTCCAATGCTCATGATATCTTTTTTATCGGCAGAGGCATCGACTATGCGATCTCCCTTGAGGGCAGCCTTAAGATGAAAGAGATCAGCTACATCCACTCTGAAGCCTACGCGGCGGGAGAGCTGAAGCACGGAACGATCTCTCTGGTCGAGGATGGCACGCTTGTCGTCGGTGTTCTCACTCAGTCCGGTCTTTATGAGAAGACTGTCTCCAATATGGTCGAATGCAAGAGCCGCGGTGCCTACCTGATGGGGCTGACCTCCTATGGCAATTACAATATTGAAGATACGGCTGATTTTACGGTATATATCCCCAAGACAGATGAACATTTTGCCACATCACTTGCAATCATCCCGCTGCAGCTCCTGGGCTACTATGTCAGCTGCGCTAAAGGTCTGGATGTTGATAAACCAAGAAATCTGGCTAAGTCTGTGACAGTCGAGTGAGTCTGTCTGACCTGACTAAAGTTAAGAACAGGGATTCGGCAGCTTTGTGCACATTTGCACAAAGGACCGGTCCCTGTATTTTTGTGTCATGGCAAAATGCCGGGTGATATTTGCAACAAATAGAGCAAATAGTATAAAATCAACAATTTTTCCGTTGCCTACAGGCTTTTCATGTCATATAATATTCAAAGAAGTATGTTCTTGCTGTCCATAATCGCGGTGATTTTGGACAAATCTAATATTAAAAAAGGAGCACTGAGATGGAAAAATTCACTGGCAAAGCAGCGTATCAGGGAATCGCTATCGGCAAGATCGCAGAGATGGCCAAGGCAGACGGAGCTATCGAGAAGGTACAGGTAGCTGACGTTGCTGCAGAGATCGAGCGTCTCCACGCAGCTAAAGAGCAGGCTATGGGCGAGCTCAAGGCACTCTATGAGAAAGCGCTCGTTGACGTAGGCGAAGCTCACGCTGAAATCTTCGAAGTACACCAGATGATGCTTGACGATGATGACTACAATGAGTCCATCGAAGAGATCATCAAAGAGCAGCAGGTCAATGCAGAGTATGCTGTTAAGACAACAGGTGATAACTTTGCAGCAATGTTCGCCAGCATGGAAGATGAGTACATGAGAGGACGTGCGGCAGACGTCAAGGATATTTCCTCCCGTCTGGTTACAGACCTCATGGGCGGCGGTGCAGGCGGCAACAACTTCACAGAGCCCGTCATCCTCGTAGCTGATGACCTCGCTCCGTCAGAGACAGTTCAGCTTGACAAGGCAATGGTCCTTGCATTTGTTACAAGAGAGGGATCCACAAACTCCCATACAGCGATTCTTGCCCGTACAATGAACATTCCGGCACTTGTTCAGGTCAAGGTCCCGAAGGATGTCAATGGCAAGATGGCAATCGTCGACGGCAAGGCAGGCGCTGTTCTCATCGATCCGGATGAGGATACACTTGCCAAGTACAAGAAACTCCAGGCTGAAGAGATCGAGAAGAGAAAACTCCTCGATGCTATGAAGGGTCTTGAGTCCGTTACAAAGTCCGGCAAGCATGTACATCTGTACTGCAACATCGGCGGCGTAGGCGATATCGGCTATGTTCTTGAGAATGACGGCGAGGGCGTAGGCCTCTTCCGTTCCGAGTTCCTGTATCTGCAGAACGATGATTATCCGACAGAAGAGCAGCAGTTCCAGGCTTACAAGCAGGTTGCTGAGATTCTTGCCGGCAAGCAGCTCATTATCCGTACACTGGATATCGGTGCTGACAAGCAGATTGACTATTTCAAACTTGACAAGGAAGAGAACCCGGCTCTGGGCTTCCGCGCAATCCGTATCTGCCTGACACGTGAAGAAATCTTCATGACTCAGCTGAAAGCGCTTCTCCGCGCATCCGCATACGGCAACGTAGCTATCATGTTCCCGATGATCATCTCCAAGTGGGAAGTTGAGCGCTCACTGAAGCTCCTCGAGGCAGCTAAGGCTGATCTTCGTGCTCATGATGTTCCGTTCAATGAGAACATCTCCGTTGGTATCATGATCGAGACTCCGGCAGCAGTCTTCATGGCAGACGAACTTGCAGAGCTCGTTGACTTCTTCTCCATCGGAACAAACGACCTGACACAGTACACATGCGCTATTGACCGTCAGAATCAGAAGCTTGAGAAATTCTTCGACGCACATCATCCGGCAGTCCTTAAGGCTATCCAGATGACAATCGAAGCTGGCCACAGACATAATACATGGGTCGGTATCTGCGGCGAGCTCGGCGCTGATCCGGAACTTACAGAAGTGTTTGTCAATATGGGTATCGATGAGCTGTCCATGAGCCCGACATCCATTCTTCGCACAAGAAAGATCATCCGCGACATGGATTGATCACTCCTCATTTGATGAGAGCGGCCTCCGCCGGGAAACCGGCGGGGGCTTTTTCTTTAGAAAGGGAGGCAAACCCGATCATACTTGCAATTCTATGATGTATGATATATAATCATATAAAACCGCTAGGAAAGTAGGGCTGCTGATGAAAGTTTCCACAAAGGGACGCTATGCTCTCAGAATTATGCTGGATCTGGCAATGCATAATTCCGGGGAGCTTGTCCCGCTGAAAGATATTGCCAGAAGACAGGGGATTACACTTAAATATATGGAGCAGATAATCTCACCGCTCAGCAAGGCAGGTTTTGTGCAGAGCCTGCGCGGGTCGTCCGGCGGCTATCGTCTCGCCCGGAATCCGTCTGAGTATACCGTGGGCAGCATTCTGCGGGTCCTGGAAGGACCGCTTGCCCCGACTGCCTGTCTTGAGACGGATATCAATGAATGCCCTCGCGCGGAAAGCTGTCCGACAATATCCTTTTGGAATGGTCTGAACAAAGTGATCAATGATTATGTGGACAGCGTGACCCTGGAAGATCTTGTGAATGAGGAGACTGCTCTGCAGTCGGATTATGTGATCTGAAATTAGTTATAAGCTGACAAAAGGAATACCTCGGGCGCAGCATGCGGTTTCCGGGGTATTTTTTATTCTTCATCGTCTTCATCGCGCAATACTTGTGCCGCAGGTCCAGATACGCCAGGGCGTTCTTGAAATTTGTGTATTGACAAAACAGCAATAGATGATATAATTCATAGAAAACAGCTAGGAAATGTGGGGAATGCTTCGGCGTTCAAATAACCTGCTGAAAAAGAGGAGGAAACTGTAATGGCAAATATTTATGAAGGCACACTCGGTCTCATCGGAGGCACACCGCTGGTCGAATTTAAGAATATTGAGAGAGAACTTGGCCTCAAAGCGCGTATTCTGGCTAAACTCGAGTACTTTAACCCGGCAGGTTCCGTGAAGGACAGAATTGCAAAATCCATGATCGAAGATGCTGAGGCAAGCGGAAAGCTGAAGGAAGGGTCTGTCATCATTGAGCCTACATCAGGAAATACAGGCATTGGACTTGCGGCTATCGCTGCTTCCAAGGGCTACAGGGTCATTCTCACGATGCCTGAGACAATGTCCGTGGAGCGAAGAAATATACTTAAAGCCTACGGCGCAGAAATTGTTCTCACAGATGGTTCCAAGGGAATGAAGGGGGCAATCGCCAAGGCCGATGAGCTGGCAGCTGAGACGCCGAATAGTTTTATACCGGGTCAGTTCGTGAACCCTGCCAACCCGAAAGCCCACTATGAGACCACCGGTCCGGAGATCTGGGCGGATACAGACGGCGTGATCGACATATTTATCGCGGGTGTGGGCACAGGCGGAACCCTGAGCGGCACCGGACGTTACCTGAAAGAACAGAATCCGGATATCAAGGTTCTTGCTCTCGAGCCGAAGACATCACCGGTCCTCTCGGAAGGTCACGGCGGTCCTCACAAGATTCAGGGCATCGGGGCCGGATTTGTTCCGGATACCCTCGATACGGAGCTTTATGACGGAGTTATTACAGTTGAGAACGAGGTTGCTTTTGAAACATCCAAGCTGATTGCGAAGAAAGAAGGAATTCTCGTGGGTATTTCTTCAGGGGCTGCCCTCAGCGGCGCGATCGAGGTGGCGAAGGATCCTGCAAATGCAGGCAAGACCATCGTCGTCATTCTCCCTGATTCCGGAGACAGATATTACTCCACACCGATTTTCGCTAACTGATTGGTGTATATGTGGCAGTTCAGCCGGACTGCACGTGAGATCAATGATCCGCCGGCGAACATCATCTTCATTGAAAAACAGAAAACAGAAACAGCAGAATTTGTAAAAAGTGTGTTGACAAAAACGCTTATCCGTTGTACTATACTATTTGTTGCAGATAAAGCAACGAAATGTGTGGGTAGCTCAGCTGGATAGAGCGTCTGGCTACGGACCAGAAGGTCGCGAGTTCGAATCTTGTCCCGCACGTAAAGAGAGTCTTACTTCGGTAAGGCTCTTTTTTGTTACAGCCGAAAGATATCACAGATTTTTCGCGCAGTTATCGTATATGTGAGCTGCGCTGAAACCTTGCGATGACAAGGACCGTGATTTCGTATGTGCAACTGTGTATGAACTATGGTATTATAATTGTCAGACGCGGATCACGTGTCATTTAAGACGGATGCGGCATGTGCCGCAGACAGATTGAAAGGTACGACTATGACAAAAGAAGAATTTCTGAACGCACTTGGCAACAAGCTGTCCGAGGATCTGTCAGAATCTGAAATTGCCTCAGAACTCCGGTACTATGAAGGGTATATTGACGCTGAAGTGTCCAGGGGGAAGAGCGAGGAGGAAGCGACGGACCAGCTCGGCGACCCGATTCTGATCGCCCGCAATATCGCGGAGGCACCGAGGAACTCTTACGGATACCGGGAAGCCACCTATGAACAGGGCTATGAGGAGGCTACATATCAGCAGACTAAAACTGTATCATCTGAGTCTGATTCAGGCTATCAGGAGGTCGAGGCTGAAGAGTATGCGCCGGATTATGAGTTCGGTGAGGACGAGGAGAGCGCGGGAACTGCTTATAAAGAAAAAAATACAGCGTTCTTTGACAATGGCTTCTTTGACCGGACACCGGATTTCAAGGTCGAAAAGACCGGAGGATTCCTGAATCTTTTCCGGAATCTGGACGGTTCTTTCAACTGGGGATGTCTGACAACACTGCTCATTGCGGTACTTGTCGTCGGACTGATCATAGTACTGGTTACCAAAGTCGTGATAACCGCGTGGCCGGTCATTCTGGTCGCAGTTCTTTTCGGTATTGTCTTTTCAATCATGAAAGGACGTTCTTAGGTTTTAGAAAGAAGGTTTTACCATGGAACAATTGGACAGAAGATATCTTGAGCGTCTGGCTCAGCTTTATCCCACAATCGCCAAAGCATCTACGGAAATTATTAACTTGAGCTCAATACTGAATCTGCCCAAAGGTACAGAACACTTTATCACTGATATTCACGGCGAATATGAAGCGTTCTCCCATGTTCTCAGGAACGGCTCCGGTGCTGTAAAAAAGAAGATCGGTGAAGTTTACGGGCATACTCTGCCGGAAAAAGATATTAAAGAACTGGCGACGCTGGTCTATTATCCGCGCGAAAAGATCGAACTTGTAAAGAAAGAGATTACTGACGAGGCAGAGCTTAATGACTGGTACAAAGTCATGCTCTATCGGCTCATTGACGTGTGCAAGCACACTTCCAGCAAGTACACAAGGTCTAAAGTAAGGAAGGCTATGCCTGAAGATTTCCGCTATGTGATCGAGGAACTCATCACCGAAAAGGCGGATATAGCGGACAAGGAAGCCTACTATGAGGAGATCATCAACACGATCATCCGCATCGGCAATGCCGACAATTTCATAAAAGCTCTTTCGAGGTTGGTGAGAAGGCTTGTAGTTGATCATTTGCACATCCTCGGCGATATTTACGACAGAGGATACGGACCTGACGAGATCATGGATACGCTGATGGCTTACCACAGTCTTGACATCCAGTGGGGCAATCATGATATCGAGTGGATGGGCGCAGCATGCGGTCAGCTTGCGTGCATTGCAAATGTTGTCCGGATCCAGGCCCGATACGGCAATCTTGACATTCTCGAGGAAGGCTACGGCATCAATCTGATACCCCTTGCTCAGTTTGCGGTGAATACGTACGGGGATGATCCGTGTACATGCTTCCAGACAAAAGGCGAAGAGAAAGCCCGCAGCGAGAAAGACATGGACATGCGCATTCATAAGGCTATCTCGATTATCCAGTTCAAGCTGGAAGGTCAGCTCGTCAGAAGACGCCCGGAATATAACATGGAAGACCGCGATCTGCTCAGCCGTATCGATTTTGATACGATGAAGATCGAACAGAACGGAAAATACTATGATCTTCTCGACAAGAATCTGCCTACCGTTGACCCGGCGGATCCTAACAGGCTTTCTCCGGAAGAAGCCTATGTCATGGAGAGACTACAGTCCGCGTTCATGAACTGCAGGCGGCTTCAGGAGCATATGCAGCTTCTTCTTCAGAAGGGCGAGCTCTATACCGTGACTAACGGCAACCTTCTCTTCCACGGCTGTGTTCCTATGACGGAGGACGGCAACTTCAAGGAAGTTGAGATCTACGGAAAGAAATACAAGGGAAAAGCCCTGTATGACTGTCTCGATGCTCTCGTCCGCCGCGCTTTCTTCGCCGTAGACCCGGTTAGGAAGGAAGAGGGCAGAGATATCATGTGGTGGATCTGGTGCAATAAGGATTCGCCTCTCTTCGGCAAGGAAAAAATGGCGACATTCGAGCGCTGCATGATCGCTGAGAAGGAAACCCACAATGAGGGCAAGACTCCGTATTATCAGCTCCTTGACGATAAGGAAGTGATCGAGAAAATCCTCAGGGAATTCGGGCTTGAGGGTGAGCATACACATATTATCAACGGCCATGTCCCGGTCAAGCGCGGACAGTCGCCGACAAAGTGCGGCGGAAAACTGCTTGTCATTGACGGTGGCTTCTCCAAGGCTTATCAGGGCACGACCGGTATTGCAGGCTATACGCTGATCTACAATTCATGGGGCATGCGGCTTGTCGCCCACGAACCGTTCACCTCCAAGGAAGATGCGGTCCTGACCGGAAGGGATATTCATTCCGATAAGGTGGCAGTCGAGAAGTTCCAGACCCGGCAGACGATCGGTGATACAGATATCGGTATAAAACTTAAGGACGAAATCGAAGAACTGGAGCAGCTGCTTGCGGCCTACAGAAGCGGCGAGCTCGTGGAAAAGAGGTAATTCATGCTTGATTCAAGCAAGATTCGCACACGAAAACTTTATTACGAGGATGCCTATAAAACGGAGTTTACGGCTAAGGTCGTTTCTGCAAATGCAGGAGATATCGTACTCGACAGGACCGCGTTCTTCCCTGAGGAGGGAGGACAGAGCGCGGATACCGGAGTTCTTGGAGGTTTTCGGGTCGCGGATGTAAAGATAAAGGATGGAGAAATACATCATTTGCTGGAAGACCGGAACGCTTTGTTTGAGGTGGGGACGGAAATTTCCGGCAGGATCGACTGGCAGCACAGATTCTCGAATATGCAGCAGCACTCGGGAGAGCACATCTTCTCAGGTCTTGTCCACAGCACATACGGATTTGACAATGTCGGGTTCCATCTGAGTGATAATGAGGTGACCCTTGATTTCAACGGTGTGATCGGTCCGGACGGGATAAGGGACATTGAACGCAGGGCCAATGAAATCATAACAAGGAACATCCCTTCAGAGATTCGCTTTCTCTCGGGGGAGGAGGCAAAGACTGCTGAGTACCGCAGTAAGATCGATCTTGATGATGAGATCCGCGTCGTCACTTACCCGGGGGTGGACGCATGTGCCTGCTGCGCGCCGCATGTCGCCCTGACGGGTGAGATCGGCTGCCTTAAAGTCGTCGGACTGCAGAATTATAAGGGAGGCATCCGGGTCAGCATTCTGTGCGGAATGAGAGCTATGGAAGTGTTCTTCCATGACAGAGATATTCTTGAGAAGACGGCCAATTATCTCTCGAACTCCACGGATGAGGTTTATCATCTGGTCGTTAAGGCGAGAACAGAGCTCGCGGAGACGAAGGCTGCCCTTGCGGAGGCAGCGAAGAAGCTCGTGCAGGTGAGGATCGATCAGATCCCCGCAGGGGACGGAAACGCTGTGATCTTTGAGGACTCGCTTGATGCGGGAGCCATGCGGAGTGCCGTTAATTCTCTCGTGCAGAAGAAAAACGGCTTCTGCGGCGTTTTCGCCGGCAGTGACGCTGACGGATACCGATACGTGATCGGGAAACAGGGCGGAGATGTCCGGACCATTAACAACGAGCTTCGCGAAAAATTCGGAGCCAGGGGCGGCGGAAAGCCGGAGATGGTGCAGGGCTCTGTCGCGGCGTCCCGTGCCGATATTGAAGCTCTTTTTGGAAAATAAGTGTTGCATTATAGCTAAAGGTACGTTATAATCTTTCATGTCGTTTCGAGGAAACGCAGGCTGCTTTGGCACAGGTGGTAGCGCACATCATTGGTAGTGATGAGGTCTCGGGTCCGAGTCCCGAAAGCAGCTCGAAGCCCCACAGGAAATCCTGTGGGGCTTTACTTATTTCGTCGGGAGCGCACCAAAGAAGGCATGTTTTACAATGAGGCTTCTCCAATGCCGCATGTGGGAAGATCGACCAATGAAAAACAGAATCGGAAGGGTCAGAGAAATTATGGCGGGAATCGTACTTCTTGAGCCGGAGATCCCGGCAAATACAGGCAACATTGGCCGCACATGTGTTGCGACAGGGACATCTCTTCATCTCATCGATCCGCTTGGATTCCAGCTCACGGAGCGGAATCTGAAGAGGGCCGGAATGGATTACTGGAAGAGGCTGAATGTCCACAGATATATGAATTATCAGGCGTTTCTTACAGAAAATGAGGGCAGACGCGTCTGGTATGCGACGACAAAAGCGAGGAAGACCTACGCGGATGCAGCGTTCGCTCCGGATGACTTTATTATGTTCGGCAAGGAGAGCGCGGGGATTCCGGAGGAAATTCTCAAAGATAATGAGGAATTCTGTATAAGGATACCGATGCTTCCGGACGAGAGGTCCCTTAATCTGTCCAACTCTGTTTCAATCATTCTCTATGAGCTGCTGAGACAGAACGGGTTTGAGGGAATGCTGCGTGAAGGACAGCTGCACCGGCTTAGCTGGTAAGACTGTCCGTATCTATATCAGTGGGGGAAGAGCCCTGCTTCTACAAGATTGACTCGGAGGGAAATCATGATTGAATTTAGAGTCATTAGAAGCGCCAGAAAGACTCTGCAGGTCGAGATAAGGCCTGACGGTGAGGTCCTTGTGAGGGCACCGCGGCATCTTTCGGACAACGAGATCAGACGATTCGTCGAGACGAAGGCCGGATGGATTGAGGAACACACCGCCAAAGTAAAAGCACGCGCACGTAAGGCCGCAGACCTGGAACGGCTTTCCATGGATGATATCCGAAGGCTTGCGGATGGGGCAGCCACGGATATCCCGGAGAGAGTGAGACGCTTTGCACCGGTCGTGGGGGTTCAATATGGCAGAATAACCATCAGAAATCAGAAGTCAAAATGGGGGAGCTGCAGTTCCAGGGGCAATTTGAATTTTAACTGCCTGCTTATGCTTGCGCCGCCCTCTGTCAGGGATTATGTGGTCGTTCATGAGCTCTGCCACCTTGTTGAGCTTAATCACTCGAAGAGATTCTGGGCTCTGGTCGCCAAAGTGCTGCCGGGCTATAAGGATGAGGAGAAGTGGCTGAAAACGCAGGGCATGCTGATCATGCGAAGAATGACCGGGTAAAGAGATATCAATAGATGTGCATGCATCTATTAAGAGCGCAGGGAAGGACTTGCGTTTTTCGATGAAGATGATGTTTGTGCCGGTTTATGAGACTCAGGTGCAGTCTGTCTGAACTGTTATAACGCTAAAATCAGGGCTGCCGCATTGCGGCAGCCCTGAAGCTTTAACCGAGCTTTGCGAGAAGCTCCTGTTTTTTCTGAGTGAATTCGGCCTCGGTGAGGATCCCCATATCCCGGAGTTCCCCGAGCTTATTAAGCGCATCGTAAATTGCCTCGATCTGCTCGGCCGGCGGCATGATTGAAACATTCGTGTAAGGTTCCTCGGGAACCGCATAGGCCGGAGGAGCATCGAACTTCGGTCTGGCGTAGAAAGCACCTTCCGGAATAGCGTCGTCATCGATCGTATCGTAATCTAAAGCAGTACCGACACTGTCGTATGGCTGCTCCGAGTTCTCTGAGTCAGCATAGATACTCGCGGACATCCAGGAGGATGTGACAGGCGCGTCATGCTTCTCGGGAACGTCTTTGACTTCTTCCTTTTTCTCGGCACTTTCATCCCTGCTGACCTGGGCCTTTGCGGCCCTGATCTGGTTCTCTATACTGTCCTGGATCTCTTCCCGGGAGAGATTCGCCTCAGCCGGATCCGGTTCCAGTGAATACTTGTTGACTCCGCCCGCGTTGCTCTTAAATGAGCCGCGTCGGCCTTCCGCCATAGCCAGGGCTTTTTCCTCGATTCTGGCATCGATTCTGTTCTGGCGTATTTCGTGGGCTGTGTTGATGATAAAGCGGATGATCCCCATCACGAAAAGGGCAATGAGACCAATAAGAATGATCTGATAGCCGAACTTGTTCGAGCGAAGATAGATGCCGTATAAAATATAGACAACGAGAAGCGTTGCCAGAGTTTTTCTGAGCAGTTTGCCCGGATTACCCGCCATGAACAGTGAGACAAGATACACCGCACAAATAATTATACAGATGCCCATATGTGCGCTCCACTGCGCGGAAAGGTAGTCCGGAATATGTCTAAGATGTACCAGGATTGTTTCTGTCTGCACAGCACACCTCCAATTACATAGTCCTTTGAATGGAAATAGTAACACAAAAATATCATAAAAGCAAATACTAAAACTGTACACGCGCAGTTAATGGTGCTGTTTCACGCTGCATAACAGTTCAGACAGACTGTATCGAAGTTTCAGGAACCTGGATGCATTGCCGCCGGAAACCAATTTCAAGAACAGTCTGTCTGAATTGTTACAACGGTGTGTCGGTTCCGGTAAACTGGCGGAGAACACATTTGCATCTTATATTAAGCTATGATAAACTGACAAAATGGAGCGGTGATAAGGCCGAGTCCGTTTAATGAGGAGATGAAGGAGGCTGCTTTTATGGCTAATGAGAAGACAGATGCTGTGACGACTGATAAGAAAGAAGTCGTATCCAGAAATTTTATAGAGGAGATCATTGATGAAGATCTGGCTGAGGGCAGATACGAGAAGATATGCACAAGATTTCCACCGGAACCCAATGGCTATCTGCATATCGGACACGCAAAATCAATTCTTCTGAACTATGGTCTTGCCAAAGAGTACAACGGAGATTTTAATCTCAGATTCGATGACACCAACCCGACGAAAGAGAAGATTGAATTCGTGGAATCCATAAAGAAGGATGTCGAGTGGCTCGGAGCAGATTTCGGTGACAGACTGTATTTTGCCTCGGACTATTTCGGGATCATGTATGATAAAGCCGTCCTTCTCATTAAGAAAGGGTTGGCTTATGTCTGTGACCTTTCTGCCGAGGAGATCCGTGAATACCGCGGGACACTGAAGGAGCCGGGAAAGAACAGCCCATATCGGGATCGTTCAATTGAAGAGAACCTGAAGCTCTTTACAGAGATGAAGGAAGGCGTATATCCGGACGGATCTAAAGTGCTCCGCGCAAAGATCGATATGAGCGCTCCCAACATCAACATGCGTGACCCGGTCCTGTACCGCATTGCGCGTCTTTCCCATCACAATACGGGGGATGCATGGTGCATTTACCCGATGTATGATTTTGCGCATCCGATCGAAGATGCTATCGAGGGCATCACTCACTCGATCTGTACACTTGAGTTCGAGGATCACAGACCGCTTTATGAATGGGTCGTTGACCATACGGAGTGGGAGCATCCGCCGAAGCAGATTGAATTTGCAAAGATGTATCTTACAAATGTAGTCACCGGCAAGCGCTACATCAAACGCCTCGTCGAGGACGGCATCGTTGACGGATGGGATGATCCCCGTCTGGTAACCATCGCTGCGCTTCGCCGCCGCGGCTTCACCCCTGAGTCCATTCAGAAGTTCGTTGAGCTCGTAGGCGTGGCTAAGGCGGATTCTTCAGTAGACTACGCAATGCTGGAGTACTGCATCCGCGAGGATCTCAAAATGAAGGTCCCGCGCATGATGGCAGTTCTGGACCCGATAAGGCTCGTGATTGACAATTATCCGGAGGACGTCACTGAGATGCTTGAGGCAGATAATAATCTCGAGAACCCGGATGCAGGTAAGAGACTCGTCCCGTTCGGCCGTGAGCTTTATATTGAGAGGGATGACTTTATGGAGAAGCCTATCCCGAAGTACAAGAGACTGTACCCGGGCAATGAAGTCCGCCTCATGCACGCATATTTTGTGAAGGCAGTAAGCTGCGAGAAGGATGAAAATGGCAACGTTACTGTCGTACACTGCACCTATGATCCGGAGACTAAGGTCGGCACCGGATTTACAGGCCGCAAGGTCAAGGGGACCATACACTGGGTTCCGGCCAAAGAAGCGGTGACAGCTACCGTGCGGCTCTATGAGAACCTTGTAGATGAGGAGAAGGGAGTTTATAATAAAGAAGACGGGTCACTCAATCTGAACCCGAACTCTCTGACTGTGATCGAGAACGCAAAACTTGAGCCGGCCCTCCTTAACGTGAAGCCGTATGACAGTTTCCAGTTCGTGCGAAGCGGTTATTACTGTGTCGACGCGAAAGACTCCGTGGAAGGCGCACCGGTCTTCAACAGAATTGTTACAATGAAAAGCTCATTCAAGCTTCCGAAATAAGCGAAGTTTGATCCCACAGTAAGACTGCTCCCTGGCCGCACACGGCTTTGTGAGCAGATATCAGGAGGCACTGCATGGCTGAATTTAGTATTGAATGTCTGAACACATTTCTTGAAAATCAGGACAGACTTTTTGATGAACCGGTAGCGGAGACGATCGATGAGGCGAGCGCCTTTCTCGAGGACGTGATGGCGGAGGTCGTCGATTCAATTGACGATGTCAGGGACTATCTGGATCAGTCAGGAATGGACGTTGACGGGATGTCTGATGAGGAAATCGAGGATGCAGCTGAAGTCTTTGCGCTTCCGTCGGGCAAGTATCTGATAGTGGAAGCCTAATATACCTTAGGCTTGAAATCGCGTTATACGGAGGCGGAATCATGGCGGATGAGAAGATGAGAGAACTCTTTTTGAGCGGCAGGACAACGGACAGGGTATACCGCGGGGAGACCCTCGGAAAACTTTATGCGGACGTTAAGGCGAAAAAGAATGACATTGTCGGCTGTCTGGCCGGAGATCTGGGCAGGCCGGCCAAGGAGTGTGCCTTCATCTACTCTTCAATGATAGAGAAGCCGGTTCGCATCGCGGCTAAAAAGGATTGGACAAAGTGGCGCTGGCTGGCACCGATCCTGCCGGATATCATAACGACAGGCCGAATTTACAGAAAACCGCTCGGGCTCGTTCTCATAGAGGCAGACCCGAGAGAACCGTTCCTCTTTGTATTTCCAAGATTCCTCGCGTCGCTCATGGCGGGAAATCCGACAGTGCTGTCCTTTAGCGGCAGGCAGACCAAGACAGGCACTTTGCTTACAGATATTGCAAATGCAGCTATACCCGCAGAATTCGGCATGATCGTTCAAGAGGGCGGAGAGATACCGATGGAAGAACCTGATTATGTATTTGCCGAGGAGTATCCGGGACGGGTATGCGCTGTATTTGACGGGACCGCTGATTACGACAAGGGAGCCGAAAAGCTTGTCTGTGCGTGGAGAAGGATGGAAGGTCTGAACGGCGTAAAGCCGGAGGTCATCTATTGCCCGGCATCAATGCGGACTGCCCTTGTGAAGCAGATAGACAAGTGGGCCAGAAGGTCTCCGGATGATCCGGAAGGCCGCAAAATGCGCGTTGTCGGAGTCCGCGGAGATGAGGAGCTTGCCGATAAGCTTGAGGCCGAGGGTGAGATGTTCGCTCTTTACATGTTCTCGGAGGAAGACACGTATGCGCTGAGAATCGCACTTGATAGACCGTCAAAGTACGCGAGTGTCAACAGTGTCACACTGCGGGCACCGTCGATGAAAGCGTATTTTAATGAATCGGTCACTTCAAAAACGATAATGATGAGATAAAGATATTAGTGAAGAAACAAACGAGTAAAAAAACAGCCGGCAGGACCGGCAGAAAAACGAAGAGAGGACGAGAAAGGAACCAGATCAGGAAGCTGAACCTGCTTCTCATACTGGTGGCCGCAATCGGCCTCCTTCTTTTTGCGGCGAGATTCTTTCTGCAGAATCAGGGAGCTGGGGCTTTCAGCGATCCTTCGTACCTGTCAGATTCTGTTTTGGAATATAGGGAGACAGTAGAATTATATGCGGATAAGAACGGCATAGCAGAATATACAGATTATCTGCTTGCGATCATGCAGGTCGAGACCGGAGGACGGGGGAATGACGTTATGCAGTCGAGCGAATCACTCGGACTGCCGCCGGGTTCCCTTGATCCGGAGGATTCGATTGCTCAGGGGTGCAGTTATTTCGCCGAGATCCTCGGTGACGCGGAAAAGAAAGGCTGCGATCTGGACGCCGCGATTCAGGCCTATAATTTCGGGATCGACTATCTCGATTTTGCCGCGAAGCGCGGCGGTGACAGTGATCTTGACATGGCAGCGGAGTTCGCTGAGTGGAAGTCCGGCGGGGAAACGACCGAGTATCGCTCCGAGCTCGCTATCGAGGTGAACGGCGGGTGGCGTTATAAGTACGGAAATATGTTTTATGCCGAACTTGTAAAAAGGATCGTGAAGAATCTTGAGAATAACTGAATGAGATGATGTGAGAATATGAAACAGCGGATGATTTCGGAGGTCCTCAAAGAGAGATACGGCACCAAGGTCTATCGGCTCGCCCTTTCCAGCGGAGCGACATGTCCCAACCGGGACGGCACCTGCGTGCTTCCGGACGGGACACGGCTTTTTGGCGGCTGCACGTTCTGTTCAGAGGGCGGCTCGGGGGAATTTGCAGCGCCGTATGTCCCGGTGCGGGAGCAGATAGAGAACGCGCGGCGCATGGTGGATCCCAAGATACCGGCGAGGATACCGGAAAAGGACAGGCGTTATATCGCGTATTTTCAGTCCTTTACGAACACATACGGGCCTACGGAGCATTTCAGAAGGATATTTGAGGAGGCAATCACCCATCCCAATGTTGTTGCTCTTTCTGTCGGGACAAGACCGGACTGTCTTCCGCAGGAGACAGTGGACATGCTTCGGGACTTAAAGGAGACATATGGGAAGGACGTATGGGTCGAGCTGGGACTTCAGACTGTCAGCGATGCTACTGCCGTGCGCATCCACCGGGGGTATGCGCTGCCTGTCTTTGAGGATGCGTACAGACGCCTTGCGGATGCGGGAATCACAGTTATAGTCCACGTCATCCTGTATCTGCCCGGGGAGTGCCGTGAGGATATGCTGTCGACGATTCGCTATCTTGCCGGTCTTGATCCTGCACCGGACGGCGTGAAGCTTCAGCTGTTGAACATACTTCGGGGAACAGCCATGGCAGCCGAGTATGAGAAGAATCCTTTTTATCTGCCGACACTCGACGAATATGCAGACTTTTTAAGGGAGTGCCTTGACCTGCTCCCCGCGGATACTGTGATCCACAGGCTGACAGGGGACGGTCCGAAAAAACTCCTGATAGCGCCGCTCTGGGTAGCAGACAAGAAACGAGTCATAAACAGATTGAGGTGTATATGAATCTAATAAGCGTAATCCTGCTTATCTGCGGGATAATGAGTTTTTTATACGGAATCATGATATGGATGATCCAGTCGGGCAGCATGTTCTTTGCTGCCTGGTTCCTTTTGGGAGGATTCTTTCTCCTTTTGGCAATGGGCTTTCATACGGGAATTATCACCGCTGCCCCGCTATGGGCCAGGGCAGTGATGCTCGCCATTTTGGCAGCTGCTATCGTGGTATTCGCGATCTTCGAGGTGCGAATCGCCTCCTGTTTCGGAATGCAGGCGGAACCGGGCATGGATTACATAATAGTGCTCGGAGCTCAGGTGAAAGAGAACGGACCGAGTGTCGTATTAAAGTACAGACTGGACGCCGCATATGATTACCTGACGGCGAATCCCGATACAAGGTGCATTGTAACGGGGTCGCAGGGAACAAATGAACCGATGACCGAAGCTTCCGGCATGCAGGCGTATCTTGTCTCGCGGGGGATTGACTCATCCCGCATTATTTTGGAAGAGCAGGCAGACAATACGGTACAGAACCTTGTGTACAGCAGGGAACTGATGGAGAGGGAGGATTCCTCCGCGGCCATCGTTACCAACAACTTTCACCTCTTCAGAGCCCTTCACATAGCGGCTGCCCACGGCTACAGGGGTGTGCAGGGTATTTCGGCTTACTCTACAGCACTGTATCTGCCCAATAACATGGTGCGGGAGTTCTTCGGCGTGTGTAAAGATCTCGTGCGGGGTGACCTTGTGTGGTGATGTCAGTGATTTTGCTGAATATACTTCTAAGTTCAGGGGATGAATATTAAAAGGCTATGGTGACGGTTCAGACAGCAACATGGATCTTGTTCATTTCTGTCATGGTTCCGGGTGAGGTGTCATGAGATGCGGCAACAGTTCAGACAGACTGCTCTTGGTATTCGAAACCGGAGCAAAGCATCCATCTTCGTGAGAAAAACATTGCAGGTCCTACTGAGAGATCAAAGAATGCGGGAGCATTCTTTAAGCTCGAGGTCAGGACCTGCGTTTTTCGATGAAGATGATGTTTGCTCCGGACATGTAACGATGGTGCAGTCTGTCTGAACTGTTATTTAACTATGGGATGGCACGGGCTGTTAGCACTCGCTCAAAAAGAGTGCTGATTTTCCTCTTGACATTTTTTATGACGGGGCTATAATTCTAAGGTGTGAAAAAGGACAGAACAGGTAAGACGCGGATCACCAAAAAGAGGTGAGAGGACCGCGGGAACACCTGACAAAAGAGGAGTGATAAACATGTCAAAAACAGGTAAATTATCCATCAACAGCGAAAACATGCTGCCGATCATTAAAAAATGGCTTTATTCGGATCACGATATCTTTGTCCGTGAGCAGATTGCAAATGCGTGTGATGCCATAACCAAACTCAGAAAACTTGAGGGCGTAGGCGAGTTCAGACCGGAAGTGAGCCCGGAGTATCAGGTTCATGTAGTCGTCAATCCGGATGATAAGACACTGAAATTCATCGACAACGGTATCGGTATGACCGAGGAAGAAGTCGAGAAATACATTACTCAGATCGCATTTTCCGGAGCGAGCGAGTTCCTGAAGAAGTATGAGGGCAAGACAGACGCGGATCAGATCATCGGCCATTTCGGACTTGGCTTCTACTCCGCGTTCATGGTCGCGGATGAAGTGCATATTGATACGCTGAGCTACCTGGACGGCGCAAAGCCGGTTCACTGGGAGAGCGACGGCGAGTCCGAGTACTCCATCGGTGAGGGGACAAGAAGCGAGATCGGTACTGAGATCACCCTGTTCCTCTCTGACGACTGCTATGAATTCTGCAATGAGTACAAGGTGCGCGAAGTGCTTCAGAAATACTGCTCCTTCATGCCGATTCCGATTTATCTTGAGGATGCGAGCGAAGGCGCTAAGAAGCGCGAGGAAGAGGCAGAGAAGCGCCGCATCGAGCGCAATGAGAAAGCTGCCCGGGAGGCAGAGGAGAAGGGCGAGGAAGCTCCCGAGCCGGAGAAAGCCCCGGAAGTCACTCCAATCAATGACACGAATCCTCTGTGGACGAGACGTGCGGCCGAGTGCAAGGATGATGAGTACAGAGATTTCTACCGCAAGGTATTCAATGACTACAAGGAACCGCTCTTCTGGATCCACCTGAATACAGAGTTCCCGTTCAAGCTGCGCGGCATCCTGTATTTCCCGAAGATCAACACCGAGTACGACGCTCTCGAGTCCCAGATCAAGCTGTATAATAATCAGGTGTTCATTGCGGACAACATCAAGGAGGTAATTCCGGAGTTCCTGATGACCATGAAGGGTGTCATTGACTGCCCGGATCTGCCTCTGAACGTTTCCCGTTCCGCACTGCAGAATGACGGAACTGTCAGGAAAATCTGCGATTACATTTCCAAGAAGGTCGCTGACAAACTCTCCGGCATGTGCAAGACGCAGCGAGACGAGTATGAGAAATACTGGGACGATATTGCCCCGTTCATCAAGTACGGCTGTATAAGAGATGTGAAATTTGCCGATAAGATGATGGATTACATGCTCTTTAAGGATCTTGAAGGCAAGTACCTGACTCTCAAGGAGTATGTGGAAGCCAATCTTCCGGATGCTGCAGATGAGACGCCGGCAGAGGGCGAAGAGCAGACGGCGGACGTCGTTGACACAGCTACAGGTGAGTCCATCACTGAGGCAGAGGAGGATAAGGAGCCGGAGAAGCATACTGTATTCTATGTAACAGATGAGGTTCAGCAGGCCCAGTATATCGGCATGTTCAAGAAGAACGGCAAGGATGCCGTCATTCTCAAGCAGAATATTGACTCACCGTTCATCACTCAGCTTGAGCAGAGAAATGAAAAGCTTAAGTTTGCCCGCATCGACTCCGAGGTGGCTGAGGAGTTCGTGAGCGGAGAAGAGGTCTCCGAAGAAGACATAAAATCTCTCACAGAGACGTTCCGCACGAATCTTTCCAATGAGAAGCTCAATATCAAGGTCCAGAACATGAAGGACGACGATATCGCGGCAATCATGACTCTCGCTGAGCAGGACCGCCGTATGCAGGATATGATGAAAATGTACGGTATGGGTGGAGACATGTCCATGTTCGGAGCGGAGCAGGAGACTCTGGTGCTCAACGCTAACCATCCGCTTGTAAAATACATTCTCAATGAGAAGGATTCCGAGAGCACTCCGGTGATCTGCAGACAGCTCTATGATCTTGCGGTCCTGTCCCACAAGCCGCTGACTCAGGATGAGATGGCTGCATTTGTAAAGCGTTCTAACGAAATCATGATGCTCCTCACAAAATGACGATTGAAGCACTGTTTATGGGCTGTCGCAATTATGGCGACAGCTCTTTTTTTGCGTGGCCATAAATGCTATACTGTAATAAAAGAAAGCCGGAGGTCATTCATGATAGCGCTGCAGGTCCTTGATATAAAACTGTTTATGAAGCAGCTCCTCATCGGTCACAACTTTGACCGTTTCAACATTTCCGAGGGGACGATCACAACATTCTGCACGTTCAGTATAGACGGTGCATGGCAGAGGGATTTTCTGGATCCTGACCATGAGAATGTGCTGCTCGATCGGGAATACACGCCGTGGAAAAATGTTCGTGAGTTCTGTTTCTCTCTGATCAAGGGAAAGAGGACTCCGATTGCGTTCAAGTTCGTTTTCATGCTGCCGGAAGAAGACATACCGCATTTTCTGACGTCAGAGGGCATTCTCGTTGAGCCTGAGGAAATATATGGTCTGTTCCTTAATTTCACCTACAGAGATAAAAAGCTTCTCGTGACGACCGGAACGTCGCGCAGGACTTTCACAATGGACAGAAGTATAGATAACGCGTGGGACCTGTATGTGCAGTCGTTCCTGAGGAACAACGGGATCGCCACGGAACAGATCCAGTGAGATGCTATTCTGATGAAATCATAGGTCAGCGGCATCACGCATGAACCTGCCAAGAACATTGACTTGTGAATCGGTATCGTATATGATATATTTATATAGTTCGAAATACTACTTAATGTGGTTTTGAATAGTACGGTGAGCGGCAAATCATATTATCGGAACCGCTGCGCGAACCCGATAATCAGATACACTACGAAAGGAGCCGATATGAAGTTCAGAATCGTCATGGACAGTGCAGGGGAACTTACAGATGATCTTAAGGGGAAAGAGGAGTACACGACAGTTCCGTTTACGATCAGGCTCGGTGAAGAAGAGGTAATCGACGATGGTCACATCAGTACGCTTGAACTTGTCAGGAAGATTGCTGCATGTCCTACATGCGCGAAGACTGCATGTCCTTCGCCGGACGCGTTCAGGGATGCATTTGAGGCGGTGGAGGCCGACCATTATTACGGAATTACCATTTCCAGTAATCTTTCAGGTTCTTTCCAGGCAGCGACAGTCGGAATGAATATGTTCCTGGAGGATCATCCGGACGCGAAAATCCATATTTTTGATTCAAAATCCACTTCCGTCAAGGAGACAATGATTGTTCTTATGGTGAAGGAACTCGAGGAGCAGGGACTGACGTTCGAGGAGATCGTCGAAAAGACAGAGGCCATGATCTATAATGCGGATACGTATTTCACGCTGGACAACCTTGAGACTCTTCGAAAAAACGGCCGTCTCAGCAAGATGAAAGGTCTGGCCGCAACTCTGCTGAAGATCAAGCCGATCTGTTTCGGAAATAAAGACGGTGAGATCGAACAGATCGGCCAGGCAAGAGGAAGCAATAAAGCTCTGCTCAAGATGGTCGAGATGATTGTCAAGAATACCGTGGATCCTGAAAACAGGGTCATGGGAATCAGTCATACTAACTGCCATGACCGCGCAATTATGGTGCGCGATGCGATCCTTTCCAAAATAAAGGTGAAGGAAGTAGTTATGGTGGAGACTGCCGGTCTGTCAACTACATATGCAAATGATGGTGGAATAATTGTTGTAATCTGATTTCTTTAGTGGTATATTAAGGAACGATGGTTTTCGATCGGGACCGGCCTGCATACGCAGGAGGCTTGGCAAAGAGGAATCGCAGTTCCGGGCTGAGCCTTATTACCGTGAAAGAAAGGGTATTTTTCATGAGTCAGAAGAAAGTTGATGCATATAAAGATTACAAGAAGAACAGAAAAGAGATCCTGAAGAAGGAGAAGCGCAAACAGAAACTTGAAATCGGTATTGCGGCTTTGATCTGCGCAGCATTTGTAGCATGGTTCGGCTTCTCTGTTTATCAGAAAGCGACAGCAAAGCCTGCTGAGACAAATACGAAGGCGGCTGCTGTCGAAGTCAATATGACAGATTATGAGGAATTTATATCCGGCCTTACAATGAGCTATTAATATAAAGCCCGAAGGAAATTGTGAGAATTGAATTAAGACTTCAAAAATCCGGCTGTGAAGCCGGATTTTTATCATAATAAGGGGACAGCCGCTTTGCGGTCATCCCCTTAAGTTCACGCTATAATCTACAATATCGCAGCCCCCGGATGTCACTGTGCCTGAATCAGGCTCTCTTACGAGACCTGTCTGCGACGGCGTTCCGAGGAATACATATATATATTACAGTTTCACAACGTTAGCAGCCTGCATACCACGCGGACCCTGCTGAAGATCGAAAGTGACTGCCTGACCCTCATCAAGGGACTTGAAGCCTTCACCCTGAATAGCAGAGAAGTGTACAAAGACATCCTTGCCATCTTCGCCAGTGATAAAGCCGTAACCCTTTTCAGCATTGAACCACTTTACGGTACCTTTGTTCATTAAATTTTCCTCCATATTGTGTTATTGATTTGTTAACTTCTGAAAACAAAAAATCACTGTTCCTCAGAGCTGACAAAAAAGTAGGCATAAGCACTCTGAAACTCAGTGAATTTGCGTTTTCTTTAACTCTATCCAAGGCTTGATTATAGCCTTGCAATGCGGATACGTCAAGAAAAAAGGCTTTATTTAAGCGGATTTTTCGTGTATGATACTCTTGATTAATTATGTTAAGATTGAAATGTCAGGACAGATGACCGGATATGTAAAGTTTAAGATGATAAGGCAAATGCGGGAGGAATAAAAGATGATTAAAAAGCTGATAGACGGCATTAAAAGGACTAATGCCCCGATCGTTGTGGGACTGGATCCCATGCTTTCGTATATCCCGGATACCATAAAGAATGAAGTATTCAGGGAACAGGGCGAGACACTTGAGGCGGCGGCGGAAATTATCTACAGATTCAACAAGGGAATCGTCGAGGCCACGTGCGACATCATCCCGGCAGTCAAGCCTCAGATAGCCATGTACGAGCAATTCGGAATACCCGGACTGCTTGCATTTAAGAAAACTGTTGATCTGTGCCATGAGAAAGGTCTGGTCGTAATCGGCGACGTAAAGCGAGGTGACATCGGCTCCACCTCAGCAGCCTACGCGGTCGCGCATCTGGGAAAGGTGACTGTAGGTGCAAATGCATTTGCGCCTTTCGACGAGGATATATGCACCGTCAACCCTTATCTGGGCTCCGACGGCGTGAAACCCTTCCTCGATGTCTGCGCTGCCAATGACAGGGGAATCTTTGTGCTGGTCAAGACATCTAATCCGTCCAGCGGCGAGTTCCAGGACAGAACAGTCGATGGGAGACCGCTCTATGAAATTGTCGGTGAGAAGGTTCGCGAGTGGGGCGATTCCATGATCGACCCGGAGACCGGCTACTCGGAGGTCGGTGCTGTTGTCGGTGCGACTTACCCTGAAATGGGTAAGCGACTCCGTGAGATCATGCCGAAGTCCTACATCCTTGTGCCGGGGTACGGAGCACAGGGCGGAAAGGGAAAGGACCTGGTAAACTTCTTCAATAAAGACGGTCTCGGCGCGATCGTCAACTCATCCCGCGGCATTATTGCGGCATGGAAAAATGAGAAGTACGCAAAATACGGCGAAGAGGGATACGCGGAAGCGTCCCGCCGGGCTGTAATTGATATGCAGGAAGATATTGCGTCTGCATTTTAACTGACATCCTGCTCCCGGACCGCGTTCATGAAAGTGTAAGTTGATGTGCGGAGGATGTGGCCGGAGAGTGGCAGCTTTGAATCAGGAGTGTTTTATGGTAAAAGAAATTGCCGAGGTCGTCTATCAGGCAGAGATAGCGACGGATATTTACAGCCTGCTTCTTAAAGTGACGTTTGCGTCTGACGCATTCCCGGGACAATTCGTATCACTTTACAGTGCAGACGGTTCAAGACTTCTCCCCAGGCCGATCTCGATCTGTGAGGCAGATGCGGGTGCCGGGACTGTCAGACTTGTCTACAGGATCGCGGGCAAAGGAACAAGAGAATTTTCGGGCCTTAAAGGCGGAGACAAAATCGAGATCCTCGGACCGCTTGGAAACGGGTTCCCAATCGATGAATACAAGGAAAAAAGAGTGCTGCTCGTCGGAGGAGGAATAGGCATACCACCGCTTCTTTCCTGCGCCGACAGACTGGAAGAACCTGTCTTTGCGGTCGGCTATCGCAGTGAGACATATCTCCTTGAAGACATAAAGAGGAGAGGTGAGGTCCATGTGGCGACCGAGGACGGATCCCTGGGGACGCGCGGCAATGTCATTGACGCCATCAGGGCTGACAATGTGAAGGCAGATGTTATTATGTCCTGTGGTCCAATGCCGATGCTGAGAGCTCTCAAGGCTTATGCGGCGGAAATCGGCATCCCATGCTACGTTTCGATGGAGGAGCGAATGGCATGCGGTATCGGCGTGTGCCTCGGCTGTGTGTGCGGGACAGAGCGTGTCGACGACCATTCTCATGTGAATAATGCCCGTATATGTAAGGACGGACCGGTCTTTGACGCTAAGGAGGTGACGCTTAAATGACAGAACCTAAAATGTCAGTGGATATTGCAGGCGTGACTTTGAAAAATCCTGTCATGACCGCATCCGGCACGTTCGGTTCCGGCATGGAATACAGTGAATTCTTCGATCTGTCAAAGCTGGGAGCCGTTGTGACCAAAGGTGTCGCGGATGTTCCGTGGGCAGGTAATCCGACGCCCCGAGTATGTGAGACGGCTTCAGGTATGCTGAACGCGATCGGTCTTCAGAATCCGGGAATCGATGTGTTCTGCGAGAGAGATTTGCCGTTCCTTCGGAAGTTTGACACACAGATCATTGTGAATGTGTGTGGGCATTCCGAGGAGGAATATCTGCGTGTTGTGGATCGCCTTGCAGACGAAGAAGGTGTAGCCCTTCTTGAAATTAACATTTCATGTCCGAATGTAAAGCAGGGAGGCATTGCTTTCGGAACGGACCCGAGGGCGGTCGAACAGATCACAAGGGCGGTCAAAGCCCGCGCTAAGCAGCCAATTATTATGAAGTTGTCACCTAATGTGACAGATATAAAGGTGATGGCCAGAGCTGCAGAGGCCGGCGGAGCCGACGCGATTTCCCTGATCAACACACTGACCGGTATGAAGATCGATATTGAGCGGGGAAGATTTGCTCTTGCAAACCGGACAGGAGGCCTGTCCGGCCCGGCAATCAGACCGGTCGCGGTCCGTATGGTCTACGAGGCATCGGGAGCGGTCTCTATTCCGGTCATTGGTATGGGAGGAATTACCTGTGCGGATGATGCGATAGAGTTCATGATGGCAGGGGCAAGAGCGGTATCTGTCGGTACTGCCAATTTCAGGAACCCGACGGTGACAGTAGAAATAGCGGAAGGAATACGGGATTTCCTTGTGAGAAAGAACATCGCTGACGTCAATGAAATCGTAGGATGCGTGAAATAAAAGCCTTCCGCCTTATTAGTGGCGGGACATAGAAAACTGGAATTCAGTTGGAGGAGAATGATGGAAGCATATAAAAAAGAGTTTATTGAGTTCATGGTGGACTGCGGCGTGCTGCGGTTCGGAGATTTTGTCACTAAGAGCGGACGCAAGACTCCGTTTTTCATAAATACGGGCTTTTATCGCACCGGCGGACAGATCGCGAAGCTGGGCAAGTATTACGCTAAAGCGATCGAGCAGAACTTCGGATTTGACTTTGACGTACTGTTCGGACCGGCCTATAAAGGGATTCCGCTGACAGTAGCTGCGACAATCGCGATCAGCGATGAATATGGAAAGGATATTAAATACACATCGAACCGTAAGGAAGTCAAGGACCACGGAGATAAGGGCATTCTCCTCGGCAGCCCGATCCAGGATGGAGACAGGGTGGTCATTATTGAGGATGTGACCACGGCGGGCACTTCGATCCGGGAGACGGTTCCGATTATCAAAGCGCAGGGTGATGTCAGTGTTATCGGACTGGTCGTCTCTGTCGACCGTATGGAGAGGGGAACGGGAGACAGGAACGCTCTGGCTGAGATAGCGGAAGAGTACGGCATGAAGACAACAGCTATTGTCACGATGGAAGAGGTCATCGAGCACCTGTATAACCGCGAATATAAGGGCCGTGTGATCATTGACGATGCAATCAAAGCTGCGATCGACGAGTATTACAGACAGTATGGTGCGAGATAAAGAATACAGGAAAAAGGAGCTGCGCCTTAAAGGATTACTTCTGTTCCTTCTCTATATGGGTGCGCTGGTGTATTTTCTGTTTTTTGCGGACTGGTACGGACATGTGCCGGGCAAGGGATCAGAGTACAGCCTCAATATGGTTCCCTTCTTTGAGATACGGCGCTTTATCAGAGCAAGGAGCCAGTTGGGGTATGCCGCCGTTTTCCTGAATCTGGCAGGAAATGTGATCGGATTTTTGCCATTTGGCTTTTTCCTTCCCGTGATCTCAAGGAAATTTCACAATGCCTTACTGGTCACAGGTTTCGGCTGTGTGGTATCATCCTGTGTTGAGTATACGCAGTATACACTGAGAGCCGGATGCTGTGACGTGGATGACGTGATCCTGAATACACTGGGGGCATTTCTTGGCTATATTATGTTTATAGCACTGGATGCTCTGAGGAGAAAGATATATGACGAATGAAAAAAGATATAAGTTCAGAGAACGCACTTACTCGAAAAACGGAAGGCTTTCCTGCTGCCTGGCACTTGCCTCCTTTGTCCTGTTCATCATCTGCAGCCTGATATCATTTGCGGCGGGCGGCAGTGCCGGACCCGCAGTCGGAGGAGCGGCTCTGATGGCCATGCTGCTTTCCGTGTACGGGTTCTATATAGGCATGAAGGCAATGAATGAGAAGGAGAATTCTCCTATCCTGCCGGTGATCGGTTCTATCTCATCCGGCCTTATCATGGTGGGATGGCTCGGACTCTTTCTGGCAGGCCTTGGCTGATGCCGGGCTAAATGAGCGGACATTTGTCCGCTTTTACTAACTAATCTTTTAAGGAGCTTTTTTATTTTCAATGAGTGAAAGAATTGAACTATCGATCGGACGGATCGCCGAGATACCGACAGAGGCCCTGGTCCCCGAGCCGTTCAGAGATTATTTTAAGCGGGTCGCAGGGTTTCTTCTGTCTGTGAAAAAGAATGCGGACAATACAAAACTCTATGAGGACATTCTGCCGGATCACTATGTCATGTCCTATGCCAATCCGGATTATGCCGTCGAAAAACTCGGCCCTCATTTTGGTCCGATCCTCTCGGCAATCGATGCCGAGCTCAGAGGTGTGATTCCATGTGTGTTCGAGGACGATGAGAGCGGGACAGCGACCTTCTATGAACTCTTCCTCGAGGTATACGGTAACTTCGCGGGTGAAGAACTTCCGAAACCGGAAACGATCCGCAATATTTTCAGATCGTACTGCGAAGATTATCTGCCGGATTTCATGGCGGAGAGGGTGAGAGCCCAGGTCGACCCTTCACAGAATTTTGCAGTGAAAATCATTATGAACGCCGATCTGTCCCGAACAGATTATCTGTATGAGTTCGGTGAATACATTTCGAAGGATACATTAGCTTCGGCAGAATATTTAAATTCACTGCCGGAGAAGACAGTGAGGGATATGGCGCACACGTTTGCTGAAGGATACAGGCTCGGTTTTATTCAGATGCGCATCGATCTGTCAAAAAAGCGCACAGTAGAGATCGTATATGAACTCGGATTTGAGAAAATGGTGCGTTATGCAATCGAAGAATTCGCAGCTATGGGGCTTTCGCCGACAATCGTCCGCGCGCCGGCAAGGCTGGTGAGCAGGAGTTCGAACCGGAAGAACGGCTACACAGGTGCGATACCGAACATGCAGTTCGATTACGACCACAGAAACGACATCGGACTCTTTCTGGACGATGAGTATGTGTCGAAGCGCCTTCGGGCAATGCAGGAAGCGTACGAGGAGGTAAAGGACCTCGCCCGCGTTTTTGCCGGACCTGCCGTGATCGAGACATTCGGCGACGAGCCGTTCGTTCCGGACAAATGTGAGCATGCTGTCAGTCTCAGCCGCTATCAACAGGAAAAACTCACATATATGAGGAATGAAGGTGTGAAGATCTCGAACCGCTATATCCCGGGTGATGAGCGGAGCTTTACGATCATCGATTTCCCGGTACCGTCCGTAGGCGAGGACTACAAAGCAATATTCGACGAGATCATACGTATTAACACACTGGATAATGACAGATACAGACAGATCCAGCAGAAGCTGGTCGATGCGCTGAATACCGGTCATGCTGTGCGGGTGAGAGGTGCAAATGGCAATCCGACCGACCTTATGGTCTGCCTCCATGATCTTGATGATCCGGAGACGCAGTCGTTATTTGAGAACTGTGTCGCGGATGTCAATATCCCGGTCGGCGAAGTTTTTACGACACCGAAACTGGAAGGCACACACGGCACTCTCTTTGTGTCCAGAGTCTTCCTGGAGGGATTCGAGTTCAGGAATCTGTCGATTACTTTTGAAAACGGAATGATTTCCGACTATTCCTGCGGAAATTTTACGGATCCGGCCGAGAACAGAGCCTATATCGAAGATAAGATCCTGTTCCACCATGATACGCTGCCGATCGGAGAGTTCGCGATCGGGACGAACACCCTGGCATATGTGTGCGGAAGAAAATTCGGGATCGAGGATAAACTGCCCATATTGATTGCCGAGAAGACAGGTCCGCATTTTGCAGTGGGCGATACATGTTATAACTGGAGCGAGGACAAGCCGGTCTTTAATCCGGACGGCAAGGAGATCATTGCGAGAGATAATTCTGTTTCCATACTCAGAAAGACGGATATTTCGAAAGCATATTTCGGTTGTCACACTGATATAACGATTCCCTACAACGAGCTGGGTAGCATTGAGATTCAAAAGCGCGGAGGCGGAACAATCATGCTGATCGAGAACGGCAGATTTGTCCTTCCGGGGACAGAGGAACTGAATATTCCGCTGGATGAATTTGACGAGTGAGAACACGGATTTTAATCCGCTGTTGCATTTTCAGTCAAACTGTGGGATGATACAGCGGATAAAACAGATTGCTGAAAGGAGCAGTTATGGCAAAAGTAAGTATAGTGATGGGCTCTGATTCCGATATGCCGGTCATGGCCAAGGCGGCAGCAGTCCTGGACGAGCTGGGAGTTTCCTACGAGATGAGGATCATCTCCGCCCACCGTGAAGTAAATGAGTTCTTTGAATACGCAAAGACAGCGGAAGAGAGAGGAATCAAGGTAATTATCGCCGGCGCAGGCATGGCTGCCCATCTGCCGGGCATGTGCGCGGCAATTTTTCCGCTTCCGGTCATCGGTATTCCGATGCACACAACGTCTCTCGGCGGACGTGATTCACTTTACTCCATCGTTCAGATGCCCAGTGGAATTCCGGTTGCGACCGTAGCTATAGGCGGAGGCGCTAACGCAGCGATTCTTGCCTGCAAGATCCTTGCGGTCAGTGACGATGAGCTGCTGGCCAGACTGAAAGCCTATTCAGAGAATATGAAGCAGAGTGTCATGGCCAAAGACGCAAAGCTTCAGGAGACAGGTTACAAGAATTATACAAAATAAAGCTGTGAGCGGAAAGGAAAGTTAATGGACTATAAGAGTGCAGGAGTAGATATCGAAGCCGGCTATAAGTCAGTCGAACTGATGAAAGAGCATGTGAAGAAGACTATGCGTCCGGAAGTTCTCACGAATCTCGGCGGTTTTTCAGGGGCTTTCTCCATGGAGAAGTTTAAAGATATGGAAAAGCCGACCCTCGTGTCCGGAACAGACGGGGTGGGAACAAAACTGAAGCTGGCTTTCCTTATGGATAAACACAATACAGTCGGCATCGACTGTGTTGCAATGTGCGTCAATGACATTGCGTGCGCGGGCGGAGAGCCTCTTTTCTTCCTGGATTATATTGCCTGCGGCAAGAACTATCCGGAAAAGATCGCTGAGATCGTCAGCGGAGTAGCTGAGGGATGCCTTCAGTCCGAGGCTGCCCTGATCGGCGGTGAGACAGCGGAGATGCCCGGATTCTATCCGGAGGATGAGTACGACCTTGCGGGATTTGCCGTCGGTGTTGTCGATGAGAAGGATATTATCTCGGGCAAGGATCTCGCTGAGGGCGATGTCCTGATCGGCATCGCGTCATCGGGTGTTCACAGCAACGGATTTTCGCTGGTACGAAAAGTGTTCGAGATGACGAAAGAGTCTCTTGATACCTATTACGAAGAGCTCGGAAAGACTCTCGGCGAAGCTCTGATCGAGCCGACGAAAATATATGTAAAAGCGTTGAAGAGTGTCAAAAAGAGCGGCGTGCGCATCAAGGCCTGCAGCCATATCACGGGCGGCGGCTTCTATGAGAACATTCCGCGCATGCTGAAAGAAGATACACGCGCGGTAGTGAAAAAAGACAGTTATGAGGTTCCGGCGATCTTCAAACTTTTGCAGAAGACCGGAGAGATCGACGATCACATGATGTACAATACCTACAATATGGGTATCGGCATGGTCATTGCCGTCGATCCGGGTGACACGGACAAAGCTCTCCGCGCGCTCGAGGCAGCTGGCGAAACAGCTTACGAGATCGGTATCATCACAGTCGGTGAGAAAGGGGTAGCCCTGGTATGAGCAAACTTCGATTAACGGTACTGGTATCCGGCGGAGGCACAAATCTCCAGGCGATCATTGACGCGATCGCTTCCGGTGATATCACCAACGCGGAGATTGTCGGCGTCATCAGCAACAATCCGGGCGTTTATTCTCTGGAACGAGCTGCAAATGCAGGTATACCTGCATTTGTCATCTCCCCCCGGACATTTGAAACGAGAGAAGATTTCAATATCGCTCTCAAGGACAAGATCGATGAACTCGGGACCGACCTTGTTGTTCTGGCGGGGTGTCTGGTCACGATCCCGGAGATTTTGATCGATGCCTACGAGAACAGGATCGTCAATATTCACCCGGCCCTTATCCCGGCCTTCTGCGGCAAGGGATATTACGGACTTAAGGTCCATGAGGCTGCTTTGAAGCGCGGCGTCAAGTTGTCCGGGGCGACGGTACACTTTGTCAATAAGGATCTCGATGCAGGTCCGATCATTCTTCAGAAGGCTGTAGAGGTGAAGGAGGGGGATACTCCGAAAGATTTGCAGCTTCGGATCATGGAAGAGGCGGAGTGGAAAATCATGCCTAAAGCAATCGACCTCATCGCGAACGGAAAGATTACAGTTGTGGATGGTCATGTCATAATAAAGGACTGAACGGAGGGTATTATGAAGGTTTTAATTGTCGGGAGCGGCGGAAGAGAACATGCGATTGCCTGGGCGGTGGCAAAGAGCAGTAAGGTCGAAAAAATTTACTGTGCGCCGGGAAATGCCGGTATTGCAGAATTTGCTGAGTGCGTACCGATCGGAGCGATGGAGTTTGAGAAGCTGGCTGCATTTGCCGCAGAGAATGAGATTGATCTCACAATCGTCGGAATGGATGATCCGCTTGTCGGAGGCATCGTGGATGTGTTCGAGGCGGAAGGCCTCAGAGTATTCGGACCGAGAAAGAACGCCGCTATTCTCGAGGGTTCCAAGGCTTTTTCCAAGGAGCTTATGCAGAAGTACGGGATTCCGACAGCTGCGTATACCACTGTGACTTCGGCGGAAGAGGCAAGAAAAGTTCTTGCCGATTCCAAATTCCCGGTGGTTCTCAAGGCGGACGGACTTGCGCTCGGAAAAGGCGTCCTTATCTGCGAGACGCCGGATGACGCGGAACTCGGCGTCAGAATGATCATGGAGGACAGGAAATTCGGTTCTGCCGGGGATCAGATGGTCATCGAGGAGTTTATGACGGGCCGCGAAGTGTCTGTCCTGTCTTTCTGCGACGGGAAGACTATAAAGCCGATGACTTCCGCTCAGGACCACAAGCGGGCAGGCGACGGCGACACAGGTCTCAACACGGGCGGTATGGGTACATTCTCCCCGAGTCCGTTCTACACAGAAGAGGTTGACGCTTTCTGCAAGGCCAACATTTACCAGAAGACGGTCGACGCGATGGCGGCAGAGGGAAGACCTTTTGTCGGTATCATTTTCTTCGGGCTCATGCTGACTCCCGACGGTCCCAAGGTCCTGGAGTATAACTGCCGCTTCGGTGATCCGGAAGCTCAGGTCGTCATTCCGCGAATGAAGAATGACATGATCGATGTCATGGAAGCCTGCGTGGACGGCAGACTTGATGAGATAGAGCTTGAGTTCGAGGACAATGCGGCTGTGTGCGTGGTCCTCGCTTCGGAAGGATATCCGGTGTCCTATCAGAAGGGATTCCCGATTCATGGTCTTGAAGAGTTCAAGGGCAGAAATGATGCCTTTGTGTTCCATGCGGGGACAAAATTCAGCGATGACGGCGAGATCGTGACCAACGGAGGCCGTGTACTCGGAGTAACCGCTCTCGGTTCTACTCTGGTGGAGGCTCGGGCTAACGCGTACAAGGCATCTGACCTTATCACATTTGAGAATAAGTATAAGAGAAACGATATCGGAAAAGCGATCGACGAAGCCTGAGGCCTGGCATCGTTTTTTAACAAAAATAGAGTGCAATCGGCAGGGGGATTACCCCCTGTCAATTGCACTTTTATAGCACTAAGGGGCTGTCACATCAGGCAGCCCCTGTTCTGTTGGTTGAAGTTATCTCAATCCGCGAACAATCGCCACACAGTGTGAAGAACGTCAGCTGCTGAACTTGCCCAGCACTTTATAGAGCAGCTCATACAGCGTAGCAGCCTCGTCAGGTTCGAGCGGCACGCACTGTCCGATCGAAGCGGGAATTTTTACTGCCTCCTCGCGGAGTGCCCGTCCCTCTTCTGTCAGGCTTACGATGACGACCCTCTCATCGGATTTCGAGCGTTTCCGAGTCACATAGCCCTTGTCCTGCATTTTTTTCAGCAGTGGAGTGATGGTCCCGTTATCGAGGTGGAGCTTTGCTCCAAGTTCACCGACAGTAATGCCATCCTGTTCCCAGAGCACCAGAAACACAATATACTGCGTGTAGGTCAGCCCAAGGGGCTTAAGGAACGGTGTATACAGGTTGACAATACTCCTTGAACACGCATACAGGGGAAAGCAGAGCTGGTTTTCTAGTTTTAAAGCATCGTAATCATTCTCGGCAGCCACCTTATTCATTCCTCCTTGTAATATATCATTTTATAGCAGAGCCTTCACACAATCTTCAACGACTTCCATCTTGGCTGTCGGTTCAAAGCGCGCAACGACATTTCCGGATCTGTCGACGATGAATTTTGTAAAGTTCCACTTGATATTTGGATTGTTCTTATAATCTTTGTCGATTTTCTTCAGCATAACACCCATTGCCAGGGCTGTGGGGCCCTTACCGAATCCTTCAAAGCCCTTCTGGCTCTTTAAAAAGGTGTACAGAGGAAGCTCGTTTTCGCCGTTCACGTCGGATTTCTTCATCTGCGGGAACATGGTGTTGAAGTGGAGCGTGCAGAATTCGTGAATTTCGTCATCGGTTCCGGGCGTCTGGCCTGCGAACTGATTGCAGGGAATATCCAGGATCTCGAGTCCTTTTTCGTGATACTTTTCGTACATGCTCTCGATGTCCTTGTACTGGGGTGTGAAACCGCAGCCTGTGGCAGTATTGACGATCATAATAACTTTTCCTTCGTATTCTTTCAGACTGAAGTCGCCGTTCTTCGGCGTGGGTACGGAATAATCATAAATGCTCATAGTGTGACCTCCTGATCTATGCGATAAGATTTTATCAGTTATATCTATTTGTTGGTTATATTTTATCAAATATAATCGCTTTGTCAACATGTTTTTTATTTCAAGGTCCGGCAATTCTGTATTGGATCGGTTCATTCTGTCTGGTAATAGTTCAGACAGGCTGCTCATAAATGTCGTTTCCGGCGAAAAGCATCCATCTTCGTGAGAAAAACATTGTTGGTCCGACCGAGAGATCAGCAATGCATATGCATTGCTAAGCTCGCAGAACGGATCAACGTTTTTCGATGAAGATGATGTTTGCGCCGGATTCTGAAACTTTGCTGCAGCCTGTCAGAACTGTCACTCTCTCTGAACGGGGAATGTGAACAGTGACGTTTTGCAAACACTCTTTTCATTTATGTTCCTTTGTTGTATAATTTGCTTACAGTAATCGGGCAAGTCCCATAAGGAGGAAACTATGGCAAAGTATGTATGTGACGTATGTGGCTGGGAATACGACGAAGAAGAAGGTGCTCCGGATTACGGTATCGAACCGGGTACGGCCTGGGATGATCTTCCGGAAGATTTCGAGTGTCCGCTTTGCGGCGTAGGCAAGGATCAGTTCTCCGAAGAATGATTCGGCTATTATGAAACCGGCAGAAGCAGACCGTCTGATGACGGTCTGTTTTCGGTTAGAATACTACATTACTTTGCCGGATTCTTACCGGCAGCATGGAGGAACATAATTATGAAAAAGAAAGCGGCAGTGCTGGTGGCAATATTGATTTGCTCACTATGCGCGTGCGGAAGTCAGACACCCACTGAATCTGCTGAGCCGTCAAATGACGTCAGCAGTACCGTGGAGGAGAGTACCATAATCGCGGATAGCGAGCTTTCTGATGATGGCGGAATGTACGAGGATGAACCGGATGAGGGACCGGTCACGAATGAATCGCAAATTCCCCAGATCGAAGTCGTCCCGACCGATACCAGCCAGCAGCAGTCTACGATATTCAACGAGTCTCTTACATCTATGCTGAAACCGATGGATGCCGTTATGGTGGCCGCTCAGGTCACCGGTATAGATTGTGACCCGGAAAATGATATATCTGTGTGGACGACCATGTATTATTATATGGCTCTCTACGGACCCCTTGCGCCGAGCGCGGGATACACGGAAAACAACGAGTATCTTTACGTGGATGAGGATGTGATCCGTGAAGTGGGCAGAGTGCTCTATGGTGAGGAATATACGCTTCCGCCCATCCCTGAGCAGATTCAGAGAATATCTCTGCACGATGACGGTAAATACTATGTCAAGATGGACCCGAGGCCGGACGGTTATCCGATCTTCTGCAGCGCAGTGAAGAACGGTGACGGGACCTATGAGGCGGTTGCCCAGCTCATCACGAATCACGGAAAGATAATATCCACTCAGAGTTTTCACTTTGTGCCGAAGATGGATACCAATGCGCTGTTAGGCGAATCATATGCATATACAATCGGAAGTCTGGGAGTCGGCTGAAGGACTGCTTGCTTTTCAGAAAGACAACTGTTATAGTAATGATAGAACAGTCTTGGGGAGGTGAGCTATGTTTATTGAAATTGATTTTAACAGTGATGAAGCCATTTATCTCCAATTATGCAACCAGATTATTATGGGCATTGCCACAAGAGATCTGAATGAGGGGGACAGCCTTCCTTCAGTGAGGGCACTGGCCGAGACCATAGGCGTGAATATGCACACTGTCAATAAGGCATATACAGTCCTCAGGGATGCCGGCTTCCTGACAGTAGACAGGAGACGCGGCGCGATTGTCTACATTGACAGAGAAAAAATGGATGCGGTGCAGGAACTTCGGAGGGACCTTGCAATTGCGCTTGCTAAAGCCAGGTGCAAGCATATTACCCGGGAGGAAGTTCATGCCCTTATCGACGAGATATGCGAGGACTATAAATGAAACAGAATTTTACTTCCGAAGCGCGGAAGGCTATTGAAGCTGCGGGCAGGACTGCGCGTTACTGCAGGCAGAATTATATAGGGACCGAACATCTTCTGGTCGGGCTCCTGACGGCTGTATCGGGGACCGCTGCCTATGTGCTTCAGGATGCGGGGGTGACGAAAGAAAAGCTGATGCAGCTGATCGACAGCCTGATCACCCCGCAGGGCAGCGTAGCCCTGATGGATGATGCGGGGTACTCTCCGCGAGCGGAAAGCACGCTTCGGGAAGCAGTCCGGCTTGCTGACCAGCTGGGTTCTGACGAACCCGGAACAGAGCACATACTGCTTGCGCTTCTTTCTGACAGTGAGTGTGTGGCGGCCAAGCTTCTGCACACAATGGGAATCGATCTCCGTAAGCTCTACGCGGACACAATTGCCGCGATGGGAGAAGAGGGAACAATCGATGAGAAGGCATTTGCAAAAATCAAGACGTCCGGGCAGGGAGAAAGCGGAGGATCTGCACTGGAAAAATATGGCCGTGATCTGACGAGTCAGGCTGAGCAGGGACTTCTCGACCCCGTTATCGGGCGTGAATCTGAAATCGGTCGGGTCATGCAGATCCTGAGTCGGAGAACTAAGAACAATCCCTGTCTGATCGGAGAGCCGGGCGTCGGAAAGACAGCAATTGTAGAGGGGCTTGCCCAGAGAATTGCGTGGGGAATCGTGCCGGAGCAGATGCGCGAAAAGCGCCTCATAATGCTTGACATGTCAGGAATGGTAGCAGGCACTAAATACCGGGGCGAGTTCGAGGAGCGAATCAAAAATGTCGTAAAAGAAGTATCCGAGAGCTCTAATATAATTCTTTTCGTCGATGAGCTGCACACCATGATCGGGGCAGGAGGCGCGGAGGGAGCGCTCGATGCATCTAACATCCTGAAACCGTCTCTATCCCGCGGCGAGATCCAGATGATCGGCGCTACCACGATCGAAGAGTACAGAAAGTATATTGAAAAAGACGCTGCCCTTGAGAGAAGGTTCCAGCCGGTTCAGGTGGAGGAACCCACGAAGGCGGAAGCGCTGGATATATTGAAGGGACTCAGACCTTACTACGAGTCACATCACGGAGTTGCTATAACAGACGAAGCTCTTTCGGCGGCGGTCAATCTGTCCGAGAGGTATGTCAACGATCGTTCTCTTCCGGATAAGGCTATAGATCTTATCGATGAGGCTGCCTCAAAAATCAGACTGGGAAGTTTTAAGGGTACAGGCAGACTGGTTGAACTCAGGCAGAAAATCATGGAGCTAAGGGAGCTCAAGGAGAGGGCGATTGTCGAGGGCAATCTTGAGGCTGCCCGTGTATACCGGGATGAAGAAAAAGCTCTGAAAGAAAGAAACGATGAACTCATGAAGAAGATGGGGGAGGGCGGACGAAAAGGCTCTCTCACTGTCGATGAGAATTCGGTCGCGGAAGTCGTTTCCGACTGGACGAAGATACCGGTCGCAAAACTTGCGGAGGCTGAATCCAGGCGTCTCGCAAGGCTTGAACGGCAGCTCCATAAGAGGGTCATCGGTCAGGATGAAGCTATCCGCGCTGTGGCCGGAGCTGTGAAGCGAGGGCGAGTCGGAATCAAGAACCCGAACCGCCCGACAGGTTCCTTCCTTTTCCTCGGCCCGACGGGTGTCGGAAAGACTGAGCTTTCCAAAGCGGTGGCTGAGGCGGTGTTCGGTTCTGAGCAGAACCTGATCCGCGTTGACATGTCTGAGTACATGGAGAAATACAGTGTATCCAAGATGATCGGATCGCCTCCTGGCTATGTGGGCTATGATGAGGGGGGACAGCTCTCCGAACAGGTGAGACGTCATCCTTACAGTGTGATCCTTTTCGATGAGATCGAGAAAGCCCATCCCGATGTGTTCAACATACTTCTTCAGGTCCTTGATGAGGGTCACATTACTGATTCCCACGGACGGAAGGTCGATTTCAAGAATACCTGCCTCATTATGACTTCCAACGCCGGCGCGCAGTCGATCGTCGAGCCGAAACGTCTGGGCTTCGGAGCCGGAGATGATGAGAAAGCTGATTACGAGCGGATGAAGAGTGGGGTCATGTCCGAGGTCAGGAGAATATTCAAACCGGAATTCCTGAATCGAATTGATGAGATCATTGTTTTTCACATGCTGAATAAAAAAGAAGTGGAGCAGATCGTCGGTCTTATGACGAAGGAATTGACTGACAGAGCCGGAAGTGAGATGAATATTGATCTGAAAATCACCGCTTCAGTGAAAAAGCAGATAGCGGAGGCGGGATTCTCACCGAAATACGGTGCGCGTCCGCTGAGAAGAAAGATACAGGAGAAGATCGAGAATCCCCTTTCTGACATGATCCTGAACGGAGAAATACGGGAAGGCGATGAGGTGACGGTGCGTGTGGTGAAGGGCGAGATCACATTTGCATCTTCTCAAAAGTAAAATGACTTGCCGGCTGTAAAATGGTCGGCAGGCATCTTATATGTAACATTGACCTGCACAATTTTATAAGAGGTAATACCATGGCAGTTATCAATGAACTGATCCGCACGGAAGCGGACGGAAGCATCAGCTTTGGCAACTATGAACTTGCGTCAAAAACAAAGCTCTCTGACTTTGAACATGAAGGCGATCTGTATAAGGTCAAGACATTCTCCGGCATCACCCGGCTGGAACGCAACGAGATGTTTGTCTATGAGTCTGTACCGGGAACAACGGTCAGGAAACTTCGGTACACGGCGGGCGGTCTCAGCTTTTCGGTCGAAGGGCCCGAGGACGCGCAGATTACTGTAGAGGGCGAGCCGCAGACAGAGTACTCGATCGTGATCGACGGTACCATTCACGATGAGCAGAGGACTAACCTCGGCGGCAAGCTTTCGTTCGGTGTAGAACTTGCAAATGCAGATGCAGTCAAAGTAGAGATCATCAAAAAGTGATATGGCAGCTATAAAAAAGAAAACGGTATTCTTCTGTCAGAACTGCGGATATGAATCCGCAAAGTGGATGGGGCAGTGCCCCGGCTGCAGAGAATGGAATACATTTGTGGAAGAGCCCGATGCAAAGGGCTCTTCTTCTAAAAAAGGGAGCCGGAGACCCGGAGGAGCTTCGAAGCCGGTACGGCTTCGAGATATATCCATGGAAGAGCACAGCAGGCTCGGGACGGGCATGAAAGAGCTCGATCGGGTGCTGGGCGGAGGAATCGTCAGAGGTTCCATGGTACTTATAGGTGGAGATCCGGGTATAGGAAAGTCTACGATTCTTCTTCAGGTCTGCAGATATCTTGCGGACAGCGGCTCGCGGGTCCTCTATATTTCAGGCGAGGAGAGCCTTCAACAGATAAAAATGAGGGCTTCCCGAATCGGTGAGATCTCAGATGACCTGCTTCTTCTTTGCGAGACTAATCTGGCCGATATTAAAGAGATCATCGAGGAACAGAAACCGGATGTGTGCGTGATTGACTCCATTCAGACTATGTATAATGAGGAAGTTGCCAGCGCTCCCGGCTCTGTATCTCAGGTCCGTGAATCGACGAATGTTCTCATGATGCTTGCCAAAGGTCTGAGCGTATCCATGTTCATCGTCGGTCACGTGACAAAGGAGGGGGCGGTAGCCGGCCCCAGAGTGCTCGAGCATATGGTCGATACAGTCCTCTATTTCGAGGGTGACCGCCATGCATCTTACCGGATACTTAGAGGTGTAAAGAACAGATTCGGCTCTACAAATGAGATCGGTGTCTTTGAGATGAGAGGCTCCGGTCTGGTCGAGGTCGAGAATCCTTCCGAATATATGCTGAGCGGGAGGCCGGAAGATGCATCGGGATCGGTAGTGGCCTGCTCTGTGGAGGGGACGAGACCGGTGCTGATCGAGATTCAGGCTCTCGTATGTCAGAGTAATTTCGGCATTCCGAGGAGGACCGCGACCGGTACAGACTATAACCGCGTTAATCTTCTCATGGCTGTGCTTGAGAAGCGCTGCGGTGTTGCCCTCGGCGCGTGCGATGCCTATGTGAATATTGCGGGCGGCATTAAGATGAATGAGCCGGCGTTGGATCTTGGGATTCTGCTTGCACTGGTATCGAGCGTCCGTGATTACACGATACCGGATGATGTGATGGTGTTCGGTGAAGTCGGATTGTCCGGTGAGGTCCGCGCGGTGAGCCAGGCGGAGAACCGGGTTCAGGAAGCGAAGAGACTGGGCTTTCACAAAGTCATTCTGCCCAGCGCCAATATGAATTCCTGTCGGAGGATCGAGGGGATAGAGCTGGTCCCGGTGAAGGCGGTGAGGGAAGCAATCGCGGAATCTAAAAAATAACGGTTCAGATGGGCTGCACCGCCGATTCATACACCGGCGCGAACATCATCTTTAATGAGAACGGATGCTTTGCTGCCGGAGGTGAAATGCGCCGGCAGCCTGTCTGAGCTGAAGGAAAAAACTGTATCAAAGCACTGTTTCAATAATGCTGTATCAAAAAGCCTGCATCAATATGCAGGTATAAAAAATAAAAAATTATTAAATTAGTGCTTGCCAAAAGAGTCTGTGAGTGCTAATATATCTTCTGCACCGCAAAAGAGCGGTGCGGAAAAATAAAAACTTTGATAATAAAACAAAAAAGTTGTTGACAAAGGCTTTTGAGTTTGATA
>JBGUWZ010000032.1:0-4404 GCA_045221675.1 Lachnospiraceae bacterium | reverse complement strand
CTCGATTCCTACCGCGAAGAGCTTGAGTGGGATATGAATGAGGAGGAAAACGGCATTAACGCAGAGACTGCGGATGATAACGTGAAGGAGACCGAAAAAACAGCGGAGGAAAAGTGATGAGCGAAGGACTCAACCAGTATGTGGTCTACCGTCTGAAGCGTGCATTAAGAGAGACAAGGACACGCCGCCACCAGTCCTACCAGTACCTGCAGAAATATCAGATGGAAGTCATCTCGGATCTGTACGACCAGATCTATCTTTCTGAGTTTGATCCCTCTCTGCCTCCCCTCCAGCTTCGCAGGCAGCTCGAAAAAGAGCTGCCTGCAGATTCTGCAGGCGAAACGTTTGCCATAAGCGATGTTCTTGCGATCACCAGATACGGTATTACTTCGGCATATTACGTGGATCCAGATAAGATGGTTTCTCTGACAGGATTCTTCCATGTACCATCGTCCCGGGAATTGCTCACTACTGAGACTACGGATTTCCAGATCGAAGGACGTCCGGGAACCTGGCTCGTCGCTGAAGATATCTGGATCGACGGAAATCATTTCTTTCTCATGCAGGACCAGTTCTTCGGCAGGAAAGCTGCCTGCGCAGTTCTGGACAGCCGTGGGAATCCCGCCTCAGAGGACACGACAAACGGCTTTTCAGATGCAGTCATCAAACAGATCAGAGAGTATATCCACGGGCAGAATAGTGAAAACAAGAACTTTGTCGCAGACGAACCACCGGAATTAGAGCCTATTCAATCATCTGATATCGATGAGAGGTCAGAGCCTCCACCTGCGTCAGGAAATGAATCTGGTCGTATTGGTGTCGTGGGCTCGATTGTGGAGCAAATAGATTCGAAGCCTAAAAACGCAGCGGATAAAAAACCGGATGCCAACAAAACAGAATTCGAAAAAACTGATATTGCCCCAGATAAAGGTGATTATCCCGGGGTGTCAGCCCACCCTGGCCGCGGTTGAGCGCAACCTGACCGCGTTTCGACACCCTTTGCCCTGACCGCATTTCAGCGCAACCAAACCGCGCTACAGCCCAACCGTGACTGGTAATCTTACAGCCCCTTTCAATAGAATGAGAAACAGGAGCCACACGCTCAAAATCTATTGAAAGGAGGCCAAAAAGAATGGCCAGAAAAATCCAGGTGAAGCTCATACTGGAGCTTCGAGAAGCAGGGATGTCGAGGAACAGTATCGCGTCCACAAGAAATATTTCAAGGCACTCTGTCAGTGATGTGTTCCGCATTGCTGACGAGAAGGGGATCCATTTTAAGGATGTCCGGGACCTTGACGAGACGGCGGCGTACCAACTTTTCTATCCGGAAAAGCATGCCTATGAGACAATGTACGGTGATCCTGACTACCCACATGTCCATGAGGAACTGAAGAAAACAGGTGTGACCCTGAAACTGCTCCATGAGGAATATGTTGAAAAATGCCAGGCCGCTGGCGAGATCCCCATGGGGAAGACAAAGTTCAACGAGGGTTATGCCGACTACACCGCAGCCAATAAGCTGACCAACCACCTCGACCATAAGCCGGGAGAAAAGGCTGAGGTGGACTGGTCAGGGCCCACCATGCACTATGTCGACACCACAACAGGCGAGGCTATCACTGTTTACCTGTTTGTCGGGACGCTTCCCTACAGCCAGTATTCGTACGTAGAGCCTTGTCTCGACATGAAGATGGATACCTTCCTGCGCTGCCACAACCGCATGTATGCGTATTTCGGCGGCGTTCCCAGAAGGACGGTATGCGACAATTTAAAGACGGGAGTTGTATCACACCCCAGGGAAGGAGAGATCGTCCTGACAGACGATTACGCCGCGCTCGGTTCCCATTATCTCACTGCTATCATGCCTACTGGAGTGCGCAGGCCCAAGCAGAAAGCTTCTGTAGAAGGCAATATTGGGAAATTAGCGACCGCGATAATTGCCCGCTGCAGGAACGACATCTATTACTCATTTGAATCCCTCAGAAACAGCGTTGCCGGGAAGCTCCGTAAATTCAACCGCGAAGCGTTCCAGAAACGTGACGGGAGCCGATATGAGGTCTGGCTGGAGGAAAAGGAATATCTCAGGCCCCTTCCGGACATGCCGTATGAAATTGCCGAATGGATCTACAACCGTTCGGTAAACCTTGATTTCCATGTCGTGTATAACAAGAACCGATATTCCTGCCCTTATCAATACGCAAAGAAGAAGGTAAAGGTAGACCTGAGGGTGACCGACAGCACTGTAGAGATCTACCACAAAGGGGAACGGCTTACAACCCACAACCGCTTCCCGGACTATATGAAGAACAAGTATTCCACCCATCCGGAAGACATGCCTCCGGCATTCAGGAATATCACGGAATGGGATGACGAGCGGATCAGGAACTGGGCAGCCTCGATCGGAAAGTCTACAGGCGAAGTGATCAACCGTATATTTGAACATGTAGACATAAAAGAACAGGGCTATAATCCCAGCCTCGCAGTGCTCAGGCTCAGCAGGACGTATACAGAGGCCAGACTGGACGCCGCCTGCGAGCTTGCCCTGGGCAGGGGGATCAAGTCGCCCCGTTACGGACACCTTAAAGCAATCCTGTCCGCAAATCAAGACATCATTTATAAAGAGCAGCGTCAAGCCCCCCTCCCGGCGCCGGATGCGTCCATGGGATACCTCCGCGGCGCCGATTATTACGGGAAAGGGGGGTGCTGAATGATGCTTAACGAAGAAACCCGAAGAAAGCTCCGTCTGCTGAAAATCAGTGAATTCATAGAGGCCATCGATCAGCAGCGTATGGATGAGCAGACACTCGCGCTTCCATTTGATGAACGTTTTCAGCAGTTGGTCGACACGGTCTACCAGCGTAAATATAACGACAAGGTAAAGCGTCTGGTGAAAGCAGCAAAGCTTCGTCTGCCCAAGGCAGATGTCCATGATATTTTCTACACGGACAAACGTCCCATCAAGAGGGGTGTCATGGAAGAGATTGCAACGTGTCGTTTTGTGGAGGAACACCAGAGTATTGTCTTCCAGGGCTTCTCAAGTTCAGGCAAGACATTCCTTGGCTGTGCCGTCGGAAAGGAAGGCTGCCGCAACGAATACCGTGTACGGTACAAACGCCTCCCGGAGCTGCTGATGGAATACGAGGACAGTTCTCACACACCGGGGGCGACAGTAAAGCTTCTGAGGAAATATTCGGCTTATGACATCCTTATCCTTGACGAATGGCTTATCCAGGAATTGTCCGCAGATGACGTAAAGTTCCTTTTCGAGCTGTCGGAAAGGCGCTATGACGTCACCTCCACTGTTTTCTGCACTCTCTATAAGCGGGAGGACTGGATCAGACGCCTCGGTGGCGGAGCATATGCCGAATCCATCGTGGAACGCTACCGCTTCAATACGCGTTGGATCGAAACAGGAGACATTAACATGCGCGAGATTTTCTCTCACTCGTGAGCTATCGGACATTTAGTCCACATCGCATGACATCAAGGAAATCCAAGAAACAAAGCTACGAAAACGCTGAAGGAACCGCTTTCGAGTTATCCTTTCAGCACTCGTAACCAGGAGATTACGCTTCTGCGTGCAGGATAGAGAACCGACATGGGGTTGCGAGGCATGGAGACCGCGCCACGAAACCCGGGCTTTGACTTTTGCTTGCATATGGTCAAATCTAATCCGCGGCCCTGCGCTGTCGCGCACCCCCGCAGCCCCACCCAGATCCAGCCATTTTGATTTTTTATTTATTGATTTCTATTCGCATTTTCGGCCTGCGGGACACCTGTTGTCCTCTAACGCACAAATGGGGCCGAACTCCGTTCAGCTTGAGCTAAAGGGCGGTTCGGCTGCGCTTAACGCGCTTGTGCGCATGCGCTGATAACGCGGAATAATCATAAAGGCAAACAGAAAAAGAAGCGGAGACACGGGAAAGTCCCATTGCGATACAGGCCTTCTGTGCTGGAAAGACTGCGCAGATATCAGACGAAGCTTGCAGAAGAACGACGAAAAAAAGAGGGATAAACGGATGAATTAAGATTATCAAAAGAAGAAGGAACAAATATGCTTCGCAAGTTCCATTGAATTACTGATTGTAATTCTGGAAAATGTCGGATATTTAGGGTATGAAAGCCCTTCTCAGCTGTATCAGGATAGAATAATTCTTATCACTGATATGGTTGGGAAGGGCTGTTTGTTATGCACGGAAAACACAAAACTGCTGTTTTTTTGAAGTTTTGCGTTTATATTATAAGCAGTGAGGTGGGTTGGAAATTCCCAGAGGGGACATGCTCTATAAGAATTCCAGTATGCCGAAGATAAAATAATGAACATAAGGGATTAATAATGAACTTTGGATTTTCATATGTGGGACTTATTTTCTTAATCATGCTGATGCTGCCCAACATAGCATG
>JBGUWZ010000031.1:0-50394 GCA_045221675.1 Lachnospiraceae bacterium | reverse complement strand
TGCTTAGTGGGTTTCAAGGACTCGATGGCGGAGGCAGCAAAATCCTGCTTCCGAGGCGCGGTTGCTGCCTTTGCGCTTGGTGGGTTTTATAGCACTCGAGACAAAGGCAGCTGATATGCCTGAAAACAGGATATCAGCTGCCTTATAAATTCATATCAAATTGAAGTGTTCAAATGCTTTATAGAGACCATCCTTATCTACGTCGTCTGTGATGTAGTCCGCCATAGCCTTGATTTCATCGCCGCCGCTCCCCATAGCCACACCAATCGCGCAGCACTCGAGCATCGGAATGTCTATCTTCGCGTCGCCGAAAGCAATTGTGTCGGAGATGTCTGCCCCGAGATAGGATAGGAGCTCGTGAATAGCGTGAGATTTGGTGATGTTCTTTACACCGAGGTCGCCGAACAGAGCTGTCTCACCGGCCCCGCCCCAGGTGTTGTTTTCGAGGTCGGGGAATTCGACCTGTGCGTCAAGGAAATCTTGATAGCTACTGAGGACGTAACTCACTTTGTTCAGGTCATCGCGGTAGAGGTCCGCCCCGAAAATCATGTCTGGGAATGCATCCCGGATGGTGATGTCAGAGGGACGGCCTTTTCTTGCGCTGTATTCCTGGATTGCCTTCAGTCCGCCCTCCTCAAAGTGCTCGCTTGCATAGAGCCCGCTGTTGCTCTCAAGATAGAACTCGAGTCCGCGTGAGTGGAGCCAGTCGACTATATGTCTCGCCTGCGCTGGCGTGATCAGCTGGTGCATGACAACGGTGCCATGATCCTCGACATAGCTGCCGTTTCCGCCGATCATGCCGTCAAGACCAATGTTCCAGATGTTCGGATAGACTTCAGCTTTGCTGCGGCCGGTGCATATATAGACCCGGTGCCCTCGTGCGCGAGCCCTGCGGATAGCAGTAACAGCGGATTCGGGGAGGTTTGTCTGATAGTCTACGAGAGTTCCGTCTACATCGATAAAAAGAATTTTGCCCATCGTGGTGTCCTTTCTAAATTTCAAAAACCTTCCTGAACCGCGAGCTTCCTCATCTTGATTCGATTCAGAGCCCCCTCATAGCGAGCCTGCTCGGCCACCGATTCAATCTTGAGCCCATATGGAACAGGGGTCGGATGCCCTTCTTTGTCAACGCAGACCTCTGTCAGGAACGCGCGGTTAATTGAATGACGCATACCTGTCTCAAGATCTTCAAGATAAGTGTCACAGCGGACTTCGATGGAAGTCCGGCCGACATAAGTTACTCTGGCGACCAGCACGATCGTGTCGTTAAGATAAGCTCCCTCCTTGAAATCCAGGTGGGAGATGGAGGCGGTGGTAACATTCATACCGGCGTGGCGCTCGGCTGCGAGTGCGGCTGTCTCATCAATCCACTCCAGAAGCCGTCCGCCGAAGAGCCTACCCTGACCGTTGATATCGATGTAGCGGAGCTGGTGAATTGTTTCAACCTGTGAGTCACTTACTGTCTTCATGCCTTTTTCATACATAGCTATAGCCTCCATGTTTTTAATCTGCGTTATTGCCGGTCTGTCCCACCTAATAGGGTGTATCTTGCAACCATTACTTAGACAAGCTCACCAAACGTGCTCTATTGCAAAATCCTGGCATTCCATCGAGAGTTGATACATGAGTTTCTTCATATGTGCCTCATTCAGGTCGCCCAGAATAGTCAGTGTAAACGTAACTGTGCCCTTTTTCTTATCCTCTCCGATGAGTTCCATGAGCTCCATATTGCAGCCATAGTCGCCAATCATTGAGAGAATCTGGGCCATCGAGCTTGGCTGATTCGGTCTGGTTAGAGAGAAGCGGATATGGGAAGGATCAGCGGGAATATCAATATCTCCGAAACGTTCTGAGAATAGTCCATCGTTCCAGTCATAGAGAAGGCCGTACTGGTACATACGACTCGTCTCCATGATCTTTTTTACGACCGCAAGGTATTCGGCTTTCCTGTCTTCTGGCACACCCTGACTTAATTTTTCAAGAATCTCCGTTTCACGATCTGCCCGGTAAATAACCAGATTCCCGGAAGCCTGCTTAGCCATGGCGACATTCCGACTGCAGTCGAGCCGCTTCATGATAAGCTCGCGGATCTCGGCGTCAATGATGTCTATTTGGCAACGGATCTCTTCCAGCGTCATATTTTTTTCCATAATATATCTCGCTATACTTTGTTATTGATATTCCACAAAAAAGTCTGTTTTAGACATTACGCTAGCCTCCCAATGTTGACTTGCCGGTCTGGAAGGCTAGAAGTCGCGAACTGAATTTATTATATCAATGAGAGCGAGGTCTGTCACGGAAAATGAAATACCCCCAATGTGTTGTTGGCCGCGTACCATGGGGGTGGTATCAAAGCCCTTCGAATTAAGTGATATCCCGGTGATAGTCTTGGTGATATAGAGCCATGAAATCAATAATTAGAGGCAAAGAATCGCACGAAGCTGAGACTCAACATTCCGCATATTAAGAGGAACGGCCTTCGACTCGAAAGTGAGCAGAAGATTCTTACCGGGTATATAGCCATTTCTGATATATGTATTAATTTTGTTCAGCGCCTTGTGTACATAGGCTGGATCGTCCATCATACCCAGATGCTCCCAGTAGATTTCTTCACGAGTACACACCTTGAGCAGCGTAAAGTCGGGATATACAATACCCAAGGTCCCTAAGAACAGCGGAGCCTCATAGCGATATGGAATACCCAACTCAGCGAGTCTGTCTGCAATAATCTTCTCGGATTTTGATCTGACTTGCTCACCTCTGTTCGAAAACAACTCCGGAGTCGATTCGTCAATCAGCTTGCTATCAAATGACATGTTTTCCCATTCCCTGATGAATTCATCATCTGACGTAAAATAGGGTTTGATAAGCTTCTTTTTCTCTTCTGGAAACTGATTAATAATTCCATCAAAATCAACTTCTAAAGTGTGTCGCAGAGCATCGATTTGCTCCTGAAACGTGAGTGCTTTCGAAAGTACAGCCTTGTCATACTCTTTCTGTGCCAGCCTTATTGCAAGCTGAGGTTTCTTCTTACTGATGTAGTTACGCTGTCCCGGGAGCCTATGGTAATACTGATAATTTGTATGATGTCTGATTACCCGGAGCTCTCCAGGCGGTGCATTCTTCAGCATTGTATTGACCTTTTCAATCATTTCATTAGTCCAGATCATTTCGCTGTCCAGTAAACGTATAAGATCCTCTTTCATCCTGTTACCTCCATTAATCTAATTATGGTTTGTTTACGAACGGGAAAAAATAAATCTCCTGGGAGATTTATACCGGACATCCAAGGCTTATATCGAATAGGAGTCATAATGAATTCACCATACCAATAGGTATGGACATACTATACGATATGCGTTGAATCTAGGGAATGTAGTAAGAAGGGTAGAAGAATCCGCGGGAATTTCGGAAACTATAATACACAGTCCTTTTATCATATAAAACGACTGCATGCATATATTGTAATAATGAGCGTGAAGTTTTACAAGATGAACTTTTGCTAAAACATCAATCACCTCTGAAAAGTAGATATCTGCTGCCTCTGCTGTTGACCAGAAACCCGCTAAGTGCGAAGGCAGCAACCGCGCCTTGGAAGCAGGATTTTGCTGCTTCCGGCTTAAACCCGATGAAACCCACCAAGCACAAAGGCAGCAACGGCGCCTCGGAAGCAGGATTTTGCTGCCACCGCCGTTGACCCGATGAAACTCGCCAAGCTCAAAGGCAGCAACGGCGCCTTGGAAGCAGGATTTTGCTGCCACTGCCAGAGACCCGATGAAACCCACCAAGGTCAAAGGCAGCAACCGCGCCTTGGAAGCAGGATTTTGCTGCCACCGCCGTTGACCCGATGAAACTCACCAAGGTCAAAGGCAGCAACCGCGCCTCGGAAGCGGGATTTTGCTGCCTCTGCCGGAGGCCCGATGAAACCCACCAAGCACAAAGGCAGCAACGGCGCCTTGGAAGCAGGATTTTGCTGCCTCTGCCGGAGACCCGATGAAACTCGTCAAGACCAAAGGCAGCAACGGCGCCTTGGAAGCAGGATTTTGCTGCCTCCGCCACAAGTCCCTTGAAACTCGTCAAGACCAAAGGCAGCAACCGCGCCTTGGAAGCAGGAATTTGCTGCCACCGCCGTTGACCCGATGAAACCCACCAAGGTCAAAGGCAGCAACGGCGCCTTGGAAGCAGGAATTTGCTGCCTCTGCCGGAGACCCAATGAAACCCACCAAGGTCAAAGGCAGCAACCGCGCCTCGGAAGCAGGATCTTGCTGCCCCTCAAGAAAACTGGTGATTATGACTAAAAAACATGAGGCAAGAACGCAAATCTCCAACAAAATGAATGACATTTCGCCGCGTTGTATTTATAATAAGTTTGTTAGGGCACACGCGTTCCGCCTGCATTTAGGCGCGTTCGTGTGCGAAAATCGAGCAGGAGAGATTTAACGCCTACTAGATTTCATAACAATGTTAGGGAAGGAGACCTCCGGCAGGACGTGCCGCGCGTCTCTCGAGCACATGTAACCTGTAAACAAGTATACGAGGAAACGATGCCATGAAAGTAGTATTACAGAATCTGACAAAGAAGTATCCCAATCGCAACAAAAAAATCGGTGGGGAAGTCACTGCTGTTGGTGATTTCAACTTTGAGATCCCGGATGGACAGCTGATCGGCCTCCTCGGCCCGTCCGGCTGCGGAAAGAGCACGACGCTCAATCTCATCAGCGGTCTTATTAAGCCGACAAGCGGCAAGATCTGGTTTGGTGAGACGGATGTCACAAATCTGCCCCCGGAAAACCGCGGTATTGGTCTGGTCTTCCAGAACTACGCGCTGTACCCGCATCTGACAGTCCGCCAGAATATTACGTTCCCGCTCGAGAATCTCAAAGGTGACAAGAAGCTCTCCAGAGAGGTCATGAACGACAAGGCACTGGAAGCTGCCAAGCTTGTCCAGATCGACCACCTCATGGACCGCAAGCCGAGCGAGCTCTCCGGCGGTCAGCAGCAGCGCGTCGCCATCGCCCGAGCTCTCGTCAAAGTTCCGCGCGTCCTTCTTCTCGATGAGCCGCTGTCGAACCTTGACGCCCGCCTCCGTCTGCAGACTCGTGAGGAGATTCGCCGAATCCAGCAGGAGACCGGTGTCACCACGATCTTCGTCACACACGATCAGGAGGAGGCCATGAGCATCTCCGACATGATCGTCGTCATGAAGGACGGTTATGTACAGCAGATCGGCAAGCCGCAGGATGTCTATGACGATCCGGTCAACCTGTTCGTCGCAAAATTCCTGGGCACACCGCCAATCAACGTATTTGAAGGCAAGGTCAAGGGCGGCAAGGTATATATCGGCAATGACGCGATCGGTGATGCTGCAAATGTATCTGACCAGGACGTCTGGATCGGCATCCGTCCCGAAGGATTCATTCTCGATGAAAACGGTCCTTTCCACTGCAACATGGAGCGCGTCGAGGTCATGGGCCGCGACGTCAGCATCGTCTCGACCAATCCCTGTTCTGCAAATGTCACCGTCCGCTCCATCATCAGCAGCGACATTAAGGTGGACAGAACAAAGACCGACGTGCGCTTTGCGGTGAAGCCGCATAAGATCTGCATCTTCAACAAAGATACAGAAGAGAGAATTCACATCTAAAAACGCCGAAAGAAAGGAAAAATTATGGAAAATAAGAGTATGAAAGGCTGGCTGTACCTTCTGCCGGCACTCATCTTCCTCGGCGTATTCATGGTCTATCCTCTGATAGACGTTTTCATCTACTCCGTAGAAGAGGGGTATAATTCAGCTTCGCAGTCATTCTACGGCTACGGCGCGTACAACTTCTCGTACGTACTGCATGACACGTACTTCCTGCAGGCTATCCGCAACACGTTCCTTCTCGTTGTCATCACGGTCCCGATCTCCACAGGTATCGCGCTGCTCTTGGCACTCGCGATCACCTCGATCGAGAAGTTCAAGGACATTTACCAGACAGTCTTCTTCCTTCCCTATGTCACGAACACTCTGGCCATCGGTCTCGTCTTCATGATCCTCTTCAAGAAGACAGCTTACTCAGAGGGTATGGTGAACATGCTGATCATGGCGGTCGGCGGAAGCTCGATCGACTTCATCGACGGACCTTATTGGGCCAAGATGTTCGTCCTGTGCTTCTACACGATTTGGGTCGTCCTCCCGTTCAAGATCCTGATCCTGACCAGCTCGCTGGCATCGGTCAATCAGGACTACTACAATGCAGCCCGCGTTGACGGTACGAGCAAATGGCGAATTTTCTACAAAATCACTCTGCCCATGATCTCCCCGTCGATCTTCTACCTGATCATCACGGGCTTCATCGGCGCTTTCAAAGCATACTCCGATGTCGTCGCTCTGTTCGGCACGAACCTCAACTCGGCCGGAATGAACACCATCGTCGGTTATGTCTATGATATGCTCTACGGCGACAGCGGCGGTTATCCGTCCTATGCAGCCGCTGCAGCTCTGATCCTGTTCGCGATCGTTCTGACCATTACCTGCATTAACATGCTGGTCAGAAGAAAGTATGTCTACATTTAAGGGGGAAGGGCTATGGAATCACAGAACGAACTTACTATTATTGAACAGAAAGCGCGGAGAAGAAAAATTACGCAGAACACCGTGATCTACGCGCTGCTGACCATCTGGGGCTTATGCGTTCTCTTCCCGTTCTACTGGATGGTTCTTTCCTCGGTCAAGAGCTACAGCGAGTACAGCTCGGAATATGTTCCGAAGTTCTACACCGCGGCGCCGACTCTGCAGAATTACATTGACGCGTTTACGGCGGTCAACCTTGGCAGATATTTGCTGAACACACTGCTCTTTACGCTGATCACAACAGGCGTGATGCTGGTGGTAACCATCCTGGCTGCCTATGCATTTGCAAGAATCGAATTCGCCGGCAGAGAGCTGGTATTCCTGATCTTCCTCGCACTCATGATGATCCCGAACGAGCTTGTCATCATCACGAACTTTGTAACGATTACGAATTTGGATATGAGGAATACATTTGCAGGTCTGATCCTGCCGTCGATTACCTCGGTATTCTACATTTACCTGCTGCGTGAGAATTTCGCGCAGGTGCCGTCGGAGCTCTACTACGCGGCCAAAGTCGACGGGACGAGCGACATCAAGTACCTGGTCAAGGTCATGGTGCCGATCTGCAAGCCGACCATCATCACGATCACGATCCTCAAGGTCATCGAGTGCTGGAACTCCTACGTATGGCCGCGACTCATCACTGATGATTCTAACTATTTCCTTGTATCGAACGGTATTCAGGAGATTCGCGAGAACGGTCTCGGCCGCGAGAATATCCCGGCCATGATGGCCGCGGTCGTTGTCGTCTCCCTGCCGCTCATCATACTGTTCCTGATCTTCCACAAGAAGATCATGGAAGGCGTATCGAGAGGAGGTACAAAGGGATGATGAAAATGAGAAAAAGCGTCGCTCTCGCTCTCGCCTCCGTTTTGGCGATCGGCACACTCCTGACCGGCTGCCACGGATCAGAGGAGAGGCTTGAGTTCGTGGTGCCGGAGACATTTGATACGGCTGCCAAGCACGAGATCACGTTCTGGGCGAAGAACGACACAAACAAGACGCAGACGAGAATCTATGAGAAAGCGATTTCCGATTTTGAGGCTCTGTACCCGAATATCAAGGTCAATATGAGACTCTACACGGACTACGGAAAGATATACAACGATGTTATCACCAACATCGCGACGAACACGACGCCCAATGTCTGCATCACGTATCCGGACCACATCGCGACCTATATGACCGGCAACAATGCGGTCGTAGCAATGGATGAGCTGTTCGTCGACGAAAAGTACGGCCTCGGCGGAAGTGAGGTCCTGTTCGACTCCCCGAAGGTCGATGAGATCGTCCCGGAATATCTCAACGAGTGCAAGATCGGTAATTACTACTATGCGCTTCCATACATGCGGTCGACTGAGGCCTGCTACGTCAATAAGACATTTGTTGAAAAGATGGGCTACGAGCTTCCGGATGTGATAACCTGGGATTTCATGTTCGAGGTTGCAGAGAAGGCCATGGAGAAAGGTCCGGACGGCAAATACGCCGTCAATGGACAGAACGTCATGGTTCCGATCATTTACAAGTCGACCGACAACATGATGATCCAGATGCTGAAGCAGAAGGGCGCGGACTATTCGACGGCTGCCGGCGAGATCCTTCTCTTCAACGATGATACAAAGCAGATTCTCTTTGATATCTCTGCGCATGCGAAGACGAAGGCATTCTCGACCTTCAAGATTTCAAGCTATCCGGCGAATTTCCTGGATGCTGGCCAGTGTATATTTGCAATCGACTCCACCGCAGGTGCCACATGGATGGGTTCAAATGCGCCTCTTTCGGACATCTCAGCCGACAAGTTCGTCGATTTCGAGACTGCAGTTCTGCCGGTCCCGCAGTACGACACGGCTAATCCGCAGATGATTTCTCAGGGTCCATCGGTCTGCATTTTCAACAAGGAAGACCCGCAGGAGGTCCTCGCGTCCTGGCTGTTCACGCAGTTCCTTCTGACCAACGACGTCCAGATCGCTTACTCCGAGACAGAGGGCTACGTGCCGGTCACGCAGAAAGCCCGCGACACCGAGGAGTATCAGGATTATCTGGCAAGGAGCGGTGAAGACAATAACGCGCATTACAAGACCAAGATCGACGCGACGGAGATGCTGATCGCGAATACTGCAAATACTTTTACGACCCCAGTCTTCAACGGCTCCGCATCGCTCCGCGACGCGGCCGGCGAGCTCATCGAGGCCACAGTCAAGTCGACAAGACGTAAAGAAACAATCGACGACAAGTACATTCAGAAGCTTTACAAGGATACGAAGCAGCTCTACAGGCTGGATTCGATCGCCGGCTCCTCCGAGGGCAAGGCGGACCTTGGCCCGCTGCCGTCGACGGCTAAGGCTCTGATCGGAACGCTGATCGTGATCTGGATCCTGATAGGACTCTATGTCGGCAGTGATTATATGAAAAAGAAGAAGCAAAAAGGCTGACAGGGATGAAAAAATTGTTATAATGTTCATATCGGGAACCGCTTTCGCGGATCCCGATAAGGGGCGTTTGCCCGTGCTTTACGGGAGCAGCTGCGTCGGCAGCGCTTCCGGTAACTGATGTCTTATACAAGTAAGAACAGAGTTAAAAGGAGAAAAGAAATGAAGAAAAAACTGGCTATGGCACTGGCGCTTACATGCGCAATTGCAATGACGGCTTGCGGCGGAAGCTCCGCACCGGCAGAGACCGCAGCTCCGGAACCGACAGTGGAGTCCACAGTAGATGAGCCCGCTCCGGTCGTCGATGAGTCCGTTACGACAGCAGCTGATCCGTCCGGGGATCTCTACATCATGGAGTATGATGAGTATATTACCGCAGAGGTCGACGATCCGGTCTGCCTTGATGTCTATGTACAGGCTAAGCAAGGCTGGTGGGAAGACGCAGCTTCTATCTATGCTCAGTGCAGTGAAGAGGGCGGCGGCGTATTTATTTATAACATGCCGATTTCCCAGGAAGACTATGATGCCCTTGTTCCCGGAACAAAGATCAGAGTCAACGGCTTCAAAGCTGAGTGGTCCGGCGAGATCGAAATCGTAGATGCAGAGTATACAGTTCTTGATGAGGAACCGCAGGTATTTGCAGCGGTAGATGCAACCGAATATCTTGGTACGGATAATCTTATTGATCTCCAGAATACCTTCGTGGCATTCAAGGATATGACGGTCGAGGCAATCAAGGATGCTGACGGCAATGATGCAACCTACATTTACAACTGGGACGGCTCCGGCGCTGACGGTGATGACCTGTACTTCAACGTCTCCAAGGACGGCACAACATATACATTTACTGTTGAGTCTTATCTGACAGGCGCGGGCACAGACGTCTACGAGGCAGTCAAGGCTCTTGAAGTTGGTCAGACAGTTGACCTTGAGGGCTTCCTGTATTGGTATGAGGGTGCGAATCCGCATATCACATCTGTGACAGTAAAATAATACGCATTGAAATCTGCATCCCGCCTGGGAGGCAGACGCACGGGATTCTGGTGTGTTATCGGATATGATTCCAGACGAATCCTGTGCATCACAACAAAGATAAAGCCACTGAATATGGTCGACAATTATAACGTCGCCATAGTCAGTGGCTTTTTTAATAACGCGTTCGGGACAGTTTATACGTGTGGATTTAACAGTTCAGACAGGCTGTGCGTGCACCAGAATCCGGCACAAACACCATCTTCATCGAAAAACGCAAGTCCTGCCCTCGAGCTAAAAAACGCTTACGCGTTTTTGATCTCTCAGTCGGACTTGCAATGTTTTTCTCACGAAGATGGATGCTTTGTGCCGTAAACGAACTGCGATAACAGCCTGTCTGAACTGTTACCTGCCCCGATATTCTATGCAGAGCATCGTCATGTCGTCGAACTGCGGAGCCTCGCCGACGAAGCGGCCAACCGCCGCGTCCACCTCGTGAAGAATCTCGGTCGGAGCCGCGTCCGGATGGGCCTGCAGCACCTCGACGAGCCGCTCTGTACCGAACAACTCATTGTGGATGTTGGTCGCCTCCGCGATGCCGTCGGTGTAGACGAACAACTTGGCTCCGGGATCCATCTGCACCTCGTAGGAACGATATCTGACGCCCTCCATCGCGCCGATGACCAGCCCGTGCCGATCTTTCAGTAGCTCAAAATTATCACCGGCTTTTTTCAGTACCGGATACTCATGACCTGCATTGGCGGCAGTCAGCTTTCCGGTTGAGAGCTCCAGTATGCCGAGCCACACCGTGATGAACATTTCCTCCGGATTGCGCAGGCAGATCTCTGCGTTCACTTTCCGAAGCACCTTGGCCGGATCGGTCTCAGCCGACGATACAGCCACGTGATGGATCAGTGAGGATGTGACCATCATGAACAGAGCGCCCGGAATGCCCTTGCCGGACACGTCCGCGATGACGAATGCCCAGTGGTCATCGTCGATCGGATAGAAGTCATAGAAATCACCGCCGACCTCCTTGGCAGGAACCATAGAAGCGAAAAGACTGAATTCCGGCTGGTCGGGGATCTCTTTAGGCAGGGCGCTGATCTGAATTCGCGTTGCCAGCTCAAGCTCTGTAGCTATGCGCTCCTTCTCGAGCATGAGCGCCTGCCGCTCCCTCGCCGCCCGGATATAGTGGATGCCGAGAGCCAGAACGAAACATACCGGCACAGCGATGGGCAGCCAGAGCGGATGCGTGATGAAGCCTGCTATGTACAAAAGGAAGGTGGCTGCCGCGCCCGCGATAACGACCGCCGCGCACACGCCAGCGCCTATGAGAACTTTTTTCTTAAGGAAGAACATTGTTGCAGCAGCGCATATTGCAAATAGCAGAAGTGCCTGCGGAAGGGCCGGCACCTCCGTTTTATAATTGCCGTCCAGCATACACTGGATCAGATTGGCGTGAATCTCAACGCCGTACATCTGTATACCCTTGTCGATCGGGGTAAAATACTGGTCCTGAAAGGCTGCTGCATAGGGTCCGATCAGAACGATTTTCCCCGCCCAGTAATCGGACGGGATCTCATTTTTTATAAGGCTTGCGATGGACACGCCGTCGTAATATCCGCCCTGCTTTGCTGTGAACGGGATATAAAAGTGTCCGCTGCCATTGACAGGAGGCAGCTTAAATTCTTCTCCGCGGCTTTCCCTGTAGAGACGTGCCGCTTCGCAGCTCAGAGAGTAGACGCGGCCGTCTTCTTCCGTATCAATATAGAGAAGAGCATGACGCATTACGCTGTCAAGGTCGCTGATCGCATTGATGTGGCCGGTGGTCGTGCACTCTGCCAGCTCCGTGTATGGCGCTTCGTAGTTTACAACAGCGGAAGTGTTGATTGACGTCGCATGTCCGTTTTCCCAACTGATATCCTCACCGAACTCCGCGATGGAGGCGGAGACGACGTTGCCCAGTTCATTGGCTGCATTTGCAAGACGCGTGTCCGCCTGTTCCGACGAATGGCCCGCATATAGAACATCGATGGCGGTGATAGCCGGTTTATTGTCGGGATCGGCGGCAAGTGCCTCCAGCGCTGCGGCGATGACGTTTCTGTCCCATGTGTGGTAAGGACCGAGTTCTGCAAATGCAGCCTCATCGATACCAATGATCACAATATCGCGGGACGAAACGCCCGGATGCTGGAACAGCATATCCTGGAGCCATCTGTCCGGGCGCTGGAAAATGCCTGCGGCAATGATAACGGTGATCAGCGCGGATGCCGCGAGTGAGTATAGTAGATTTTTGTTCAGTTTCATGGATCGTCCTCGCGATTTACTATAGCGGGATTACTTCGTATCGTGGGCCGCCTTTGCGATTTGCTTTAGCCGGATTACCTCGCATCATGGGTCGTCCTCGCAGTTGACTTGAAGGATTCAATCTGCATTGGTCAGTTGCCGCCGGACATCGGTAGAGCCAGGCTCGATTCCGCGGAAGGAGCGGCGCTTGTGTTGCCTCCTGCTTGAGAAGAGGAGCCTGTCGCTCCTGTGCCGGCGATACTGCTGTCTGTCTGTGAGACGGAAGAATCAGCGTTCTCTGAGCCGTCGGAAGCCGATCCGGATTCCGTGTTCTCTGATCCCTCGGAAGTCGATTCGGATTTCGTATTCTCAGGTATTTCAGGATCAGAAACCCTGGAGTCGTCAGATGGCGGTACGATTCCCGACTCATGCACAGTTGACACATCAGAATCGTCTGTGATTGCAGTACCTGTGTCAGGCTTAGCAGTGGGATCCGGCTTTGCCGTGGGGCTTGTGCCCGGCTTTGCAGTGGGATCCGGCTTTGAAGTAGGGCTTATCGACGCTGAACTGTCTGCAGCTGTTTCGGCATTTGATTCAGAGCTGCCCTGTGAAGCGGGAGAACCATTGTCTGAGTCGGACGGATCTGTCTCATCGATGTGGTTGACCGGAGTACCGGGAGTGACCGGATCGATATATTTCAGAATTCTTTTCACCGTATCCGAATTCAGAAGGCTGATACCTGACAGGGTGGAGGATGCACCTGTTAGTGAGTCATCAGGTACGAACCCAAGTCTTCGAGTGACCGTGAGCGTTCCGAGTTCTTCGGTTATGGAATAATTAGCCGGGTTGACAGAACCCCAACTGATTTCATATTTGTTTGGAGTGTATCCGACATCTGTGATTGTTCCGGTGGCTCTGGCTGTGACTTTTCCCTCATCAACTTCCGTTAATCCTTCGAGGGTTATTGTTGGGTCGGTCAGAGGTGTTCCATCGTATTCCTTGGATTTGGTACCGGTCTTCACAATCAGTTCGAGTGGCGTGATATTCATCGTGTTCCTTTCATAGCTGATGTCGTAATTTTTTGCCTTGCCGGTTCTGAATTCTTCAGTTGGTTTAATTGTATGGTTGCCCACGTCCCGGACACCATTTGCCCGAATGTAGATCTGTCCGCCGCCTATGAGATTGAAAAGTCCGGAGGTGGCGGTCCAGATGCCATCTGTTTTTATATATTCGATAGAATCATCTACATATTCAACGGGAGATGCATCATCGTAGTAGCCTTCTATCCACTCCGAGCAGATTGGCTCTCCGCTGTATTCTGTTGCCTCAAAAAAGCCAAGGTTAAATGTCACCGGCAGAGGATTCACTGTTAGCGTGCCGAGATCTTCAGTCAACTTATAATTATTCTCCTTCGCTGTTCCCCAGATGATTTCATACGTGTTTTCTTTGGACCCGGCATCGGTGATAGAGCCGGTTCCTCTGGCGGTGGCGGTCTCACCCGGAACGAGGCCTGTGATGGAGGCGGATGTATTTGTCAGACTTGTTCCATCATAGGTCTTTTCGGCAGGTTCGGTTTTGATTGTGGCAGTCGCCTTGTTTACAGTCAGAGTTCCGTCCTTAAGAGTGACATTTGTGAACTTTGAGGTAACATCTTTGCCTGCCTTATATATATGATAGCTGACAACTTTATTCGGGCTGCTGCCCGCGTCTGTCTGTTCGCCCTCCGCGGCAGCCTCATAGGTGAATTCGTCCGTAAGACCGGATACTGTGACTGTGCTGTCAGAAAGAGGTTTCCCGTCGTAGGTCTTGCTCGAAGATGCCGCTGTGAAGGTGACCGCCATATCGTATGGCGATATCGGCGTCGGTGTCGGTGTGTTAGTTGGTTTCGGCGTTGGCGTGTTGGTCGGTGTCGGCGTCGGCGTGTTGGTCGGTGTCGGCGTGTTGGTTGGCTCCGGCGTCGGCGTGTTGGTCGGCTTCGGCGTCGGCGTGTTGGTTGGTCTGAAGCCGCCGCTGGTGCTTCTTGCATTAGTCCGCGGAGGAATAATGTCTGCAGCTGTCACTTTAAGAGTTCCCAGATTTTCAGAGAGTATATAGTTAGCCGGGTTAGCGCTGCCCCAGTCGATGCTATATGTATTTAAACTTTCACCAACTTCTGTCTGGCTGCCGGTGACTTTGACAACGATGGACGGATCAACAGTTATTCCTGTAAAACTTGACTCTTCACTGCCAAGCGGTCTGTTGTTGTAGTCGGTAATCGTTGTGTCGATATTGATACGGACGTTGACGTTGTCCTTTATTAGGCTGTCGGCATAGTCTTTTATGATATCTACATCATACCGACTAACATGATCTGCCTGATTCTGTGTACCGGCTGTGAGTGTCATATCCAGGCGCTTAACAGAAGGCTTATTTTTGCTTAAGGCAGGTCGACCGGCATTGCTGGCCGGAACATTGCAGCGCAGGCTGCCGGCATTATTTCCTGAAGAAACAACTGCGGTTGTATATTGTATTCCGCCTTCACTGTCATTCAGATTGCCTGTGGAGATATTTTCGATATTTCTGTCGGAATTCCTGAATTCATCAATGAGTTTTCGCATAAGTTCCGAATCCCATCCGGTGTCAGCGCAGGCCTGAGTCAGAAGGTCGGGGTTGTCGGCATAGATCTGAAGTACTTCGTCGGGCAATTCTTCCTCTGCTACACCTGTAATTGCGTATTCTATGCTCTGCTCATTGTCTTTATCGCTGAGCCACACAGTCAGTTTTTGCCCTGCTCTGAGTTCTATCTCTCTCTTCTCTCCGGTGAGGGGGTTTGTTCCATGTACATAGACTATGCCGCATATGCCGTACAAAGTCTGGACCTGGAAATTCTGCTCCTGATCAATCGTAACATAAGAAAGATTGCGCCAGAGAGGGGCATCTTTCTCATGGACCGGATAATTGCCGATTCCGCCTTCCGCGTTGGTCAGCGGCTGTCCGTCATAAACTTTTTCTGCGCTTCCGGTCCAGACCGTCAACGGTGCGGGGTCAACGACAAGCTGTCCGTCCACGGTCTTGATGTTCGTGAACTTTGAAGTGACATTTGTACCGTTTGCATCAAAGATTGTATATGATGAAATCGGATTTGCAGCAGAGCCTGCATTTGTGATTGAACCGCCGGCGGCAGCCCTGATAGTGAAGTTATTGGGCAGTCCGTATACGAGGACGTCCCCCGGACGTGTGAGAGGAGTTCCGTCATATAACTTGCTGGCGCTCTGCGCGACAAGTGTGATTTCTGTTTTATAGATTGAATCGTCTGTTGAGTTAAGTGCTTTATTAAGGGGCTCGAGTGAATTCAGGCGATCTTTTAGGTCAGGGTCATTGTTGATCTGCTCAAGAAGAAATGCGTTGAAATCGAGACTTTCGAGTTCCTCGGTCACCGGCGCAGTATCCGCCATGCCATCCCCGTTGGCATCTGTGATGGTCAGCTTGTTGCCTGCCGGAATGCTGATTGCCTGTTTTTCACCGTTCGCATCTGCATATGTGACTTCGGCTGTTCCTTCAAGGACACCGAGACAAGCAGTTTCTGCGGAGGGTGATGAGCCTGCGTCAGCGGAACTGGCAACTGCCGGGGCCGGAGATGCTGAGTCGCTTGCTGTCGAGCCGGTGGCTGATGAACCGGCGGCTGCCGGGGTCGGAGATGCTGATCCACCGTCCGGAACCTGGGTATTTACATAGATAATTGTTCCGCGGATACCGATGGTCATTGTCGATGTTCGAACATCGAGCTTTTCCTCTTTATCCAGTTTCTTCTGCACGTCAAGAAGAAGCTGACCGTCTGTGAGCGTCAGATCCAGGTTCTTTGCCTTCTTTTTGAATTCCACACGGCTTTGCTCATCCATCGTGACGACTTTGTCGGAGTCGAGCCCGACAGATGCCAGGCTTTCCTTTCCGGTGGTCATGGCTTCACCGCTGCTGAAGCGCACATTTTCAAGAACCGCGCGCTTTTTTCCGGAAGCGTCCGTGATTTCCACCGTGCCTTCATGGCGGAGCAGGCGCATGGTGGAGGCTGTGTAGTCCTCAGCAAAGACCTGAACCGGTAAGCTGCCGGTCAGCAGGACCGCGAGTGTAATGATTATCAGACGGATTTTGGTTTTCATAAGCAACTCCTTTTGACGTATGGCTTTTTTGACAGAAGCAGTTTGATCTCTGATGCAGAATTCTCGTGACGTAAAGCTACCATGAATGTGAAAAATGAAACTTCTGTCGAAGATAACTTAGAATGGAATGAATATATTATGAATCATCGTCTTATACGGTGCGACGGTCTTTATGGACGTGGCTCCAGACGACATACATTAATATTATATCAAATATGAGGTGAAAACTCCAAGTGAACAAGCCTTTTTCTTGACATACAGCACCTGTTTTTTTACAGTATATGTGTTTGGCAGTTTACCTGCAGACTGCATTATTATGGTTATGAAGCGTAGCAGCAGAGTACCAAGTCTGTAGGAACCTCCGAACCGCATAGGCGTGGAGGTTCATGAGCGGATTGATGATAGACATGGGGCAAGATCGACTTAGAGCACGAAATGCATGCGCTTTGATTCCATTCAAGTTTCGCTCTCGAGACTTGGCGCGGGATGAAGGCGAATATGCTCTTTCTAAGACAATAGGGGTCTTCGCAAGTACGAGGTGATGAGTGCAACTTAGTACACTCCATTGCCATGGTCTGTGGTCTGCCCGCAAGTACGAGGAGATGAGAATTATGAAATATGAATTGTTTAAAGGCAGGCCGGAAACGGACGATGGCCGTCTCGATAAAGAAATCGCGTGCTATGATTTTCTTGATTCACTGGGGATGGAATATGAGCGGATCGATCATGAGGAGGCCAACACAATGGAGGCCTGCCAGGCGATTGATGAGGTGCTGGGGGCTACCATTTGCAAAAACCTGTTCCTGACCAACAGACAGCACACAGCCTATTATCTGCTGCTCATGCCCGATGACAAGGTCTTCAAGACAAAAGAGATTACAAAGCAGATCGGCTCCGCACGCCTCAGCTTCGCCTCGGGCGAGGAGATGGAGCGGCTGATCGGTTGCACGCCGGGGTCGTCCAGCATCCTTGGTCTGATGTTTGATAAGGAGAATGAGGTGCAGCTCGTCGTCGATCAGGATGTCCTTAAGGGGGAGTATCTCGGGTGCCATCCCTGCATCAACACTTCATCGCTGAGGCTTCGCACCGCGGATGTGTTTGGCAAGATGATCAAGGCTTTGCACCACGATATGATGGTGGTGGAGCTGCATGGGGAATAAGAGATAATAAGAGATAGTGGCTTTGGACGGAGGCAGCAGACAGGGCTTCAGGTGGGGCGATCTGCTGCCTTTGGTTTTGGGTTAAGAATTGATTTTTGGCAAAGGCAGCAGACATGGCTCAAGGTGGGGTGATCTGCTGCCTTTTGTCTTGGGTTCAAGAATTGATTTTTGGCAAAGGCAGCAGAATAGCTTCGGGTGGGGCGGTCTGCTGCCTTTGGTTTCTGGGTGTAAGGTGTGATTTTTGGTAAAGGCAGCAGAATGGCCCGCGGAAGGTCAAATTCGTTGCCTTTGCCCGAGAGCTGAAAGAAGTTAGTTGCCGCAAAGGCAGCAGAATGGCCCGCGGATGGTCAAATTAGTTGCCTTTGGTCGTAGGTCGAAAGAAGCCGGTTGTCGCAAAGGCAGCAGAATAGCCCGCGGGAGGCCTAATTCGTTGCCTTTGCCCGTAGGTCGAAAGAAGCCGGTTGTCGCAAAGGCAGCAGAATGGCCCATGGAGGGCGCATTTAGTTGCCTTTTGGTCTTGAAGGCAAGAATGGGTCAATGACAAAGGCAGCTAAAATCCTGCATTCAGGATAAATAGCTGCCTTTAGTCCACGAAAGTTTACATAAGTATAATAAACCTCTTTTTTTTTCGATGATCACATTAAGATGTCAGTAAAGCTGACCAGAATCCCGTTCCAAGTCTCGCAAGCGAGACTTGGAGCGCGTATCTCACAACTAAAGTCACGAGTATTGCGCAATGAAGAATAATGATTTTGATGACGAACTTCATTTTTTACTCGCTCACATTATAAATCAAACCATTCACTTCCACATACTTAATATTAGACGGATTAATCAGGCGATTGAACAGCAGCATGATCTCTGTCTGAGCCGCGCCGCAGCCCCCGCACATGTATGCGGTGTTGTCTACATAGCCATCTTTGTCGTAGACCTGATAGGAGGAGCCGTCGGTGTAGTGAATCGACATTGTATTCAGGTGAATGGGGTCATAAGCCTCAAGATTCGTGAGACCAAGGCCTTTTCCCATGTCAATACTAAGGCTGATTGGTGACAGCTCGAGAACTCCACCTGGTTCGGATGTAAATGAAAGCAGATCCAAGGTGTGCTCAGCTGGAATTGCGACCTGCGCTTCATGAATCTTTGATTTGCCAGTGGTGCCATCAAGCGATTCATCCATATAGGTATCGTCAAGCGATTCATCCATATAGGTATCGTCAAGCGATTCGTCCATATAGGAACCGTCAAGCGATTCGTCCATATAGGAACCGTCAAGCGGCTCATTCATATAGATATCGTCAAGCGGTTCGTCCGCATATGTGATGTCGAGCGTCGGTGACTTACCGTCGGCAAGTGGTCCGTTGAATACGAAAAGCCCGTAATAATAGCAATGCAGACAGGTCTCGGTGCTCTTATCGAGATCGACGTAGATGTTCTCGGCAGTGCCGTCAACCATGAAATGGAAGGTCGATTCTTCTGATCTCCAGGCACCCTTCGCCTCATTATCGAGTTCACTGTAATTGAGCGCTGTAACGCCGGTCTCGCATGCGAGAGTGAACTCCATCACAATGGCATTCTCATCACGTACCGCGGAATTGATGGTCAGCGTGTGATCATTGATCTGCACTTCGACCGGTTCAGAACTTATATTGCTGCCGATCAGGGCATCAGCCATCTCCTCATCGATGGGGACGTACTCTCGCTCTGGGTATGTCACCGTGAGCTGCCCGCCCTTGCCATCGTCCAGAACTTCCTCGTGGGCTGAGACGCTCTGGCGTCCGGCATTTCCAAATGCATTCCGGTAGAAGTCCGCATGTGTCACCGCAGCGTACACAACTACCGGAAGCACAATGCATGCCGCCGCCGCTGCGACAGCCTGCATAAAGAAGCGTCGGGGTGTCTTCTTTTTGCTGTGTGCTCTGATGACCTTTTTCTTTTCTCTCTGATACTGCTCGGAAAAAACATGTTCCTCAGAAATGGCATCAAACTCTTCTATACTCCAGTCGGGAAATTGTTCATTTTCGTATGATTTTAAATTCTTTTCCATGTCACTGATCTCCTTTTACTATATCTTTTCAGGCAAATGCGAAACACTGCGCAATCTCGTGTTTGTCGGAATTTTTCACGCAAATGTGGAACACCACACAACCTCGTGATAGTCGGCAGATGTTTTTTGATATATACATAACACCACGCGATCTCACAATTACGAGAATTCTTTCCGGCTAAAAGCGAATGCTAAACGACCTCACAGCTGCGTTTACATTTATCCATTCGCTCCCGCAGCATCCGTAGCCCCCGCTCTTTTCTTTTGCGGACGGCACTTTGGCTGATGCCGAGTTCATCTGCAATTTCTTCGGCCGAAAGCTCTCTGACATAGCTGCAGTAAAGCACATCCCGATATATTTGCGGCAAATGCTGCAGCATCGACTCTAAATCACCCGCCTCGAACGTGAACGCATCCTTCTGCCCGGAAGACCGCAGCGTAGAAGGGTCATCCACCAGAGTCTGCCGCTCTGTTTCTCTGCTGTTTTTTCGATACAGGTCAATGGCTGCCGAGCGGGTAACTTGTATGATGAGGCGCTTGGTCGCATTTGCCGCGGGGTCTTCAAGTGAATACTGCCGTTCCAACAGGCGGACAAATGCATCCATCACCGCGTCCTCGGCCTGATAACTGTCGTGCAGGATCGCGTATGCGATGTGGTACATTTTCTGTTCGTACATATTAAAGATTGAAATGATATCGCTGATACCATCCTTTCCTGTCTTCACTGTGTTCACCTCGTCTTTATTATGGAGTAGTAAATCGCGATTTCTGTATATAATAACGCTGATGACGGATTAGGTGTGACAATAATTCATTACAGTTTTTTCTTCATTGCACAATACTTGTGACTTTTAGTTGTGAGATACACTCGTAAGAAGATTTTTGAAAAGTTCATTTTTAAGATGGTTAATGCGGGAAAGTATTTAGCATAGGTGGAGTAATACTTGAAAATACTTCGGTAGACCGTTATAATTTTGCTTAAATAAGATGCTTGGGAGGAGTGGACTATGCTGATCAATGAACAGCTTGAAAAGCGACATATAACAAAATACCGCCTGAGCAAAGAAAGCGGAGTGCCTCAGGCTACTATTAATGATATATGCAGCGGCAAGGCAGAGCTGGAAAGATGCTCAGCGGGGACGCTTTACAGAATTGCACAAGTACTTGGTATATCTATTGAGGACATCCTTGAGTCAGACGGGACAGCGTATAGAAGTTCATTTGAGATCTTTAAGAGCAACACATGCCATCATGTGAAAGACATGGGTGATGTGGATTTTATGATCCAGCTGTTGGAGTCGGATGAAATCAGAATGCTTTTTAATCGAAAGTGGTATCCGGAAGCGTTTTATCTTCTTGCTATGCTGGATTTCCTTTCCAGAGAAAACAGCATTCCGATTTGTACACGATACGACGACATCCGTTCTCAGAGATTAAGCAAGCCCATTTATCCGGCAGGAGTTCTCCTTACAAGCGAAGTGTTAAAATCCGACGAACCTCTTCGCAAGGCGAAACAGGAGGCAATTCCGGAGTTCATGAGGTTTAACATCATCGAAAACGATGTGAGGAACGTTGTCTGATAAGCCTTTTAGGAAATAAAACAAACTATGTACCAAATCCATAGCAGCCACACCCCCGCACCGTGTGGAGGTCCGATATGAAAGCTGTAAACTTGTACCTGCTGACACGGCAGGTCGCCCCGGAGATACTTAGCGAGTATGAATACGCTCTGTCCGGGCGGGACAAATCTATCAAATGCAGGACCGAAGAGATAGAGATGATCAATGCCATTGTTGATCAGTTCTTTTTGTGCGGCGCGGCTCCCCATGTCTATGACGGCTGGTTCTACGCCTTTACGATCCCTCAGATCGGAAAAGAATTCGATCTCCTGAGGATCAGCGAGGATGCGATTATCAATATTGAGCTGAAGAGCCAGCCGGTCGAGCTTCGGAGAGTGGAAAAGCAGCTGTATCAGAATCGGTATTATCTTGGACATCTGAATAAAAAGATATACAGCTTCACGCTGATTCGCGATTATGGATCCATGCGGGTGCTCTCATATGACAACGGGCTAAAATACAGCTCTTTCGATGAGATCATCAGTAGCATCGGAGAGAATTATCGTGCGAGTGGAATCGAGGAGTTATTTGATCCATGTTTTTACCTCGTCTCGCCGATCAACACGCCGGACCGTTTCCTCGAAAAAGAATACTTCCTGAATAATCAGCAGACGTCGATCAGAAAATGCATCATGGAGGCGGATCCGGAAAGACACCTCTTCGGCATCCGGGGATCAGCCGGTACGGGGAAGACGCTGCTGCTGTACGATATTGCATTTGCATATGGAGAGACCAGACCGACCTGCATTGTGCACAGCGGGATACTCTCGGAAGGTCATCAGTATCTGAAAGAGCACGCGGACAGGGTAGATCTGCTCCCGGCAAAGACGGTCGACAGACAGACGCTCGAGAAATATGAGATCATCTGTGTGGACGAGACGCAGCGGCTTTACGCGTCTGTCCTTGATGCCATCCTGGAGGCGGCGGAGCAGGGGTCGAAGCGGTGTGTATTTGCATATGATTTCTCACAGGCTCTCTCGAAGTCGGAGATTCGCCGCAACAACCCGGAGCGGCTGAATCGGATTGAGGGATTTGAGGAGTTCAGGCTCAAAGACCGGGTGCGCACGAACAATGAAATCAATTCGTTTATACGGAACATGCTGAGGCTGTACGACCGCCCGAAGAGGAAGATGTTGTACGAGGACGTGGACGTGCTGTGTGCCAATAACACTCATGAGGCCGATCTTATCCTCCGCCTTTACATGTCCAGAGGGTACCAGCTTATTACACTGTTTCCGTCACCTGCGGACGGGGGTGACGCTGCTGTCCGTGTCGAGGGAGATTCAGATGCGATATATTACGAGGATGCGGCAAGTTCCCGCGAGGTCATCGGCCGGGAATACGACAAGGTAATTGTCGTCATGGATTCCAATTTTTATTACAATGAGTTCGGAGAGCTTGCGGGCAGGAGCCAGCCCGATCCGGATTATCTTTTTACGAGGCTTTTCTATCAGAATATCACGAGAGCGAGGAGCAGTCTCAGCTTCGTTGTGCTGAATAATCCGGAGGTCTTCGAAACGCTGATAAAAATCAAGAATAATCGGATGAATTACACTGTGAAGCAGTGATGCAGATACTCTTTATGATATAATCTGAATGTTGATAGATGTGTAGAATGCACGCGGAGTAGGAACAGTTCACGTGGAAAAATCCACACGAAAAGAACTCTCCCTAACCCCCAAGGAGAAAATTATGTCAGGTTTCAGAATTGAAAACAATTTTCGTGAACTCGGCGGATACAAGACGAAGGACGGGCGCACAATAAAGAAGGGTGTGTTCTATAGAAGCGGAGCGCTCGGATCCATGAATGAGCGGGAGATTGCCGCGCTGGAGAAGATGGGAATCAAGAGCATCCTTGATTTCCGCAGCCGGCTCGAGGAAGCTGCTTTCCCGGACCCGCCGATTGAGGGGGCTACCAACTACAATATCAGTGCGATCCGCGACAATGAGGGCAACGACGTCGAGTACTCGGCTGCTGCCATGTTTGCCATGGCGCTCAAGGAGCCGGGGCTTGATAAGATCGCGAGCCTGATGAGGCATGTGTACAGCTTTATTGCATTTGACAGCGAAGCCTATAAGAAGATGTTCGATCTCATGCTCAGGGAACGGACTCCCATGCTGTTTCACTGCACTCAGGGCAAAGACCGCACCGGCGTGGCCGCTATCCTGATCATGCTGGCACTGGGCGTCGACGAGGAGACGATTCTTGATGATTATGTGCTGACCAACAAGTATCGCCGCAAGCTCATAGAGTCCAGTCTGAATAAGCACCGCATACTGACCCGGATCAGTAAAAACGCGCACACCTTTATGTGGATTCAGGAGGGTGTCGACCGGTCGTTTGGGGAGGCTGTGCTCAAGATGATCCACAAGCGCTATCCGAGCTATGAGGCCTTTTTCGAAAAGGAGTATGATTTGACCCGGGAGGATCTTGAGAAGCTTAGGGAGCTATATCTTGAATGAGAATTGAATCAAGGGGCGTCAGCCCCTCTTTTTGTACGTCGAGGCAGCGTAAATGGCTCATTTCAGCTGTCTCCCCCCCTCAATTCGTTAATTTCTTCAAGAAAAATCTGACAACTCTTCACCAAATCCTGAATCTGTGGTACACTCTATGAAAAGCGTGGACTTTAGACCCGTAAGGCAGCACGATCCACACCCTGGCACCCGTCCATGCGCTGCTTTTCTGAAAGGAGGCCGTTTATGGAACATGAAAAACTGGTAGCCCATCTGTCCAGACTGTCCGAAGAAGACGCAATCACCGGACTTCTGAATCGAAGGGGTGGTGAAAAGAGAATCAATGAATATATGGTAGCACACCCCGATGAGGTGTGCGCGTTCCTGCTCTTTGACGGGGATCATTTCAAGAAGATCAACGACAGCTACGGACACCTCGTCGGCGACCATGTCATTGTGCAGAGCGGGCAGGAAATCAAGCGCCGCTTCTCGGACAAGGGCATCGTATTCCGCCTGGGCGGTGACGAGTTCGTCGTCTTTTACACAGACACCTCTGAGATGGAGGTCCGCGCTCGGCTTGAGGAGTTTCGGAGCTCCCTTAAACATGCAAATGCAGTCAGCGACATCAACATGCCCTTCACCTTCTCCGTCGGTATTTCCATGACACCTGATCACGGCACTGATTTCGATGAGCTGATGAAGGGGGCGGACATCGCGCTTTACAACTCGAAATATGAGGGCCGCGGCAGATACCGCTTCTATGAGGATGGTATGGAAGTGCCTCACAGAGACCAGTTCATGTTCGCGCTGGAGGAGTTCGCCAAGGGAATGCCCGGAGGCTTCTTTGTCTATGAGGCCCAGGGTGATGAGAAAATCCTGTACGCGAGCGATTCGCTGGCCAAAATGTTCAAGTGCAAGTCGGTAAAGGAATTCCGCAATTATGTCGGGAACAGTTTCCGCGGAATCGTTCATCCCGATGACCTTGAAAAGTCTGAGAAGGAGATCGCGGTCCAGCAGTTCGAGTCGCCGGAGAACGAGAATCGGATGGACTATGTGCGGTATAGGATCATTTGCAAGGACGGGACCGTCAAGACGGTCGATGACTTCGGCCATCTCGTGATGGACCCGACGTTCGGACCGGTCTATTACGTGTACCTGATTGATCTGGAGGACGCGATCTTCAGTATGAGAAAATGAGTGAGAATTGAAAAGGTAGTGAGCGAAGAGGCCCAAGGAAAACAATTAGTTGTCTTATGCGGCCTCTTTTATTGTGCCATCGCATACAAAAGTATGTTGCAAGTCCTGCGGTTTTGAAAGAAACTAATTTGACGACCGTCAAATAAAAGTGATTAAAAATAGAAATTTATCTATTTTATTTGACGAGCGTCAAATTAATATGTATAATAAAGGTGAGGATGAGTCGTTTTGACGTGAGTTTAAAGATCGCATTCAACGCAAGAAACTATTTGACGGTCGTCAAATATTAAATATACTCTGAGGGAAATATGGAAACCAGAATTATACATGATCTGCAGGACCTCGCTTATCTGAAATGGTCTCATATCAGGAGCTCCAGCGGTACCGCAGGAACTTTCCTGAAAAGCGGATCAACACTGAACAATAGGAAGATATATTATAAACTTTCCAATTTTGATGCAGCCCGCGGTATTATTGGTCATGAGTGCATCAATGAGATTATTGTTGACAGGTTGCTCACGATATTGGGAATTCCTCATCTTCACTATGAATTGATACATGCGGAAATCGAAATTGAGGGCAGGGCTTATAACACATATTTGTGCGCGTCTGAGGATTTTAAACAGCGGGGTGAAAGCAAAATAGCTTTGGACGACTACTACCGCACGAATTCCCTTCCGGGAGAGCCCCATTATGATTTCTGCGTCCGTAACGGATGGCGGGAATATATAGATGCTATGATCGCGGTAGATTTTCTGATATTGAACAGAGATCGGCATGGAGCCAATATTGAGATTTTGAGGAATGCGAGAGCCCGAACGCTGCGGATCGCCCCTCTGTTTGATCACGGATTATCGCTGCTTTATTCGTGTTATACAGAGGAGGACGTCACAAAATTTGATGTACTTAGCGACAGACCATGCAATAATTTTATCGGTACATATTCATGCAGGGACAACCTGAATCTGATAGAAGATAAAAAAAGTGTGTTTGCAAACAGTCTTGCCTCCACGGACCGGGAATACTTATTCGATGGTCTGAACGGGGTCCTGCCGGATATTTATCTCGATAAGATATGGGATATGATTTTTAAAAGGTACCAGATGTATGAAAATCTATGAAATATTTGACCGGGAAAATGAAATATCGATCGGAACTCTCCTTTATTACGAAAAGAGCCGGACATTCATTATTGAACTTCAGGGCTATCTGGATGAATGGACCGCGCCGCTTCTTTTGACAAGTTTCGTAAAGAAAGGCATTTTCACGATTCCGAGAGATATCAGTCTGCTCTGGGTGCAGGAGCGCATAATTCCGAGCGGCAGACAGAATATCGGCATGATTCTGAGTAATCATAAGCTGAAGGAGTATGATGAAATGACCTTCCTTGAAAAGTCCGGCGGACGTTGCTCTCAGGACAGCCTTTGTATTAGGAAACTCACACAGATGCCGGATTACGCTGCTATAAGGAGACGGAAAAATCTGAAAGACTGCGTTTTATGCGCAGATCATACCCTTTTGTGCTTTTTCCTTGACGGGAGTGTTAAGAAGGTGGATTTGAGTACATTTGCAAATGATGACCAACCGACTATAGAAAAAATCCTCAGAAATGACAGGCTGTATAATTCCGGCAGAATCACAGCCGGAGGTTATGCGGTCACGTTCAATGATTCGATGGATTTATCTGCTTCCTCGCTTTATAAAAACGGGGTAAATATCCCGCTGACCCTGGAGGATTTTTACTCTTTTGTGAAAAAGAATGTACTGGACACAGCGGAAGCGTGTGATGTTCTTCAATGCTCCAGACAGAATCTTGCCTATATGGTCAAGAAAGAGCATCTTGCTCCAATTAAAGGGGACGTACAGGGCAATCTTTATCTTAAGGGTGATGTTCTCGCAACAGCGTTCTAAATAAACGGCGCGATCCGCTCCTCGAACTGCAGATAGAACGGTCGGTCCGTGTTGTACGGAACGGCGAAGAAAATCTCAAGTATGCGGAGCGCAGTCCGCTGAATGAATTCCTCGTCGCCGGAAGCGCGAAGCTGGTCCTGCACGTCCCGGCAGAAGTAATGCCATGTGGTAATGTAGCGCTCGTAGATACCGATCCCGGGGATCTCCAGATACTTGCTGATCTTCACCTTTGTGCAGGGGCGCGGACATGCTCCGTCTACCACGAAGTAGCCGAACGAGCGGTCCTCATAGCGGCGCCCGAGCGGGAAGAGGCGGCAGAAGCCCGGCCTGAAATCATGGATTCCGCATCGGCCGTCCGGTCCGAGGAATGTGCAGGCGATATTGTCCCCGCGCATCAGCAGGTGGGGGAGGACCAGCCCGTCCTCGACATGCAGACCGACGCGCACGTCAAGAAGCTCGTCGAAGCTCTTGCCAAGGTGCTTCTCGAGTTCGTACAGGTCATATGGATCGAGGTGTATCGTGTCATCCATGCCCCGGCAGCACTCCCCGCAGCCCTCACAGGAGCTGCAGGAGACCCGCGCGAGGTCGCGGGATGTCATAAGCTTTGCCATATATTTCCGGTTCCTTTCGAATAATCTGATGCATTGTGACACGGCGCTGAAACGAGCGAGATATCTCAGTGTGAGATGACCCTCGCCTCTTTAAGCGGTGGATAACAAACCAGTCTCAGTGGCGGGTGTCAATCCCCCACTGAGATAAAATATGGGATCCGGATCAGTGCCGAATCCCTGAGAGCTCGCGATTTACTTAAGCCTTCGAATATGTCTCTTAATATTCTTTTCCGGCTCTTTATTTTTCTTTTTATTCAGGTCGTTCTTTTTCCATTTGAAATCATTGAGAAGCAGGAGAGCGCTCAGTACGATGAAGATCGCGATCTTGCTGGTCAGAGTCACTGTGTTGCCCAGAAGATGCTGAATAAAGGTGTAAGCGATCAGCGTCAGAAGGGCCCAGCCGAGATCCAGAAGAATTTTATTGCGTGTGCTTTCGTCCATGAATTGTACCCTTTCGTCGATTCATTTTTTCATATTATCGGAACCGCTTCGCGAACCCGATAATCGAATTGCGGGCGATTTCATCGCCCTTTTACCGGGAGTTGCTTTCGCAACTTCCGATATGACATATTATCGGAACCGCTTCGCGAACCCGATAATCGAATTGCGGGCGATTTCATCGCCCTTTTATCGGGAGTTGCTTTCGCAACTTCCGATAAGACATACTATACCATGCAGCATAAAAACTTGCAAAGAAATTCATGTACGCCTCGATGTTCCTGCCGAGCTGCGCAGGGCGCAAAGCACTTGTCACGATAATTCCATGTCATAGATTAAAAAGCACCTTGTACAGCATATAGAAACATGGTATTTTGGTGAGTAACGTGCTATTGAAACTATAAAAATACATTTGCGATGTTTTTCAGATCGCAGCGAAAGGATAAATGTATGGCAATCGTATACAGCAGGAAGGACAGAACCTTTACCATCCATACGGAAAATACAACATATCAGATGCAGGTAGATCCATACGGATTTCTTCTGCACCTTTACTATGGCCGCCGCACCCAGGGCTGCATGGAATTTCTTTTAAATTACGGTGACAGAGGTTTTTCCGGCACTCCCGGAAATTCTACTCCGAGCCGCCAGTATTCGATGGATTTCCTCCCGCAGGAGCTCCCGACAAGCGGCACCGGTGACTATCGCAGCCCGGCTGTCATCATCGAAAACGCAGATGGTTCCGACGCCTGCGATTTCCGCTTTGTAAAGTATGAAATCAGGAAGGGCAAGTACGGTCTTGACGGGCTCCCTTCTGTCTATGCCGCAAAAGACGAGGCTGAGACGCTGGAGATCACGCTCGAGGACGCCGTAACACACGTCCGCGCGCGTCTACTCTACGGCGTGCTTCCCGAATATGACATCATCACCCGCGCCCTTATTCTTGAGAACAGAGGCGAGGGCCGCATTTTCGTGGAGAAAGCCCAGAGTGCCGTTCTCGATTTCGTGTCCGGCGATTATGACTTTATTACATTTAACGGCCGTCACACGATGGAGAGGAACTTCCTCAGGACGCCCGTCGCGGAGACCGCTCAGGTGATCAGCAGCCGCAGAGGTATGTCTTCTCACCAGCACAACTGTGCGGCGATTTTATGTGAGCGCTCTGCAAATGAAGACTCCGGCAAAGCCTACGCCCTCGTCCATGTATACAGCGGCGGCTTCAAATGCGAGGCGGAGAAAGACCAGTTCAATAACACCCGCTTCCAGATGGGTCTCATGGATGAAAAGCTCCGCTACCCGCTTGACAATGGCGAAAGCTTTACTGTCCCCGAAGTCATCATGAGCTATTCTTCCGATGGTCTTACAAGATTGTCGCAGAATATTCAGGATTGTATACGAGAGCACATTTGCAGAGGAAAATTCAAGCTGATCGAGCGCCCGGTGCTGGTTAACAGCTGGGAAGCTTCCTATTTCAATTTCACCGGCGATGTCCTCGTCGAGCTCGCTGAGCAGGCTCACCAGACCGGAGTCGAGATGCTGGTCATGGATGACGGCTGGTTCGGCTCTCGCGAAAATGACAGACAGGGTCTCGGCGATTGGACGCCGAACGAGGAGAAGCTCGGCGGAACTCTTGGCCAGCTCGTTCAGCGCATCAACGATATCGGCATGAAATTCGGCATCTGGGTCGAGCCGGAAGCGGTCAACGAGTACAGTGACCTCTACCGTGAGCATCCGGATTGGGCGATGAAGATCCCGGGCCGTGATCCTGTTCGCGCAAGAGATCAGCTGATTCTCGACCTGTCGAGAAAAGACGTTGTCGATTATCTGTACGGGTGCATGAAGAACATCCTGGATTCCGCCAATATTGAGTATGTCAAGTGGGACTATAACCGCAACATCGCGGATGTATTCTCACTTAAGACCAAGGACCAGGGCCGCGTGCTCTATGATTACATGCTCGGCCTGTATGATCTTCTTGAGAGATTGAACCAGAACTATCCGAATGTCATGATCGAGGGCTGCAGCGGTGGCGGCGGACGTTTCGACGCAGGTATGCTGTACTACACACCTCAGATCTGGTGCAGTGACAACTCAGATGCCATCGACCGTCTGCGTATCCAGTACGGCACGTCATTCTTCTATCCGATCTCCTCGGTCGGTGCCCATGTGTCTGTCATCCCGAACGAGCAGAACGGAAGAGTGACTCCGCTTGAGACGCGTGCGCTGGTGGCTATGGCCGGCAGCTTCGGCTACGAGTTCAGCTTCACAAAAATCTCCGATGAGGAGAGAAGAAAGATCGGTGACCAGATCAATATTTACAAGAAGTTTGCTCCGCTCATTCACAACGGCAGATATTTCAGATTGACAAGCCCGTTTGAAGATGCGGTGACCGCCTGGGAGTTTGCAGCAAGAGACGAGAGTGAAGCGCTCGTGTGCGTGGTAATGAACGAGGTCCACGGCAACAATCCGACAAGGTACGTCAGAGTCAAGGGGCTCGAAGCCGGCGCTATGTACTATGATGAGACTACACAGGGGACGTATCCGGCCACTGTTCTCGCCGAGGTCGGCATTAAGCTTCCGGTCGAGACGGGTGAGTATCATGCATATATGTATCATCTGGTGAAGGTGAATAAGTAACATCTTGCTTTTCGGGTTTTTGGCTGCCGACGGCAGTTCACGATTTGCCTTTTGGGTTTTCGAATGTCGGGCGGCAGTTCACGACTTGCCTTTTGGGTTTTCGACTGCCGGGGCGGCAGTCGCAAGCTGGATTTTTCTCATATGAACTGTTGACCATTGATTTGGTCGACAGTTCTTTTTTTGATTTGGGGTTTTACGACTGCTGGTGCGGCAGTACATATTTCACTTCTTGCCTTTTCAACTGCCGGGGCGGCAGTAGAAAACAAGAAATTTCTCATATGAACTGTTGGCTGTGAACTTGGTCGACAGTTCATATCTTTGCTTTTTGGAATTACGACTGTTGAGTGAGCATGAACTGACAGTACACAAAATAAAAAGTTCTGTACCTACTGTCGTTCTGAGTCATCGGGCTATGGCGGAGGCAGCAAAATCTTGCTTCAGAGACGAGATTGCTGCCTTTGATCTTGGTGAGTTTCATCGGGTCTTCGGCAGAAGCAGCAAAATCTTACTTCCAGGGCGAGATTGCTGCCTTTGGTTTTGTTGAGTTTCTAAACGACAGTAGTAAAGAAGCTTTCCTGAGTCTCTACTGTCGTAGTCAATCCAACTATAAGCACTTGAAGCTCAAATAAGTTGCTACCATCCGCAAGGTTGTGGTATTATAGCGGTTAGTGATGAAAAGTCCGGCGCAATATGGGAAAAGCTTGGCGCAATATGGGAAAAGCATGGCGCAGTATGGAAAAAGCTTGGCAAAGCCCGGAGTCATCTTTAGAGGAGAGAGGAATTGCTATGAGAAATATACGTGTATTTAACGATTTCAAGCGGGCAAAAGAAGATTTCAAGAGCATCGTTCCGGGACATGTCGGAATGTATGTCTGCGGACCGACTGTCTACGGAATGCCGCATGTCGGCCATGCGAAGAGCTACATCAGCTTTGACATCGTTTACAGATATCTCAAATACATCGGCTATCAGGTAAAGTATGTTCAGAACATCACAGACATCGGTCACCTTGTAGGTGACGCGGATGAGGGCGAGGATAAGATCCAGAAGCAGGCCCGCATCGAGAAGCTCGATCCGGTCGCCATCGCCTACAATTATGAAAATGAATTCTTCAAGGCCATGGACAAGCTCAACGTCTGCCGTCCGTCCATCAGCTGCCGTGCTACAGGTCACATCATCGAGATTCAGCAAATGGTCGAGACCCTGATCGACAAAGGCTACGCCTATGTCACGGATGAAGGCAACGTCTATTTTGATGTACACAAGTATCCGGCCTATGGACAGCTCTCCGGCCGCACACTTGACGACACGGTCAGCGGCGAGCGCATTGTTGTTGCCGATGACAAGAAGAATCCGGAAGACTTCGCTCTCTGGAAGTTCGCGGACCCGACACACATTATGAAGTGGCCGTCACCGTGGGGCATGGGCTATCCGGGCTGGCACATTGAGTGCTCGGTCATGTCCAAGAAATATCTCGGCGATACATTTGATATCCATGGCGGCGGAATGGACAACCTCTTCCCGCACCATGAGTGCGAGTGCGCGCAGTCTGAAGTTGCAAATGGTAAGCCGATCTGCAATTACTTCCTTCACAACAATCTTGTGACGGTCGACGGCAAGAAGATGGGCAAGTCTCTGGGCAACTTCGTCACGATGGAAAACCTCTTTAAGCAGGCTTCCCCGCTGGCTATCCGCTTCTACATCCTGCAGACACATTACCGCAGACCGACCGACTTTGTCGTCGCTCGTATCAAGGAGGCTGAGGAGTCTTACAATCAGATCTCTGCAGTATGCGACAAGGCAAGAAAGAAAGTCGAGATCCCGGCAGGTGCTGAGATCGAGACAGAGGCAGTGGCGGCAATCAAGGAGAAGTTCCTTGAGGCCATGGACGATGATTTCAACACATCGCTCGCGATCAGCTACATTTTCGAGCTTGTCAAGACCATCAATACAGCTCTCGCTGCCGATGATAAAGCAGTGCTTCGTGACGCGGTCATCTTTGTCGACGAGTGCGTGAGCCCGATTCTGGGTCTGCCGTTCGTCTCCGAGGCAGCAGCCGGCGGCGATGACGCTCTGGATGCATCCCTTATTGACATGATTCTCGCGATCCGCACGGATGCCAAGAAGAACAAGAATTATGCGCTGTCCGATCAGATCCGTGACAATCTTGCCGCCATCGGCGTGACGGTCCGCGATACAAAGAATGGACCGGAGTATGAGATCAACCGCTGAATATAAGTGAATATGTTTCTATATGATGAAAAATCCGGCCGAGAGGCCGGATTTTTCATTGTATTTGGACAAAGGCAACCAATGCACCCGGAAATGGAAGAATTGGCGGCCTCCTGCCATCTTAATCAATTTGTTGGAAAAACGTAAAGATAATTAAGACAAAGGTGCGTATATGTTATAATAGTTTTGTATTATAATCGCCTTCAGTAGGATAGGTAGAGGATAGGTGGAGGATAAAAGTATGATGGATCCAAAGAAGCTGCTGAAAGTGATAGACCAGCAGGAAGAAATGTTGAAACCGGATACATTTACTTATAAGGATGCTTTTGAACTCGGGACCCAAATGGCGCAGAAGGTATATGATGCAGGGCAATCCCTCGCAATCGGCATTTTTAATGTGGCAGGTGTTGCAGTTTATCAGCATCTAACCCCAGGGACGACCGTGAATAATACGTATTGGGTGCGGCGAAAGTTCAACACAGTTATGAACCGCGAGAAGCCTTCACTCTGGTTCTCCGTGACCTCGGAGATGAGAGGAAAAGATCTGGTGGGCTATAAGCTTGATCCGAATGAATATGCTCTGGACGGAGGAGGTTTCCCGATCAGGCTGAAGACCGGCGAACTGGTCGCGGTTGTCGTTGTCTCAGGTTTCCCGCATTACGAGGATCATCAGTTTATTGTGGATGCGCTTGCAGATTATCTTGGAGTGGAGAATGTCCCGTCAGTGATGGAGTTCTATAAATAACATGCGGATTGGATCGGAAGGCAGATCTGCCTATGTCCGATATAAATAATGGTAGTATCAATTGATATATAAATTACTGCGGAGGATAAGACTATGAGAAAGAAATTTGTGACAATACTGCTTACGGCAGTACTTGCCTCCACCCTCGCATCATGCGGGTCAGCTTCCAACGGAGCTTCCGGGACGGCAGAGAACCAGGTCGCAGAAAACACGGTGAACGCGAAGGATGACGCTAAGGCTGACAGCGCCAAGGCTGAACTCGAAAGCAAGGCTGACAGCACGGTAAGCGAAACTGCAAAGGCGGAGAGCGAGGCTGCCAGGACTGAAAGCGACACGAGCTCTGCGACAAACAGCCCAATCAAGCCTGAGCTCATAGAGAACGGCAAAGCTGAGAGCGAGAAAACCGATTCTTCCAAGCCGGCCACACCGGAGAAGACTGCCGGCGAAGAGACAAAGAAGTCATCGGGCAGCGGTGAATCGCTCGGAGATTATGATCCTGATGATGTGAATGTGACACTCACACTCGGTCATTCTGGTAACAATGAGTACGCCGACATCACCGCCACATATAATGGAAAGGAAATCTGGAGCAAAACGACCGGATCCTATCCGACTTCACAGCTCGATTCTGTGAGCAATATAGGCAAGGACGGAAAGAGATATTATTATGTCGAGGGCGGAGCGATTGTCTGCGTAGATCTCGCAACTGGCGATGAGATCTGGAAAAATTACGAATTCGGAGGCAGCCCTGCCAAGTGGGCAAGTGGATTCGGAGGAGACGGAACAATCTATGTCAGCGGATATCTCGGCCCGGATCTTTTCGTCTGCAAGAGCGACGGCACAACGGTGAAGAGTATCGGATCCTTCAGAGACGATTTCTACTGGCCGTATGAGCTTACCTATTATGAAGACGCGAATCTGGTGAAACTTGTCTATGAGATGTCCCCGTACGGCGATGGCGGTGAGCTTTTCATCTCCCTGGATGACTATACAGCTCGCGAGGAGAAGGACTTTGAAGATAACACCGGATCCAAAGACAGCAGCTCCAAAGACAGCAGTTCGGAAGACGGTGAAATCTATTACCCGGATGTCGAAAATTATCTGAGCCTTCGCAGCGGTCCGTCCACGGATGCGCCCAGAAAGAATAAAATCTACCCGGGCACGGCGCTCATCGTTCTCGGCTACGAAAACGGCATGGCGAAAGTCAGAGTAGAGGGGACGGACGAGGAAGGTTACGTCAATCCGGATTATATCAAGCCTGCAGGTTCATCGGGCAGCAAGGGCTCATCGGGCAGCAAGGATTCATCAAGCAGCAAGGATTCATCAAGCAGCAAGGACTCATCGGGCAGCAAGAGCTCATCAGACTCAGACCTGAAACCCGGAATGACAGCATATGCCAATGTCAAGGAATACCTGTCTCTTCGTGAAGGTCCGTCGACATCCTCTGATGTTATAGAAAAACTTCCGGACTGGACAGAGTTCACGATTCTCGATTATCCGGAGGGCAAGATGGTCCACGTCCGTGTCGAGGAAACCGGGCAGACCGGCTATGTTCACATTGATTTCCTCTCTTATTGATGGATTTTTTCCTGTCCCTCATGAGAGTTCTGACGCATAACGCGAACAGGATCTGTAATTAGAACTGAAACATAAAACTCCCACAACAATCTCCTGCAGTATTTTTACAACACTGTAATGAGACGGTGTGGGAGTTTTTTCTAGTTAGCGAGTCTTGAAATGCTTTATTCCGCCGCTCCCCAGAGTAACTCCTCATACTGGCGGGTGTAGAGCTCATAGTAATAGCCCCGCTCCCGCATGAGCTCGGCGTGGGTGCCGCGGCTTATGATCTTGCCGCCCTTGACGACCAGAATTACATCCGCGTCGACTATGGTCGACAGGCGATGGGCGATGACAAATGAAGTCCGGCCTCGTATCACGACATCAATCGCATTCTGAATGGTTTTTTCGGTCACCGTATCGATGGAGGACGTGGCCTCGTCGAGGACAAGAATCTTCGGGTCAGCCAGTATCGCGCGGGCAAATGACAGCAGCTGCTTCTCGCCCGTCGACAGTATACTTCCTCCCTCGCCGATATCCGTGTCGAGCCCTTTTTCCATTCGAGCCAGCACGGACTCTGCGGAGACGATGCGAAGTGCGTTCATAATCTCCTCATCCGTTGCATCCGGTTTTCCGTATCTCAGGTTCTCCCGGACAGTACCGGAGAAGAGATGAGGCGACTGAAGAACGTAACCTATATTGCTGTGCAGCCAGAGCTGGGATCTCTCGCGGGCGTCCCGCCCGTCGATGAGAAGTTTACCCTTAGTGGGTTCGAAGAAGCGGCAGACGAGATTGACCAGAGTGGATTTGCCGGCTCCGGTCTCTCCGACTATGGCGACATTTGTTCCATGAGGCACCTTGAGATTAAAGTTCTCAAGAACATATTCATCGCCGTCCGGGTAGCGGAACGAAACGTCCCTGAACTCAATATCGCCGATGAGTTCTTCCCAGTTCTCCCTTTTCGGGTGGAATGAATCACCGTATTTTTTGATGACTTCCGGGCTGTCGGCAACGTCGGATTCCTCGGCCAGAAGATTGGCTACACGCTCGATATTGGCCTGGATGGAAATGATGCCGGCCAGAGTTTCGATGATACTCTGGATCGGGTCGAGCATCTCAAGGGCGTAGGACATAAATACGGCGAGAGTTCCTATCTGCATCAGTCCCTTGAGCGTGAGCCGGCCTCCCTGCCAGAGGACAAGAGCCAGCACCATAGCTGACATCATCGTCATGGTCGAGATGAAGAGGGCGGAGAAGTGGGCTTCCCGGATGGACATGCGGCGCATATTGGTCGTCTCTTCCTTAAAATCGCCGATCATCTTTTCTTCCACGCCCAGCACTTTGATTGTCTGCGCTCCTGTGATGCCCTCGTTGTAGCTGCCCGTGATCTTCGAATTGACTTCACGGATCTTTCTGTTGTAGTCAAGCAATTTCCGCTGAAAATACATCATGAAAAGGACTGCAATCGGGACAAGAAGGCAAATGAGGGCTGCCAGGCGCACATCGATGATCAACATGACGACGAGGACGCCGATGACATAAGCCCCGTTCCACACGAGGTTCATCATTCGCCAGGAGATCACTTCGCCGATGAGGCCTGTGTCCGACATGACCCGCGCGTGAATATAGCCGACGGAGTTGCGGTTGAAATAGGAGAAGGACAGCGTCTGAATATGGTTGAAAGCGTCGTTTCGGAGGTCCCTGTCCACCGACATCTCCACCTTGCCGCACTCCACGGCACTCACGTAATTGATGAGGCCCTGGAAAACGAGCAGTGATATATATAGACATGTGAATGGCCCGATCCCCGCGAGGGTCTGTCCGCCGATGAAATGATTCAGGGCGTAGCGGTTGAACAGCGGGTATGCCGCGTCCATCCCGCTGGATATCGCGCCGAGCAGAATCATGCAAATGATTTTTACTCTATACGGTTTTAAATACGGAAACAGCCTGGGGATGCCGAACAATGGCAGGCCGGCCTGTTTTTCTTTGTTCATTTTTGTATTCCTATAACTGTGTAATAAGCATGCGGGTGGTGTCCATGCCGAACGTTCTCAATAATGTATCTTCGCAGCCAATTCATCAACCAGATTAGATACCTGCAGTCGAATCATCAATGCCCGCCGTCTGCAGGTCATAAATCTTTCGATATAAACCGTTTAGGGCAAGAAGCTCCTCATGTGTGTCCTGCTCCCGGATCCTTCCCTTGTCGAGAACGATGATATGGTCAGCGTTCATGAGAGTCGTGATCCGATGGGCGATCAGGATGACTGTTGAGGATCCTGTATTTTCCCGGATCGCGTGGCGGATTTTCATATCCGTCTCGGCGTCGACCGCGGAAAGAGAGTCGTCGAAAATCATGATCGGGGGCTTTGAGACGAGCATTTGCGCAATCGCTGTGCGCTGTTTCTGGCCGCCGGAGAGGGTGACTCCCCGCTCACCGACGAAGGTATCGTAGCCGGATGTGAAGCTCTCAATCGCGTCATCGATGCTCGCGATTTTCGCGGCACGGCGGATCTCGTCCATGTTCTTTTCATGTCCGGTGATGCCGATATTCTCGGAGAGTGTGCGGGAGAAGAGGAAGGGTTCCTGAAGGACCATTCCGATATTTCTGCGCAGGTAATCCTTCTTAATGCTGTTTATATCCGTTCCGCCTATGGTGATCCTGCCATCATTTGCATCCAGATCATAGAGGTGATCGAGCAGGTACATGAGTGTGGATTTGCCCGAACCGGTCCCGCCGAGAATTCCGAACGTGGAGCCTGCGGGGATTGTCAGGGAGACGTTTTTGAGGACCGGGGAGGGGGCATTTGCATATGCAAATGTCACATTTTCAAACACAATATCCCGATCCAGCGGTGGCTCCGCAGCGTCCTCCGGATCTGTTTCGATCTCTGAGTTCATGATGTAGCGGAGACGCTCGATCGAGATGCCTGCCTTGCTCATCTCCGAGATGACGCGGCCGAGCTGGCGGACGGGCCAGATCAGCATCATGTTGTATGAGGTCATTGCGATAAAGCCGCCGACAGTCAGCGTGCCGTGAATGCAGGCGACGGAGCCGAAGAGGATAATGAAGAGGATCTGAAGTCCCGTCAGTATGTCGGCCACGGACCAGTACATGGACGAGATCGTCATGAGGTGGATCCAGAAGCCCGTGTAATATGAGTTCTGTTTTTCGAAGCGTCCGCGCTCGTAGAGTTCCCGCCCGAACGCGCGGACCACGCGCACGCCGGTCAGATTTTCCTGAACGATGGAGGAGAGAACACCCTCCTCGACGTCGACTTTTTCAAATGCAGCGCCGATCTTCACGTGAAAAATCAGCGAATAGATGACGATGACCGGAATCATGAGCGCGGAGCCGAGCATGACGCGGAAGTGGATCCTGCCCATGAAAATAAGGGCGAGCACGATCATGATGACAGTTCGAAAAAGCTGAACAAGCTGCTCTGAGATGAATCTCTTTATGGTGTTAACGTCCGAGGTACACCTCTGAATGATATCTCCGGTGCTGTTTTCGCTGTGCCATGTGTAGGGCAGGTACATGATGTGCCCGAAGAGGTCGTCACGCATTTTTCTCACAAATGTCTCCGCGCCGCGCGTGTTCATAGTCCGAAAGACATAGCGACACAGAGCGGCGAGAAAGCCGATGGCAAGTACTGCGGCGGCGATCCATATCGGGTGAGATTTCAGAGTGCTGACGCCGCCGATACCATCAATCAGCTTTTCCACACCTCCCGGAAGCGCCGCAGGCTTTGTGCCGATGACGGAGTCGACGGTGTAGGATATGATTTTCGGGTTCACCATATCAAGAAGTGATACAAGTCCCGCGAAGATCATGCTGAGGGCAAAGTAGCGCTTGGAACCCGAGAGAAAATGCAGTATTAAATTTGTTTTGGTTGGGTAGGTGTGCATAATTTTGCCTTTCAACTTTAGGGAGCTGTCGGATCGACAGTAAGAAACAGGATATTTCTTTTTTGAACTGTCGGGTTTGACCTTGGGTGACAGTAAAAAACATGCGTTCTTGATAATAAACTGTCAGAACTACATGAAATTACAGTACATAACAAAAAACATTGTATTCATACTGTCATTTCAAAAGATGATTTTTCTGAACTGACAGTCGGAGAAGCAAAAGCCTTCGATAGTACTGTCTTTTTTGTCATATTTCAATAGCTTGATGACAGTCGAATCCGGAAAAACCAGATCTGGCGACTGCATTTTGACTCTGTAAGTAATCAAAAACGGCAGTAGGAATGACTGATTCTTGCTTCTCTACTGTTACCCCATCAATCAGCAGTTGAAATTTTCCCTTCTGTGTCCTTGATACGGGGAGGGGTTCAAATGCGGTGCATCAACTCCTATGGACTTAGTACTCAGCGGTCATAAGAGAGTAAGCTTGCTACCGGCACCGGTTGCTTTACTCATCATCTGTAAGACCATAGTTCAGAATATAGTTATACCTGGCGTTGGCAGCCTCACTGGCTTTCTTTTCTTTCCATGCAGCAATCTCGCTGCATATGGCCAGCATCTCATCCACAACAAGCTCCACGTTTCTGGGCTTCACATTGTAGAGATATGCCGTCATTCGCTGAATTGCCCTGGGGCTTCCGAGTTGCCTTGCAATGGCGTCGCCGAGTTCACTCGGGAAACCGAGATTTCTTAGCTCTCTGTCCAGCTCCTCTTTGGCAATTACCCATTCTCTCCGGTTATCTGTCATCGGTTTTTCTCCTATAAGACAATTATAATAATGATAACACGCGTGCGCACCTCTGGCAATTTACTGCGGGTATAAGATTTCCGTTCCTTTTAGGTACAAGTTAAGACAGGCTGCCTTTTTCGATGAAGATGATGTCTGCGCCGGTATCGGAAACTTCGAGGCAGCCTGTCTTACTGATATGGCTTTGGAAAAAGATTGGATATATAAAACGCCTTCCCGCTCCGCTATAGTTTTCAGTGGAGAGGACCGCAGCGGCCGGCCTGAAATCCTGTCAGCCGGCGCCGGCCCGGATCCACTCCCAGTCTCTAAAGCGAGACCTGAACTCGCCAGTCTGAAAAAGGAAAGGAGCGGATGTTATGAAGATTCTGAAGAAAGTGGGTATCGTTTTTCTTATCCTCATTGTCATTAGCGCAATCGGGAACGTGATCGGAGGTTCAAAAAAGGGTTCGAGCAGCAGCTCCGCAAAGACAGAGTCGAAAGCGGAGTCAAAGGTCGAAAGTGCGGCAGCCTCTACAGCAACAGAATCCGCAGCGGCTCAGACAGTAGCGGAGCCCACTGCAGTTCCGACTAAAGCCCAGCGGAATGGATTCGATCAGGCGACAAATCAGACGTACGAGTATCAGGGGTTTGCATTCTCGCTGCCGTCCTATATGACGCCTGCCCTTAATGAGAAGGGGAACGTGAACATCAGCTTTAATGGGGAGTCACAGGGAACAATTGGTTTTGTTATTGAAAGAAATACAGTTACCGGTTCCGCTGAGCAGTTCGAGGCAGCAAAAACGGAAATGATAAATAAATTTGCCGAAAATCTCAAAATCACATGGCAGAACACATCCGCAGTTACGATCGCCGGCTGTTCAGGTATATCCGGTACAGCTGTGACGCCGACAGAAAAAGGGCAGAGCGAGGCTGACGCTTATATCTGGTTTGATACGGCCAATCAAGCTTTATTCATGATGTATTATCTCGAGACAGATCAGTCAACTTACACATACGGTGAGGATGTGAAGAAAATTGCGGCATCTGTGACCTACACCGGAAACGGCCTCACGACTCAGGAAGAGCCCGCCCAGGAACCCGCGGATACAGGTGCAAATGACACCGACGTCCCTGCAGGCGTCACCCCCGAGTTCAAGGCTCAGATGGATGAGTATGAAGCCTTCTTCGACGAGTATGTCGAATTCATGCAGAAGTATTCTGAATCAGATAATCCGGTTGCCCTCATGAGTGAATATCTGGATTTCATGCAGAAATACACAAAAGCAATGGAAGCGATTGACGCAATCGATGAGAGCACACTGTCGGATGCGGATTCCCTGTATTTTGCCCAGGTGACACTCAGGATTGATGAGAAGCTGCTTTCTGTATTGAACTGAGCACTGACGGGAAGCTGCTTTCCGCAAAGCACTGATGCCTAGCGATCGGCTTGTTGATTTGCAGTAATGAACCGGCCGGTCTCCTGATTTGCGATAATAGACCGGCCGGTTTGCTGATTTGTGTTAAATGACTGCTGGCCTACAGATTCTTTGTAAGGATCGGTCAGCTTGATAATTAGCGCCAAATATGGTATGTTTCTGTCAAGAGGAAGCGCCGGCGGGCGGAACAAAAAGCCGGTCGGCATGACTCAAAAAAAACGTATGAAAATTATTTTTTTATTAGCCCTCCCCAAAGGAACTTCGTATCTATATATGTCGGGGCAAAAAGGAACCCGCTAATAAGAAGAATAAAATCATACAGATAAAAAGGAGAATTTGAAATGGCAGATATGAACAAAATTAATGTAAACGATCTTGAGAATGTTGCAGGTGGAGAAAAAAGACAGGTCAACACAAAGACAACGCAGAACGGCGTTCTTAGAGCAGGCCCGGGAACAAGCTTTGAAAGAGTTACATCCTATCCGAACGGCACATGGGTAACAACCACTGGCAACGTAAGCAAGAACAGAGAAGACGGAAGAACATGGTATGAGCTTTGCTCTCCGGATTATGGCTGGATGGCCGGCAGAATTCTTGACCTTCCGGAATATTGATTAATGACAAGCTTTGGGCTGCCTCACCGTATGGTGAGGCAGTCTTTTTTTCAGAGACGGAGTGTAAGAACAGCCTGTCTGAATTGTTGCGACTTTACCGAGGAAATTTACGGTAATGCAAAAGTCAACTTGCATATTAATTAAATATGTGATAAGATACCTACATCGCTTGGGGGTATAGCTCAGTTGGGAGAGCACTTGAATGGCATTCAAGGGGTCATGAGTTCGAGTCTCACTATCTCCAGCAAGCCCGAAAACGTTGATTTTATCAGGTTTTCGGGCTTTTTTCATACGCAGAAATAAGGCAAAAAAAGTGACCTTTTCGGGCAAAAAGGTCACAATTCGGTCACACCAGTTAATTTTTTGATTATCTGATTAGGAGACCTACGCCTTTTTTCTATTGCTGAGGATGGATTCAAGGGTGTCGGAAGCTTTTGAATCCATCTTTTTCATTGCGTGGCCGTAAATATCAAGTGTAGTCGACGCCTTGCTGTGTCCAAGCCGGTGAGAAACAGTTTCGATGTCTGTTCCATTTGCGAGAAGCAGAGTGGCCGACGTGTGCCTGAGCTCATGAAGCGTGATCTCCGGAAGCTGATTCTCAGACCCGTGGGTCTCGTTATACATCTTCAGGATCTCTTTGAACTTATGGGTCGGTGTGCCTACATCCATCGGCATACCTGTTTCCATCTGAATAAAAATGAAGTTCCTGTCAAATTCCTTGCCGGTGTATCCCTTCCACAGCCCCTGCAGGTGCAGAGAAAGCATCATCTGCTCTTTATGCCACTGCCTGAGAAGATGGATACAGTCCTGCGGTACGGTAACGTCCCGGATACTGTACTTATTTTTTGTGTTCTTTGTGATATCTCCTGACCGGGTCCTTGCCCGGGATTTATTGATTCGAATCGTTCTGTTTTTATAGTCGATATCTTCCCATGTGAGGCCAAGCAGTTCTCCGCGGCGCATGCCGCCATATATGGCAAGATTAAAGTAGACAATCCACTGGGTGCCAACTTCGATATGCTGATCACGAGAAGGGAGACTTCGACCATTTTTTCGAATCTTTTCCGGGTGGTGTATGGTATACCCTTCCTGCAGAGAATTCAGAAAAGCAAGCGCCTCCTCGTCTGTGAAGAATCGAATATCATCGGAAGCTTTCATTTTGGGGAGTACGGCTCTCTGACAAGGGTTCTCATCCAGGACATTCATCTTGTAAGCATGCTTCAGAATGTCGCTAATGACGGCATGCACCTGCCTGAGGCTGGCCGGTGCTTTTCCCTCTGCCACCAGATCATCATAGAGCTTCTGAATCGGCAGGATATTGATCTGACTCAATTTCATATTACCGAGGGCGGGATATACAATCCGCTCCAGCGTACTCTCGTATCCTTCCATTGTAGTCACCTCTATGGTGTTGACTTTTCTGGGCTTCCAGTATTTTTCAGAAAATTCCCGAAACGTCAGCTGCGATGTTTCGAAGTCTCGACCAGATCTGATTTTCTTCTCGAGTTCATTTGCATATCGTTTCGCCTCCTTTTCCTGCGCGGCTTTGCCTTTCGCTGTAGGATAAAAGGTCTCATCATAGTACTGCCGTTTTCCTGTCTCATCAAATCCGATTGAAACCCTGATTCTAAAAGATTTATCAGTCCGCCTTGTTATGCTCGCCATACCTTTCCCTCCTGTCCATCAGGAACAGTTCCGGATTGCTTCTCCAGAGTGTTGTAGAGAAGACCGCAGATTGACGTTATATTGTTCTGAAACTCTCTGTAGTCTGCGACTGGAATCCTGACTTCATTCTGCCCGTCGGTTTTCCTGCTGATTCGCAGAGCAGTGACGACTACTTCCTTGACGTCCCAGGGAGAAATCAGCATGGTCTCCTCGTCATAAGTGATGTAGTCTTCCAGCTTTTTATCATCGTTTATTTCAAGCGAAATATGGAGATCCAAATCCTTTTCCATCATACTGAGAAAGCTTGCGCTCAATCCGTTGAAGTCGCAGATTACATCGAGACCATTCGCGATGCAGTTTTGACGATAGGCTTCCAGCATTTCCTTCGTCATGTTCTCACTGAAACGCTGGCTGATAGTTTGCTGAGAAGCTCTGGCTGCTTCCCTGAGATCTTCCTCACTGACATGCTCGAGTTCTTCCACTGTGCAAGCACTCATATTGGCCGCGATTTTTTCCAGAAATTCCCTGTCAGCTTTTTTTCTGCCAGTCTCGTACTGTGCAATCAGAGAGCGGGAGACATTGAGCCTCATGGCCAGATCTGTCTGGGTCAGTTCATTCTTTTGCCGTGCATTCCGGATGTTCCTTCCGATGATTACGTCTTTTAGTTCCATTTGCTACATCCTTGAAAAAGATGATTTTTATTGGTCAGCTCTTCGTATTTGGATTTTTCGAAATTCAACGGGAGCTGACCTGGTGACACTATTGTAACATTCTACAATATAAGTTGCAATCATAAATAACATGTTATATAATAAAGTAACATCCACTTGATCTGGTATTTTCAGCCAATATATAAGACAGAGCATAAGTGTTGTTTTAATCTGCAAATGGAAGCTGCCTCCAGTACAAGGAGAAGGCTGATTATCAGTCCGGATGGATGAAATGATATGAAAGCAATTTGGTGATATGTCAAGAAGCAATTAAAAATGAAAAGCACCGGAATTGTTAAAAAAGGGTAACCTTAAAAAGACCTGCGGCTGATACAACAACCAGTAGGGCAGGTGCTGAAATGGGATATGGATCACTTACTCTTCGCCGGAGAGTAAAGCTGATTCTTGTCCAGCAGACCAAAAATCAAACGTATTAATTTACGAGCTGTCAACGCGAGTGCACGTTTGTGCTGATGCTTTGGGACTTCAGCATATTTTTTCTGGTAGTATTCAGCGTATTCCGGGCAGTATTGTGCAACACTGCCGGCTGCCTGGATCAGATAATACCGAAGGTAGCGATTACCTGCTTTGTTCAGTGGTGTTTCTTCGGACTCAAATTCACCGGAGTCATTGTCCTTCCAGACGATGCCGCTGTATCTGGCAAGTGCGTCGTTGCTGCTGAAACATCGTACAGAGCCCATCTCGGCCAGGATGCCGGCAGCGTAGACCGGACCGATACCCGGTATGGAACGAAGGATCTGATACTCTGTCGGATTTAGTCCTGAGATGAGTTCATCAATGGCTTTGTCCAGTGCCTTTTTCTGCTTCTCGAAGGCCCTGATGCAGTTGAAGGAACAGCTTATTGATGTGGTAATGGGCTCATAAAGGCATTTATCAAGGCGATAGGAATCGCGGGCAGCCTTTTGGAGCATCTGGGCAATTTCTTCCGGTTCGGCAAAACGACCGCGGCCATGGTCAGAGATAAAATTGACCAGGTCTTCAATGGGAGTGTTTGCAATCTCCTCTGTGGTCTTGAACTCAGTAAGGATCGCTTCCGCGGTTGCACCGAACTTGTTGGACAACAGGCTATCAGATCCGTCCAGAAGGGCGAACTGGCTGAATTTCAGGAATATGTTGTTCAACGCATAGTTCTTTTCACGGGCGATGCACTCACTGATATGCTTTCTCTGCCGCACTAAGCGTTGTAAGGCTAGATACTGGGCACCACGCCAAGGCTCGATGTCTATCCGACCAACACGGATGAAATCGGCGACAACAAAGGAATCAATGCCATCGTTCTTGCCGATACCGGCAAATGACTTCTTGTAGCTTGCTACTTCTTTCGGGTTAAGGCAAAAGACTTCGGTATGGTAGGGCTTGAGCGCATCACTTGTGGATAAATAGTTCGCTACGTGAACGCCATAAAAGCTGGTTGATTCCATGCCAATCAGCACACATTTGAATTCCGGGTGATCTGATAAAACGGCAAGGATCATGGACTCCAGCTGCTCGACGCCACTGGCAGCATTTGGAACTTGCTGCATGCTGATCAACATCTCGGAATCAAAGTTCATCGCGGTGATGAAGTTCTTCCGGGAGCCTATATCAAGTCCGACACAGAGCGTTGAAAGATGATCGATCTTTTTACGTTTCTTCACGGATTCACCTCCTTTCCTATGGGATAGGGAATTAATCAGGGCTGATCCCGGACCACCATGTCATGCAACCTCGCGTAATAAGCATTCACGAGACGAAAATACCCTGCTGGCGGCTGACGGCGCGGATGCAACATTTGTGTAAGCATAAGGAACATGGTGCCCAAGGTGCAAGCTTTCTAAGCAATGGCGGAGCAGACGGTGTGGCGCACCAGTCTGATACGTCTTGCAAGGAGGAAGTAGCAGTACCCTTGAGAAGATTCCTCTGGGACTAATTATAGCGTCCGGGGAGCCGAGGTAACACAGGAAACTATTGACTTATAGAGATGGATCCTTAACGGAGAGGAACTCCGGACATGCAATATAGATCCATCCTCTATAACTATAAAAAAGATAAGCCCCAGTCCTGTGATATATAGGGCTTAGGCTTATCATACGAGGGGGAATTGAATGCAGGATGTTTTAAGGCCGCAGATGGTGACCATCAACGAAGCGGCCGCCAGGACGGGGCTTTCACCCTACACGGTGCGGAAGCTCTGCTGGCAGAAACGGGTAGTGACCTTGAAGACAGGCAACAAGTGGCTGATCAACTACGACAGCCTGTGCAGGTTACTTGAAAAAGGTGGTGAGATTGACTGATGATCGAGAAAAAGATCGAGGAAATGAGGCCGGTGATTATTGGCGTGGATCACGGTTACGGGAATATTAAGACCGCTCATAAAGTCTTTCTCACCGGTGTGGACCGGTCCGATGAGGAACCGGTCGTCAGCAGGAACTTTATCAGATACCGGGATAAGTATTATGTGATCGGTGAGAACCACATGACTTACCAGGGCGAGAAGACAGATTCGGATGATTTTTTCATCCTGACACTGGCAGCCATCGCGGAAGAACTCGATGTGAGGGGATTTTGCGATGCAAATGTAATCTTGGCGGCAGGTCTTCCTCTTGCCTGGGTCTCCCGGCAGAAAAATGAATTCCGCAAATATCTCATGCAGGACATCGATCCCGAATTTGATTTCCGGGGAAAGCACTACCGGATCCATATCGGGAAGGTCCTCATTTTCCCGCAGGGGTACGCTGCCGTGCTTCATGCCGGTGATATGGCCGGCGAAAATATGCTCGTCGATATTGGCAACGGAACCATGAATGTCATGCGCATCGTGGACCGGAAGCCAATCGAAAAGAGCGTTGCCACAGAAAAGTACGGCGTGTCCATTTGCATGCGGGAAATCCGGGGAGAGCTCAGCCGCCTTTACGCGGAGGATGTCCCGGAAAGCATGATCGAGCCGATGCTCCGGAGCGGCTGTGCAGGCAGGCATGATCAGATCAGTGAGAAAATCAGGTCTGTTGCCACACGTTATACGGAGGAAATCATCAGACGGCTCAGCATTTACGGATTCAGGGAAGGTCTGACAAAGCTCTACATCATCGGCGGCGGTGGCTGCCTCCTTAAGAATTACTCGGACATCGGTGACAAAGAAGGCGTCGTATTCATTGACGATATCTGCGCTAACGCCAAAGGGTTCGAGTATCTGGCCGAGCGGAAGCTGGAGCTTAAGGGGCGGCGATGAGCCGGGACAGGTACAAGTCAACGACCGTAAAATTTCGTACAGACGATCCTCTGCAAATGAAAGCATGGGACATCCTGCACGAGAGACTGAAAGAGGGAAAGTCTCTCAGTCGGGCTATCAGCGAGGCTGTGGTGACGCTGGAAGAAACCGGTGGTACAGGACGTTTGTCTGCAGGAGTTTTAACGGAGACGGACTTGTCGGGTATTCTGGAGAGCCAGACGGAGCATATATGTGCAAGCCAGCGTGAAATGCTGGATAACTACTTCGATACACTATATAAACGTCTGGGGGATCTTTTGGAATCAGCTCCCGGGAATGGGACATCAGCCGCGGACGAAACGGCAAATATCTCTGAGGAAATGCTTGCATTTGCCTTCGGAGATGATGACGATGAATGACAGAGAACTGCTGACAGGAATTGAATAGTGCAAGTCAATCTAAGGAGATGGTGTCCGGCGGGGCACCATTTCTGAGTTTTACGGTATGGGTTCCCGGCGGGAACCGGTCAGACAGATCTGTATGGAAAGCGGGAAAATAATTTCTTTGGGGCGGAAATCCCTATTATTATAAAAGATAAGGGCAAGATTCACCCTTGTCAGTACAAAAGTACTGCCTGCGGGAATCTTGCCGGGACACCCGGACCCGTGCCGGACGGCTGCGCCGATCCGGTATCGTGGGGAGCTCCCCACACCCGATTTCAGGTTCCCTCCGGGTTCCCGGAGGATGTCATGGCAGGCAAAAAGAAGAAGGAAACCCGGTCCGCAATGCTGCAGGTGCGGATGACAGACCGGGAGATGGAGAAGATCTCAAATATGGCGGAAAAGAAACGGATGAGTGTGTCTTCATTTGTCCGGTGGGCGATCTTCAGCAAGCGGACCCAGGTCAGCGTAAATGAGGACGTGTTCACGGACGGCATGAAAGAGCTGCTCATGGCAAATGGCAGGGCTGCCGGCAACCTGAATCAGATAGCGAAGAATTTAAACAGCGGCGTCTCTGTGGACGAAGGTATCCTGCAGGCAATCCGAACGACTATATCGGAGATGATTGCTTTCAACAGAAAGCTGGAGAAGATGTACAGGGAGCATTATGGCAACAGTAAAACACATTTCGAGCAGGAATGCTGATTACGGGCAGATCCTGGACTACCTGATGTTCCGGTTCGATGAGAGGACCGGTAAGCCGATCCTGGGACCGGAAGGGGAAATGCTTCTCCGTGAAGACTATATCGTGGAGGGACAGCTCACCGAGCCGTCCCTTTTCGGTATCGAGTGCATGGAGACCAATCGGCGCTTTGGAAAGAACCGCACACGGGAAGAAGTTAAATCTCACCACTATATTGTGAGCTTTGATCCAAGAGACGTGCCGGATCACGGACTGACCATGGAGAAGGCTCAGACTATTGGCAGAGAACTTACCGCAAAGTATTTTCCGGGACATCAAGCCCTCATTTGCACCCATCCTGACGGCAACAATAAGTCCGGAAATATCCACGTGCACATCGTTATCAACAGTGTCCGAAAAGAAGAAGCTGAAAAACAGGACTTTATGGAGAGGGAAAGTGACCGCCTTGCCGGATATAAGCACCGGGCGACGAAGAACTTCGTGAATGCTTTCAAGAAAGGCGTGATGGAAATCTGCGAACGTGAGGGACTGTATCAGGTGGATCTGCTGAACCCGGCGAAAGAAAAGATTACGGAAAAGGAATATCGGGCAAAACTGCGGGGAGAGAAGGCTGACCCGGGTTTTAAGACAGAGCTGGGAAGCCTTAGAAGCACCATCAGAAAAGCCATGGCAGAGTCAGAAAATGAAGCTACGTTCAGGAAAGTCCTCATGGAAAAATATGGCATCGAATTGACGGAGAGCCGAGGACGATGGGGATACAAGACGAATGGCAATAGGACGGTCAGAGGTCGCAGGCTTGGGGCTAACTATGAGAAAGAATATGTGCTAGCGATGCTTGGGACAATCGGAAGAATCACAGATATCAGCTCAATCGAGAAAGCCGACACCAATGTGGGCTATCGCCGTGCAATTGTTATTTCCAATCTGAAAAAGAGTGCGGATACTCTCTTGTTCATGCGGGAGCGTGGGATTGAAACAGAGGAAGACGTCAGGCAGGCGCTCAAGAATGCCACAGAGGCAATGATGGAGGCGCAAGCCAGGGTCAAAGAGCTGGATTCAGAGATGAAGACAATAAGGAGTTTACAGAAGGCAGTGAAGCAGATGAAGCAGTATCGCGATGTTTATCAGGCGTATCGGAGGAGTGGTAGGTCAGAGAAATTTAAAGAGGAGCATTATGCTGAAGTTGCTGTGTATGAGAAGTCGGAGGCTGAGGCGAAGAAGTTGGCTGGGGAGCTTGGGTTTGATAAGGTACCAACAGGACAGGTGCTGAAAGGAAGACAGAAAGAGGCAGGTGAAGGCAGAAGCGAAGCCTATGGGCAGTATCTTAAATTAAAGGCGGAAAGAGATAAGATGGCAGTGATAAAGAGTAATCTGGATAAGTTCAGTTGGAGGGGTGTTGACAGAACGGACTCTTATGAGGAAAGATTATAAATAAACTAATTGTTAGGACGATGTAAGACAATGATGTTGCTTTATAGTTGTGAAGTTACGTCTTCATAAGTAGGCTATTCAGGCGTTGTTTGTTGCAATTAGGAATTGCATTGATAATGACGTTCTACGGACAGGAGAAGGTGGAGTACAATGCTCAGCTCTGCCTTATGAATATGGCGGTTCATGGACTGACTGGTGTAATCAAGTCGGGAAATGAAGCTAACACTTTCTATAACGATGCCCATAATCTTGCGGGATGCTGTGATTACGTGATGGCAAATCCGCCATTCAACGTTGACAAAGTAAAAAATGAAAGCGAGAGCGGCCGCACATTTTGAAGTATATGTCAACCCTTATTTTTAAAAGAAAAAGAAAAATCCGGATCTCAAAAATGAAATCCGGAAAGGAATAACGTTATTAAGCTATGATGAGTAGGGGACGGGT
>JBGUWZ010000030.1:0-198840 GCA_045221675.1 Lachnospiraceae bacterium | reverse complement strand
GTCCAGACAGGCTGTAAGGCAACCGTCCAGACAGGCTGTAAGGCAACCGTCCAGACAGGCTGTAAGGCAACCGTCCAGACAGGCTGTTACCAAGTTTCAAGTTCCGGCGCAAACATCATCTTCGTCGAAAAACGCAAGTCCTTTACCTCGAGCTTAGAAAACGCATCCGCGTTTCCTGATCTCTCAGCAGGACTCGCAATGTTTTTCTCTCGAAGATGGATGCTTTGCGCCGATTTCGTTGTATATTGACAGCCTGTCTGAACTGCTAACTTTTATGGCAGACCGGTTTTATCGCATGCTATTATCGCAGACCCGTCACTCCTCCCGCTGTTATCGCGGATAGGTCATACTGACGGCTGTTATGGCTGCAAGGTCGATCTGTTCTGCTGCTAATGGCAGGTGTTTTGACTCTACAGCTCCACTGCTTTAGTGCAAATCACATTTGCATACTTGTGAAAATCAACTCCTTGTACTATAATTTGAGAAGTTTGTAAAAATGGAGAGGAGACGACCATGCAAAAATATGGTGTAAACGAACTTCGAAAGATGTTCATTGAATTCATGGAATCTAAGGGTCACCTCGCGATGAAATCTTTCTCGCTCGTACCCCACAATGATAATTCTATACTGCTGATCAACGCCGGCATGACGCCGCTCAAGCCGTACTTTACGGGTGCCGAGATCCCGCCGAGAAAGCGAGTGACGACCTGCCAGAAGTGCATCAGAACAGGCGATATCGACAATGTCGGACATACAGCGCGCCACGGCACGTTCTTCGAAATGCTCGGCAACTTCTCGTTTGGTGATTATTTCAAGAAAGAAGCCATCCACTGGACATGGGAATTCCTTACCGAAGTCGTAGGGCTTGATCCGAACAGACTGTATCCGTCTGTCTACCTCGAGGATGACGAAGCTCTGGCTATCTGGAGAGATGAAATCGGTATCCCGGAAAACCGTATTTATAAGTTCGGCAAAGAAGACAATTTCTGGGAGCACGGCGCAGGGCCCTGCGGACCGTGTTCAGAAGTTTATTATGACCGCGGCGAAAAGTACATGACTGATGAAAATGACACAGAGCCGGGCGGCGACGGCGACCGTTTCATGGAGATCTGGAACGATGTTTTCACACAGTTCGAAAACGACGGTCACGGCAATTATACGACACTGAAGCAGAAGAATATTGATACCGGCATGGGGCTCGAGAGACTTGCGGTCGCTGTTCAGGACGTTGACTCCATGTTCGACATTGATACAATCCGCGCGCTCCGCGAGAAGGTCTGCGAAATCTCAAATAAAGAGTACCACAAGGATCCGGCTGTGGATGTTGACGTGAGAAAGATCACAGACCATATCCGCTCCGCGACATTTATGATCTCCGACGGTATTACCCCGTCCAACGAGGGCCGTGGATACGTACTCCGCAGATTGATCCGCCGGGCCGCAATGGCAGGCAGACGTCTCGGTATCCCGGGAGCATTCATGGCAGACCTTTCCTACACTGTCATCGAGACTTCTAAGGATGGATATCCGGAGCTTGAGGAAAAGAAGGTCTTCATTCACAGCGTTCTTGAGAGTGAGGAAGCTGCCTTCGGCAAGACCATCGACCAGGGAATAAAAATCCTTAATGATTATATCGATGATATGAAAGCCAAAGGTGAGACTGTTCTGTCCGGAGATAAGGCGTTTGAGCTCTATGACACCTACGGCTTCCCGTCAGACCTCACAAAGGACATTCTGAGAGATCAGGGACTCACGTCCGACGAAGAAGGCTTCGCGAAGTCCATGAAGGAGCAGAAAGAACGCGCGAGAGCAGCCAGAAAGACAACAAACTACAGCGGTAAGGATTTTACGATTTATGACAGGCTCGATCCCTCTATCTCCTCTGAGTTCACAGGCTATGACCGCACTGAGGATGATTCAAGGGTCATAATCCTCACGACAGAGATCACTGATGATAATCCCGGCGAATCTGTCATGTCCCTCGCAGAGGGCGACAAGGGCACGGTCATCACAGAGAAATCTCCGTTCTACGCAACTATGGGCGGTCAGATTGGTGATACGGGCGTTATTAAGACAGCAGAGGGAGAGTTCGCGGTTGAAGATACTCAGCCGATCGGAGGCGGCAAGATCGCTCACATCGGTGTAGTCAGAGGCGGCGTAATAAAGGTAGGCGATGAAGCCCATCTTATTGTCGACAAAAACGGACGTCTCGATACAGAAAAGAACCATTCAGGCACGCATCTTCTCCAGAAAGCTCTCAAGCTTGTTCTCGGCGACCATGTTGAGCAGAAGGGTTCCTATGTTTCGCCGAATCGTCTGCGCTTCGACTTCGTCCACTTCAAGCCGATGAGCAGGGAAGAAATCGAACAGGTCGAGAACATCGTCAACGAGAAGATCCGTGAGGAGCTTGCTGTCCGCACAGATGTCATGGATCTCGAGGAGGCCAGAAAGACCGGAGCAATGGCTCTCTTTGGCGAGAAGTACGGTGAAAAAGTCCGCGTCGTATCTATGGGAGATTTCTCTATCGAATTCTGCGGCGGTACACATGTAAAGAATACGGGCGAAATTCAGGCCTTCAAGATCGTAGGTGAGAGCGGTGTTGCCGCAGGCGTGAGACGTATAGAAGCTCTCACAGGCGCAAATGTATTTGAATACTATCGCGGTATCGAGAATACTCTCAACGAGACAGCCAGAATTTTAAAGACTTCCCCGAAGGATGTCGTGTCTCATGCAAAGAAACTGCAGGACGAGATCAGGGCACTGAATTCCGAGATCGAGTCCATGAAAGCCAAAGCAGCCAAGGAATCACTCGGTGATGCAGCATCTGATGCCACTGATGTGAACGGAGTCAGTGTAGTCATTAAGGCTCTTAAAGACGTTGACATGAACGGACTCCGTGATCTCGGCGATTCCCTTAAGGAGAAGCTTCCGACATCCGTTATCGTCCTTGCGTCCGACAACGGCGGTAAGGTCAGCCTCATGGTGACAGCTACAGAGCCCGCAATCAAACTTGGCGCTCACGCCGGCAATGTCGTCAGGGAAGCCGCAAAGCTCGTCGGCGGCGGCGGTGGCGGACGTCCGAATATGGCCCAGGCCGGCGGTAAGAATCCGGCAGGTATAGAGGACGCTCTGAACAAGGCTGTTGAAGTGCTTAAGAACCAGATCAGGTAACTACGATAAACTTCAAGGCAGGCTGTTTTCGATAGTTTGCTTCCGGCAGCAAAGCATCCTCTTTAGATGAAGAGGATGTTTGCGCCGGATTCAGGAGCATGGAGACAGCCTGCATGGACTGGCAACGAGCAGCAAAATTGTTTTAATTTCGCTAAAAAATTCATTGACGCACAGGGCAGGGCGATAGTATAATAGTCACTGCCCGTATCGAAACGAGAAATTCAGTATAGGGTAAATAAGCCCCAAAAGGTTCAGGGGGAGGTGAAATCAGGTCCATGGCAGGCATTATCGTAAAAGAGAATGAATCGCTTGACAGCGCTCTTAGAAGATTTAAGCGCAGCTGTGCAAAGGCAGGCATCCAGCAGGAGATCCGCAAGCGCGAGCATTATGAGAAACCGTCTGTTCGTCGTAAGAAGAAATCCGAAGCTGCCCGCAAGAGAAAGTACAATTAATATAGTTAAAACTTATGACCTCCGACGAAAGCCGGAGGTCTTTTACTAGGAGTGAGGTTTTGGAATTTACAGTCACAAGATATGAAATATCATCGAGCAAAATCAAAGAGCCGGTCACATGTGCGCTCATCACAGATTTGCATAATAAAGTATACGGGGCGGACAACAGTCTTCTTGTCGACCGTATAAGGTTCGAGTCCCCTGACCTCATTCTGTGCGCAGGCGATCTCCTTGTCGGTACAAATCAGCATTCTTACCGGACAGCGCTGTCCTTTGTTTCAAGACTGACCGGAATCGCACCTGTTTACTACTCGAACGGAAACCACGAGACTGAATACCGGAGATACTCTAAGCCAAAGTATGCCGCCTATGTAACAAAGCTGAAGAAGGCGGGCATACATCTGCTGAACAACAAATGCAAAGATATTGTTCTAGGCAGTACAAAAATTCACATTGCGGGCCTGGAGGTCTCTCTTGAGAAATATATTAAATTCAGGAAGCCGCAATGCGACATTTCTTATATAAAGAATAAGATAGGAGATCCGCCGCATGACGACTCATACACGATCCTTATAGCCCACAACCCGGAGTTCTATAAGACCTATGGCGACTGGGGAGCAGACCTTACAGTATCAGGCCACTATCACGGAGGCCTGGTCAGGTCACCGTTTTCCGGCAGAGCACTGCTAAGTCCATACGGATATCCTTTTCCCAGTTTTGGCGTCGGCATTAAGGAGCTCGCTCCGGAACGTTTCATTGTCGCCTCGGCCGGTCTTGGCGATCACTCTATCCCTCTGCGCATCTTTGATCCGCGCGAACTTGTAATTATCAGGATCAGCCCGAAACCCACAATTTGATTTTCCGGGTGCGACTCAATAACAGAAAGCAGGAAAAAACATGAGTAAAAACATAGTTCTTGCAGGACTTCAATATGATAATAATCTTGGTGATCAGGCGATTTATATGTGCGCCTATAAGATTCTGCAAAGGCTTCTCATCGATCACGGCATATGCAATGCGGAGATCCGCAAAGTCGACCTTACAGGAAGGTGCGCAAAGAACAAAAACAAGTTAAACAGACCGTTCCGTTACCTGAAAAAACTGTACAGAAAAGTAGGATACAAGTCAGGACTTGCGTCTCTTCCTGTAAAAGAGGCCAGATATGTCTGTTCGCGCCTGGCATCAAAATATATTGATTCCGATACGGCCGCAGTTATATTTGCAGGAGGAGGAATTGTCAAGTACAAGTATCAGCAGTTCCACATCTATATCGACGAGTTCACGAAGCGGGCTGATGAGCTGGGCGTTCCGGTCATGATGAACGCCGTCGGAGTGGAAGGATATGACGCGAATGACCCCGAATGCATGCTTCTTAAGCGCGCTCTCAACAGAGACTGCGTAAAGTATATATCGACCCGTGACGATATCGACACACTATCGGACAAATACTGCGAGAACGGTCAGAAAACAGCGTTGGTAGCAGATCCGGTCTGCTCACTGTCATTTATGAAGCCTTTGAGAAAAAAACCGCATGTCGGGCACATCATTGGTCTCGGCACTGTGAGATCCGGTCTTTTCGTTGACAATGATATTGATTTTACCCGCGAAGACATGCTCAAATTCTGGTCGCTTCTCGTCTCCGAGATCAAAAAGCGAGGCATGCAGTGCAAAATCTTCTGCAACGGAACAATAGACGATATGATCTTTCAGGACGATCTGGCCGCATACATGGGGCTTTCGGATGCTGAAAAGAAAGATCTTATGTATGAGAGGCCAACGTCGGTCGGGCAGCTCGCACGCTATATAAACGGATTCGACGCGGTCATAACCGGCAGACTGCATGCCAGCATTATCGCATATTCCTACTCCGTGCCAAGTGTCGGTCTCGTGTGGAATGATAAGCAGCGCATGTTCGGCAGGATCACAGGACACCCTGAGCGGTTCATCGAACCGGAGAATTTCAATGCCGAATCTGTCATCGACGCAGTGGAGGCAGCCATGAAGACCGGTTACGATGAGGAAAAACGCAGATCCTTCACATCTACGACATCTGCATTCATGGACAGATTTGTCCGTGACTATCTCTCCGGCAGTACCGGTTCGGATTCACAGTAACGAAGGAGGGCACATGGCATTACAAGTTTCCCTGACAGCTTTCGATGGGCCGCTTGATCTTCTTCTTCATCTGATTGAAAAGAACAAAGTCAACATTTTTGACATTCCCATCGTGGAAATCACCGAGCAGTATCTCGCATATGTAAAGCAGCTCGAGACTGAGGATCTTGGAACGATGAGTGAATTCATGGTCATGGCTTCGGAGCTCATTTCGATTAAATGTAAGATGCTTCTCCCGCCCGAAACGGATGAAGAGGGAGAGGAGATTGATCCGAGGGCGGAACTTGTCGCACAGCTCCTCGAGTATAAGACCTACAAGTATATGTCGTACGAGCTGCGGGACCGAATGGATGACGCGGAAAAGTCCCTCTATAAGCCCGATACCACGCCAAAGGAAGTCAGGAATTACCGCCCGGAGGTCGATCTGGATGAGCTCGTTGCCGACATTACACTGGCAAAGCTTCACGAGATCTTCGACTCGGTCCTGCGAAGGCAGACAGAAAAGATAGATCCGGTCCGCAGTCAGTTCGGTACTATTAAAAAAGAAGAAGTACGCCTTGCGGATAAGCTGATCTGGGTAGCCGATACCGCAAAAAAGAGAAAGCGCATGTCTTTCAGAAATCTTCTGGCAGGTCAGCGCTCGCGGATCCACGTGATCGTAACATTTCTTGCAATGCTCGAACTCATGAAATACGGTATCGTCGAGGTCTCTCAGGAAGAGACCGCAGGGGATATCACGATCGAGTATGTTCCGGGAGCCGATATATCCGCGGTGAATCTTGAAAATGATTTCGGCGAATCTGAAAATGAATAACCGGAAAGATTGGAGACACAATGGAATTTGACAGATTGAAAGCGACAGTTGAAGCGATACTGTTCACGACCGGACAGGCAGAATCGGTTAAAGATATGTCTAAGGCACTGGACACTTCCGAGGAGGAAGTAAAAGAAGCAGTAGAGTCCCTCAGAATCATGTACGAGGAAGAATGCCGGGGAATCCGGATCATCAGGCTCGAGGACTCTTATCAGATGTGCACAAATCCGGATTTTTATGACGCCCTCATAGCTCTGGAACTTGCGCCAAAAAAGCCAAAGCTCACGGATGTCATGCTGGAGACTCTCTCTGTCATAGCCTACAAGCAGCCGGTCACCAAGTCCGAAGTGGAGCGCATACGCGGAGTCAATTCAGATCATGCAATAAACCGACTGATTGAATACAGACTTGTAAAGGAGCTCGGGAGGGCAAAGCTGCCCGGCAGACCGATTCTCTTCGGAACCACGGAAGAATTCCTGCGGAGGTTCGGCGTATCCTCCTCTGAGGACCTGCCTGATATCAATCCCGTCAAACTTGAAGATTTCAGGGCAGAAGCCGAGAGTGAAGCGGGAGTTACCGTTGACGTATGACCCTCGCAGGGAACAAATAACACAAAATATTGTATAAAAAGAGAGAAAATGTTCATTTTGTAGAAAACAGCTCTCTTTTTTTGTGCAGTTTCGTCAGCTAAACAGTTGATTAAAGTCATGTTTTGAGTTATGATTTAGCAGATAATATAAAGTTACATAAACTATGGAGGAGTAACAATGAGTGATACGCAGACTGCAGCAAGCATGAGAATTAATTCTATGCTTGACGCTAACAGCTTCGTTGAAATCGGCGGCATGGTAACAGCACGCGCCACTGACTTCAACCTCTCTGCCAAAGCAGCTCCCAACGACGGTGTGATCACCGGCTACGGAACTGTGGAAGGCAGCCTTGTGTATGTATACAGCCAGGATGTATCTGTGCTCGGCGGTACCATCGGTGAAATGCATGCTAAAAAAATCGTCAATCTTTACACACTGGCAAGAAGGACCGGAGCTCCTGTCATTGGTATCCTTGATTCCAACGGAATCCGCCTCGAAGAGTCTACCGACGCTCTGTTCGCGCTTGGTCAGATTTACCGTACAATGGTGCTCGCAAGCGGCGTGATCCCGCAGATCACGGCCGTATTCGGAAGCTGCGGCGGCGGACTTTCCTTTATCCCGGCTCTTTCTGATTTCGCGTTCATGACGGATTCCGCAAAGCTCTTTGTAAATGTTCCGGACGCAGTCATCGGTGAGAGCGTCGATACGCTCTCTAATCAGTCAGCCGAGTATCAGGCAGAGAGCAACAATGTTGCGGTCATCGGAACAGAAGAAGAGGTATATGCTAAAGTCCGTCAGCTTATCTCTCTGCTTCCTGTCAACAATGCCGACGAGGGCGACATCGTTCCGTGTAGTGATGACCCGAACCGTTCCGTGGCAGGCATCGAGACTCTGACCGGCAATGCTGCAGATATTCTCGGACAGATCGCCGACGGCGGCATCTTCTTCGAGACCGGCAAAACTTCCGGCCACAACATGGTGACCGGTTTCCTGAGACTGAACGGTCTCACAGTCGGAGCGGTCGCGAACCGCGGCGATAAAGACACACTTTGCCCGATGGACGCAGGCAAGGCAGCAAAATTCATCAATTTCTGCGACGCATTCAACATCCCGGTCCTCACTCTTGTCAATGTACAGGGACTGGCAAGAAAAGAGAGGGCAGAGCGCATGCTTCCGAAGGCAGCAGCCCGCCTTACATACGCATACGCCAACGCAACTGTCCCGAAGGTCACGCTGGTAACAGGCAAGGCTTACGGCAGTGCTTATGTCGTTATGGGCTCCAAGGCTCTGGCAGATTATGTATATGCATGGCCGAACGCCGAGATCGGCGCTATGGATCCCAAGCTTGCAGGCAAAGTCCTTGCAGCAGACGGTGACGCAGCTGCTCAGAGAAAGGCAGCAGCCGATTATCAGGCACTTCAGTCAAATGTTGCCTCCGCAGCAGCCCGCGGCTATGTCGATACAGTTATTGATGCCGCCGATACAAGAAAGTATCTGATCGGCGCGTTCGAAATGCTCTACACAAAGAGGGAAAGCCGTCCGGATAAGAAACACGGCACGATCTAAGAAAGGCGGAACAGATGAAGAAATTCAGAAAACTGACAATCGCCCTCCTCGCAATTTGTGTGTTCGCGATATCCGTCACCGCATGCGGTCCGCAGAAGACAGCCACACAGGTTGAAGCGGAAGCGGTCGCGGCTATCAGAGAGCAGAATATTGCAAGTATTCAGGATTACACCGAAAGAGAATTTGCGGCGATCCTCACACAGGTCTCCTATGAGAACTATGCTGCCTACAAAGAACAGGGGCAGGTACTCATCAGCAGAACGTTCGACAATGATTTCGGTGCACGCTGGAAAGCTTTCGTTGACGCCCACGGACAGTGTACACAGGCTGTCGTTGATCTCACAATGAGACATCATGACGAATACACGAGCCGTATCATCATGACAGGCGAGGACGGCGCTCAGATGGCATTGACCATCACCTACGATGAAACATCCACACCGGTCAAGACGACGATTGCTGATTACTCAGATGACACGAACCTGACACTAGGTCAGAAATTTGCTTCAGCAGGAGCCAATACGATTATCGGTATCGCTACCGTATTTGCAGTCCTCATCCTGCTGTCCCTGATCATTTACTGTTTCAAGTTCGTGAACATGGCAGTCGCTCCGCCGGCCAAGAAGGAAAAGGCACCTGCCGCACCCAAGGCGCAGGCTCCGGCGAAGGCAGCTCCTGCAGCAGCTAAAGCTCCGGCACAGGATCCGATGAATGATCCCGCTCTCATAGCTGTCATTGCGGCAGCGATCGCTGCGGCAGAGGACAAGCCTGTCCACGGATTCGTTGTGCGTTCTATTAAGAGAGTCAAGACTAACAAGTGGCGTTAAGCGCCGGTAATAATCCAGGAGGGATATAAAATGAAAAATTACGTGATTACAGTTAATGGCGTAGCATACAACGTCACAGTCGAAGAGACAGCAGCCGGTGCAGCTCCTGCAGCAGCTCCGGCACCCGTGGCAGCTCCCGCTCCGGCAGCAGCTCCCGCCCCGGCGGCAGCTCCCGCTCCGGCAGCAGGTGCAGCAGGCGGCATCGAGGTCACAGCTCAGGTTCCGGGCAAGGTCTTCAAGGTCGTGAAAAATGTCGGTGAATCTGTGGACGCCGGCGAGACAGTTATCATCCTTGAGTCAATGAAAATGGAGATTCCGGTCGTTGCGCCGGAGGCAGGCACAGTCGCAAGCATCAATAAGAACGCCGGCGACGCAGTAGAGAGCGGCGACCTTCTTGCTACCCTGAACTGATAATTGGAGGGTTTAAATGGATATTTTAGGAACACTGTCAAATCTGGTAGCCCAGACAGCCTTCTTCAATCTGACTGTAGGCAACTACATCATGATCCTGGTTGCTCTGTTCTTCCTGTATCTGGCAATCGCAAAAGGATATGAGCCGCTTCTGCTCGTACCTATCGCGTTCGGTATGCTTCTTGTTAATATCTATCCGGATATTATCGCGCATCCGTCCGATATGTCGAATGGCACCGGCGGCCTTCTGTATTATTTCTACCAGCTGGATGAGTGGTCCATCCTTCCGTCCCTTATCTTCATGGGTGTCGGCGCGATGACCGACTTCGGTCCGCTGATCGCGAACCCGGTGTCCTTCCTCATGGGCGCCGCAGCACAGTTCGGTATCTATATGGCATATTTTATGGCCATTCTGCTCGGATTCAACGGCAAGTCCGCAGCTGCCATCTCCATCATCGGCGGAGCTGACGGCCCGACTTCCATCTTCCTTGCGTCAAAGCTCGGACAGACTTCTCTGCTCGGCCCGATTGCAGTCGCGGCTTATTCCTATATGTCGCTCGTCCCGATCATTCAGCCGCCTGTCATGAAGCTGTTCACGACAGAAGAGGAGAGAAAGATCAAGATGGGACAGCTGAGAAATGTCTCCAAACTTGAGAAAATCCTCTTCCCGATCGTCATCACGATCGTCGTTTGTATGATTCTTCCGACAACAGCCCCGCTCGTCGGTATGCTGATGCTCGGAAACCTGTTCCGTGAGAGCGGCGTTGTCTATCAGCTGACAGAGACGGCTTCCAACGCTCTTATGTACATCGTCGTTATCCTTCTCGGAACTTCCGTCGGAGCGACGACATCCGCTGAGGCATTCCTCAACGTAGACACGATCAAGATCGTTCTCCTCGGTCTCATCGCCTTCGTATTCGGCACGTTCGGCGGTGTTATGCTCGGAAAACTGCTCTGCGTCATCACAAAGGGCAAGATCAATCCGCTGATCGGTTCCGCGGGCGTTTCCGCTGTGCCGATGGCAGCCCGCGTCTCCCAGAAGGTCGGTGCCGAGACAGACCCGACAAACTTCCTTCTGATGCACGCAATGGGCCCGAACGTTGCAGGTGTTATCGGTACTGCGGTAGCAGCCGGTACTTTCATGGCAATCTTTGGAATTTAAGGATCGCAGCCGCGCAATGATGAAGGTGCTTCGCACTTTGCGCGGCGCGGCAAGAACGCCGAGGCGTTCTTGATACAGATATACAGTTATTGGAGGATAAAATGCCAGTAGGAAATAAGAAAGTACAGATTACTGAGACAATTCTGCGTGATGCTCACCAGAGTCTCATTGCAACCAGAATGACGACCGATGAAATGCTTCCGGCTGTCCCAATGCTGGATGAAATCGGTTATCGCGCTGTTGAGTGCTGGGGCGGTGCTACATTCGATGCAGCTCTCCGTTTCCTGCATGAAGATCCGTGGGTAAGACTGCGCAAGTTCCGCGCAGGCTTCAAGAAGACAAAGCTTCAGATGCTTTTCCGCGGTCAGAATATCTTAGGTTACAAGCCCTACCCCGATGACGTCGTAACATACTTCGTACAGAAGTCTGTCGCAAACGGCATCGATGTCATCCGAATCTTCGACTGCCTGAATGATCTCAGGAACCTTGAAACATGCGTCAAGGCAGCCAAAAAGGAAGGTGCAGAGGCCCAGATCGCTCTTTCCTATACACTGGGCGACGCCTACACTCTTGATTATTGGAAGACAATGGCTAAAGAGATCGAGGATATGGGCGCCGATTCCATCTGTATTAAGGATATGGCAGGTCTGCTTGTCCCGAAGGCCGCTACAGAACTGGTCACTGCTCTGAAAGCAGGCTCTTCACTGCCGATTGAAATGCATACACATTACACATCAGGATGCGCGTCTATGACATACATGAAAGCCGTTGAGGCCGGCGCTGACATTCTTGACTGCGCAATCAGCCCGTTCGCTCTGGGCACATCCCAGCCCGCAACAGAGGTCATGGTAGAAGCTTTCCGCGGCACTGAGTATGATACAGGTCTCGACCTTAACAAGCTTGCTGAAATCGCTGATTATTTCAGACCGATCCGCGAGAAATATCTCGAGAACGGCCTCATGAATCCGAAGAACATGGGTGTCAACATCAAGACACTTCAGTACCAGGTACCGGGCGGCATGCTCTCCAACCTGACAAGCCAGCTTGCTTCTCAGCACGCAGAGGACAAGTTCTACGAAGTGCTTGAGGAAGTTCCGCGCGTCCGCAAGGATATGGGCGATCCGCCACTCGTAACTCCTTCTTCTCAGATCGTCGGCACACAGGCTGTTATGAACGTCCTGACAGGCAAGAGATACATGGTCGTGCCGCAGGAGACCAAGGATATGTTCCTCGGCCGCTACGGCAAGTCTACGAAACCGTTCGATCCGGAAATTCAGAAACAGGTCATCGGCAATGAGACACCGATCACCTGCCGTCCGGCTGACCTTCTTGCTCCGAAGCTCGAAGAGTACGAGAAGGATATCGCTGCTTACAAGCAGCAGGATGAGGATGTCCTCACATACGCGCTGTTCCCGTCAGTAGCACTTGACTATTTCAAGTACCGCGATGCTCAGCAGAGCGGTGTTGACGCCAAGAGTGCCGATACAGAGAACAAGGCTTATCCGGTATAATATTTCATGAATCATCCAGAGGGGCTGATGCATTTCCTGCATCAGCCCCGTTCTTTATTCGCTCATTGCATTTTGCCGTCCAAACTGTTATTCTTAATAAGCATATTATTGAAATTAAGGAGATCTGAGGGGCGTTTATAGCATCTAAGAGGTGAAAACAACTTGAGCAACTGTATAATCATAGGGGCAGGCGCATCCGGAATGATGTGCGGTATTCTGCTCGGCGAAAAAGGACACCGCGTGGTCATTCTAGAACAGAACGAGCGCATAGGTAAGAAGCTGTATATAACAGGAAAAGGCCGGTGCAATTTTACAAATGACTGCACGCGAGATGAATTTCTTGACAGTGTAAAATCAAACCCGAGATTTCTCTACAGCGCATATGATGTCTGCACCCCGCAGGATATTATAGAAAAATTTGAATCCTGGGGCATGAGGACAAAGGTCGAGCGGGGAAAGAGAGCTTTCCCTGCATCGGACAAATCAGCGGATGTCATCGATACGCTGCGTAAAGAACTTAAGAAGAACGGGGTAAAAGTCCTGCTGAATACAAGGGTCACGGATATCCTCACAAGCGACGGTGCAGTCTGCGGCGTCAAGGCCACAACTTGCGGCAAGTCATCCACTTACGCGGCAGATCACGTCATTGTCGCTACCGGCGGCATCTCCTACAGATCTACCGGCAGCACCGGAGACGGTTACACATTTGCCGAAAAACTCGGACTCAAAGTCACGCAGCGATACCCGTCACTGGTCCCTATGAACTGCGCGGAAGAGTACTGCAGGGAGCTGCAGGGGCTCTCTCTGAAAAATGCCGCGCTTCACATAAAGAAGGGAAAAAAGGAGGTCTACTCCGGTTTCGGCGAGATGATGTTCACACATTTCGGCATCACGGGACCACTGGTACTCACAGCCAGTGCGGATCTGGCAGCAATGATCGGCAGAGATAACCTGACTGCATGGATCGACATTAAACCTGCCGTCAGTGAAGAGCAGCTTGACGCGCGGATCCTAAGGCTCTTTGACGCAAATGTAAATAAAGCCGTCAAAAATGTGATCAGCGAACTCTACCCATCAAAGATGACACCTGTCATCATGATGCTTTCCGGTATTGACCCTGACACAAAGGTGCACAATATCACAAAGGAGCAGCGGGCAGCTATAATCAGGGCCACTAAAGAGTTTCCGATCACGATCACAGCACTCAGAGGATACGAGGAGGCTGTAGTCACAAAAGGCGGCGTCTCAGTCCGTGAGATCGACCCGAAGACCATGGAGAGTAAAAAGGTCCCGGGACTCTATTTCATCGGCGAGGTGCTGGACCTGGACGCTTACACCGGAGGATTCAACCTGCAGATCGCATGGTCGACTGCCGCAGCCTGCGCAGCCAACCTCCGGTGAACAATGAAAATCCCGGAACGATCCGGCTCAAAGGAGGTAATATGAATATTGCAATTGACGGACCTGCGGGAGCAGGAAAAAGCACAATAGCAAAACTTGTAGCTAAAAATCTGGGCTCAGTCTATGTCGATACAGGCGCAATGTACCGCGCCATGGCCCTTTTTATGATTAAAAACAGTGTGGATCCGAAGGACATCGCGGCCATCGAGAAGACATGTGAAAATGCGGATATCTCGATTACATACAAAGACGGGGCACAGCATGTGATACTGAACGGTGAAGATGTCACGCCTTTCCTGCGCACAGAAGAAGTCGGAAACATGGCATCTGTCAGTTCTGCAAATCAGTGTGTCCGCACCAAGCTCGTCGCCCTCCAGCAGAAGCTTGCCAGAACAACATCAGTTGTCATGGACGGCCGGGATATCGGTACGGTTGTTCTTCCTGACGCAGAGTGCAAGATCTATCTTACTGCCAGCACGCATACCAGGGCCCTTCGGAGATATAAAGAGCTTCTTGAAAAAGCCGGCGGAGATGAAACAAGAGTCGCCTCCCTCGAGGAGATCGAGAAAGATATTGACGAACGCGACTATCGCGATATGCACAGAGAGAATTCCCCTCTCATGCAGGCGGCAGATGCACATCTCGTCGACTCATCTGATCTGACGATCGACGAGGTCGTCCGGGAAATCCTGACTATAGCGGAAAATACACAAAAATAATGTTAAAAACTGCGGATACACCCCGCAATTTTAGCGAAACAGCGGAGATAGTATGAAAGTAGAAGTGGCAAAGACAGCCGGATTCTGTTTCGGTGTGCGCCGTGCCGTCAACATGGTTTACAGCGAGGCGGAAGAAAACCCGGGAAAAGTATATACGATGGGGCCGATCATCCACAACGAGCAGGTCGTGGATGACCTGGCGGGCAGGGGAGTCCACGTCATTGACGACAGTCTGTGTGATGAAGTCACTAAGATACCTGTACCTGATGACGCTGTAATCGTCAAGCGTTCCCACGGAATCTCCAGAGAGATGAATGAAAAACTGGAGGCGACAGGCTGCAAGATCGCGGACGCTACCTGTCCCTTTGTGAGCAAAATACATAAGATCGTGGAAGAGAAGAGCAAAGAAGGCTACCATATTATTATCATCGGCAGCCCGAACCACCCTGAAGTGGCAGGCATACGCGGCTGGGCACAGGGTCCGTGCACAGTGATCGAGACGGCTTCTGACGCAGAAAATCTGGATCTTCCGAAGGATACGAAAATCTGGATCGTCTCACAGACAACTTTTAATTATGACAAATTTTCGAATTTTGTTGAAATAATTGAAGAATTAGGTTATCATGTAGTAGTTACAAATACTATCTGCAGCGCAACCAAAGAGCGGCAGAAGGAAGCATTGGAACTGGCACGCAGATCTGATGTAATGATTGTGATCGGCGGAAAGAATTCTTCTAACACACAAAAGTTATATGATATCTGCCTGAGCCAGTGTAAGAATACTTACTACATACAGAAACTCGATGATTTGGTAACCGTTAATTTCCAATCCGATAGTTCAGTAGGTATTACTGCTGGGGCGTCCACCCCGAATAGTATAATTGAGGAGGTCTTTGGATATGTCAGAAGAACAGAGCTTTGAGGAAATGCTGGATCAGAGCTTCAAAACTATCAGGAATGGAGAGGTTGTCGAAGCCACAGTCATCGATGTCAAGCCGGATGAAGCTTATATGAACATCGGCTACAAGGCTGACGGTATTCTCACAAAAGAAGAGTACAGCAACGATAATAAGGATCTTACAACTGTCCTCGCACCCGGCGACAAGCTTGAGGTCAAGATTCTCAAGACAAACGACGGTGACGGACAGGTCGTTCTCACATACAAGAGACTTGCTGCCGAAAAGGGCAACAAGAGACTGGAAGAGGCTTTCAATAACCGTGAAGTTCTCACAGCCGTAGTTACTCAGGTCTTAAAGGGTGGTCTCACAGTGACTGTTGAAGACACAAGAGTATTTATCCCGGCATCTCTCGTATCTGATGTTTATGAGAGAGATCTTACAAAGTATGAAGGACAGGAGATCGAATTCATCATCTCCGAGTTCAATCCGCGCAGACGCAGAATCATCGGCGACCGCCGTGTCATCCTTGCAGAGCGCAAGGCAGAGGCAGCGAAAGAGCTGTTCGCCCGCATTCAGCCGGGTGATGTTGTTGACGGAACAGTCAAGAACGTTACAGATTTCGGTGCATTCGTAGACCTTGGCGGCGCTGACGGTCTTCTTCACATCTCAGAGATGTCATGGGGCCGCGTGGAGAATCCGCGCAAGATCTTCCACAACGGCGATCCGCTCACAGTCCTCATCAAGGACATCAAGGGCGAGAAGATTGCTCTTTCCCTCAAGTTCCCGGAGCAGAATCCGTGGATCGAGGCTTCCGAGCGTTTCAGCCAGGGCAGCATCGTAACAGGCAGAGTAGCACGTATGACAGATTTCGGCGCATTCGTTGAACTTCTTCCGGGTGTTGACGCTCTCCTTCATGTGTCTCAGATTTCCAGAGATCATGTTGACAAACCGGCTGATGTGCTGAAGATCGATCAGGTCATCGAAGCTAAAGTCGTTGATTTCAATGCGGATGATCACAAGATCTCCCTTTCCATGAAGGCTCTTGAGTCCGCTCCGGCAGCCGATGCTCCGGTCTATGAGGACACAGATCTCGAAGCTCCGACACTTGATGTTCCGGATGCTGAATAATCAGAAATAATAGTTAAGCTGCCGCGATTCGCGGCAGCTTTTTTTGTGACACCACTCCGGCAGAGCTTGGCGCGCTCGCAACACGAAATTTCAGGAGTGATTCTCAACATGAAAGGAACTGTCTGCTCCCTGTTTCATGAAATCCAAAACTGACTGAATGTATTTTTTCAGGCGCTCAGGCCTGTAAGGATATATCGAAGAGACGGGAATAAGGGAGAAGCAGTTCGTGCGCACCGCTTTTTCCCTGCGGTCAGCCGCAACATAGGCAGTCAGCGATTTGTGAACAGCATAGCCCTCCGCAAGCAGAAAATCGTAATTCTCGTAGTCTGTATAATATCTCCGAAGCATATTGCCGCTGCCGGTCATCTCCAGCCTGATATCTTCTCCGTGTGAGACCAGATGAAATACTTCATCGGTAATATCAATATCTGCCGGCATTTTTTCCGGTGTTTTCCACTCAGCCCAGAGCGTCTGCTCATCCGCGTCCTGGCTGCAGCTCATACCCGCGGCAACAGCAGTGTCGGGAAGAGTGAACAGATGAACAAGCTCTAGCAGAGATGAGACGAGGAGTGCTCCCTCCGCATCATTTTTTATTTCATATCTCTCATGGAACAGTGAAATGTAATCCGAAAGATGATGGCTTTGAAGGCTGAACATGAACTTATAGGGGATAAGAGCGCGCATAAGGTCCAGAGTTTTTTTTCCCTTTGTCGGATCTTTTGCCCTGTAAGCCTGATACTTCTTCCTGAGATGCGGAAGGTCAAAGCTGTTCCCGTTAAAAGTCAAAAGACACGTGGAGCGCATGATGACTTTCGCCAGTTCAGACAAGATGTCATATTCGTCTGTCTCACTCTCGGCAATCCATTCGAATTCCTCCAGGGGGCTTCCATATACTATAGCCCGCGCTGAAAGGAGCCTGCTCGTGCGCCAGAAGCGTCCCTCCGTCTCTATATCTACAAGGCACCAGCCGTCTGTGAACACGGATGCATGGGGCAGTACAATTTTGTATGTGTTGCAAATCATAGACTCCTCCTTATCTAAGAGGCATAACGGACATTAAAGAAACACCTGGACGGAATTTTTACATGGACAATTATACTACATTGTGGAATAATAAACAAAGATTGGCTGCAGGAGGGTATTTTCCCAAACAGATCTGTGTATCGGAAAAGTATTATTGTATGAGACTGCTAAGAAAAACGGATATTATACTCATAGCCATATTGGCCGTATTTCCGCTCTGCATGCTGGCTTTCAACGTTATGTCCGCAATGAAATACACGGAAACGCGGCTGGTCATCGTGAAGGACGGTGAGACTTTCGGGTCGTACCCGCTCACCGGGGATCGGATTATCGAAATCGGCGATACCAACATCTGCGAAATCAGAGACGGCGAGGTAAAAATGATCCATGCTGAATGTCCCGACCAGATCTGTGTACACTCCGCCCCGATAAGCAAATACGGCGGAACCATCGTCTGTCTGCCAAATAAGATCATCCTCAGCATTGAAGACGCACAGGAGAACCGGAACTCGGACGCGCCCGATGCCGTCGCCCGGTAAAGTCGGCATCCTGAACCGGCCGCTGCTCAAATATGAGAATACAGGCCGAAAAGCCTGTCTGCTGTGCCGCTAAAAGCCATATTAACGGAGACATTTTTGCCTAATGAACGTAATAAAGCGGCCTCCCTATCAGGGAGGCACAGCAACGAAAACCGCATATCTTGGTCTTTTTATGGCTCTTGCCATACTGATGGGATATGTTGAAGCCATCATTCCTGTTCAGATGCCGGTCCCGGGAATGAAGCTGGGACTGCCTAATCTGGTGATTGCGGCTATTCTTTATCTGTACTCATGGAAAGAAGCGGTCATCATCTCCGCACTCAGAGTCATCATTATCGGTTTTCTGTTCGGCAATATGTTCAGTATCGCTTACGGGCTTCCGGGCGCGGTATTCAGTCTCCTTGTCATGTCCATGCTGAAGAGAACGTGCGTGTTCAGTGTTATCGGGGTCAGCGCCGCCGGCGGTACTGCGCACAACATCGCCCAGACCGCGGTCGCATTTCTTATCGTAAAGGGCTTCCCTGTAAGATGGTATCTACCGCTGCTCATGATCACCGGTCTCATCGCAGGTGCTCTCATAGGTCTCGCCGACGCCCTGATCATCCCGAGAATAGATTCCAGAGTAAAGAATAAATGACTGACGACGTCTGATATTTGACCGCAGAATTGCATTGTCCGTATACGGAATGAGGAAATACCGATGTACGCATATATAAAAGGTGAAGTCGTCTGGATAGGCGACACAGGTATTGTTATTGACAACAACGGAATAGGATACAATATCACAGTTCCGAGCTCCGTCACAGAATCCGGAATGGGTATCGGTGACGAGGTAAAAATATACACCCACTTTGCCGTCAGGGAAGATGCAATGCAGCTTTACGGGTTTATTTCCAGAGACGATCTTACTATGTTCCGCCTGCTCCTCAATGTCAACGGAATCGGCCCTAAGGCTGCCTGCTCCATTCTCTCAGGGCTGTCGGCGGACGACCTGAGATTTGCAGTACTCTCTGATGATGCCGCATCCATAGCCAAAGCCCCCGGCGTCGGAAAAAAGACAGCGCAAAAAATCATTCTGGAGCTTAAAGACAAAGTGGACCTTGTGGACGCTTTTGAGCAAAAAGCCGCTCACAATGAAGAAAGAGCATCGGCCAATACGGATAATAACGCTGAGACAGAGGCTGTAATGGCTCTCACAGCCCTCGGATATTCCAATACCCAGGCCTTCAAAGCAGTGAAAAACGCATCTAAAAAGCAAGACGTTTCCTCTGTCGAGGATCTTCTTAAAGCCGCTCTGAAAGAACTGTTTTGATCCAAGGAGGATCTTATGCCGACCAAGCGAAAAATCAATACTGACGCGACACCGGAAGATGTGCGTCTGGATCACAGCCTGAGACCCCGCTATCTTACAGAGTACATCGGGCAGGAAAAGACAAAGTCAAACCTGAAAGTCTATATAGATGCCGCTAAATTTCGCGGAGATACTTTAGATCATGTTCTGTTCTACGGACCTCCCGGTCTCGGAAAGACGACTCTCGCCGGAATTATCGCAAATGAAATGGGAACGAATCTCAAGGTCACTTCCGGCCCGGCTATTGAGAAGCCGGGTGAGATGGCCGCAATCCTCAACAATCTCGAGACAGGTGATATCCTGTTCGTCGATGAGATCCATCGTCTTAACCGTCAGGTCGAAGAAGTTCTTTATCCGGCTATGGAAGATTTCGCCATCGATATCATCATCGGGAAGGGTGCAGCATCCAGATCGATCCGGCTCGATCTGCCACACTTCACACTCGTCGGAGCAACAACGAGACCGGGTATGCTGACAGCCCCTCTCAGAGATCGATTCGGAGTCATAGATCATCTTGAATACTACACTCCCGATGAGCTCTATGAAATCATTATAAGATCAGCTGATCTTCTTGACGTAGAAATTGACAATGATGGGGCGATGCAGCTCGCAAAACGTTCCAGAGGCACCCCCAGACTAGCGAACAGACTTTTAAAGAGAGTCCGCGATTTCGCTCAGGTCCGCTACGACGGAGTGATCACCGGGGAAGTAGCCCGCGATGCACTTGATCTTCTGGATGTAGACCAGTACGGACTTGAGATGCTCGACCGCAAAATTCTGGAGACCATGATTACGAAATTTGACGGCGGTCCGGTAGGCCTTGATACACTTGCCGCTACGATCGGTGAAGATTCCGGCACGATCGAGGACGTATACGAGCCGTATCTCCTTATGAACGGATTCATTACCCGGACACCGCGCGGGCGAATGGTCACCCCTCTTGCCCTAAGGCATCTGGGCTATCCGCTGACAGCAGCAGAATAATACCAGTTGCCGGAACGCTCTTTCTGACCGTTGACTTTATGTATATACTTTAAGATATATAAGTAGCTTAATTTGTTGACAAAACACCTCATAACTGCGATAATAATACACTGATGAACTTTTGCGATTGGAGGGAATCAGCATGAGTCAGGATGCACAAAGATCGGACCTTCAAAATTATATTTGGGACATTATGAAAGTAATTCTCGAATTTATGGAAAAAGAAGGCACTGAATATTATATGCTGGGAGGCACACTTCTGGGCGCTGTGCGTCACAAAGGATTTATTCCCTGGGATGATGATATTGATATCGGGATTCCCAGAGGCAAGTATGAGAAATTCCTTTCTGACATAAAGAGAGAGCTGCCCGAGTATATGGCTGTACGTACTTACAGGAACAGCAGGAATCATCACTATTACTTCTCGCGTATAGTAGATAAACGTTACAAAGTCAAAAGGACAGGCAGTGAAGTCGACAGACTTGAAGAAGTCTGGGTCGACATTTTTCCGTTGGACGGAATGCCGAATCGGTTCGTTGAACGGCAGATCCACAAGGCCGGTCTGCTTGCCGCAAGAGTAATGTATCATGTCGCTACTTTCGACAAGGTCAATCTGAAACGTCCGAACAGACCGTACTATGAAAAAGTTCTGATCCGACTCATCAAGTTCTTCCATCTCGGCAAACGCGGAAATATGTATTTCTGGCTGAACACGATAGACAGGCTCCTTAAAAAATACCCCTACAGTAAATCTGACTGGTGCATCAACTTTATGGGACAGTATATGTTCAGGGAGATGTTCCCGAAGGAGTATTACGGGAAAGGGCGGCTGTACGACTTCGAAGAATGCCGGATGATGGGACCGGAAGATGCTGACGCAGTCCTCACTCAGCAATACGGCGATTACATGAAGTACCCGAAGGATGCTGACAGAAATACACATGCTTCCGTGCTAATAGTAAAATGATTTAAAAAAGGGGCTCCGGCCTCTTTTTTTACAAATGCGAGTCCGCGAGGCACGACCTGTCTCCGGTCAAATAAGCCACATCTATAGGAGATGAACATGAAAGTCTGTTATGTTACCCACCTGTCCAAACTCTCGGGTGCAGCAAATTCACTTCTTGACCTTCTCGATGCGCTGGATTTCAGTGAATACGAACCCTTCGTCATCACTAATTCCAAGGGCGGTCTGGTGACTGAGCTGGATAAAAGAGGAATCCGCTATGCGATCGTCCCGTACGCGCCGGCGACGAACTCTGAAGATATGGTGAAGAACATCGGCAAGAGGGCAATGAACACCAATGCTCTGAATTTTCTTTCAGTCAAAGCCATCGAGCATGTTCTGAAGAAAGAGAAGATTGATATTGTACACAACAATTCCTATCTGTCAGGCGCAGGTATGGAAGCCGCAAGGAATCTCGGAATTCCGTATATCTGCCACCTCAGGGACTTTATCTGGGAGGATCACCACAGGACATTTATCAACAAGACTCTTATGCATGAGCTCCTCTATGACGCTGACAGGGTCATTGCCGTGAGTGAATCTGTCAAAGAGAAATTTGCAAATATCTCCAGAAAAGAAATCGAAGTCATTCATGACGGAATAAAGACCAGCGAGTATCGACTTCCGGAGAGGGAAATCCTGAACGGCAAACAGATCAATATCGTTCTTGTGGGAAGAGTAGCGGCCGGCAAAGGACAGATGGATGCGATCCGTGCGGTCCGCATAGTCTCAAAGAACACTGACATCCCCGTATTTCTTCATTTGTGCGGCAATATCGGTGACAAGAGATATTTCGAGAGAATGCGCGACTATATAGAAAATCACAATATAGGCTATGTGACCATACATGACTTTACGAACGATCTGACCCAGATCCGCGGAATCAGCGATATAGGCCTGACCTGCTCCAAGTCAGAGGCTCTCGGCCGTGTCACTGTTGAAAATATGCTTTCCTCGATGCTCGTTGTCGGCGCGGATACGTGCGGTACGACAGAAATCATACGCGACGGCGAGAACGGTCTTCTTTATCCTGCCGGAGATTATCACGCGCTCGCGGATGTGATCATGGAAGCAATTAAAGATCCGGAAAACAGCAACAAAATGCGAGCCGTCAGTTACGCTGAAGCGACAGCTTATGATAATAAAGAATACGCAAGAAAAATTACGGACGTCTACCGGTCCATGATTCGGTAGCATTAATAAAGACCGGCATTTCCGTCATCAGGGAAAAATGACCGGATCCAAGGAGAAACATGACCGAAAAAGAATTGTCACGGGTCCATGAACTCGAACTCGTGATCGCGGAAGAAATCAAGCGCATTTGTACAAAGCACCATATTTCTTATTTTATGATTGCCGGCACCTTGCTTGGGGCAGTGCGCCACGGAGGCTTTATCCCGTGGGATGAAGACATGGATTTCGGCATGACGAGAAAAAACTTCGAGCGATTTGTGCGAGTATGTCAGAAGGAACTTGACAGCGATCGATTCTTTCTTCAGACTATGGATACAGATCCCGGATATACTTACGCATTTGCAAAAATAAGGCTGCGGGGCACCGTATTCACAGAAGCTCTTGCAAAAGACAGCAGGGCAGTAAACGGTATCTTCGTCGACATCTTTCCCTTTGACCACGTTCCCCGAAATCGTTTCCGCGAAAAACTGCACGAAAGGGAGCGTTATCTATGGAAAAATCTGTTGGCGGTAAAACTCGGTTACGGCAACGGTGCCGCATGCTCCGGACTGCTGCGGGCCGCTCTTTTCCTTGTCTCCCGGATTTTACCCACTGATTTCATCCGCACAAGGAAAAAAATCGCCTTCACAAGATATAATAAAAGACCGGCTTCCCGCCTCGTGACTGCGGAAGGAAGTTACCGATACATGAAGGAGAAAATACCTGTCAGGTATATAAAAAATCTCATCATGATGCCGTTCGAGGAGACGGAGTTCCCGGCATTTGCGGAATTCGAACTGTATCTTAGAGCGATGTACGGTGACTATATGAAACTTCCCCCCGAGGAACAGCGGAACAAGCATAATATATTAGGAGTGGATTTCGGACCTTATGAAATTTAGCATCATAATTCCCGTTCATAATGCGGAACAATACCTTAATGACTGTATCGACAGTATTTACAGCCAGGACATGACAGATTTCGAAATTATCTTTGTCGTCAACGGTTCAAATGACGAGAGCGAGAATATCTGCCTCCAGGCCAGAGAGTGCCATTCCAATATCCGCGTGATCGTGACTGACGCGCTCGGTGTGTCCTCCGCGAGGAATATCGGGCTTCGGGAAGCGCAGGGAGAATACATCATTTTCGTCGATGCGGACGACTTTCTTCTGCCCGGAGCGCTTGCGGCCTTCGAGGAAACATGTGTGGACGGCCCCGATATGGTGACAGCCAATTATCTCAGAAATAAAAGAAAACGCATGAGCGGCAGGGTCACGGATCCAAATACTATGACCTATCTCCGGGCAATGCTCGACGCCCCCGCATTCTTCGGTGAATTAAAGCTCACATGGCAGCCGATCGTTACATACTGCGTGTTCGCCAAAGCTTTCAGACGACAGTTTCTTGTGGATAACGGCATCTGTTTTGACACGAATCTTGCAATCGGGGAAGATCTCATTTTCTCTGTGAAATCGGCTCTCCGCGCAAAGCTGATCCGCTGCGCAGACGAGGCAGTTTACTATTACAGACCCGGCGAATCAACTGTGTCAAGCAGGCAGGATCTCCAGGGGGTCACAAAGCGTCTTGCATCCGCAGACACACTTTATAGCATGATAGATGGTCTTCCGGAGGAGCTGCGCAGAGCAGCAGAAATGAAAGTGATTGACATCATCCTCCGCAGTATAGTTGTCGGAGCTTCCCTGAAAGTAGATAAGAAAGCCGCATTTAAGAAAATTCGGTCGTTTCTCATTGAGCGCAGGCTTGGAAAGCTGTTTGCACACTGCCGCAGCGGAAGCCTTTCCATTGTCTCGATCGACGAAAATATCTGCTATATTAAAATGATGGAAAGTCTGAGGGGCGGAGACCTGATCTCCGCATTCAGAACTGCGGAGACATATGCTGGCTTTTTACAGAAGAAAAACCGGATCAGACAGCTAATTCGAGGCTGATACTATATAATGGGGGGATCATTTTGGATCACAGGCTTTTTTTTCTCCACAGGGACGAGGCAAGGTCCAATCACGCCGGCAGTAAGGCTGTCAGGGACGCGGAAGATATTTTCATGCAGCTAGGCATGTCGCCGCTTCCGATCTACAGCGCCGGCAGCGCTAAGGGTATAAAAAGAAAGCTCCTTCACGGAGGACAACTTTCAAGACTCCTCGCTCTTCCTTTGGGATCTGTTCTCTTTATTCAGTATCCGATATACAGAATGAAGAGAGATTATGTGGATATGCTTAGGCGCGTCAGGGCACTCAGAAAATTGCGGCTCGTTTTTCTGGTACATGACCTTGAGATGATCCGTCATGCTTTTCCCGAGAACCCCGACCTCGCCATGCGTGATGAGGAGATGCTCTCCACAGCGGACGCGATCATTGTTCACAACAGTCGAATGGCAGATTTACTCGCAACTGACTATAAAGTCGATCGCAGAAAACTTATATGCCTCGGTCTCTTCGATTATCTGGTCCCGGAAGGTCCTGTCAGTAAAGAATCCGGGTCCTGTCCCGGGAGCATCTGTATAGCAGGTAATCTTTCCCCTGATAAGAGCGGCTATATAAAAGGTCTCATCGATTTACTTCCGGGCGATATAAAGCTCAATCTCTACGGCGTAAACTTCGATCAAAGCACATCCGTCTCCAATGTGTTATATCACGGCTCATTTGACGCGGACTGTCTTCCCGATCTACTGGATTCTTCATATGGTCTTGTCTGGGACGGTCCGGTGCCCGATACCTGCGCAGGCAACATGGGAACCTATATGAAGTTCAATAACCCTCATAAAGTTTCCCTGTATATTTCTGCCGGGATCCCGGTCATTATATGGAGTGAAGCTGCACTGGCCGGGTTCATAAAAGAGAGAAATATCGGCCTCACCGTATCCTCGCTAAATGAGATACCTGACAGGCTGTGTTCTGTCACCGATGACGATTACCGTATGTACAAGACTAATCTCTATCCGATAACGAGACAGGTCAGGGACGGATTTTTTCTCAAAGAAGCGGTCCGAACTGCAATTGACCTGACCGCCCTGTAAATCTGCGCTTTTATTATTGATAAATTGTGTTAAAATAGTATAAAGGGTCATTTTCTTATGCAGACAATTCACGACACAATGATTCAGTACTTTTGGAGGTAATCATGTCAAACGATCCCAACGATCGCTTTATGATTAGTGATCTCAGCAGTAAACTGAGCGCCTATATAAACGGTGAGCAATCCGACCAATCCTCACAGACCAGAGATCCTGCAGATATCGAGGATATACTGGCATCGGAAATAAAGCCCGCGGAAACTTTCAGAAAGCAGCCGGGTGATGAGCTGTTCACCGATCTCAGTCAGGCACTCGACTCACACTCTGACGCCAGGGATGAAAAATCCAGAAAGCAGAGGCTTGCCGAGGAACAAAGACAGAGACAGCGGGCAGAAGACGCCCGTCGGCAACAGCTTCGGAATGAGCAGCTCAGGCAGCAAAAGCTCCGGGAAGAGCAGCTCAGACAGCAAAAGCTTCGGGAAGAGCAGCTCAGACAGCAAAAGCTGCAGGAAGAGCAGCTCAGGCAGCAGAGACTGAAGCGGGAAAGAGCCTTAGCACGGTCCCTTGCGGAAAGTCTCTACAGGTTCGATCCGGATCAGCCATTTACAAGTGTTCGTTCCGGACATCCGGTGAACTTCTCAAAGCTGAATCCTTCCGTAAGGTCAGCTCCCTCCGAGGAAGCTATGAAGAAAGCTCTGGCCAAAATGGCAGGCACAGATAAAGCTGTTCATGAAGGGACATCCTATGAGAGCCGAGAAGCGGAAACATACTACGAAGCGCCTAAGGCGGCAGCACACTACGACGCTCCGGAGGCAGAGCCGTACAAGGTCTCTCAGAGGGATCCGTCTTATGAGGTTCCGCCTGCAGCGGCTTTCTCGGAGATTCCGGCTTCTGAAACGGCATCTGCCTCTTCCCCTGATGTGTCATCTCAGTCGGCAGGCGAATCGAGATATGCGCAGTCTCCCGATCCTTTGTATAAGGGATATCAGACTGACCGAAAGGGCGGCAGTCGAATTGCAGTCATTATCGCGCTGCTCGTTGCCATCCTTGCTGTAGCGGCTGTTTTTATTATGATACGCAGATATTCTTCGAATCTTACGAATCTGCTCACCGGAGCACCTGCTGCCGATACGACCGATACCGCATCCTATACAGAGTCAAAGTCTGATTCCGTTACCGAAGAAGAAAGCAGGGCAGCCGTACATACGGACAGCAGCGCTGCCGTAGAAAGTCAGACTGCAGCCAGCATGGCAGTCAATGAGGAGGGTGAAATCTTCCACACTGACAGCCAGATAGCCGAGACAGAGGATTCTGTCGAATCGATTCCGGAAGATCCGAATGATATTTCCTATCTGGCTTCAGTAAATCAAAAAGAAGCCGAGGATGCGATAGCCGAACTGTCCGAAGCAGCTCCCAGACTGTATCTGTCCACTTACGGAATAAAGATAGGTGCCGGAGACAGGTTTAATGCTCTGTCCTACGTCGAGCGCATTGAAGATGATACGGACGACAGAGACCGGCTCTTCAGAGATATTTCTGTCGATGGCCTTGGTGAATTTGACGCGAAAGTGCCCGGCACATACGAACTTACATATTTCTGCTATGATTCCGCAGGCAACAGATCGAACAGGGCAAGACTGACTGTTATCGTAGAATAAGCAAGCATTACCCGCCCTGCCGGGTCTGTGCTGCAAAATGTGGAATGACTGCTGTGCGGTCATTCCATTTTCAATCTCCGGCACCCGGTTATGTCCGGCGTCAGAGAAAGTCGACGCATATCCTTCAGAGAACGAAGGCGTAATATGTCAGGGAGACCCGATATGGCACATATTCTTGTTTCCGGTGTGAGAATGGATATGGGCGGTACAGAAATCGCCCAGATCGCGTTCATGAAAAGGCTTCTCAAAGAGGGTCACAAAGTGACCCTTCTTCTGTCGCAGAAGAGAGGACCTCTTATGGACAGAGTTCCGGACGGAGTCCGGATACTTACAATCCCCATGAAAAACAGTATTTTTCTTGACCGCATGATAGGGCGTGTCATCGACGGGAGGCCGTTCGCGTTTCCTGTAAAGTGCATTTGCAAAATCTTTAAGATCTGCATCGGCAGAAAAAGATTTACCCCTTTCCTCATCTCCAAGACCCGGACGCTGCCGGGACATTACGACCTTGCGGTCGAATTTCACGGTTACGGTAAATTCCCGACAGCCTATACTGCAGTTCGCGTAAATGCCGAAAAAAAAGCCCTGCTTTTCCACGATGCAAGTATTCACTGGTTGGAATATGTCGTCTCATATCTCGATTATTATGACAGGTTCTACTGTGTGTCCGACGCCGTCTATGACAGACTTGCGTCAATGTTTCCCGAAAAGCGAAATAAGATGGAGGTACTCCACAACTTTATTGACGCTGACGAGATTCGAAAAAGAGCCGAAGAAAAGGCTGACATATCCGATTTTACCGGTGAATTCAGAATACTTACCATTGCAAGACTGGAGCATCAGAAAGGCCTCGATATCGCGGTCACGACCGCAAAAATACTGAAGGACCGTGGAATACCGTTCAAATGGTATGTGATCGGAGACGGTGCCGAAAAAAAGAAGCTCCGCATGATGATCCGGGCAAAAGGGCTCTGCGGCTCCTTCATTCTTCTGGGCATTCGTCAGAATCCCTACCCGTATCTCAGATCCTGTGACCTGTTCGCACTTACGTCGCGTTTTGAGGGATACCCTGTCACACTGATCGAGGCAAGAGCGCTGTGTGTACCCATACTGGCCTCTGATATGCCGTGCATCCGGGAACAGATCACCGATAATATTAACGGTATGCTGACGCCGCCTGATCCAAACGAAATCGCGGACAAAATAATTGAGTTCCGGAAAGATCCGTCAATTGGCAGGAAAATGAGAGAACACATGGCTGGCGAGACCATTGATTTTTCTGCGGATTACAGAAAAATAGAGGCACTTATAGGGGAGGTTCCCGCCTCCCGGTGAAAAGTACGCAAAGAGGAGGATGAACGCATGTCGGGAAGACGGCCAAAAAGAGTGAACTCGATCAGAGTAAACTTTATCATGAACGCCATACTCACGATGTCCTCCTTTATTTTTCCGCTCATTACGTTCCGCCATGTATCCGGGATACTTCTGCCTGCCGGTACCGGCAGGGTCGCATTTGCAACATCTCTGATATCTTATTTTAACATTTTTGCTCAGCTCGGTATTCCCACCTACGGAGTGCGTGTCTGCGCTCAGGTGCGGGACGACCGCATTCGACTTACCCGCACAACACATGAGCTGCTCATGATCAACATGATCACGTGCGCTGTCACATACGCGGTCCTTTTTGCCGCTCTTTTGACAGTTCCGAAGCTGCATGATGACCGGCCGCTCTATTTATTAGTCAGTCTCAATATCATTCTTACCTCGATCGGTATGGAATGGATCTACAAAGCGCTTGAGCAGTACACATATATCACCGTTCGCTCGATCATTTTCAAATTCATCGCGCTTTTCGCCATGTTCATGACGATCCGCGAACAGAAGGATTATGTGATTTACGGCGGCATCACGATTCTCGCGGCATCCGCCTCCAATGTTCTGAATTTTATCAACGTTCACAAATACATAGATATGAAACCGGTAGGGGGCTACGACTTAAGGCGCCATCTCAGACCCGTCGCCATCTTTTTCGCAATGGCCTGCGCCTCGACGATCTACACGCATCTCGACACCGTCATGCTCGGTTTCATGACAACTGACACGGATGTAGGCTACTATAACGCGAGCGTGAGAATAAAGTCCATACTCATTTCTATTGTGACATCTCTTGGAACGGTCCTTCTGCCGAGAGCTTCCTACTATATTGAGCACGGGGAGATAGATGAGTTCAGGCGCATCGGAAGAAAAGCGCTGAATTTCGTTTTCCTCATTGCCTGTCCGCTGATGATCTATTTTATTATATTTGCCCGTCAGGGAGTTTACTTCCTGTCGAACACAGCCTATGAGGGTGCTGTCGTTCCCATGCGCATCATAATGCCGACCCTTCTCTTCGTGGGGATAACGAATATCACCGGCATACAGATGCTTGTCCCCATGGGGAAAGAAATCGTTGTCCTCCGGTCCGAGATCGGAGGGGCGGTGACCGATATAATTCTGAACGCTCTTCTTATCCCGAAAATGGCCTCTGCCGGAGCCGCAATAGGAACACTTGCCGCGGAGATGGTAGTGCTGATCATTCAGTATTCGGCGCTGAAAAACGAAGTCGCACCGGCATTCAAGGCTGTCCAGTACCCGAAAATCATCGCCGGAATAATCCTGGCGTCGCTGGCGTCTTTCTGGGTACTGAAACTCTCTCTGGGGAGCTTTGTCACGCTTCTTATTTCGGCGGTCATATTCTTTGCGGTCTACGGAGGCTTTCTCCTGGTCACAGGCGAACCGCTGACGCGAGAGATAGTGATCACGCTCTATGAGGATCTTAAGGCCAGGTTAAGCAAAAGTTAAGATGTGCGCAAAGAGCCTGTCTGACCTTTCACCATGTCCCTGTAAACCGGGGCAGGTATAAGGCACTTGATATTTAAGCGAAAAACAGTATAATAAAAGAATAATTCTTTTAGAAAATGGAGGCCCCGTCATGTCAGCTAAGAATACGGCGACCGTAGTCATCGGAGGAAAAGTAACCCGGCTCACAGGATACGAGAGCGAAGAGTATCTTCAGAGAGTCGCATCATACCTGAACCATAAAAACAGTGAACTCGAAGAGATCAAAGGCTGGAAGCGCATGACGTCTGACATGAAAGCCCAGCTGCTTGCGCTCAATATCGCTGACGACTATTTTAAGGCCAAACGTCAGGCAGAGCTTCTGGACGAAGACCTTCAGAACAAGGATCGTGAAATCTACGATCTCAAGCAGCAGATCGTCGAGCTCTCCATGACCCTTGATGATCTGACCGCTCCCGCAGAAGGAAAGCGGAGCGGAAAACACTGACAAGGCATTCCGCAAAACTATGATAATCAGGAAAAGGGGCGTCGTTTCACCGCGGCAGCCCTTTTCCGTTAATATAGAGGAATTTATGACACATAACAGAAATATCGAGCTATTGGCCCCTGCAGGCTCCGTCACCGGTCTTCGGGCAGTCATTGCAGCGGGGGCGGATGCAGTATACATAGGGGGAAGCAGATTCGGGGCCAGAGCCTATGCCGCCAATCCGGATGAGGATGATCTCCTGACAGCGATAGACTACGCGCATCTGCGCGGTGTAAAAGTATACATGACTGTCAACACACTGCTCAAGGACAGCGAAATGGAGGATCTGTACGACTACCTGCTCCCATATTACACTCGGGGCGTAGACGCGATCCTCGTGCAGGATTTCGGTGTTCTCCGCTTTCTTCACAGATGCTTTCCGGATCTTCCCCTGCACGCAAGCACACAGATGACGGTCACAGGTCCGGAGAGCGCCATGTTTCTAAAGAAATACGGCGTCACTCGAGTCGTACCCGCCAGGGAAATGTCCCTCAATGAGCTGTATACAATCGGCAGCAAGAGCGGCCTCGAGGTGGAAGCATTCGTACACGGCGCGCTGTGCGTCTGTATGAGCGGTATGTGTCTTGCGTCAAGTATCATCGGCGGCAGAAGCGGCAACAGAGGCAGGTGTGCCCAGCCCTGTCGTCTTATATATGAGGCAGAGGGCAAAAAAGCGGAACTGCTCAGTCCCAAAGACCTGTGCACTCTCGACCTGCTGCCGGACATGATCGAACACGGCGTCGTATCACTCAAAATCGAGGGAAGGATGAAGCAGCCGGAGTACGCAGCCGGAGTTGTCAGCATTTACAGGAAGTATCTGGATCTTTATCTGAATTCAGGCAGGAATGCCTACAGAGTGAGTCGGGCTGACAGGGACAGACTCATGACGCTGTTCAACAGGGACGGCTTTACGGACGGTTACCTCACAAGGCACAACGGAAAAGACATGATGGCTTTTTCCCGAAGGACCCTCAGTCCGAAAGAGGAGCAGGAAAGAAGCGCCCTGTATGAGCGCATGCATGACGCTTATGTTGCAAATGAAAAAAAGATCCGACTCCATGGCACACTCTATGTTTCCAAAGGCCAACCTCTGACCATGACCCTGGAGACAGACGATGTGAGACGGATTCCGAAGGTCTCTCTCACTGAGCAGGGGGACGCTGCGCAGGCGGCTCTCAGCAGGCCTCTCGGCAGAGACCGGATCTTTTCACAGATGACAAAGACCGGAGGAACGGATTTTGAATTCACCGATTTCGAGGTCTATACGGACGAAGACTCATTTGTCCCGATGGGAGCGCTGAATGCTTTTCGAAGGCGTGCGCTGGAGTCTGTCAGACGTGAGATCCTCGCCCCGGCAGGAAGAACTGCGCCGACTGTACCGCGAGATCTTTCCCGCAGCACCGGCATACAGGAAAATACGACAGAGCCCGGCTTTGCTGTCTCCGTTGAGACCGCAGACCAGTTTGCGGCAGCCGTTTCGCGCAGTTTTGTCAAGCGGATCTATATAAGTGAAGCGCTTCTTGCCGGCAGACACAGTTTCAAGAGTATTGCCGCTGACTATCCTGACGATGCGGCGAAAGCCCGATTTGACGCAGAGTGTGGGGATCGTGATTATATATCAGGAGCCCGTCTTCTGATCGGCATCTGCAAAAGGCAGGGAATCGAACCCTGCATTATGCTTCCGTATATCGAACGACAGGCCTATATGCCTCTGGTTTATCAGTATATTGAGGAACTGATACGCGAAGGCACGGCCGGTTTTCTTGCGCGCTCTTTCGAGTCCGCCTCTCACCTGTGCCGCCTTGGCTTCGCAAATATGACGGTTCTCGATGCCGGCGTTTATACCTGGAACGCGGAAGCCATTGCGTGGGCGGAAGAGAACGGTTTCATCCGTGTCACCGCGCCCTATGAGCTCAATAAAAAAGAACTCAGAAGACGAAGCGGCAGGGACTCGGAAATAATAGTCTACGGCAGGATCCCTCTTATGGTGACAGTCCAGTGTCTGAGGAAAAATCTGACTGAATGTTCGGGCAGATCAGGGATCATTTATCTCAGAGACCGCACAAAACGCGTTTTTCCTGTAAAACAGGACTGTGTTTTCTGCTATAATACTGTCTATAACAGTGAAACGCTTTCACTGATCGGTGAGTCTGATTTCCTGAACCGCGGCGGTTTTGCCGCAAAACGCATCTCTTTCACGACAGAGTCTTATGATGAGGCGCAGAATGTGCTGCGCGCGTTCGAGGGCTCAGCCGGCGGCAGGGCTTATGAAAGCCTCACCGGCTCTTATACGAAAGGACACTTTAATCGCGGAGTAGAATAAACATGATTCAACTGCCTTCAATTATTGCCAATACAGCAAGTGTTGTGACGCAGCTTGCAAAATATCTGTTTGTCCTCCTTATCCTGCTCTTTGTTCTTTTGGATTTTTCTTATTTCAGCAGGAAAGGCCAGAAAGCAAAAAACGCTCTTGTAGCCAAACAGATCGTGATCATATTTATCTTTGACACACTGGGATACGTGCTGTGTTTTCTGCACACTGCCAATCTCTTTTACATTCTGATGCTCGGAGGAATCTACGCGTATCTCTTTGTCACCTTGAGCGGCTACAGGATGATGTACCCAAAATCATCCATGCTGCTCGTCAATAATATGCTGATGCTCCTCTCTATAGGCTTTGTCATCATAGGACGCCTGAATCTGTCTGAGGCACTCAAACAGTATGTGATCGCATCAGGCGCCACAGTACTTGCTTTTCTTGTGCCTGTGATCATCCGAAAACTGCATTTTCTGAACAGGCTGACCTGGCTGTACGCGATCCTCGGCATCGCAAGCCTTATGGTCGTCCTTGCCCTGGCAGTTACCAGCGGCGGCGCAAAGCTCTCTATCTCCATCGCAGGCATCACTGTCCAGTTCTCGGAGATCGTCAAGATTACACTGGTATTCTTCATGGCAGCCAAGTTGACGGAAAAAGATCCTATTCCTTTCCGCGACGTCGTCATCACTACCATCGTAGCCGCCATTCACGTAGTAATCCTGGTTCTTTCAACGGACCTCGGCACAGCTCTCGTATTTTTTATTGCCTACATAGTTGTGATCTACGTTGCCACAAACAAAGCTGTCTACCCTCTGGCCGGCCTTCTAGGAGGCTCACTCGCTGCGGTCTGCGCATATTTTCTCTTTAACCATGTGAGGCAGAGAGTGGAAGCCTGGCGGAATCCGTTCTACAACTACGACACGACCGGCTATCAGATCTCACAGAGCCTTTTTGCCATCGGCGCCGGCGGCTGGTTCGGCACCGGTCTTTATCTCGGCCGACCCGAGACTATACCGGTCGCTTCAAAGGACTTTGTGTTTTCGGCAATCTGCGAGGAATTCGGAGGTGTGTTCGCCATTGCCCTTATACTTATATGCATGAACACATTTCTGCTTATCTGCAACATATCACTGAAGATCGAGAACCGATTCTATAAATTGATTGCTCTGGGACTCGGAGCCGAATACGGTTTTCAGGTCTTCCTTACAATCGGCGGCGTGACAAAATTCATACCTATGACAGGTATAACACTGCCGCTCGTCAGTTACGGAGGAAGCTCAGTTCTCAGCACGATCATTTTACTTGCGATCATTCAGGGACTGTATATCCTGCGCGAAGATGAAGGAGAGGAACGCGAACGTGAGCGGAAGAGATTGGGATACTGATTCTGAATCCCTGACCGAAGAAGAAATCGGCAGAGACGTCAGAAAAATCATGAACAACGGACGCGGAAGACCGCCTCATCCCGACCAGCATGCGGGCAGGGGGCGGCGAATCGATGAGATCAACAAAACCGTCTATACGGATGAAGGTCTCTCGAATTATGAGACACCCCGCAGAGAGTTGACAAAAGAAGACAAAAAGCGACTGCGGAACGAGGAAAAAGCGGAACGGAGAATACGGCGCCGTATCAATGCACCTTACACATTTATCTCCTACGCTTTTGTCCTGGTCTTTCTCATGCTGATCGGCTATCTGGTTTACTTTAATATATATGAGAGAGATTCGATCCAGAACAGTCCTTACAATAAGCGGCAGGACTCCCAGAACCGCTACGTGACACGCGGCTCGATCACCGCCGCGGACGGAACGATCCTGGCAGAGACTCATATAGACGAGTCGGGAAAGGAGAGCAGGTACTATCCGTACGGAAATGAATTCGCCCATGTCGTCGGTTATGATACCAACGGCAAGGCAGGCCTCGAATCCGTATGCAACTATGATCTTCTTGCTTCCCACTATAATATCATCGACAGAATAACGAACGAGTTCACCGGGCAGAAGAACCCCGGCGACACGGTCGTATCTTCGCTATCTGTCAATCTGCAGGACACTGCCTACAGTGCGCTCGGAGAGCACAGAGGTGCAGTCGTCGTCATGGATCCAAAGACCGGCGATGTGCTTGCCATGGTAAGCAAACCCGACTTTAATCCGAATACCATAGCGGCTGACTGGAACGATATAATCAGTGTAAATACTAATTCGCAGCTGGTCAACAGAGCTGTATCCGGGCTTTATCCTCCCGGTTCGACCTTTAAGATCATCACAGCCCTGTCCTATTTCCAGAAAAATGCCACGTTTGCCGATTTCAGCTTCGACTGCACAGGAGTACTGGAAAACAGCGGTCATACAGTGCATTGTTTCGATCAGACAGCCCACGGACAGGAGGATTTTGAGCTTGCTTTCGCCAACAGCTGCAACTGTGCATTCTCCCAGATAGGACTCGATGTCGGCGCTGACGCATTAAGATCTACCGCGGAAGCACTCCTGTTCAATCAGACGCTGCCCTGTCTTCTCGGAGGAAAGAAGAGCAGCTACTCACTCAAGGCGTCAGAGGGCAATGCTGCCATGATGCAGACAGCCTTCGGTCAGGGAGATACGCTCGTAACTCCTTACCATATGGCCCTCATAGTCTCGGCTATTGCCAATGACGGAATCCTCATGAAGCCCCGCTTCGTGAGAAGAGTCGAGAGCGTTGACGGCAATGTGGTACTCAAAAATGATGCCGAGCGCTACCGAACCGTCATGACCAGGACAGAGGCCGGGCAGATGAAAAACCTGATGGAGAAAGTCGTGACGGACGGCACCGGCAGCGGTCTATATACCGACTGGTACAGCGCTGCGGGAAAGACCGGATCCGCTGAATACAGAAGAGAGGACGGGCAGACGGGAACTCACTCATGGTTCGTAGGATTCTCTAATGTCGAAGACCCTGATATTGTGGTCGCTGTCATTGCGGAGGATGCAGGCGCGGGAAGCACAACGGCTGTTCCTATTGCAAGGGAGATTTTTAATTCGTATTATAGTAGTTAGGATTATAAAATTATGTTAAAATGGTCTGAGAATTTAATCGTGGGAGACACCCTGCGCACAAGAAAAGACAGTGTTATTGCACGAATCAATGACAAAAAGCCGGTCTTTTCCGTTTATCTTCTGACTCTTCCTTCGGGCAGCAGCGGACAGCTGGATATCATCAGCGCCTATTTTCTCAATCAGGACAGGATCCGCGAGATGACTCCCGAAATTCTCGGGATCTTTGGAAGCCGCAAGGAAGCTTTCAATGAGCTCACAAGAATAGCAGGAGAGTGTTACGCTAAACGCGGCAATGTAGACCTTCAGCAATATCTCCGCGAATTAAATGTATTGCAATAAAACTTTGGCAGGTATTAAACCATGACGATATTGGGGATTTTACTCACAATATTGAAAATTTTAGGTATTATTATCCTTGTCCTGCTTCTTCTTATCCTGACTGTCATCCTGCTCCTTCTTTTTGTTCCCTTCCGTTACAAGGTGCACGCGGACAAGGTCGGATGGGATCTTAACGCCGGAGGAAACGTCTCCTGGCTTCTGTATATGGTCTCTGTAGATGTCAGCTACGGCATAAGAGAGAGCGGGTATGGCGGAGGCCTCACGAAAGATATACGTATCTTCGGCATTTCGATCTTCAGGATAAGGGACTGGCTTTCAAGCCGAAAAAAGAAGAAGTCGAAAGCAGCCGGACCTTCGGATACAGACAGCACTTCATCAAAGGAGAGTGCGGCTTCCTCAGCGGGCAGTTTTGACGGATCGATGTATGCGGCGGAATCCGTGAGCGAAGCAGGAGAATCGCCTTTGGCGGTTTCCGAAGAAGGAGCGGCGTCAGGCATTGCGGAAGAGGGACCGCCCGGCACGGAATCCGGCAGCACAGAAGAGCAATCCGGCAGTGCAGAAGAACAACCCGGCAGCGCAGAAGAGCAATCCGGCAGCGCAGAAGAGCAATCCGGCAGCGCAGCTACTGAGATCGGCACCGGGGAGCCGGTCGTTGACACAGCGTCGGAAGCCAGATCTCGTTCCGGCAGAATATCAGGAATTCTTCAGACAGCAAACGAACTTCTCTTAAGTCTTCCGGGCAGGATATATGAGATTCTGGTCACGATCTTCATGAAGGTCCTGGAATTCTTCACGATGTTCTGCGGCATCCCCGGAAGAATCGTCGCCGTCTGCGGCACAGTCATTGACAGGATGCTGACAGTCTTCGGGAAAATCACTCTGATCACGGATTTCTTTTTCGACGACAGGACACAGGATGCTATCCACCTTCTCCTCGGAAACACAGGAAATCTGCTGGGCCATATAAGACCGAGGAAACTCTCCGGTTATCTTGACTTCGGTTTTGACGATCCTTCGATCACCGGCAGGGTTCTTGGAATTCTCTCAGTTTTCCTTCCCCAGGTCGGAAAAACATTTGATATCAATCCGGATTTTGAGAAGTCTCATCTGGAATGTGATATAACTTCAAGCGGACGGATTTATCTGTTCTATCTCATTTACATTGCGGCATCGACATACTTTAACAAGAATATAAAATATGTTATCCGGTATGTCAGACACTTAAGAAAAGAATTGTCACAGGCATAAGCCGCCGGGTGGCACGATAATAAGGAGGAATTAGTACCATGGCAGATAATGAATTCAGAACAAATGTAGATTCGCTGTTCCGGGGAATGGACCAGTTCATTTCTTCCAAGACGGTCGTCGGTGAGGCGATTCACCTCGGCGATACGATTATTGTACCGCTGGTCGACGTCAGCTTCGGCGTTGCGGCAGGTGCGGCGACAAGCAGCAAGAACCCGAACTCAGGCGGCGGCATAGGCGGAAAGATGACCCCCAGCGCAGTCCTTGTTATCTCAAATGGTACGACTAAGATGGTCAACGTGAAAGGGCAGGACAGCCTCTCCAAGCTTCTTGACCTGGTTCCCGATGTCGTGAACAGATTCACCGGCGGCAACAAAGCTTCATCTGTGGAGGATGAGATTCCCGAGACAGCTGAATAAAGTGTCCTTAAGAACAGGCTTTGCGTCGCAAGCACGATTCAGGCACCTTGGCAATGCGCCTGAGCAAAATAAAAACCCCCGCAAAAAAGCGGGGGTTACTTATTTTTACTTAATGAGAAAAGCGATCAGGCTCTCTCTACCTTGCCGGATCTGAGGCAGCTGGTGCATACGTATGCACGCTTAGCAGCACCGTTCTCCATGATTCTTACTCTCTTGATATTGGATTTCCACATATGGTTAGATCTTCTATGAGAATGGCTCACTTTAATTCCGAAGTGAGCTCCCTTTCCACAAACAGAGCAAACAGCCATCAATAACACCTCCTTACGATAGAATAAGGCCTTATGGCCTGCAACGAGAGATATTCTATCATAAATCCCCAATCCGTTTCAAGTATTTTATTAGATTTATAGAGAAATATTTTTCCGCTCAATATTACTTCTTCCTGAAAAAAGTTTCATGCAATGCTTTTTTTGCATAATAGCGAATTTTCAGTATTATCTTTGTTAAATTTAGGTTAATTTTTTTTCGATTTAACGTTACAAAACGAATAATAAATCTGTTATTATTATAGGCGTGTCATAAACAAATATCGGGGATGAAATAATTAATGAAGGGAGATGATGAAATTAATTAAACGATGTATTTGGTTTATTCTGATCTGCGGGATCGCCTGCACATTAGGTGTAAACCCGGTCTTCGCTGATTCAGACCAGACGACAGACGGAGAATTTGGAGGGATCTCCGCTGCCAATGAAGTATCTTATGAGACCGATTCCACGATAGATGAAGAGTGTAGATCCTCTGAAAGCTCAGAAGATGATTATACCGACAAGAATGATGACATATTCAGCATCACAATGGATGAAATCCGGGGTTGCGGGAGCTTTTCGGAAGTCGACCCGGAAGATGCGGTAAATTATTCGTGTGCGCTCTCAGACGAGGAAGAACCTGAACATTCATCAGGCGATTCGGGCGAAATTTCAGATGATACTTCACCGGATAAATTCACAGAAGCAGATGACTTGATAGCAAAAGATTTCTCGGATACAGACAAATCTCAGGAAATCGACGGTTATTCTGGCACGACCAAATCATCCTGTGATATCGGAACAGACAGCGACATCGCTGTGTCCGAAACACTTGACACTGCACTTGATGCAACACTTGACAATGTACTTGATATAACACTTGGCACTACTGATGATCAAAACAGCGAGACGGATTCACTTCCCACCCCCCTGTCAGACACTCTGCCAGACGCAGGAACCGCAGATATCCAATTTATCGGACAGATAACAGATTTCGATGCAGATTCCGGTCCGCCTGAGGAAATTCTCGTCGGTGCGTCACCTATACCTTTAAAAACATTTTACAATGTTGTGACTGATTTCGGCGCAAATGGGAACGATTATGCGTCGGATGAGGAAACTCTCAATAACGCGCTGAAAGAAGCCGGCAAAGCAGGTCAGCACTTCCAACAGATGATCGAAGTCTTTGTCCCCAAAGGGACGTATCATCTCAAGGACCAACTGTTCATATTCTCCAACATCTGGCTCCACCTGGCCGATGGGGCAGTAATGTACAGAGATGACCCCTCGAAACTCATGCTCCTGGGCGTTTATATGGACCCTAACGGGAATATCGTTCACTCGGAGGACTGCAAGGTCGGCGGATATAATCAGATCAAGAATGTGAAGATATCCGGCGGAGAGTGGAACGGAGGAGTGAAAGCCACTGACGTATATAAAAACACGTTCAGTCAGATGGATATGGTTTTCCGCCACGGTGAGAACATCACGATAGAGAATACGACAATCGGCAACGACACTTCCATTCACAGTGTAAATTTTGACGGTTGCCGTAATCTGACGATCAACAACGTGAAGTTCGTCAATCACTATAAGTACCAGGGCTCTGACTTATCCTATTACGTAGACAAGTCAAAGACATCCAATGCTTCCTTCGCCTACAAGGAAGCGCTGCATACGGATTATCTGTCAACGAAAGACGGCGATTCGAACGCAAAGCCGATCGAAAATCTCAGTATCCCGAATGTGCAGGTAACGAACTGTACGTTCCAGAATGTAGTGTCGGGCGTCGGCACACACCATGCTTATAACGGTATCTATGCTGACGGCTATAAAATTGTCGGATGCACATTCCGGGATGTTCCTTACATCTGCATCAACGCCTATAATTTCCGTGATTTTGTGTGCAAGGAAAACACAGCTCAGGGTGTGAACTGCTTCCTTAACGGCGTAAATCTCTATGCATGGAAGAACGGCGCAGCCTACATTATCGACAACACAATTAACGGCAAAAAATTTAACGGCGCAGCTCCGTACGCCGCGATCGAGATCAAGGACAACAGCAATGTTCTGATCATGAATAATACCTTCGGGAACATCCAGGCAGACGGCGTAAAACTGTCTGTGAGCAATCAGAATTACCGCACCTCCGGATACAGGATGAAAGCGGAAGTCATGCAGAATCTCTTCTATGACGGAGTCGGTAAAGCAGGCGGCAATACCAATTACGCGGCTATCCGCGCCCTGCCCGGTGTCATGCTCACGACGTGGAAGAATAACATGTTCCTTGGGGGTGCGTCAGGTTCGACCAAAATATACGGTATATATCTGAACAATTGCTCAGACAACTGCAAACTCTCGATGGACTATATCAGCGGAGCGACTACGGGAATATATGCCAACACACTTCATAACCTCATTATCAAGCAGAGCGAGGTTTTGAAATCCAGAGAGACAGGAGTATATGCGGCAAACATAGACAGTCTTCTTATCACCGGGGCAAAAATCCTCTGCGGTCTCGGCAACGGGCTGCACATTACAGGTTCAAAGAATATCAATAATGAAAACAGCCTCTCACTCTGGAACAACGGCAAAGATCTTCTTCTGATGAATCTGTACAATGTGAAGGATGTGTCTTCATTTGCAACTTTCATGGCGACAACGACTGTGACATCCGGCATTAAACTGCCCTGCATCTACTACAAGTTGGGTGACATTAATTTTGACGGTCAGACAAACAAAACTGATTTTGACATTCTCTTACGCATGGTGTCCGGCAAAGCAGAAATGACTCCTGCCGAGATGTATCTCGCTGATATGAATAAAGACAATGTTGTGGATTACAGAGATGTAAACCTCCTTCGTTCAACACTTCATATCTGACGGATCCGTTCGGCAAAACCAGCTCATTAATCAGCTTCCGGCGATGTGCAAGCACAGCTGCCTCACTATATAATGTGAGGCAGTTTTTTTACATCTTTCTTTTTTACAGCAAAGCGTTTATAATACCAGTGATATTATATACGAAAAACTGTTTAGGAAAGGGATAAAAATCCGCTAATACAATGGAGGTCATTTATGAAAGGACGCCTGAATTCTGAGTATGGACAGATCACAATAAGCTCAGATGTAATAGCAACCTATGCAGGTTCCGTCGCAGTCGGCTGCTTCGGAATCGTCGGTATGGCAGCCTACAGTGTAAAGGACGGTCTGTTCCATCTGCTCAAGAAGGACAGCCTGAAATATGGAATTAACGTTAAAATCGAAGAGAATAAGATTTCACTTGTTATTCACTGCATCGTCTCTTACGGTGTCAGCATCCCGACTATCACTGAGAATCTCGTCGAAGCGTTAAAGTACAAGCTCGAGCAATTTACCGGCATGAAGGTAGAAAACGTAGAAATCCTCGTTGAGGGCATACGCGTAATCGATTGATGAAGGGGGAAGAGGTAGATTAACATGAGTGTGAATACAATTGATGCTTCGCTGCTTCGCAAGTGTTTTCTTGCGGGTGCCAAAAATCTCGAAATCAAAAAAGAGTGGATCAACGAGCTGAATGTCTTCCCGGTTCCCGACGGCGATACCGGCACAAATATGACTCTGACTATCATGTCGGCTGCTAATGAAGTCAGCGCACTGCCGGAAGCCGATATAGATCAGATAGCGAAGGCTATCTCATCCGGTTCTCTCAGAGGGGCGCGCGGCAACTCCGGCGTCATTCTCTCGCAGCTCCTCCGCGGCTTCACAAAAGCGATCCGGGATTCAAAGGAAATTGACGGCAATATGATCGCCGATTCTTTCCAGAAAGCTGTTGAGACGGCCTACAAGGCAGTCATGAAGCCGAAAGAGGGTACGATCCTCACCGTAGCCAAAGCGGTTGCCCAGGCTGCAGCTGATTATGAGAACAAAGAAGACCTCGGCGCCATGTTAGAGACCTGCGTGCGTGAAGGCGACGAAGCCCTTGCGAGAACACCGGACCTTCTGCCGGTCCTTAGGGAAGCCGGCGTCGTTGATTCCGGCGGGCAGGGTCTCATGGTCGTTCTCCACGGAGCGCTCGACGCCTTCAACGGGCTCGAGATCGATCTTGATTTCGAAGCGCCGGAAACACATGTAAACATTGCACCGCAGCCGATCAGCACGGATCACATTGAATTCGGCTACTGCACAGAGTTCATTGTAAAGCTCGATAATGAAGAAGCTTTCACCGAGGAGGAGGAGGACAGCATGAAATCCTATCTGCTCGGTCTCGGTGACAGTCTCGTGTTCGTCGTCGGCGACGGTATGGTCAAGGTGCATGTCCACACGAATCATCCTGGTCAGGCATTTGAAAAAGGTCTCGAGTACGGCCAGCTGACCCGCATGAAGGTCGATAATATGCGCGAAGAACATCAGGAGAAACTCTTCAAATCAAGTGTTGTGGCAGCAGCCCGCGAAGCCGAGATGAAGGCGAAAGAAGAAACTGAAAAATCAGCCAAAGAAGCTCCGCGCAAGGAGAATGCATTTATCTCTGTCACGATCGGTGACGGTCTCTCTGACGTATTCAGAGAACTCGGCGTCGACGTTCTCATCGAGGGCGGACAGACCATGAACCCGAGCACGGAGGATATGCTCGCAGCGATCGAAAAAGCACACGCAGAAAATGTTTTCATTCTTCCTAACAATAAGAATGTCATCCTTGCAGCCAATCAGGCAAGAGATCTGGTAGAAGACTGCAGCGTATACGTTATACCTACAAAGACAATTCCGCAGGGCATTACAGCCGTCGTGAACTTTGTGCCGGAGAAATCGCCTGAAGAGAATGTCGAGTATATGACGGAAGAAATAGCAAACGTCAAGTCAGGCGAAGTCACTTACGCTGTCCGCGACACAAAAATTGACGGAATCGAGATCACGTCCGGTGACATTATGGGCATCGGCGATGACGGTATCCTCGCAGTCGGCGGAGATGTCCCGAGCGTTGTCATGGAGATGCTTGACATACTCGTCGATGACGATTCCGAGCTGATTTCCCTCTATTACGGCAAGGACTACGAAGAAGAAGCCTGCGAGGAGCTCGCAGAACTCATCCGGAACAAGTATCCGGACCTTGACGTCGAGGAAAACCCGGGCGGACAGCCGATCTATTATATCGTACTCTCGGTCGAGTAGACCTGAATGAGCAATCACGGGGCTTACGCGTTCTGCGAAAGCCCCTCATATTTTTTTAGGGAAGACTGTATGGAACTGACTAATATCAAGGGAATCGGACCGAAAACCGAAAAACTGTTCAACAAGCTGGGTGTCTTCACCTGTGAAGATCTGGTCCGCTATTACCCGGTCCATTATGATGCCTATATGCCTCCCTGCGCCGCAGGAAACGCCATTGTCGGAGCCAAATGCGCTGTGCAGGGAACTATAGCCAGGGCTGTTGTTGTCCGGCCGACAAGACGCGTCACGATCTCCACTACAGAGATCGATGATCCGACCGGCAGGATCAGACTCACCTGGTACAATGCCCCCTACATAAGAACTGTTTTAAAGCGGGGCGCAGTCTACATATTTCGGGGTACGGTGACTAAAAAAGGCGGCGTTTTGGTCATGGAACACCCGGAAATCTTCACTCCCGCACAGTACAGCGAAAAGCTTAAGACTCTGAACCCGGTATACGGACTCACAAAAGGACTGTCGAACAATACAGTCTCCAAAGCGGTGAAGGCTGCATTTGCACTGATCGGTCCGGAAGCTGAGTATTTGCCGGAGCAGATCTGCAGAATGAACGACCTCACGGACGAGTCCCTCGCGGCCCGCACCGTCCACTTCCCGGAAAACGAAGAAGATCTGTTCGCGGCAAGAAAAAGGATCGCGTTCGATGAATTCTTCTTTTTTATCATGGCACTCCGGAAAATGAAGGAAGCGGAGGGAGAAATAAAAAACGGACATCCGATGAAACGCTGCTGGCAGACTGAGGATATCATTGACAACCTTCCTTACCGTCTCACCGGCGCACAGCTGCGCGTATGGCAGGAAATTGAAGACGACCTGGCAGGCAGCAAGCTCATGTCCAGGCTGGTACAGGGCGACGTTGGGTCCGGGAAGACGATCATCGCTTTTCTGGGTATGGTCATGTGCGCGGAAAACGGCTATCAGAGTGCCCTGATGGCCCCGACGGAGGTCCTCGCAAGACAGCACTATGAAAAATTCGAGAAGATGTGCCGAGACCTCGGCAATGAAAAGCTGAGACCGATTCTTCTCACAGGTTCACTGAGAGCAAAAGAAAAGCGGGAAGCCCAGCAGAAAATACGGGCAGGTGAAGCCAATATCATCATAGGTACGCACGCCCTGATACAGGAGGCTGTGGAATACAGTAATCTTGCGCTGGTCATAACAGATGAGCAGCACAGATTCGGCGTTGACCAGAGAAAAGCTCTGGCAGGCGGCAAATTGCCGCCGCACCGCATGGTCATGTCGGCGACTCCGATCCCGCGCACCCTGGGTGTCATATATTACGGAGACCTCGATATCTCGGTCATCGATGAGCTTCCTGCCAGACGACTGCCTATAAAAAACTGTGTTGTGGACCACAGTTGGCGGGATAAAGCCATGAAATTTATCAGGAGAGAAGTAGACGCGGGGCATCAGGCTTATATCATCTGTCCGATGATCGAAGCCAGTGAAGGACTGGATGCGGAAAATGTCATTGATTATTCGAAAAATCTGAAAAAGGAATTTCCGGAATACAGTATATCCATGCTGCACGGTCGCATGAAGCCGTCGGAAAAGAATAAAATCATGGAAGATTTTGCCTCCCAAAAAATCCAGATTCTGGTGTCGACGACCGTGGTGGAAGTCGGCGTGGATGTGCCGAACGCGACCGTCATCATGATCGAAAACGCGGAGCGATTCGGACTCGCTGCCCTCCATCAGCTGAGAGGCAGGGTAGGCCGCGGCTCTGCCCAGTCCTATGCCATCTTTATGTCGGGCCAGGAGAGTGAGGAGATCAGACAGAGACTCGATATTCTGAATCGGAGCAATGACGGCTTTGAGATAGCCGAAAAAGATTTTGAATTGAGAGGACCCGGAGATCTTCTCGGGATCCGGCAAAGCGGAGATGCGCTGTTCGACGTCGCGGATCTTACGAGAGACAGAGATGTACTGGCTAAAGCCGGAGAAATTGCCGCGGTTGTTATGCACGATGATCCCGCCCTGATTTCCGATGTCTACTCAGTCCTCAGGGCCCGATTAACTGCGTATTTATCAAAAGAAAGCGTCAATCTGATACTTTAATTTATACGCGGAAGTTCATCCGGACCTTCAGTCACTTCACTCCGGAAACGGGTATTTGTTGACCTACAATAGCCAAAAATAACAAAATTTTTATAAACTCGTTGTGTTTTTTTGGATATATTGCTATAATAATCGTAAGTTTAACCTATCATCCTTCATCTTTTATAAGGAGTATCACATGAACATCGGTATGATAGCACACAACAGTAAAAAGACTCTCATGGAAGATTTTTCGATAGCTTACAGGGGAATTCTCTCCCGCCATGATATATATGCAACCGGAACCACTGGGCGACGCATTGAGGATGCGACGAACCTCAGAATTCATAAATTCCTTCCCGGTGCTATCGGAGGTGATAAGCAGTTCGCCGAAATGATCGAGAGGAACGCGATGGATATGGTCATATTGTTCTACAATCCGAGCATGATCGATCCGAAAGAACCGGACGTCGGAAAAATCATCATGGCGTGTGACAGAAACAATATCCCGGTCGCGTCGAATATCGCTACTGCGGAACTCCTGGTCCTCGGGCTCGGAAGGGGCGACCTTGACTGGCGCCTCACGATGCAGAGCAGCGACATCGTTTGACCGGAGGATACATACTTGAGAGTAATAGCAGGAAAAGCCAGATCCATGCCGCTCCGGACCGTGAAGGGCATGGACGTCAGACCGACAACAGACAGGACCAAAGAGACTCTTTTTAACATTCTGATGCCGTGGATCCCCGGATGCCGTTTCCTTGATCTCTACGCGGGCAGCGGATCGATCGGAATCGAAGCCTTAAGCCGCGGAGCAGCAAGTGCAGTCTTCGTCGAAAAGGACAGAAAGACTCAGGAACTCATTCTGGAAAACCTCGAATTCACAAAGCTGAAAGACGGGGCGACTCTAATCCGCGGCGATGTGAATTCCGTACTGGGCAGACTGACCGGCGAAAAATTTGACATCATTTTCATGGATCCGCCTTTCAATCATGAACTGGAAAAGGAAACTCTTAGTATTCTGTCGGGTCTTGACATTCTTGAAGAGGATGGTCTCGTCGTAGTCGAGGCATCCCCGAAAACTGATTTTTCATATCTGGATGAACTTGGATTTGAAAAGTTCAAGGAACGCAGATACGGAATGTGCCAGCATATTTTTCTGAAGAAGATACGAGGCTGATTATTTGGGAGGAGGAAATATCTTGCGGCGAGCCGTTTATCCCGGGTCTTTTGATCCTGTCACCAATGGTCATCTGGATATTATCAAGCGCGCTTCAAAGCAGTTTGATGAAGTAATTGTCGGAGTTTTAGTGAATTCAAAAAAAACTCCGTTGTTTTCAATAGAAGAACGTGTTAATATACTAAAAGAGGTAACATCGGATATACCGAATGTTGTGGTCAAATCATTTGAAGGATTGTCAGTCAATTTTGTAAGATCCTGCGATTCGAACACGATTATCCGGGGGCTTCGCGCGATATCGGACTTCGAGTATGAGCTGCATCTGGCTCAGACCAACCGAATCCTCGCACCGGATATAGATACAATGTTCCTGATCACAAGTCTCGAGTACGCATTCCTGAGTTCATCCACAGTAAAAGAGGTGGCTATGTTCGAGGACGACCTCGAAAAATTCGTTCCCAGTCAGGTCGCGAAGCTTCTGAGGGAGAGGATACGAAAAATTGAAAATTAGCGTTGCATAAGGAGAAAAATCATGGCCAGCAGAATAGAGCAGATTATAGAAGAAATTGAAGAATATGTAGACAGTTGTAAATTTCAGCCGCTGTCCACGACCAAGATCGTTGTGAACAAGGAAGAGCTGGAGGAGCTTCTTCGTGAGCTGCGCCTGAAGACTCCGGATGAGATCAAGCGCTATCAGAAGATCATTTCCAACAAAGACGCAATTCTTGCGGACGCTCAGTCCAAGGCGGACGGCATCGTAGCCAACGCCGAAGCCAGAGCCAAGGAGCTTGTAAGCCAGCATGAAGTCATGCAGCAGGCTTACGCGCAGGCCAATGACACAATCAATAAAGCTAACCAGCAGGCTCAGGGTATCCTTGATTCCGCGACACAGGATGCCAACAACATCAGAATCTCCGCTCTCACCTACACAGATGAGATGCTGGCAAGCCTTGAGAGCATTCTCGGGGCAACGATTTCCGATGCCGGCGGAAAATATAAAGGTTTTCTTGACTCGCTTCAGGGAGCGTACGACACGGTCAGAAGGAATCGTCAGGAGCTCTCTCCGCAAGGCGCACAGCAGCCTGCCACAGAAGCGCCTTCCTATGATCTGGAAGACGACTACGATGACGGCGTAGACGAAGACGACGATCTTTAATGTAATCATGTGACGATATGCGGGGATGTTCCACTGAACATCCCCATATTTCTTTTTTTCGCTGAGCGGCAGATCGAATCTGCCGTTCGCCTGTAACTTATCAACCAGCACATTTTTAGGAGGATGAACATGAATGACTTGAGAAATTTAGAGCCGGCTGATGTATTTCGTTATTTCAAAGAGATATCGGATATTCCGAGAGGCTCAGGCAACACGGACGGTATGACAGAATACCTGATCGAATTTGCAACATCCCATAATTTTGACGCCGTCGCGGACGAAGTCGGTAATGTAATAATATACAAAGATGCTTCGGAGGGTTACGAAGAATCGCCTGTAACGATCCTTCAGGGACATGTCGACATGGTATGTGCCAAAACACCGGAGTCCACACACAACTTCCTTACCGACCCGCTCGACCTTGAGGTCGAAGGAGATGATCTCTATGCTGTCGGAACGACACTCGGAGGCGACGACGGCATTGCAGTTGCCTATATGCTGGCTATTCTTGATAACGATGAGCTCGTTCATCCGCCACTTGAATGTGTATTCACTGTTGACGAGGAGATCGGACTCAAAGGGGCATCTCATCTGAATACAGCCGAGATGCTTACGGGAAAGCGGCTCATCAATATCGACAGCGAGAAGGAAGGCGTGATCACAGCCGGCTGCGCAGGCGGCATTCGGGTCGATTCCGTTATCCCGACAAAGCGGGCGACGATCAGAGGAGTTCCTGTCCTTGTTGAGATTTCCGGACTCAGGAGCGGGCACTCTGCCGAGGCAATCACAAAGGGCAGGATCAACGCCAACAAGATGCTCGGACGCTATCTGTACGCACTTGACAGAAAAGTTGCCTACTCGCTGTCCGATGTCTCCGGCGGAGATAAGGACAACGCGATTCCGTCTCTTGCCAAAGCCCATATCATCATCGATGATGATGATCTTGCCAATGTCAAGAAGTTCACCCGCGATTTCACCGCCGATGTCAGAAAAGAGTACGCTGGCACAGATGACGAAATAAAAATCACTCTCGACACGGGGCATTCGCACAAGGTGACCGTCATGGATCAGGACAGTCAGGAGAGAGTCATCGCTTTCCTGAACCTCATCCCCAACGGTGTGCGCCATATGTCAGCTATCTCACCGGGACTTCCGCAGACTTCTACAAATATGGGCATTATGCGCACAGGGACAGAGCAGTTCGTAGCCACATCGCTTGTTCGGAGTTCACTTGTGAGTGAGAGAACAGCGGTAGTGAACAGAATCAGACTCCTCACCGAGTTCCTCGGCGGACAGATCCTTCTCAAGGATGAGTATCCGGCATGGGAATTCAACGAAGAATCCGAACTGAGAAGCATCATGCAGAAGACCTACACCGAGATGTTCGGAGAAGAAGTCAAAATCGAAGTCACCCACGGCGGTCTCGAATGCGGTATCTTTTACGGAAAGATTGATGGTCTTGATATCATATCTTTCGGACCGAATATCAGGGATATTCACACACCGAATGAGAGGCTTTCTATCTCCTCCGCCAAGCGCATGTGGGATTATCTGCTGAAAGTTCTTGAAGCTCTTAAATAATCAGGCTTATAACAAAGGGCACAGGCAGATAAGTTTCTGGAAATTTTAATCGGTAAAAACTATGGAAATACAGCTTTGGAAAGAGCTGCTGCAGCCTTATGAACAGGCGGTCACCGAGCTGACCGCCAAATTCAATTGTCTGAGGGATGAATACCGGAATAACAATCAGCATTCACCGATCGAGACTGTCAGCGGCAGAGTAAAAACGGTCACAAGTATACTTGAAAAGATGCAGAAAAAAGGCATCGGTTTTGACCGGCTCGAAGAGGAAATTGAAGATATCGCGGGGATCCGCATCATCTGCCAGTTCGTTGAAGACATCGAAAAAGTAGCAGTTCTTATCCGAAGACGATACGACATGGTCGTAATAGAAAAAAAGGACTATCTGGCCAACCACAAGTCGAGCGGATACAGAAGCTATCACATGATCGTGTGGTACACGGTAGAGACAATAGCCGGGCCCAAACAGATCCATGTCGAGATCCAGATCCGCACTATGGCAATGAATTTTTGGGCAACAACTGAGCACTCACTGCAGTACAAGTACAAGGGAGTGCTCCCTCCTCATGTGTCCAAACAGCTTGAAATTATTGCAGATTCCGTCTATCAGCTTGATACACAGATGTCACGAGTAAGGTCCGAGATTATCGACGCGGAGAATCATTCGGAGACCCGCACCAACCTGATCAGGGACATTGTGACCAGTATTGAGAATCTCTACAAGGTCACAAGCCACAGAGAGGTAGAGAAGATCCAGGACGAGTTCTATCGGATCTTCAAGATGAATGATATTGATGAACTGAAGCGCTTCCAGAGACATCTGGATGTCCTCGCCGAGGGCTTCCGCGCTCAGTCAGTGGATTATTCCGCACCGGACTCGGGGAAAGGAGTATAAAAGCCCTTGATTTTGCCTGACCGTTTCATCCAGAATATGACAGAACTATTGGGAGAAGACTATCCTGCATGGCGGGATAGTCTTCTATGCGTTCCAAATACCGGTGTGAGAGTAAACGAACTCAAGATCTCAAAGGATCGCTTCCGCACCCTGTGGAAAAAATGCGGAGGAGGAGACCTCCGGGAAATTCCATGGGTCCACAATGGATTCTTCACCGAGAACACAGCTGAGTTCTCGGGACACCCGCTCTATCAGACAGGTCTTTTCTACATTCAGGAGCCGTCAGCTATGGCACCGGCGGAAAATCTTCCGATAGCACCGGGTGATTACGTTCTGGATCTTTGCGCGGCGCCCGGCGGTAAATCCACTGAGCTTCTCGCAAAGCTGGGCGGCACGGGAGTTCTCTATTCCAATGATATCTCTGCCAGCCGGGCTCTGGCTCTCAGAAAAAACCTGGAACTTGCCGGAGCCGGAAACGCGTTTGTGACTGCCGAATCACCGGATAAGATGGCTGCATGTTTTCATGAGTTCTTTGACAAGATTCTCGTCGATGCCCCCTGCTCAGGGGAGGGTATGTTCCGGCGCGAGCCGGGCATGAGCGCTTACTGGGAAGAAAAAGGTCCCGAATACTATGCCCCGCTGCAGGCTGATATCCTTTCTTCTGCCGTATCGATGCTGAAAAAGGGCGGATGCCTGATGTACTCGACCTGTACGTTCTCCACTCTCGAAAATGAAGCAAATGTCTTATCTCTCCTTGACCGTTTCCCGGAGCTCAGGCTGATTGAGATTCCGGAGCATGACGGATTCTGCCGCGGAGTGCTTCCGGGAACAGAAAAATGTGTCAGAATCTATCCCCACAAAATGAAAGGTGAGGGACAGTTCATGGCCCTGTTTTCCAGACAGTCAGATGAAAACGCGAAAGTATCCGCTAATGACGCTATGGCAGTAACTGAGAAAATTTGCGCATCCTCAAAAAAATGCCTCTACGAAAAGAATGATAAAATTTATCTGATTCCGAAAGGAATCCGACCGTATCCGTCGCTTCGTTACCTGATGACCGGGCTGCACATTGCCACAAGAAAGAAGAACCGTCTTGAACTTGCACAGCCTCTGGCTGAGGCCCTGAGAGAAGGCGAATGGGGAAAAGAACTCAATTTGTCCTGCGACGACATAAGAGTCATAAAATATCTGCGCGGCGAAACAATTTCCGCAGATGCGGACGAAATCACCGACCATAAGCCTTCACCTGCCAGACTCTTTGGCGATACAGACCCAGCCGTGCTTTTTACTTCATCTGCCGGAGGGCGTCAAAGTAAGCGAGATAAGAAAACAGATAAGAATATTCTTATCCTGATCGAGGGATTTCCTGCAGGCTTTGGCACGTTCGACCGCGGTCTCATTAAGAATAAGCGGTCTCCCGGCAGGAGACTGCAGTGACAGCCTGCCTGTACACCGAAGAAAGGATTTTGTTTTGAACAGAAAAGTTCCGGTTATATCAGATTACGAAGCAGCAATTTTCGATCTCGACGGCACGCTGATCGACTCGATGGGCATGTGGGGAGAAATAGATATAGAATATCTTGAGATGTTCGGGATAGAAGTTCCTGAGAATCTACAACGTGACCTTGAGGGTCTGCGCTTCACTGAGGTCGCAGAATACTTCAGAAAAAGATTCGGCATCACAGACTCTGTCGAGAAGATCGGGCAGACATGGATCCATATGGCCGAACACAAATACAGACATGATATTCCGCTGAAGCCCGGCGCGAGAGAACTCATCCGGAAAATGGCAGACAGCGGGGTGCGTATGGCTATCGCCTCCAGCAACCACCTTCGTCTCATAGAGGAGATCCTCCGCATCCACGGCATCTCCGAATACTTCGACGTGATTACGACCTGCGATGATGTAACTGCCAGCAAGCCGGAGCCGGATGTCTATCTCTATACTGCCGAAAAGCTGGGCACAGCTCCCTCTTCCTGCCTGGTCTTTGAGGATATCCCGATCGGTATCCAGTCCGGAAAACGGGCCGGAATGACGGTGGCCGCCGTCTACGATACCTATTCGGAAAATGTCCGGGAGCAGAAAGAGCGGGAGGCCGACTTCTTTATTCATGATTTCTATGAGCTCCTCGGGTAAGCAGCCGCAAAAGAAATCGTGCATAAGAAGCAGATATATGTTACAATAGCCTATCAGTGAACAGACTGGTCAGTGACAACTATATGTGGAGTATCAGAGAAAATTATGCAGAAAGCTTTAAAAGGGCAGTTCGGGTATTTCCGCTATGAGCGGATGAGACGCCTGCTCATTACAATCATAACAGTTCTTTTTCCGGCGGCAATATTTGTGGCCGGCATCATAATATACGGAACCGAAAAAAATCTGCTTACAGTGCTGGCATTGGTGCTTGTCATTCCGTTTGCCATGGCATTTGTGAGCCTCGTTATGGTCTATACCCACTCATCGATCCCGGAGGAAGAATACAGAGAGATCGAGGAGCATGCAGGAACGCTCACGATGGCATACGAGCTCTATGTCACCCATGAGAAAGCCAGTACCATGGTTGACGCATTTGCCATATGCGGCAGCACTGTCGTCGGTCTCGTCACCGATAAAAAGGGAGATCCGAAATTCACTGCTGACTATATAAAAAAAGTACTGCGCTCAAACGGTATCGGTTCAAATGTTGCTCTGATGACTGACAGGAAGCACTTTCTGGAACGGCTTGATTCAATGAACGAGCATGCGGAGTCCCTCCGTGACGTAAAGTTCAGGCCCGACTCAAGATATCCCGACTATGACCTTGAGCAGACGATATGGATGTTCCTCACACAGATCTCGCTGTGATTGCAGAGAATACGCTTTATTATGAAAGAATTCACTATCGGAAAAAACGAGGCCGGGCAGAGGTTCGACAAATATCTGGTCAAATTGCTGCCAAATGCGCCTAAGAGCTTCATCTACAAGATGCTCAGAAAAAAGAACATTACGTTGAACGGAAAAAAGGCCGTGGGCAATGAAATGCTTTCCCTGTCCGATACGGTCCGTCTCTTTTTCTCTGACGAGACATTCACGAAATTCTCCGAAGTAGTGCCTTCTCGGGCGTCGTTCGAAAAGGCATTTGATTTTGCATCCTGTGTCATTTATGATGATGAAGATATCCTGATCGTAAATAAGCCTGCCGGTATACTGTCACAGCCCGAGCGGGCCGGAGGCGAAAGCTTAGTTTCAGATCTCACAGATTATCTTCTTGCCTCCGGAAAAATCACACAGGAAGAACTTCGAACATTCCACCCTGCCCCGGTCAACAGGCTTGACCGCAACACAAGCGGACTTGTCCTATGCGGAAAGAGTCTTCGAGGATCACAGTTCCTTTCCGAAATCATAAAGGCAGGAAAGGTGAAAAAGCATTACCTCACCGTCACAAGCGGGGAGATAGAGGATGGAATATATGAGGCGTATCTCAAAAAAGACGCCTCAGCCAACAAGGTCACGATCCGCAGAGACAGGGCGGATGGGTACTTGCACATTGCAACCGGAATCCGGGTACTGGCCAGAGCAGGCAGGTACTCGCTGCTCGACGTTGACCTCCTGACGGGCAGGACTCATCAGATCCGAAGCCATCTGGCATGGCTCGGTGCCCCCGTCATTGGCGATATAAAGTACGGGGACAGGAATCTGACCGCTTTTCTCAAAAAGGATGTAGGCCTCAGGCACCAGTTCCTCCATGCGGAAAGAATTATTTTTCCGACATCTCAGGGTGATTTTTCATATACGTCCGGGATGACTGTGAAGGCTCCCCTCTCTTCGGAAGAGGAGATGATTCTCGCTAAGCTCGGTCTCACTGATGGCGTGAGCACTTGAATACGCATCCCGGCCGACATTAATCAAAAGGAAGTTGAAGAATCAGATGAAAGCTGAAAAAGAACCACAAAAAACTTCTATGAAAGACGAAATCATCTCTTATATCAAAATGATGATCTTCGTAGTTGTCGTCGTCTCCGTCGTGAACGGAGTCATTCTCATAAACGCCAGAATCCCGTCATCATCGATGGAAAATACGATCATGGTCAACGACCGGATTTTCGGCAACAGATTGGCGTACAGATCGAAAGATCCCGAGAGGTTCGACATCATTATTTTCAAGTTCCCGGACGACGAGTCAAAGAAATACATCAAACGAATTATCGGAATGCCGGGCGAGACGGTGCTTATCGTAGACGGAAAGGTCTTTATCGACGAATCATCCGAGCCCCTTCCCGACAGTTTCTGCCCGGAAGATCCGATAGGTTCTTTCGGTCCGTACAAGGTGCCGGAAGGATGCTATTTTGTCATGGGAGATAATCGCAACAACAGTAATGACTCAAGATTCTGGCAGAATTCTTTTGTGAGCCGAGAGGAAATACTTGGCGAAGCAATGCTGAGATACTGGCCGCTCGATAAAATAGGACGGCTTTGATATGGCGACATGGAATTCAAGAGGTCTTCGCGGCTCGACACTGGAAGATCTCATCAATTACACTATAGAAATCTACAGGGAACGAAAACTGGCAGTCATCCAGAAGGTGCCGACCCCTATTACCCCGATCGAGATCGACAAGAGCTCCAGGCACATCACGCTGGCTTACTTTGACCAGAAGAGTACCGTCGATTATCTCGGAGCCGTTCAGGGCATTCCGGTATGCTTTGACGCAAAGGAGTGCGCCGTGTTTACGTTTCCTATTGCAAATATCCATGAGCATCAGGTCAGATTCATGCGCGAATTTGAGGAACAGGGCGGTGTCTCTTTCCTGATTATCTATTTCAGCAGGAACCGCTCATATTACTATATGCGACTGACAGAACTCCTTAAGTTCTGGGAGCGATGTGCCGGGGGCGGTCGGAAGAGCTTCACCTATGAAGAGCTTGACCCTGATTATTTTCTTGAGGAGACTAACAGCATGATCCCCATCCTGGTCGGTCTCCAGAGAGACCTTGATGAGAGAGAAGAGGTAAACAATGAATAACAGAGTGATCCACACACCGGAAGGGTTCCGCGACCTTTACGGTGATACAATGAAGTCAAAAGTCATGCTGATGGACAGCATCCGCTCAGTATTTGAAAAATACAGCTATCAGAATATCGAGACACCGACTATTGAGTATTTTGATGTCTTCTCGAAAGATATCGGAACGACTCCGAGCAACGAGCTGTACAAGTTCTTCGACCGCGACGGCAACACACTCGTCCTTCGCTCTGACTTCACCCCCTCTGTAGCAAGGGCCGTGTCAATGCATTTTCCCGAGGAAGCCATGCCGGTACGACTGTGCTATGAGGGAAGCACATTTATAAACTCCGCCGAACTGCAGGGCAGGCTCAAGGAGGCTACTCAGATGGGCGTAGAGCTCATCGGAGCCGAGAGCGCCGAAGCTGACGCCGAGATCATTGCTCTCACCTGCGATGTCATCCTTGCCGCAGGGATCACAGAATTTCAGGTCAGTGTCGGCGAAGTGGATTTCTTCAAGGCCATCGCGGAATCCACTGGACTTGATTTCGAAAAGATCGAGAGCATCCGGAAACTGATCTCCAACAAGAATTTCTTCGGTGTCGGCGAACTTCTCGATGAGTCCGGCTTAAATTCCGGAGTGAAGGAGGCTCTCGAGAAGCTTCCGCAGCTCTTCGGCGGCGCGGAGATCATCGATTCTGCTTCGAAATACGCTTTTGGTCCAAGGGAACAAAAAGCGATACGGAGACTACGGGATATCCACTGTCTCATGAAAGAGCGCGGTCTCGACAAATATGTCTCCTACGATTTTGGATATCTGTCACAGTATAATTACTACACCGGCATCATTTTCAGCGCGGTGACTCTGGGAACAGGAGAGCCCATCGCCAAGGGCGGACGATATGACAGCCTGCTCGGCAACTTCGGCAAGGATTATCCCGCTGTCGGAGTCGGATTCTACATCGATCAGATGATGAACGCGATCTCAAGGCAGAGCAGAACTCCTTTGATGTAGGCACACAAAAAAGCAGACCCGGATGGAGACCATAAGGCGGCACGTTCCCCGAAACGTGCCCGGCGGTGATACAGGACGGAGGATTATATGAGATATTTAACTGTTGCCCTCACAAAGGGCCGGTTGGCAAGGCAGACGCTTGAGCTCTTCGAAAAGTGCGGCATAGATACTGCCGGTGCCATGGATAAAAATACAAGAAAACTGATATTCACGAACGAAGACCTCGGACTCAGGTTCTTCCTTGCCAAAGGTCCGGATGTACCGACATACGTCTATTACGGCGCCGCCGACATCGGCATTGTCGGGCGGGATACGATCATTGAGGAGAATAAAAAGCTCTACGAGGTGCTGGATCTCGGCTTTGGCAAATGCCGGATGTGCGTGTGTGGACCCGCGTCCGCAAAGAAGTACCTCGACAGCGGAGAGATGATCCGCGTTGCCACCAAATACCCGGCAATCACCAAGGATTATTTTCTCAACAAAAAGCATCAGACCGTGGAGATCATCAAGCTGAACGGGTCCATTGAACTTGCCCCCATTGTCGGCCTCTCAGAAGTCATTGTTGATATCGTTGAGACCGGATCCACCCTCAAGGCCAACGGGCTGGAAGTCCTGGATGAGGTAATTCCCCTGAGTGCACGCATGGTCGTGAATCAGGTCAGTATGAAGATGGAAAACGAGCGCATCTCAGAGATCATCACAAGACTCAGAAATGAGCTGCAAAATCAGAATGTGTAACAGACATTTGTTCGCAATTACCTGAGAATGCGTAAGAGAGAGAGGAATAAGTATGCAGATATATGAACTCAATGAAGAAGTCTTCGGATCGATTCTCACGAATATGCTGAAGCGCAGCCCCGACAGCTACCCGAGGGAGGAAGCAATTGTCTCGGACATAATAAAGAACGTGAGAGATCGCGGCGACGAAGCTGTTTTCGAGTACACAAAAAAATTCGACAAGGCTGATATAACTGCCGAGAATTTCATAGTCACGCCGGAGGAAGAAGCGGAGGCTTACAGCAAGGTCAACAAAGACCTCATCGAAATCATAAGGAGAGCAATATCCCGCATCCGTGCCTTCCACGAGCATGAGAAGCAGGAGAGCTGGTTCACAACAGAAAACGGGATGGTGCTCGGACAGAGGATAACCCCTTTGCAGCGGGCAGGCGTCTATGTGCCGGGCGGGAAAGCAGCCTATCCGTCATCCGTTCTCATGAATGTCATCCCTGCCCAGGTGGCCGGTGTCCCTGAGATAATCATGTGCACACCGCCGGGAAAAGACGGCAAAGTCACTCCGACGACTCTCGTCGCCGCCAAAGAGGCCGGTGTGGGTACGATCTACAAAGTCGGCGGCGCTCAGGCAATCGCTGCCATGGCTTACGGGACAGAAAGCCTCAAAAAGGTCGATAAAATTACGGGACCGGGCAACATCTTTGTCGCCCTGGCCAAGAAAGCAGTCTACGGACACGTATCTATTGATTCTGTAGCAGGACCATCGGAAGTCACCGTGCTCGCGGATGAGAGCGCTGACGCTCACTTCGTTGCGGCGGACCTTCTCTCTCAGGCGGAGCACGATGAGCTTGCATCCTGCATTTTAGTCACGACCTCCAGAGAACTCGCGGAAAACGTAAGCTCTGAAGTTGAAGCGTATCTCAAGGTCCTCTCCCGGTCTGATATTATAAAAAAGTCTCTGGAGAATTTCGGCCGCATTCTTGTAGCAGGCTCAATGGATGATGCTATTGCAGCCGTCAACGAAATCGCGCCCGAACATCTCGAGATCGTGACACGGGATCCGTTCCTGCTCATGACCAGGATAAAGAATGCCGGTGCCATCTTCATCGGCGAACATTCCAGCGAACCTTTAGGAGATTATTTCGCCGGTCCAAATCACGTTCTTCCGACGAACGGAACAGCTAAGTTCTTCTCAGCCCTGTCAGTGGATGACTTTATCAAAAAGACAAGCATCATCTACAGCTCCAGAGAGGCTCTGGCTGCTCTGCACGAAGACATTGAGAACTTTGCGAAAGCGGAAGGGCTGACCGCCCATGCGAACTCGATCCATGTGAGATTTGAATGACCAAGGAGATTTATTAGTATGAAAAAGTTACTTGTGCCCTGTATCTATCTGCTGAAAGGACGCGCTGTCTCAGGATTCGGGCAGAAGAATTCATTCGGATCCGGAAACGTATCCGAACTGGCTATGATATATAGCGATCACGGCGCTGACAGCCTTCTGGTGTTCGATTTTTCCAAGACAGACGCAGAGCATGATGAGGCTATTTCCTGCATCAAAGATATCTGCTCATCCTCCCAGGTCCCGGTCATCGTCGCCGGCAACGTGAAGCGCCCGGAGGATGTAAAAAAACTCATCTACGCCGGCGCCGCCCAGGCTCTCCTGAACGGAGGAAAGCCTGAAAACATGCGCTTTATGGAAGAAGTTTCCAAGCGCTTCGGCAGACAAAAGATCGGCGTCACCATCGCCGACACGGAAGAGTATACATCTAACAGAGATGTCATCGAGCAGTACGCGTCACGTCTGGTCCTTCTCGACAACATCGAGAAGGAGATCGGACCTATGACAGATCTCCGCATCCTTCTCCACGTGAACCACGCGGGAGAAGAACAGGTCCTTGACCTTCTCGCCTCCGGCAATATCACCGGCATCTCCGGCGGGTTCGTCAGCCAGAGAAATCTGGATCTCTCGCAGGTCAAGGTACGGGCGATCGAGCGGGGAATTGAGATGAATATCTTAACGTCCTCCATAGACTGGTCAGAGATGAAGACGGATGATAAAGGTCTCGTGCCCGTCATTGTACAGGATTACAAGAACGATGAGGTCCTTATGCTCGCTTACATGAATGAGATGAGCTTCAGGAAGACGCTGGAGACCGGCAGAATGACATATTTCTCCCGCAGCCGCCAGAGTCTCTGGGTCAAGGGAGAGACGAGCGGTCATTTCCAATATGTGAAAGAACTGAGAATCGACTGTGACAACGATACGATCCTTGCCAAAGTGGCCCAGATCGGAGCAGCCTGCCACACAGGCAATCGCAGCTGCTTCTACAGGACTCTTGCAAAAACTTCCTACGATGACACCAATCCTCTTCACATTTTCCAGGACGTCTACGATGTCATCTCGGACCGCAGGAAGCATCCGAAAGAGGGTTCCTACACAAATTATCTCTTTGACAAGGGGATTGATAAGATCTTAAAGAAGGTCGGAGAGGAGAACACCGAGATCATCATAGCTGCCAAGAATCCGGATCCCGAGGAGATCAAATACGAGGTCTCTGATTACCTGTACCACCTGATGGTGCTCATGGTTGAACGGGGCGTAACATGGGACGATATCACAGCTGAACTTGCCCGCAGGTAGCGCCGCATATCCGGCATGGAGGTTTTATGAGAGAACCGTTTTTGTCAGACCGCATTCTGCGACAGGTGGAGCGGCCTGCCAGATACATCGGCAATGAAATCAATTCTATTATAAAAGATAAAAATTCTGTGGATATCCGCTACTGCATGTGCTTCCCGGATGTCTACGAGATCGGCATGTCCCATCTGGGCATTCAGATCATCTATGAGCAGCTGAATCGGCGCAGCGATACCTGGTGTGAGAGAGTTTACTCTCCGTGGCCGGATCTTCACATGATCATGAAGGAGAGGAACATTCCGCTGTTCGCCCTGGAGTCCCAGGAACCCGTTAAAGACTTTGATTTTCTCGGCATTACAATCCAGTACGAGCTCTGCTACACTAATATTCTTCAGATCCTTGATTTGGCCGGGATACCGCTTCTGTCCAAAGACCGCGGAGAGCACTGCCCGATCGTCATGGGAGGCGGTCCCTGTACATACAATCCGGAGCCGATTGCGGATTTCTTTGACCTCTTTTACATAGGTGAGTCCGAGACGGTCATGGATACCCTCATGGACGTGTATAAGGAATGCAAAGCAAGCGGCATCTCCCGCAAAGAGTTCCTTCACAGAGCAGCGAAGATCGAGGGCATATACGTGCCCTCGCTCCTGTGTGTCGCATACAATGAGGACGGAACGGTCAAAACCTTCACACCGAAATACGATGATCTTCCGGTTAAGATCCGAAAGCAGACGTGCATGGATCTCACGAATGCTCCCTATCCGAAGAAACCGCTCGTACCATACCTCAGGCCGACACAGGATCGGGTGACTCTGGAGATCATGCGGGGCTGTATCCGCGGCTGCCGCTTCTGTCAGGCGGGAATTCTGTATCGTCCGCTGCGCGAAAAGGACATCGAGACACTTAAATCACAGGCAGATGTCATGATGAAGTATTCCGGTCATGAGGAGATCTCACTCAGCTCACTCAGCTCCAGCGACTACAGCCGTCTTCCGGAGCTTATGGATTACCTCATCGAACAATTCCACAGTCAGGCGGTCAATATTTCACTTCCCTCGCTGAGGATCGACAACTTCTCGCTCGACGTCATGCAGAAGGTCCAGGATATAAAGAAAAGCTCGCTGACATTTGCACCTGAGGCAGGCACCCAGAGACTCAGAAACGTCATAAACAAAGGACTCACCGAGGATGATATATTCGGTGGATCAACCATGGCTTTCAGGGGTGGTTGGAACAAAGTCAAGCTGTACTTCATGCTGGGGCTTCCGACAGAGACAGATGATGACAGAAAAGGCATCGCGCATCTGGCCCAGTCCATATGTGATCTCTACTACGATATTCCCAAGGAGGAGAGGCGAGGCAAATGTGATATCAACGTCAGCACCTCCTTCTTCGTCCCGAAGCCTTTCACTCCTTTCCAGTGGGCACCGATGTTCCGCAGGGAAGATTATCTGAGCTATGCCCACCTCGTGAAAGGTGAGATCCGATCGATGAAGAACCAGAAATCGATCCACTACCAGTACCACGACGCGGACGGGACGGTGCTTGAAGGCGTCCTGGCCAGAGGAGACAGAAAGCTCTCCGAAGTCATTATGTACGCTTACGAGCACGGGGCCATGTACGACGCATGGACCGACTATTTCCATATGGATATATGGATGGACGCATTTGCAGCATGCGGAATTGACCATGAGTTCTACACACTGAGAGACAGATCTCTTGATGAAGTTCTTCCGTGGGATTTCATAGACGTAGGAGTGACCAAAAAGTGGTTCATACGCGAGTGGGAGCGCGCACTTCGCGCTGAGATCACCCCCAACTGCAGGCAGATGTGCTCCGGCTGCGGGGAAAGAGCATACGGCGGAGGTGTGTGCTTTGAAGAAAAATCCATGGATGCCGGCAAGGCAGACTACAGCGATATGAGGTGACGGATCATGAAAGTCAGAATAAAATTCACCAAGGTCGGCGCGCTCCGCTATGTGGGTCATCTGGATTTCATGCGCACCTTCCAGAAAATCATTAAAAGAAGCGGTGTCCTGGCAGTTTTTACGAGGGGATTCAGCCCCCATATGATCATGTCCTTCGCGTCCCCCCTCGGCGTCGGGCTCGAGAGTCTCGGTGAATATGTCGATTTCGAGATGGCTTACAGGGATCCCTACGAACTCACAAAGATCGAGCTTCAGCGCATGAGCCAGCTGAATATCGAAAATGATGAGCTTCCGGAGGTTCCTCCCGAAGCAGTCATTATAGATATGCTGAACAGCGAATGTCCCGATGGAGTGCGAATTCTGTCAGTAAAGAGAATAGAGGAAGCAAAAGGCAAGGCTATGGCGCTGGTAAGCGCCTCAGACAATATTGTATTCTTTGAAAATGACTGGCTGCACGCCTGCGGGATCACAAGTGAGGATGATCTTTCTGACATCGTTCATAAATTTATGGCCGAGGAAGCTGTCATGATCCATAAAACGACAAAAAAGACTGAGAGCGACGTCGATATAAGACCTCAGATATTCGAGATGAACCTTTGCGGAAAGACGTATCTTCCGGACGATGTCCGCTCCCGGACCGGGAGGGCGGGATACAGCATGCCGCTTTTCATGAAGCTGAAGACCGGAAGCTCAGCAAACCTGAAGCCTGAGACCGTTATCTGCGCCCTGTGCGAATTTGCAGGCATCGAGTATGACCCGTTAGCGCTGCGAATCCTGCGCCTTGATCTTTTCGGCGAGGACGGAAGACCTCTGTCAGAGACGGGAAGTAGCTTCTGATTGCAAAAAGTGAGTTTTGTATGAATGATTACATAGTGACTGAGATCGAATTCGATGGCAATAAGTATCTGGCGGCAGCTCTCTTTGAGGACATGCGTCTCTCCATGCTGAAACTTGCCGCAAGAGACAATGAATCACTGATCGGCCGCATTTATCTCGGCCACATCGATTCCTACGCGGACAATATCGGCGGAGCTTTCGTCGCATTCGGAAAAGATAAATGTTTTCTTTCCAAATATAAGAAGGGCAGCTGCGATCCCGGCCGCATCCCTGTCCAGATCATCAGAGACGCTTCCGGAAAAAAGGCGGCCGCCGCGACCATGAAGCTGAAGCTGTCCGGCCGCTATGCCGTCGTTTCAGAGGGAGACGGAAGTCTGTCTTTCTCCCGGAAACTTTCAAGTGAGCAGAAGGATCTTCTTCGCAAGTGGATGCGGGATGTCGACCGAGCAGGTTACTCTGTTCTTCTCCGCACTAACTCGGCTGGGGCTGAGAAGGCGGATATCCTCCGGGAAGTCGAGGAGCTTAAAGCGCGCTGGCAGAAGCTCGGACATGACACAGCCTACGCGAAGGCAGGCTCACTTCTCTATAAACCGGATCCCTTCTATATAGAAATGCTGCGCGATCTTACCGTAAAGCCCGACAGACTTTACTCGGACATACCCCGGATCGCCGAAGAGCTGAGTGCCCTCCGTCCGTATTGTCAGGATCCGGACCTTGATTATGAAATCTATTACGGGAACAGGACGCTTCCCCTGAGGACCGTTTACAATCTGACTCAGGAAGTTCGGAAGCTTACCGCCAAAAACGTGTGGATGAAGAGCGGAGCCTATCTGGTCATAGAAAAGACCGAGGCTTTTACCTCGGTCGATGTGAATACGGGTAAGTGCGAGCGGGGCAGACATGCATCCGAGACCTACCGGCGTATAAACCATGAGGCAGCCGAGGAGGTCATCCGTCAAATCATCCTGCGCAATCTCTCGGGCATGATCCTGATCGACTTCATAAACATGGAGAATCCCGACCATAAGGAGGAGCTCGTGAACGTCGCAAAAAAACTTGCACGGCGTGATCCCCTCCGGATGGAGATCATAGATCTGACTCCCCTCGGCATCATGGAGATCATCCGCCAGAAGACGGAGCGTCCGCTCTCCGAGATCCTTGGCATAACGCGCGCGGTTTCTGGCGATCCGGCAGAACAATAACAGTTGCCCCAGTGCGGCTCACAAAGCTGCGGCGACAAGAGTGCGTTTCTGTCAGCAAAACATATATCATCGAGAGAACACATTGTCGATCCAGTCAACGAATTTGATGAAAAAGGTAATTTCGCCGAGATACTGCTGCGTTACAGTTCGGACAGGCTGCTCATAAAATATCGTTATCGGCGGCAAAGCATCCATCTTTATAAGAAAAACATTGTCGGTCCGACTGAGAGATCAAAAATGCTTTAGCATTTTTAAGCTCGAGGAAAGGACCGGCGTTTTTCGATGAAGATGGTGATTTGCGCCGGATTATTGACATATATGCAGCCTGTCTGAACTATGACGCAGCCTACGACGTGAAATTTTTTAAATTAGTTGTTGTGTTTGGAAATGAATTATGGTAACATACGTTGGTGAACGCGCAGAGAGGCCGAAAAGACTGCATTTGCAGCGCCGTATCTGGCGAATATGTGAAGAAGGAGGTGTGCTCCATGTATGCAGTGATCGCAACTGGCGGAAAACAGTACAGAGTTTCTGAGGGTGATGTTATCCGCGTTGAGAAGCTTGGCAAGGAAGTCGGCGAGGCAGTTACTTTTGATCAGGTAATCGCAGTCAAGGGTGATACCCTTAGCGTTGGCGAAGATGTCAAGGGCGCAACAGTCGAAGGCAAAGTTATTTCCAACGGCCGCGCTAAGAAAGTCATCGTTTATCATTACAAACCGAAGTCTGGTTATCACAAGAAAAATGGTCACAGACAGGCTTACACAGCTGTTAAGATCGAGAAAATCAACGCCTGATGATTCTTGTAACGATTTATAAAGATCAAAACGGCTATATTGGTTTTGAGGCGGAAGGACATGCTGAGTACAGCGAGAGCGGAACGGATATCATCTGTGCCGCGGTTTCAGTGCTCATGACAAACACTGCCAATTCCATCGAAGCGCTCACAAATGACACTATCGTGGATTCCAGTGACGACGGATTTCTGACATGCGAGTTTCCGGAAGGTCTATCGCCGGAGGGAACACTTCTTGTAGATTCCATGATCCTCGGTCTCAGACAGGTTGAAGAAATTCAGCCGACAGATGAAAATGACGAACCTTTTCTAAAGGTATTAACTAAGGAGGTGCAGACATGCTGAATATGAATCTTCAGCTCTTCGCCCACAAGAAAGGTGTCGGTTCCACAAAGAACGGACGCGATTCCGAAGCCAAGAGACTTGGCGCGAAGAGAGCAGATGGACAGTTCGTTAAGGCTGGCAATATTCTGTACAGACAGCGCGGCACTCACATCCATCCGGGTGAGAATGTCGGACGTGGCGGCGACGACACACTGTACGCTAAGGCTGACGGTATTGTCCGTTTCACAAGACTCGGCAAAAATCGCAAGCAGTGCTCCGTTATCCCGGTAGCTGCTGAGGAATAAAGCTGATAATTTTTAAGGGCTTCGCTTATTGCGCAGCCCTTTTTTTCTAATCAAGGAGGACCATATGTTCGCAGATCGCGCAAGGATCCACGTAAAATCCGGCAAGGGCGGCGACGGTCACGTCAGTTTCAGACGTGAGAAATATGTGCCGGCCGGCGGTCCCGACGGAGGCGACGGAGGCCGCGGCGGAGATGTTATTTTCGAAGTCGACAAGGGAATGAACACCCTTTTTACCTATAAACATAAGTATAATTTCAAGGCAGGGAACGGTGAACAGGGCGGCAAGCGAAGATGCCATGGCGCCGACGGCGCTGACATCATTCTCAAGGTCCCCGAAGGCACCATCATCCGCGAAGAGCACTCAGGCGAAGTCATTGCCGACATGTCACACGGCAACATGCGTCAGACAATCCTTAAGGGAGGACGCGGCGGTAAGGGCAACATGAATTTTGCGACCCCCACCAATCAGGCACCCCAGTATGCCGAGCCCGGCAAACCGGCACTCGAGCTCGACCTGACTCTGGAACTGAAGCTGGTCGCGGACGTAGGTCTCGTCGGTTTCCCGAACGCGGGCAAATCAACATTCCTGTCCCGCGTGACCAACGCGAAGCCGAAGATTGCTGATTACCCGTTCACGACGATCCAGCCGAATCTGGGCGTCGTCGATTTCGGCGATGGCAGAGGCTTTGTCATCGCGGATATGCCCGGTCTCATAGAAGGCGCTTCAGAAGGTGTCGGCTTAGGACACGAGTTCCTGCGCCACATTGAGCGCACCCGTGTTATTATCCATCTGGTGGACACAGCTTCATTTGACGGGAGAGACCCGGTAGAAGATATCGCCGCGATCCACAAAGAACTCATGCAGTACAACCCGGCAATTATGAAAAAGCCGATTGTCATCGCTGCAAATAAGATCGACGCCTCCGCTTATCTCGAAGAGAACCCTGTAGAAAAGCTGAAAGAAGTCTACGAGCCGCAAGGCTACAAGGTCTACCCAATTTCAGCGGTCACGGGCGAGGGCGTGAAAGAGCTTCTTTACGCAGTCCTTGAACTGCTTGAGACAGTTGCGACGGAGCAGGTCGTCTACGAACAGGAATACTTCCCGGAGCAGATGCTTGTCACCGAAGATCTGCCTTACACAATCGCTCTGACAGAAGATACAAAGGGCAAACAGATCTTCATCGTCGAAGGTCCGAAGATCGACAAGATGCTCAGCTACACGAATCTGGATTCCGAAAAAGGCTTCACATTCTTCCAGAAATGGCTCAGAAATACCGGCATTCTGGACAACCTGAAGCTGAACGGAATTAACGAGGGTGATACTGTCCGGATGTACGGACATGAATTTGATTACTACAGTGAAGATATAGATATCGACAAGGAGGAAGAAAATGCTGACGAGTAAACAGCGGGCATACCTTAAGAGCCTTGCTATGGAACTTGATCCTATCATTCTGCTCGGCAAAGCTTCCCTGACAACGGAAAACGAAAGAAACGTCGACGAAGCACTTGCAAAGCGCGAGCTCGTCAAAGTCGGAGTCCTTAAGAACTGCGACGACGATCCGAGAGAGATCGCAGAGACGCTCGCCGAGCACACGAGGTCAGAAGTTGTGCAGGTCATAGGCAAGAAAATCGTCCTTTACCGTCAGGGCAAGGACAAGAACCGCAAGATCGAACTTCCGAAAGCCAGGAAAAAGCAATGAAAAAAGTGGGAATCATGGGCGGGACATTTGATCCCATCCACATCGGACATCTTATTCTTGGGGAGAACGCGTACCAGCAACTCGGCCTGGACCGCGTCGTATTCATGCCCTCGGGTAATCCTCCGCATAAAAAAGACAGAGAGGGTAGGGCGAGCGATGAGCAGCGCATGGACATGGTCAAGCTGGCCATCGCCTCCAACACGCATTTTAAATTCTCATCCATGGAGATGAACGAGGACGGTTACTCCTATACCTACCTTACTCTCGAAAAACTGAACGAAAAGCATCCGGACACCCGCTACTATTTCATCATTGGAGCGGATTCCCTATTCGATTTCAAGGGTTGGAGAAACCCGCAGCGGATCTGCGATGCCTGCACACTGGTCGTAGCCACGAGGAACCACACGAGCGATGAAGAGCTCGATAAAGCCATCGCGGACGTGCGGGAAACTTTTGGGGCTGATATCGTCAAGCTCAACACCGAGAACATCGATGTTTCATCCCACCAGCTTCGAGACTGGATCGCCGCCGGCAAGACCATCAAGTATTACGCCCCGGACGAAGTCATCAACTACATAAGGTCCTACCATGTGTATGACGGCCTCGCGGATACCGTCAATACTCAGGCCGACGCTTGAAGTTCTACATTCTCAATCCCAGGAGGTTCATATGGCTCATACATACAATTTTGAGAAAATGAATAAGGTCCTTAAAGAGTATCTTGACAAGGGCCGCTGGTATCACACACAGGGAGTGCGCTATATGAGCGTTGCCCTGGCCATGGCCCACGATGAGGACCTCGAGAAGGCTGAGCTTGCGGGGCTCCTTCACGACTGCGCAAAATGTATTCCAGACAAGAAAAAGATCCGTTTGTGCGAGGAGAACAATATCCCGGTCACAGAGATAGAGAGGGGCAACCCGTTCCTTCTTCACTCAAAGCTGGGTGCCTATATTGCGAGAGAGAAATACGGCATAGCGGACGAAGATGTCCTCTCCGCCATCACCTGGCACACGACCGGACAGCCAAAAATGACAAAGCTGGAGCAGATCGTATTCATTGCGGATTACATCGAACCGCTGAGAGATAAAGCTCCCAACCTTAAACCTATCCGGGAGGAAGCATTCAGAAATCTCGACGAATGCTGCTACATGATCCTTCGGGATATGCTCGCATATCTAAGATCCGGCGGCGGTGATATTGATGAGCATTCGCAGGCTGCGTTCGACTATTACAATGAACTTCACATGAGCAGAAATCTCAACGCTTGAAATTCATGCGCGCAAAATCCACACAATTCGGGTTTTGCGCGCTTATTTTTTGTACATTTAGACAAATACTATTTAATTAATTACCATATTGCGGTATAATTAGATATACAGTTTAAAACTTCCTTTATTGATAAGACTGCATTGATCCTGATCGCGGGAAGTTTTATCACAGATAGTTCCGGATCGGCTCATGCCGATACCGGCTCATTTATCAAATAATAAGAGAGGGCATCATATGGAAAAAGAAGAGAGCAGAAAACTCGCCGGTATCGCAGTCAGAGCACTGGAAGACAAACTCGCAAGTGACATCAAGGTCATTGAAATCGACGCGATTTCACCGCTGGCAGATTACTTTGTAATTGCAACGGGACGGAATGTCAATCAGACGGACGCGATGGTCGACGGTGTCGAGGAAGCTGCGACGAAAGCGGGTTTTGAGCCGGATCATATTGAGGGTCATCACAACGCTAACTGGACACTCCTCGACTACAAGGGAGTCATCGTTCATATTTTTGATGAGGAGTCAAGAGGATTCTATGATCTTGACAGACTCTGGAAGGATGGCACCGAAATCGACCCCGATACTCTATGATGCAGCAACATTGCTTTTATCGATGCTCCGGCGGAAAATCCACCGGAGCATTCTTTAAGTTTCCAACCGTATAACAGGCAGTTTCAGCAGCTGATAAAAAAGAAAGAAAATATTACTTCTCCCTGCAACATTCCACACTTCCTGTCTGTACATATAGTGAAGGAAGACAGCGGGAGCAGACATATCCCAAGAGCTGTTAATACTGCATGCCATAAGAGAACTTATATGGGAGGTCCACTATGAAAATAAGAGTATTAAAAAGTGTTTTAGCCGGCGCATGCGCGGCAGTTCTTCTCGTCGGCTGCGGGTCGAGCTATGCTAATTCTTCAACGGGCGACCAAATGTACGAAGGTGCAGCCGCGGAATATGAGGAGGCGAAAGAAGAAGCGTATGCGACTGCGGACACCTATGACACGGACGAAGCAGTCGGAGCTGCCGGAGGCGGCGCAGCCAATGACATTTCTCAGAAGAACGAGGAAGCCGGCACCGATGAGAGCGGAAGCCTTGCGGAGCAGAAGCTCATCTACACAGCCGATATCACGATTCAGACACAGACATTTCAGGACACATTCAGCGCCGTAAAAGACGCGATCAACAAAGTCGGAGGGTTCGTGGAGAGCGAGAGCACCACGGATTCCGCGTGGAACTGGTACTATTCTGACTACAGAAAATCAAGCGGTACTCTGAGATCATATATTACCGTCCGCGTGCCTTCCTCGAAATACAGAGAATTCCTCGGACTCCTCGAGGGGACGGACGGCAAGATCACGAGCCGATCCGAATATGTGCAGAACATTACAAAGCGCTACAATGACCAGTCCATTCTCATCGAATCACTCGAGAAGCAGGAATCCCGCCTTATGGAGATGATGGACAAGGCAGAGACGATCGAGGATATGATCACGATCGAATCCCGTCTTTCCGAAGTTCAGACGCAGCTGAATCAGGCAAGGAATACGCTTGCCGGCTACGATACGGACGTCAACTACTCAACGATCAATGTTGCGCTGGAGGAGGTTCTCCAGTACAGCTCTCAGAAGGTGCAGCAGACCTTTATCGAGCGTCTCGGAAACACGTTCACAAGATCCTGGAAAGACTTCGGCGAATTCATGCAGGATCTCATCCTTGCAATCGTTTACCTGCTCCCGGTCATCATCGTAGTGGTCATAATTCTTGTCATTCTGAGACCGTTCTTCTCAAAGTGGAATGCGCGAAGGAAAGAGAAGAAAGCGGCTAAAAAGGCTCTGAAAGCCGAAAAGGCGTCTTACTCCCAGGCGCCGAAATATCCGAATCCTTTCAGGAAAAATAAACCGGAAGACGCAGACAGGATACAGAGCAGCACAATTGAAGAATCAAAATCGATCGGTCCTCAGGGATCAGGAACCGGTGATGAGGGAAAATCGGAGTAATTAATTACCTGTGACAGAGAAATTGCGTTCGAGCAGGTGGGGGGCTTCCCCACTGAGACAAATATTTGCGGGTGTCAAGAAAAAAAGCTTGACACCCGCAAATGCGTTTGTTATATTAGTCCGCATGGAAAAGATTTACGAGCGTTCCATGCTGTATGACTTTTACGGGGAACTTCTTACTGAGCATCAAAAGAATATATTTGAAGAGGTGGTCTTCGATGACCTGTCCCTCGGCGAAGTCGCTGAAGCGCACAACACGAGCCGCCAGGCAGTCCATGACATGGTGAGAAGGACCACTAAGACACTTGAGAATTACGAAGCGAAACTTGGCCTCGTCCGCAAGTTCCTCAAACTCACAGACAAAGTGAACGAGATCAAAAGAATTACGGACAGCGAGACGATCCGGCAGCTTGCGGAAGAGATTCTGGCTGAGCTGTGAGCACTCACATATTATGAGGTGGATAAATGGCATTTGAAAGCCTTACTGAAAAACTGACTAACATTTTCAGGCAGCTGCGTTCCAAAGGCCGCCTGACCGAAAAAGATGTCAAGGACGCCATGAAGGAAGTCAAGATGGCTCTCCTTGAAGCTGACGTCAACTTCAAAGTCGTCAAACAATTCACTAAAGATGTAACCGACGCCGCAATCGGCGCCGACGTCATGAACGGACTCAATCCCGCCCAGATGGTCATTAAAATCGTCAACGAGAAGATGGTCGCGCTCATGGGGTCGGAGATGACGGAGATCCGCGTAAAGCCTAACGGAATGACAGTCATCATGATGGCCGGCCTTCAGGGCGCCGGCAAGACAACGACTGCCGCCAAGCTGGCGGGCAAGTTCAAGTCGAAAGGCAAGCGTCCCCTGCTCGTAGCCTGCGACGTCTACAGACCGGCTGCCATAAAGCAGCTCGAAGTCAACGCCAAAAAAGTTGACGTGCCTTTCTTCTCGCTGGGCAATAAACTGAGTCCTGTCGATATCGCCAAGGCCGGAGTTGTCCACGCAAAGGAGAACGGAAACAACCTCGTCCTCATCGATACCGCAGGCCGACTGCAGATTGATGAGGGTATGATGCAGGAGCTTGTCGATATAAAGAACGCGATCAATGTTGATCAGACGATCCTTGTTGTCGATGCGATGACTGGCCAGGAAGCGGTAAACGTCGCAAAGACTTTCACGGAGAAAGTCGGCATCGACGGCGTCATCCTCACAAAATGCGACGGCGACACAAGAGGCGGCGCAGCCCTCTCGATCAGAGCCGTCACAGGCCAGCCAATCCTGTATGTCGGTATGGGCGAGAAACTGTCCGACCTTGAGCAGTTCTATCCGGACCGCATGGCAGGCAGGATCCTCGGCATGGGCGACGTGATGAGTCTCATCGAAAAAGCCCAGGCGGAGTTCGACCAGAAGCGCACGGAGGAGATGGCCGACAAAATCAAGAAAGCCTCCTTCGACTTCAACGATTACCTAGACTCCATGGCCCAGATGAACAAGATGGGCGGCCTGGAGAGTATCCTTTCCATGCTTCCCGGTATGAGCACAAAGATGAAAGACATCCAGGGCATGATCGACGAGAAGCAGATGAAACGGACAGAAGCCATCATTCTCTCCATGACACCGAAGGAGAGAGCAAACCCTGACATTTTGAACCTGCCGAGAAAACGGCGCATCGCCAAAGGCGCAGGCGTTGATATCTCGGAGGTAAACAAGCTTGTCAAGCAGTTCGATCAGGCCCGCAAGATGATGAAACAGATGCCGGGCATGATGGGCGGCAAAGGCGGCATGGGCTCCCTCGGCGGCATGATGGGCGGTATGAGAGGCGGAAGAAGACGTCCGTTCTGACGCATATGAGGCAGTAATCTGCTGCATTTGCAAGTTACAATCAGTAAAGTCCGCCGCATATGCGGCGTTACTTAGCGGCAATTGAGCTCAGTCAATAAAGCCCCGGCCAATCCGGCGGCGGCAAATGAGCATTCAGCCGAAAATATTAATTAGAATGAAAGTGGAGGAAACACAAAAATGGTCAAAATCAGACTTAAGAGAATGGGACAGAAAAAGGCACCTTTCTACAGAATCGTAGTTGCAGACGCAAGATCTCCGAGAGACGGTCGTTTCATCGAGGAAATCGGTTATTATGATCCGACAAAAGATCCGAGCGTTTACAGCCTGAATGAAGAAGCAGCTAAGAAGTGGCTTGCAAACGGTGCTCAGCCGACAGCAGAAGTCGCTAAGCTTCTCAAGATCGCAGGTGTCACAAAATAAAGCAGCGCTTTTTCCAGGAACCAAATACGGGAGAAACTGAATGAAAGAGTTAGTAGAAGTAATTGCTAAGTCTCTTGTTGATCATCCCGAAGACGTCGTTGTCACTGAAAAAGAAGACGGCGAAAATCTGATCCTGGAGCTTAAGGTAGCTTCCCAGGATATGGGAAAAGTCATCGGACGTCAGGGCCGCATCGCAAAGGCGATCCGCTCTGTCGTAAAAGCTGCATCAACAAAGACTGACAAAAAAGTTACTGTTGAAATCGTACAGTAAAAAACTCTGAGGCTGTCGTTACCACACCCGGAACAGTTATGCACGGCACAGCGCCGTGCACGGACTGTCCCCCGTGTCAGTGCGGCAGCCCTTTCTTAAAGACAGCGCAACTAATCAGTATCCCTGACCGGCTGCGCCGCATCGGTGGCCATCGACATCAGAGTAACGATGCCGTATGGCGGAAGGAGAGTGTATGCTTGATAAAGTTCAGGTAGGCGTCGTGACAACGACGCACGGGCTTAAGGGGGAGGTCAAGGTCTACCCGACCAGCGATGACCCGGAGAGATTTGAGTCTCTGGACCACGTCATGCTCGAGTACGGCAGACAGATGATCGACCTTAAAATTGAGGATGTCCGGTATTTCAAAGGACGACCGATATTGAAATTTGTCGGATACGACCGCATTGAGGATGTTCAGAAATGGCATAACTGCCCGCTCTACGTTGACCGAAGCGAGGCTCTTCCGCTCGGGGAAGATGAATACTTTGTCGGCGATCTCATCGGCTGTGACGTCTTCCTTGAGGATAACTCAAAGCTCGGTGTAATTAAAGATGTTCTGATCACGGGTGCAAATGATGTCTACGTCGTCAAAAAAGACGCCGGAGGTGAGGTTCTCATACCGGTCATTGACGACTGCGTCCTCGTTATAAATCCTGAAGAGAACAGGATCGTCGTACATCTGCTTCCGGAGATCTGATTAAAGATTATAGTTCAGGCAGGCTTAATGCGCATCTCACGAAGATGAATGCTTTGTGCCGGTAAAACGAACTTTGAGAGCAGCATTTCTGAACTGTTACGATAAAAGGGGGAACAATGGATTTTCAGGTCCTGACTTTATTTCCTGACATGATCTTGCAGGGTCTTAACACCAGCATCATCGGAAGAGCGATCGAGGAAGGCATCATTAACCTCGAGGCCACAAATATCAGGGATTACACAAATTCAAAGCACGGAAAGACAGACGACTATCCCTACGGAGGGGGAGCCGGAATGGTCATGCAGGCCCAGCCTGTATACGACGCGTTCATGGCCGTCACCAAAGATCTGCCCTATAAACCGCGCGTCATCTACCTGACACCGCAGGGCAGGGTCTTTAACCAGCAGGCAGCCAGAGAGCTTGCCATTGAGAAGGGAATCGTATTTCTGTGCGGTCACTATGAAGGAATAGATGAGCGCGTGATCGAAGAGATCGTGACGGATGAGTTCTCCATCGGCGACTTTGTCGTCACAGGGGGCGAGATGCCGGCCATGCTGATGATCGACGCAATATCAAGAATGATTCCCGGCGTCCTGCACAATCTGGATTCGGCCGAGGGAGATTCGTTCGGTGACGGGCTTCTGGAATACCCACAGTATTCGAGACCGGAGATATGGAACGGAAAGCGCGTTCCTCCCATCCTCCTCTCCGGCGACCATGCCAGGGTCGACGCCTGGCGCAGGGAGCAGTCTCTCATGCGCACGGCGGACAGGCGTCCGGACCTCCTTGCGAAGGCCCACATCAGCCCCAGGGAGCGCAAATTCATCGAAGAATATCTGAGCCAAAGAAACAGTTCAGACGAGCTGTAACGAAGTTTATAAACCGGCAGCAAGCATCATCTTCATCGAAAAACGTCGTTCCTACCCTGCGAGCCCAAAAATGGACGAAAGATCCCTGCAGAAAAGACTTGAATTACTACCGAGTCTATTGTATAATGCTAAAGTTCGAAAAAAGATGGTCCTCTGTTACGAGTGCTTCCGAAGACGGAGAAGCACATTCATACGCGTATTAAGAACATCCACAGTAAAAGGAGAGAAAAGATATGAGCGACATTATCAAACAGATCGAGGATGCGCAGAAGAAGAGCGTACTTCCGGAGTTCCGTGTAGGTGACACAGTACGCGTACATGGCAAGATCAAAGAAGGCAACCGTGAGAGGATCCAGATCTTCGAAGGCGTTGTTATCAAGCGTCAGGGCACAGGCGTCCGCCAGACATTCACAGTTCGTAAGATGTCCAACGGCGTTGGTGTCGAGAAGACATGGCCGCTTCATTCCCCGAACGTAGCTGACGTTCAGGTCGTACGCCGCGGTAAGGTCAGAAGAGCGAAACTCTTCTACCTCAGAGAGCGCACAGGCAAGAGGGCAAAGGTCAAGGAAGTTATCCGCTAAGCCGCGATTTTGATCCGCATATATTGCTCGACTTATATGCTGTCGCATTATACAATAATGTGGCAGCATTTTCTATTACCGGAGAGAACACATGAAAGTAAAAGAACCGACAACACCACCTGAGAAAAGTTTCTGGTATTCGCATCAGGCAAGAGGCATCCAGACATGGGTCATTGAGATCCTTGCGGTGCTTGCCCTGTCAGCTCTGTTCTCATTTGTATTCTGCACGAGCATCACGATCCAGGAAAGCTCTATGGATCCGACGATCAACGCCGGCAACAAAGTCCTGATCAACCGCGCAGCCTACACATTCGGCGGGGTAAAGAGGGGAGATCTCATTGCATACCGAAATACCGAGGCGACGGATTCCTCCGTCCACGTAAAGCGGGTCATCGGTCTTCCCGGAGAGACGATACAGATCAAGGACGGGCTGATCCTTATAAACGGTCAGACCTACATCGAGAGTGAAGAGCTTCCCAGCATGACCAACCCCGGCATTGCGGCGGACCCGGTCAAGTTAGGAAGCGAAGAATACTTTGTACTCGGGGACAACAGGAACAACAGTGAGGACAGCCGGTTCACAGACGTCGGAAATATTGATAAGAACTATATCATAGGTAAAGTCTGGTTCCGGACATTCCCGAAGACTGATCGGGGGTTCATGAGGTAATCAATATGGATGTACAATGGTATCCCGGGCATATGACTAAGACTGTCCGGCAAATGCAGGAGGACGTGCGTCTCGTTGACATCGTCATCGAGATCCTGGACGCAAGGGTGCCGGTCTCATCCCGCAATCCGGATATTGACCGCATCGCCGCCGGCAAATCCAGACTGGTCCTCTTAAATAAAGCCGATCTTGCGGACGAGGCAGAAAACAGAGCCTGGCAGACGAGGTTCGAACGCGAACTGGGCGGTGCTATGCTCCTCGATGCAAGAAAACGGATCGACAAAAAGAAGCTCATCGGCATGATCCAGGCAGCGTGCGCGGAAAAAATCGCCAGAGACAGGGCTAAAGGCATGAAAGAACGGCCAATCAGGGCCATGGTCTGCGGAATTCCGAATGTCGGGAAGTCCACGTTCATTAATTCATTTGCCGGCCGGGCCATTGCCAGGACTGGTAACAAGCCCGGTGTCACGCGCGGAAAGCAGTGGATCCGGCTCGACTCTAAAATTGAGCTTCTCGATACACCGGGACTTCTCTGGCCTAAATTCGAGGACCGCATCGTCGGCGAAAACCTCGCTCTCATCGGATCAATAAATGACCAGATCCTGCCTCAGGATGAGCTTGCGATGCTGCTCATCACGAGATTACGCGCAGCCTACCCGGGCGTCATCCGTGACCGTTTTGGGATCGATGAACAGGCAGAAAATGTAATTCCCCTCGCAGGACAGTCTGAAGAATCAGCCAGGGCGCTCGCGATTTTGGAGGCGGTCGGGCAGAAGAGAGGCTGCCTTGTAAGAGGCGGCGGCATCGATTACGGACGCGCGTCAGCCATTATGCTCGACGAGTTCAGAAGCGGAAATCTCGGAAGAATCACCCTCGAGAGCGCTGATATTTAGAGTCATCCGCTCGCAGGACGAGAAAGCCAATATAAAGGAAAGATGTGTATTATATGACTGAGAAGCAGCGCGCAAAACAGCTTGAAAAAGAAGCCAGAGCAGCCGAAAAATTGAAAAAAGAAGTAGAGCGGACCGAAAGCCTCATGGTCTACGAGCGGAAATTTGCGGATAAAGGCTATATTGCGGGAATCGACGAAGTCGGCAGGGGGCCTCTGTCGGGACCGGTCGTCGCATGTGCCTGCATCCTGCCCACGGATCACCGCATCCTTTACCTCAACGATTCAAAAAAGCTGTCTGAAAAAAAGCGTGAAGAGCTTTACGACGTCATCATGAACGAGGCAGTCGCTGTAGGTATCGGCATGGTACCTCCGAAAAGAATCGACGAGATCAATATTCTTCAGGCGACCTATGAGGCAATGCGGGAGGCAATCTCAAAGCTTCGTATAAAGCCGGATATTCTGCTTAATGACGCTGTCACGATCCCGCAGGCAGGCATCCCCCAGGTTCCGATCATAGGCGGCGACAGAAAGAGCGTATCCATAGCGGCCGCCAGTATCGTGGCTAAGGTCACCAGAGACAGGATGATGGTGGAGTACGACGAGATGTTCCCGGGATATGCATTTGCCAAAAACAAAGGATACGGGACAGCTGAGCACATTGAAGCTCTCAGGGAGCTCGGTCCCTGTCCGATCCACAGAAGAACATTTATAACGAAATTTGTGCCCGAAGACCGGCTTTAAGCCATTTAGAGCAGAGAGGCCTGCATTTGACAAATACAAGAAAACGCGGCAGCGGCTATGAACAGGTAGCCGCTGATTTTTTAATGAAGCAGGGGTACGAGTTACTGGAGATGAATTATCACATCCGGCAGGGTGAGATCGATATCATCGCAAGAGACGGCAGCTGCACAGTCTTTGTCGAAGTGAAATACAGAGCGAAAGGGGAATCAGATGCCCTTTCAGCAGTCGATTACAGAAAACAGCGAAAGATTTCCCGCGTCGCTCTGTCCTACATCACAAGACACCGCCTGAGCGAATATGCACCCTACCGGTTCGACGTCGTTGCGGTCACAGACGACGGCTGCACTCTTATAAGAAACGCCTTCGACTATATCCCCTGATCAAAAGTTATAACCATTTCAACATTCCGGATCAGGTCCCGCACACAGGAAACATTCGCGGGACCATGGTCAGCGGAAAGCCTTCGCTGCGAAAGGAACAACTATGAATTTTAAATGGCATGACGGTGAAAAATCCACGCTGAACGTCCACGAAAAAGACGGAGTCGTCTGGCTCTCATTCCCGAATCTGGACCGGGAGGAATGGCTGAGTGCCGTCTTCTCAACACGGATCGGCGGAGTGAGCAAAGGTCCGCTTGCCTCCATGAATTTCTCCTTCACACAGGAGCTGCTCATGAACGCGGAGAGCGGTCCCTACGCCCCGAAAGTACTGCCGGGGAGGAGTGAGTGCCGGTCGATCACGAACGACTGCATTGCAGGAAGGATCAATCTCACGGACTTAGACGTCCGGCACGCTCTCACAGACGAGGAGGCCTGGAAAAACAAAAGCTTCTCAAATGTAATAGAAAACTTCCGGCTCTTTTCCGATGCCGTCGGTTTCAGCGCGGAAGATATCGTGTGCTCGGATCAGACCCACACAACCAATGTTCTGCGGGTCGGGAAGGAAGACGCGGGCAGCGGAATAACTCGTCCGCTCGACTGGCTCGACGTCGACGGATTCATCACTGATGAGCCCGGCGTGGTTCTTTCTACCTTCTACGCCGACTGCGTTCCGCTCTATTTTGCGGATCCTGTCCATCACGCCGTAGGTCTTTCCCATTCCGGCTGGAAAGGAACAGCCATGCGGATGGGGCGCGTGACAGTGGAAGCCATGCAGCGCGAGTTCGGTTCCGATCCTCATGATATGCTGGCTGCGGTCGGTCCTTCCATTTCCGGTGCTCACTATGAAGTCAGCTGGGATGTTGCCCGCCATTTTGACCGGGAATTCCGACCGCTCGAATATCCGGAGAGAGGGCTGCCGGCGGAAGAGGAGAAGTACATGCTCGACCTCTGGGGAGTCAACAAAAAGATCCTCATGGACGCGGGCATCCCGGAAGAGAACATTCAGCTTCCCAACCTGTGCACCTTCGAGAACGCGGATGTCATGTTCTCGCACAGGGCAAGTCACGGGAAGCGCGGGAATCTGGGCGCCTTCATATCGATTAAGTAAACCCGGAATACAGTTCAGCCGGGCTGTAGCAAAGTCCGTAAGCCGACAGCAAACACCATCTTCATCGAAAAACGCAGGTCCTTTCCTCGAGCTTACAAAAGCTTACGCTTTTGTGATCTCTCAGTCGGACCTGCAATGTTTTTCTCACGAAGATGGATGCTTTGCTGCCGGTAACGTACTGTATGAACAGCCCGTCTGAACTGCCGCGAAGCTCCGAGGCCTCCGCTGCCGATAACGAACTACAGGAACAGACTGCCTGAACTGCCGCGAAGCTCCGAGGCCTCCGCTGCCGGTAACGTACTGCATGAACAGACTGCCTGAACTGCCGGATATGCCCTGTCTTATACCAGCGCACACTTTACAAAAAAAATTATAAATGCTATTATGGCATAATAATATTAAGCGAATCATTATATATGCTTAGAGAGGCAAGGTGAGTGAGTATGAAATACAACTTCCGCGAAGTTGAACCGAAGTGGCAGACCAGATGGGAAGCTGAAAAGATTTTCCACGCAGAGGATATCAGCGACAAGCCCAAATTCTACGGTCTGGTTGAATTCCCGTATCCGAGCGGTGCAGGCATGCATGTCGGACATATCAAAGCCTACACCGGCCTTGAAATTGTCTCCAGAAAACGCCGCATGCAGGGGTACAACGTCCTGTTCCCGATCGGTTTCGACGCATTCGGACTCCCGGCCGAGAATTATGCGATCAAGACAAACCAGCATCCGCGCGTCATCACGGACGCGAATATTAAGCACTTCAGCGAGCAGCTGAAATCCGTCGGATTCTCTTTTGACTGGGACCGCGTTGTCGATACGACAGATCCGAATTATTACAAGTGGACACAGTGGATCTTCCTGAAGCTTTTCGAGAACGGTCTCGCCTACAGAGACAAGACCCTCGTCAATTACTGCCCGCACTGCAAGGTCGTCCTCTCCAACGAAGACAGTCAGGGCGGCAAATGCGATATCTGCCACAGCGATATCATCCAGAAGGAGAAGGAAGTCTGGTACCTGCGCATCACAAAATACGCGGACAAGCTCCTCGAAGGCCTCGATCAGGTCGACTTCCCCGAGAACATCCGTGCCCAGGAAGAGAACTGGATCGGCAAGTCCAAAGGCGCGTTCGTGAACTTCTCCATCGCCGGAACAGATGAAGAACTTCGCATTTACACTACTCGTCCGGACACGCTCTTCGGCGTCACCTTCATGGTCATCGCTCCGGAACACCCGCTGATCGACAAGTATGCCGATAAGATTTCCAATATCGATGCGATCACGGCTTACCGCGAGGAGTGCCAGAAGAAGACAGAGTTCGAGCGCGTCAATCTGGTCAAGGAAAAGACCGGCGTCATGATTGAAGGTCTCACGGCTGTCAATCCGGTGAACGGCAAAGAGATCCCTCTGTTCATCGCGGACTACGTCATGATGGGCTACGGCACCGGCGCAATCATGGCCGTTCCGGCTCACGATCAGCGCGACTATGACTTCGCGAAGGCGTTCGGTCTTGACATCATCGAAGTCATTAAGGGCGGCGACATCACTAAAGAAGCCTACACAGGAGACGGTATGATGGTCAATTCCGACTTCCTGAACGGCTTCACGAATAAGAAAGACTCCATCGAGCGCATGCTCGAGTTCCTTGAAGAAAAAGGCATCGGCGAAGCCGGCGTTCAGTATAAGATGAAAGACTGGGCGTTCAACCGTCAGAGATACTGGGGCGAGCCGATCCCGATCGTTCACTGCCCGAACTGCGGCATGGTCGGAGTTCCGTATGAGGAGCTGCCGCTGCTGCTTCCGGAAGTCGAGAACTTCAAGCCGGGCGAGGACGGAGAATCTCCGCTGGCAAAGATCGAGAGCTTCGTGAACTGCACCTGTCCGAAGTGCGGCGGCGCAGCAAAGCGCGAGACAGATACGATGCCGCAGTGGGCCGGTTCCTCGTGGTACTTCCTGCGCTATATCGATCCGAAGAACGACAAAGCCCTCGCGGACCCGGAGAAGCTGAAATACTGGCTGCCGGTAGACTGGTACAACGGCGGTATGGAGCACGTAACACGCCATCTGATCTACTCCAGATTCTGGCATCATTTCCTGTACGATATCGGTGCCGTTCCGACATTCGAGCCGTACGCAAAGCGCTCCGCACAGGGACTCGTTCTCGGAGCTGACGGCACAAAGATGAGCAAGTCAGTGGGCAACGTTGTCGACCCGGTAGAGGTAGTCGACGAGTTCGGCGCTGATACGCTCCGCACCTACGTCCTCTTCATGGGTGACTACGGCGCATCCTCACCGTGGAGCGAGACATCTGTCCGCGGCTGCAAGAGATTCCTCGACCGAATTGCCCGCCTTGCGGACAATCTGCAGGATGAGGATGTTAAGTCCCTCGAGTCCGGTCTCCACAAGACCATCAGAAAAGTCACGAACGATATCGAGGACATGAAGTTCAACACCGGTATCGCTTCCATGATGGCTCTGCTCAATGATTTTGAGGCGGCAGGCAAAGTCGGAAAGAATCAGTATCTCACATTTGTGAAGCTGCTCACACCGTTCGCTCCGCATCTTTGCGAGGAGATCTGGGAGTACCTCGGACAGGAAGGCTTCATCTCACTTGCCCCGTGGCCGGAGTACGACGAGGCCAAGACGATCGACGCCACTGTCGAGATCTCCGTACAGGTCAACGGCAAGCCGCGCGACGTACTCAGCATCGCGCCGGATGCGGACGAGGAGACGGCAAAAGAAGCCGGTCTTGCGCTTCCGAAGATTGCCAAACTCACAGACGGAAAGCGCATTGTCAAGGTCATCTACAGACCGGGCAAGATCCTGAACTTCGTCGCAAAATAACCGTTCCGGCCGATCTTCGCAGCAGTAAAATCAGCAAAAACATATGTGCCGAAACATAATCTGCGGTATGCAGTAAGGCGCATTCAATCAGTTTAGTAATCAGGAAGGGGTTGTCGATCGAGACAACCCCTCTTTCAGGTAATTATGGATCAGGCGAATAATAAAGCAAAAGGTATCTTTCATATACTGCTCGCCGCATTCGGATTTGCGGCCATGTCACTGTTCGTCAGGCTCTCAGGGGACCTGCCCACAGCGGAGAAAGCGTTCTTCCGCAACCTTATTGCTGCGCTCGCAGCGCTTTATATGCTAAAGAAAAGCGGCCAAAAGCTTCGCATCAAAGATGGCTGTCTCCCCACAATGCTCCTCAGGAGCATTGCCGGAACTGTCGGAATATACGCAAATTTCTGGGCAATCGGTCACATGGCCATAGCGGATGCCAACATCCTGAATAAACTTGCGCCGTTCGCGGCCATCGTCATGTCGATCTTTATCATAGGAGAAAAGCCCAATACCTTTGAGATAGGAACTGTCATAACAGCCTTCATAGGCGCGGCCTTCATCGTAAAGCCAGGCGCCGGAATCGCCTCGCTGCCGGCTCTCGTCGCAGTGATCGGCGGCATTGCCGCAGGCACCGCCTACACATATGTGAGAAAGCTCGGCCTGATGGGAGAGCGCAAAGCTGTCATCGTACTGTTCTTTTCGACGTTTTCCTGCCTGGTATCCCTGCCGGGCATGATTACCGGCTTTGTGCCCATGACCGCAAAGCAGCTGATCTGTCTGCTCATGGCCGGCGTTATGGCATCTGTCGGACAGTTGAACGTTACCGCGGCCTATTCTTACGCGCCGGCCAGAGAGATATCTGTGTTCGATTACTCGCAGGTCGTATTTGCAGCCCTTTTAGGGTTCATTTTCTTCAGGGAGATGCCGGATGCCTGGAGTTTTTTGGGCTACGTGATCATTATCGCAACAGCTGTGATAAAATGGTACTATAATCTGAACGTCAAAGTTTGAGACCGGATCCCGCTCTCGAATCTCACTTGCAGGCTTTAAAGATGAACACCCATAACGGTCCGATTGGAGGTAAATACATGGCATTTGACGGAATCACGACCGCCGCGGTCGTCCATGAACTTAATACGAAACTTGCCGGGGGAGGCATCAGCCGCATCGTGCAGTCGGAAAAAGACGAGCTCGTGCTCACTGTAAAAAGCCACAGACAGACCTACCGGGTACTCATGAGTGCCTCGGCCTCGCTGCCTCTTCTGTACTTGATCCCTGCCAATAAGCAGGCGCCACTTACAGCGCCCAATTTCTGCATGCTTCTTCGGAAACACCTGCAGGGCGGACAAATCCTCCGAATCTACCAGCCGTCTCTTGAGCGCGTAGTCATATTTGAGGTATCCCACAGGGACGAGCTCGGAGACCTGACCGTAAGGAACCTCATCATAGAACTGATGGGCAAGTACAGCAATATTATCCTGACTGACAGTAACAATACGATTCTCGACAGCATTAAGCGTGTCCCGGCATCAATGAGTTCCGTCCGTGAAGTCCTCCCGGGCCGTGACTACTTCATACCCGGTGCAGACGAGAAACAAAACCCGCTCGAGGCGGATAACGCTAGTTTCAGGCAGCTCATAACTTCCTCGCCCTATGACGTCGTCAAGGCTCTCTATATGTCCTACACAGGACTTTCTCCGATCGTCTCGGAGGAATTTGCCTATGAGGCAGGGATTATCCCCAGAAAGAAGGCGGCCGATCTCTCAGAGAACGAGACATCTGCGCTTTTTTTGGTTCTCAGCAGACATATGGATGCCGTTAAGATGGGTCTCTTCGAGCCGCAGATCGTATTTGCAGACGGTATACCCAGGGAATTTGCGACATTTGCGCTGAATCTCTATACAGGATCCCCGGAAAAAGTCTTCTTCGAGGGTGAGGACCTCTCCGGTGTTTCGGGCTTCGCCACAGAGTCGGGCTATTCATCTGTCGGCTTTGAGTCGCCAAGCGATATGCTGATCTCATATTACGGAGAGAAAGACGCGGCGACCAGAATCCGGCAGAAATCAGCTGACCTGCGTCACGTGATCACCACAGCACTCGACCGGACCAACAAGAAGTACGCATTGCAGGAGAAGCAGCTGCTGCAGACTGAAAAGAAAGATAAATACCGCATCTACGGAGAGATGCTGAACACCTACGGCTACAATGTCCCCGAAGGTGCAAAGTCGATCGATGTCATCAACTATTATACAAATGAACCGCTGACCATTCCGCTCGACCCGCAGCAGACCGCGCGTCAGAATTCACAGAAGTATTTCGACCGCTACGCAAAACTGAAACGCACTGCGGATGCGCTTGCGACTCAGATCGAGGAGACCCGGGCGGACCGCGAACAGCTTGAGTATTGCCTGGCCGCCATAGATATGGCCGAGACAGAGGGCGATCTCGTCGAGATCCGAAGAGAGCTCGGTGAATTCGGCTTCATGCAGAAGAGAAGCGCAGCAAAAGGCAAGGCCAGAGAGGCGAAGGCCAGGCCGCTTGTCTTCATTTCCTCTGACGGCTTCACCATGTACGTCGGCCGCAATAACTATCAGAACGAGGAGGTCACTTTCAAAATCGGAAGCGCCTCCGACTGGTGGTTCCACGCCAAGAAGATGCCCGGCAGCCATGTGATCGTAAAGACAGACGGACGTGAGCTTACCGACCGGACGTACGAGGAGGCAGGCGCCCTTGCGGCCTATTATTCCTCAGGCAGAAAAGCTCCGAAGGTAGAGATCGATTATACCGAGCGGCGCAACCTCCGCAAAAAGAACGGAGGCAAGCCCGGCTTTGTGACCTATCACACCAATTATTCACTGATGGCGACGCCGGATATATCGACTCTTCGGCGGGTGTAGACGCTATTTTCACATTGACGGGTGTATGCAAATGATGTAAAATACTTTGGATTATAAATCAAAGTAAAAAGGGTGCCCCATGGTTAAAAGTATGACAGGATTCGGCCATGCGGAAGCCGTCAGCGAGAAGAGAAAGCTGACCGTTGAGATGAAGTCGGTCAATAACCGCTACCTCGACGTGAACATACGCATGCCCAAGAAATTCAGCGCGTTTGAAGCGCAGATAAGAAATGTTCTGAAGGAATACGTCTCGAGAGGTAAAGTGGATGTCTTTATCACCGAAGAGACATTTGCCGAAGGAGCCGGCGAGGTCGTTCTGAACACCGCGCTGGCAAAACAGTATATGGATGCCTGCAATTCCATCAGCAGCGAGCTGGGGATAGACGGGCAGATCAAGATCACGGATATCGCCCGCTTCCCGGACGTTATCACAGTCAGAGAACCGGAGACAGATGAGGATGAACTCTGGGCCGAGATAGAAGCTGCCGTTCGTGTCTGTGCCGAGAAATTTAACGCTGCGAGGGTCTCGGAGGGTGAGAGACTCAGAGCAGATATGACCGCGAAACTGCACCAGATGGAGTTGAGCGTCGCGTTCATCGAGGAGCACGAACCCCAGATCATGGCTGATTACAGGGCAAGGCTCATGAAAAAGCTGTCCGACATCCTGGATGACAGAACGATCGATGAGAACCAGCTGGCGACAACTCTTGTCATCTACAGCGACAAAATCTGCACAGACGAGGAGACAGTCCGCCTTAAGAGCCATATCACACAGATGATCGATGAGCTCGGAAAGGACGAGAGCGTCGGCAGAAAACTTGACTTCCTGGCCCAGGAGATGAACAGAGAATCCAACACGATCCTCTCCAAGGCGGGAGACCTTGCAACGTCGAACGTTGGAATTGAACTGAAGACCGAAGTGGAAAAAATCCGCGAGCAAATACAGAACATTGAGTGACGGAGGCTGACTTGGCAGATAAAGGTTTATTGGTCGTCGTTTCCGGTTTTTCCGGAGCCGGCAAAGGCTCTATCATGAAAAGAATCCTGCAGAAATATGATAACTATGCCCTGTCAATATCCGCGACGACGCGCGATCCGAGGCCGGGCGAAATGGACGGTCAGGATTACTTCTACAAAACACAGAAGCAGTTCGAGAAGATGATCGACAAAGATGAACTGATCGAATACGCGTCATACCAGGGCAACTATTACGGAACACCGAAGGCATATGTGGAGAAACAGCTGAATTCCGGCAAGGATGTCATTCTCGAGATCGAGGTCCAGGGAGCGACGAAGGTCAAAGAACTGCTGCCGGACACTGTTCTCATCTTTGTCACTCCGCCGAGCGCACAGGAACTGCGCGACCGTCTGACAAAGCGCGCAACGGAGTCGGCGGATCAGATTCGCGGAAGACTACGCCGAGCAGTCGTCGAGGCCGAATATATGCCTACTTACGATTACATACTTATAAACGACGATCTCGAGACAGCCGTCACCGAGCTGGATGAGATTGTCCGGACAGAGCACAAAAAGAGCACAGAAAGCAGCGCTCTTATCACAAGAATGACCACAGAACTGAAGGAACTTTTGAAAGGAGACGAAACGTTATGATGATCCACCCGTCCTACAAAGAAATGATCACGGCAGTTAACTCTGAGGTCGAAGACGGAACAGTGCCGGTAGTTTCCAGCCGCTATTCAATCGTCATGGCCACCGCAAAGCGCGCGCGTCAGCTCATCGACGGAGATGAAGCCCTCGTGGAATCCGGAGAGAAAGAAAAACCGCTCTCCGTAGCAGTCGAGGAAGTGTATAAAGGCGCCGTCAAGATCCTCCCTGAAGAAGAAAACGCATGAAAGATAGGGGTTGTCGCACAGGTGACAGCCCATTTCTTTTGAAACCGATGAATCCTCATCTGTATTTTTAAGACAGGCTGCCGCGGGATACAGCATTGAAGCTCCCGCCGCCTTCTCATTCTAAGAAATATGACTCATATGAATAAAAAAATATATATGGTATCTCTCGGCTGTGACAAGAATCTTGTCGATTCCGAAGAGATGCTGGCAATTCTGGCCGATCACGGATACGTCATCACAGATGACGAGACTGAGGCGGAAGCGGCGGTCATCAACACATGCTGCTTCATAGAAGACGCCAAGAAGGAGAGCATCGAGGAGATCCTGGCTCTTGCGAACCTAAAGGAGACTGCAAATCTCAAAGTCCTCGTCGTGACGGGCTGCATGGCACAGCGCTACAAGGAGGAGATATTAAAGGAGATTCCAGAGGTCGACGCGATCGTCGGGACCACAGGCAAGTTAGGAATCGCCCGCGCGGTCGACGATGCCTTTAGCGGCAAACAGTCAATGCTGCTCCGTGATCCCAGCGATGACGAATATGATTCCTCATTTGTCTCCGAAAAACCTAATACGGAAGAAAGCCCTCTCCCGAATCGTCTGATCTCCACAGGGGGACACTATGCTTACCTGAAAATTGCCGAGGGCTGTGATAAAAACTGCACTTACTGCATTATTCCGAAGATCCGCGGTCATTACAGGAGCTTTCCGATGGAAAAGCTTGTTGACAGGGCCCGGAAGCTCGCAGCCGACGGCGTGACGGAGCTCATACTCGTCGCGCAGGAGACGACCATCTACGGACTGGACCTGTACGGCAAAAAATCTCTTCATCTGCTGCTTTCCGAGCTCTGCCAAATTGAAGAGCTCCACTGGATCCGCGTCCTGTACGCCTACCCGGAGGAGATTTATCCGGAGCTTATCGATACATTTGCAAATGAGAGCAAGATCTGCCATTATCTCGATCTGCCGATCCAGCACGCATCCGACTCTGTTCTTCGGAGAATGAACCGAAGGACAAGTGAAGCCGATCTCCGCAATCTTGTATCAGAGCTCAGAAGGAGAATTCCGGATATTTTTCTCCGCACCACACTGATCTCCGGATTCCCCGGTGAGACAGAGGAAGACCACGAAGTCCTTCGCTCCTTCGTGGAGGAGATGAAGTTCGACCGACTCGGCGTATTTACCTACTCGAAAGAGGAGGACACGCCGGCAGCCAGAATGAAGCAGCAGATTCCAAAGCGCGTAAAGAATAAACGCCGAAACGAGATCATGCGCATCCAACAGAAGATTTCCGGAGCGTGCGGGAAATGCCGCATCGGCAGGACGATTGAATGCGTGATCGAGGGCGAGCTGCCGGAGGAGGGAATCTATGAAGCTCGCACTTACGGCGACGCTCCCGGCGTGGACGGACTTGTCTTTATCCCGACGACTTACCCGCATATGAGCGGGGATTTCGTGAATGTAAGGATCACCGGCGCTTCGGAGTACGACCTCACCGGGGAAGAAGTCCCTGAGGAAACACATGATCAGGACAGCTGATATCTGAAAGGAGTCTTAATATGAATCTTCCGAACAAACTCACATGTCTTCGCATGATACTCATTATCCCGTTCGTCATCTTTATGCTGGCAGGCGCAGGAGAGGGCGTATACAAGTGGATCGCGCTCGCTATTTTCATTATCGCTTCCCTGACGGATATGCTCGACGGACAAATTGCCAGAAAGTATAATCTCATTACTGATTTCGGCAAGTTCATGGATCCGCTGGCCGACAAGCTGCTTGTCTGCTCAGCCATGATCTGTCTGGTAGAACTCGGACGTCTTCCGGCATGGATATGCATCATTATCATTGCCAGAGAATTTGCGATCAGCGGATTCCGCCTGATCGCGTCCGACAAGGGAGTCGTCATCGCCGCAAATATGTGGGGCAAGACAAAGACCGTCAGTCAGATGGCCATGGTCATCCTGATGATCGCCAACTTCGATATTCCGGCCATACAGATATTGACGGCAGCCGTCATGTATATTGCCTGCGCGCTTACTCTGATTTCCCTTGTTACATACATCATTGATAATAAAGGTGTCATGACATCAATGTGAGTTCCCGAGCCGCTCGCGAATCCTGTAAGCCGCACAAGGCTGCCCGCCGGGGCAGCAGCTTTTCGGCTGCAGACACATCGGAAAACGACATCTATTTGAGGAGAATATTATGGAAAATGAGACAAGAAGAGTACATATGAATCACAACTCTCACCTGCTTGAACTGGAAGAGTATATGTACCCCCTGGTCGACGTGGCCAGACCGAACACATTCAGGAATCTGTATCCCTATGATGAGATTCCGAAGATTGCCTTCAACGACAGAACTGTTCCGCACCACATGCCCGATCAGATCTGGATCACGGACACGACTTTCCGCGACGGACAGCAGTCCAGAGCTCCCTACACGACAGAGCAGATCGTGACTATCTACGATTATATGCACAAGCTCGGCGGCCCCAAGGGCAAAATCAGAGCATGCGAGTTTTTCCTCTATGATGAAAAGGACAGAAAAGCTGTCGAAAAATGCATGGACAGAGGCTACCGCTTCCCACAGGTGACCAGCTGGATCCGTGCGAGCAAGAAGGACTTTGAGCTCGTCAAGTCCATGGGCATGAGGGAGACCGGCATACTTGTCTCCTGCTCAGACTACCATATCTTCTATAAGATGCATATGACGCGCAGCGAAGCCATGGAGCATTACCTCACAATCGTGAAGGAGTGTCTTGAAATGGGTATCAGCCCGCGCTGCCACCTCGAGGATATTACCCGCGCAGATATCTACGGCTATGTCATTCCCTTCTGCCTTGAGCTCATGAAGCTGCGCGACCAGTACGGCATCCCGATCAAAGTACGCTGCTGCGATACTATGGGCTACGGTGTCAATTATCCGGGCGCTGTTATCCCGCGTTCAGTCCCCGGCATCATCTACGGTATTATGACTCATTCAGGTGTACCCTCGGAACTCATTGAGTGGCACGGTCACAACGACTTTTACAAGGCAGTGTCAAACTCCACGACTGCATGGCTCTACGGTGCCTGCGGCGTCAACTGCTCACTCTTCGGAATCGGAGAGCGCACGGGCAATACGCCTCTTGAAGCCATGATCTTTGAATATGCCCAGCTGCGCGGAACTCTCGACGGTATGGACACTACTGTCATCACCGACCTTGCCGAGTATTATGAGAATGTGATCGGCTACAAAATTCCTGAGAGAACCCCGTTCGTCGGCAGGAATTTCAATATCACACGTGCCGGAATCCACGCCGACGGTCTCCTGAAGAACGAGGAGATTTATAATATCTTTGACACTGAAAAATTCCTGAAGAGACCGGTCGAAGTCGCGATCTCGAATACTTCCGGGCTTGCGGGCATCGCTCACTGGGTCAACAGACATTATGAGGTTCCGGAAGAGAATCCGATCGACAAGAAATCGGAGCTGGTCGCAATGATCAAGGCCTGGGTCGATGAGCAATACGAGAACGGCCGTGTCACCGTCATAACCAACGACGAGCTTTTCGGCGTTACGGACACCGCTTTAAGGCAGCTCGGCATGAGCCTCAAGATGAAGAAATAACCAATCCCGGGAGGACAAGAATGAATAAGATTAAAATGACCACACCGCTCGTCGAGATGGACGGAGATGAGATGACAAGAATCATCTGGCAGATGATCAAGGATGAACTGCTTACACCTTATATTGATCTGAATACAGAGTATTACGATCTCGGGCTCAGGCATCGCGATGAGACAGACGATCAGGTCACGATCGATGCCGCTAACGCAAACATGAAATACGGCGTCTCCGTAAAGTGCGCCACCATCACTCCGAATCTTGCCCGTCAGGAAGAGTACGGTCTGAAGCGCCTCTACAAAAGTCCGAACGGCACGATCCGCGCAATGCTGGACGGCACAGTCTTCCGCGCGCCGATCCTTGTAAAAGGCATCTCCCCGGTCGTCAGAAAATGGAAAAAACCCATCACCATCGCCCGACACGCTTACGGCGATGTCTATAAAAATACAGAGATGAAAATCGATGTCCCGGGAAAGGCGGAGCTCGTCTTCACCGCGCTGGACGGGACAGTGACAAAGAAGACCATCTTCGAGTTCACAGGACCCGGTGTCATCCAGGGCATGCACAATCTCGACGCCTCCATCGAGAGCTTTGCGAGATCCTGCTTCACCTATGCGCTGGCCGTCAAGCAGGACCTCTGGTTCGCAACGAAAGACACAATTTCCAAGGTCTACGACGGTGATTTCAAAGCCATCTTTGAAAAAATATATGAAGAGGAATTCAAAGACAGATTCAATGAAGCAGGAATCATCTACTTCTACACGCTGATCGATGATGTCGCCGCCCGCCTCATGAAGAATGAGGGCGGTTTCGTGCTGGCTCTCAAGAACTATGACGGAGATGTTCAGTCTGACATGCTCTCATCTGCATTCGGCTCCCTGGCCATGATGACATCTGTTCTCGTGTCACCGCATGGATATTTCGAGTACGAGGCTGCCCACGGCACAGTTCAGCGCCATTATTACAAGCATCTGGCCGGAGAGACCACGTCGACCAATTCCGTCGCCACGATTTTTGCGTGGACCGGCGCCCTCCGAAAGCGCGGAGAGCTCGACGGCAATTCGGATCTCGCTGCATTTGCGGATAAGCTTGAGCGCGCAACGCTCACGACGATCGAGTCGGGAAAAATGACAGGAGATCTCATCCTCATTTCCGATCTCGAAAATAAGGAAAAGCTCAGCACCCTCGGCTTTATCAAGGCGGTCCGCGAGACACTCGATACTTTGATGTAAGAATACTGCAAAACGAAACGGCGCGCCCTGCGTATGAAAGACATTTACAAATGATGTCTTCCATATGCAGGGCGCGTCCTGACGTAAAATCCAATTGAGGACACGGCTTATTCCTCGGACAGTTCCTCCCAGATAGAATAGAGTTCCTCAAGCCTGGTCAATATCTGTTCCTTTCGGTTTCCGAGTTCCGTACATTTGACCGGATCACAGGCCACTTCTGTTTTTTCGAACTCGGCATCAATGGAAGCATCCTCCAGCTCAAGTTCCTCGATCTCTTTTTCGGTGCGCTTTATATCATTTGCGCGCTTGCGGGCCCTTGCCTGCTCCTCCTTTTGAGCCTTCCAGTCCTGCTTTGCCTGTGTCTCCTCCCTGACCGCAGTATCTTCAGGGTCGATTCCAAGGTATGCTTTTTCCAGAGTTTCCTTTTTCTCCAGATAATAATCGTAGTTTCCTATATAATTGACCAGCGACCTGTGAGTCAGATCAAGAATGCGGGATGCCGTGTGATTGATAAAATAGCGGTCATGGGAGACGTAGAAGAGTGTACCGGTATAACTGTTCAGCGCAGTCTCAAGAATCTCTCTGGAGTCGATGTCCAGATGGTTCGTCGGCTCATCGAGTATGATGAAGTTAGCACTGCCAAGCATGAGCTTGCACAGGGAGACCCGGGCCCGCTCGCCGCCGGACAGATCACGAATGTACTTGAAGACATCCTCGCCCGTGAACAGGAAAGCGGCAAGCGCACTGCGGATCCTGGTATTATTCAATTCCGGATAGTCATCTGAAATCTCATCGAAGATCGTCTTATTCATGTCCAGAACGGCCATCTCCTGATCATAGTAGCCGATCTCCACATTGGCACCCAGCGTGAAGCTCCCGAAATCGGGAGTATACACTTCATTCAGTATCTTCAGCAGTGTTGATTTGCCCGTACCGTTGTTGCCTATGAGCGCGACGTGTTCCCCCTTTTTAATTTCAAATGAAATGTCGTCAAATAGAAATATACCTCCGAAAGCCTTGGCCAGGTGCGAGACAGTGAGAACATCTCTGCCGCTCTCGAACCTGGGAGAGAAGGAGAGACCCATAACTGCATTTTCACCGTGAGGTTTGTCCGGCATTTCCATTTTGGCCAGCATTTTCTCCCGGCTCTCCGCGCGTCTTATTGATTTCTCGCGGTTGAACTGCTTTAATTTGGCAATGACTTCTTCCTGATGTTTTCGTTCCTGCTCAGCCTTCATGAAAGCCATATACTCCGCATGGCGGATCTCCGCTTTTTTCCTGCTGTAGGCATCATAATTTCCCATATAGGTCCTGGCTCTGCCGTGGTCGAGTTCAATGACCTTGGTGACGACACGGTTCAGGAAATATCGATCGTGGGAGACAATGAGGACCGCTCCTCTGTAGTTCATGAGGTAAGTTTCCAGCCAGACAATTGAATTCATATCCAGATGGTTCGTCGGCTCATCGAGCATAATGATGTCCGGAGCCGTAAGGAGGAGAGCACCGAGGGCCACGCGCGTCTTCTGACCTCCGGAGAGGGTCCCTACCCGTTTCGAAAAATCTTCCTCCTCAAATCCCAGACCTTTCAGAACACCTGTGACTTCCGAGCGGTATGCGTAGCCATTTGCCCGGTCGAAGACTTCCTGATCATGCGCATAGGCTTTCATCTCGGATTCCAGGGCGTCGCCTCTGAGTCCGGCCATGCGCTTTTCGGAAGCTCGCATGCGGCGGTCAAGCTCCAGTATATCCTTTTTTACCATCATGAGCTGTTCAAATATTGTCGCATCGCCGGTGAGATCCTGATGCTGGGCCAGATAACCGATATTCTTTCCGCGTGAGAGGGTCACGATTCCCGAATCCGCCGACATTTCCTGCATGATGATCTTAAGAAGTGTGGACTTTCCGGCACCGTTTATGCCTACAAGCGCTGCTTTCTCGTTCTCCTCAATATGAAAAGAGACTTCCCGGAGCACCTCATTACCCGGGAACGTCTTGCTCACTTTCTGTATGTCAAGTATCACAGCATACTCCTTTGAACGTAATAATGCTATGATACCCGACTTTTACCTGCTTGACCAGTGAAAAATAACAGCTCCATTGAAAAGTTGACATTCATGGATTATACTTTATCTGACTGAAAATCCAGTGGCAGCGGCCTGCTGCCTGAAAACGGAGGTATACATGAAACATATCGTAACTGCGGAGCAGATGAGGGCCCGCGACAATTATACAATAAAAACTCTCGGCATCCCTTCGGCAGTTCTCATGGAGAGAGCGGCTCTCGGCATTGCCAGAGAAGTCATACAGAAATATGAGGAACTCGGCAGCAAGGGCCGCGTACTGTGCGTATGCGGTACCGGCAACAACGGCGGTGACGGGGCAGCCTGTGCGAGGATTCTTCACATGAAAGGCGTGAGAGCCGACCTTTTCATCGTCGGAGAACCGGAAAAATTCACCGGCGAGATGCGGCTTCAGGAAAAAATCTGCAAGAAACTGGGGATCCTTGAGGTGACCAATCCAAATTACCTTTCTTATCAGATCATCGTCGACGCAATGTTCGGCATCGGTCTCTCACGCGATGTGGAAGGCGAGGCCTCTGATGTTATCTCAGCGATAAACGACTGCGGAGCCTACGTGATCTCTGCAGACATTCCGTCCGGTATCAATGCCGATACCGGTGCTGTCATGGGAAATGCCGTCCATGCCGATGTCACTGTCACAATGCAGCTCACAAAGCCCGGTCTCGTTCTCTACCCCGGCGCGCTTCACGCGGGCAGGATCGTAGTGGAGGAGATCGGCATTCTGGACGACATTCCGGGCGGCAGGATAGCAGCCAAAGTGAGCAGGCTTCCCGGCGACGAGACCTCGGACTCCGATATCCCCAAAGAACTCTCTCTGGATGAGATTCATTATCTTGAGCAGGATGATATTAAGAAGCTGCTTCCCATGCGGCTCGCGTCCGGCAATAAGGGCACTTTCGGCAAGGTCCTGATCATTGCCGGTTCGAAGAACATGGCAGGGGCCGCCTATTTCTCCGCCCTTGCGGCAATGAGATCCGGCGCCGGAATGGTCAAGATCCTGACTGCCGAATCGAACCGCGACATTCTGCAGAGAGAGATTCCGGAAGCACTGCTTGAGACATACACGAATGATGAGGACGTGGTCATGGCGCTCGACGCCTCCCTTGCGTGGGCGGATGTAGTCTGTATGGGCCCCGGACTCGGAACGACAGAGCGGTCGGCCAAGATCGTCCGCTACGTGCTTCTTTCCTGCTCACATCCGCTTGTACTTGACGCTGACGGTCTGAACTGTCTGTTCGGCGATACGACGCTTCTTTCCTCCTACATGGGAAAGCTTTACGTCACGCCTCACATGGGGGAAATGGGAAGACTGGCTATGAAGTCTGTCGCAGAGCTCAAATCCGACCCGATATCCTCAGCGGTATTGCTCGCTCGCAGCTGCGGAGTTTTTACTGTCATGAAGGATGCCCGCACAGTCATAGCTCAGCCGGACGGCAGTGTCTACATCAATGTGTCCGGCAACAGCGGCATGGCGACTGCCGGCAGCGGCGATGTACTTTCCGGCATTCTGGCTTCACTGCTCGCGCAGGGGACAGATCCCTTTTCTGCAGCGCCGATGGCTGCCCTGATCCACGGGCTCGCCGGCGACGCGGCCTGCAGAGACAAAGGCGAGCGCTTCATGATCGCGTCCGACATTATTACACATCTGAGCGATGTCCTGAAATAAATTTCAGCATCGCCTTCCATCAAATTCCCGCATCTTAATTAGAAGAGCGGGATCCGAGACCGCCCACCGCCTGCGCGGACAGGGCGACGGGGCATCTCACACCGTGAAATAAGGAGATTATTATGAAGAAGTACAGCAGGGTACGGGCAGAAATTGATCTGGACGCAGTCAGATTCAACTTTGAGAGCATGAAGAAAAATCTCACAGCCGGCACAAAAATGGCAGCTGTCATCAAAGCTGACGGCTACGGTCACGGGGCTGTCCAGATCGCAAGACTCATCCAGAATTACGATTATATCTGGGGATTTGCCGTAGCGACGGCCGAGGAAGCCATGCAGCTTCGCATAAAGGGCATATCAAAACCGATCATGCTCCTCGGCTATGCATTCGAGGAATCGTATGAAGATCTGATTGATTATGACATCCGGGTATGTGTATTCGAGGAGGAGACTGCACGCGCACTTTCAACATGCGCGAAAGGACTCGGAAAAACAGCAATCATCCATTTTGCTCTCGACACGGGCATGAGCCGGATCGGTTTTGCGGATACAGCCGATTCCGTCGAGACCATAAAGAGGATCATATCTCTTCCGAATATCAAAGCGGAAGGTCTGTTCACCCACTTTGCGAGGGCGGATGAGCTCAGCATAACTCCGGCGATTACTCAGATGAAGAGATACAATCGATTCTCCGAGATGCTGACCGACGCGGGAGTGGAGATACCGATCCACCACATGTCGAACAGCGCCGGCATTATCCGCCTTCAGGCAGCGAACGCCGATATGGTCAGGGCGGGCATCACCGTCTACGGTCTCTATCCGTCAGATGAGGTCGAGACAGAGCCGGTCCCCCTTTTGCCGGTCATGAGTCTCATAAGCCACATATCCTACGTAAAAACTCTTGAGCCGGGTGCCGAGATTTCCTACGGCGGGACCTATAAAGTGACTGAGCCGAAGCGTGTTGCAACGATCCCGGTAGGCTATGCCGACGGGTATCCGCGACAGCTGTCGAACAAAGGCTATGTGCTGATCCACGGAAAAAAAGCCCCGATCCTCGGAAGAGTGTGCATGGATCAGTTCATGGTAGACGTCACTGACATCCCCGAAGCCTCACAGAAGGATGAAGTCGTCCTCGTCGGGAGCCAGGGAGATGAGCATATCTCTGTTGAGGAGCTCGGAGCACTCTCCGGACGCTTCAACTACGAGTTCGTCTGTGACATCGGGAAGCGCGTTCCCAGGTGCTTCATGAAGAACGGCATCTGTGTGGAGCAGACCTCCTGTTTTGATTGATAGGTCTCCCTTCCAATGGCCGATGATATGGGGCCTGAATTGGCAGTTGATTATTTGCTTTAAAAATGCTATAGTTAAGAATACATGTGTTCGCCAAGAACACCTGATTTATAGATATGTAGATGAGCCGCTCACGCGGTTTGAAAGGAGAAGTTATGTCAGGACATTCAAAATTTGCAAATATCAAGCACAAGAAGGAAAAGAATGATGCCGCTAAGGGCAAGATCTTTACGATCATCGGGCGTGAAATCGCAGTCGCTGTCAAAGAAGGCGGTCCCGATCCTGCAAATAACTTCAAGCTGGCTACTGTCATCGCCAAGGCAAAGGCCAACAATATGCCGAATGACACGATCGAACGCGGAATCAAGAAGGCGGCCGGCGACGGCAGCGGAGCCAATTATGAGACGATCACATACGAAGGCTACGGTCCGGCAGGCATCGCCATCATCGTCCGCACTCTGACAGACAACAAGAACCGCACGGCAGCGGATGTCCGCAGCGCTTTCTCCAAAGGCGGCGGAAATATCGGAACACCCGGATGCGTATCTTTCATGTTCGATGAAAAGGGTCAGATCATTATCGACAAGGAAGAGTGCGAGATGGATTCCGATGACCTCATGATGATCGCTCTCGACGCCGGCGCCGAGGACTTCAACGAGGAAGAGGACAGCTACGAGATTCTCACAGATCCGGATTCCTTCCAGGAAGTCGAGGAAGCACTCAAGGCAGAGGGTATCCAGATGGCCGAAGCCGAAGTCACTATGATCCCGCAGACATATGTCAAGCTCACAGACGAGAAGCAGATCAATAATCTGAACAGGATCCTGGATCTTCTTGATGCCAGCGATGACGTTCAGAATGTATACCACAACTGGGACGAAGATTAAAACCGGCACGAAAGTGTCTTACAAAGGATATCGCAATATATGGAATTTCTGCTTTCTGCAATACTTGGTATCACTCAGGGTATATTGGAATTCCTGCCTGTCAGCTCATCCGGACATCTGGCAGCTATCGAGCAGCTGATTCATCTCCCGTATAATATGTCATTTTTCAATGTATGTATCCATATGGGAACTCTGCTGGCTATCCTGATTGCACTCCAAAAAGATATCGCAAGGCTTCTGGCAGAATCACTGCTCATGATCCGGGACGCGTTCCACAATCTGTTCGCGTTTCTTCGGGCAGCCAGGAAGCATGAAGAGCCAAAGCTCAGAAAACTCCTCACTTCCAATTACAGGCGCCTTTCGATGCTTATCGCAGTCGGCGCTGTTCCGACAGCCGTTATAGGAGTCCTTCTCAGAGGGGTCGCAGCGATCTCTTCAAGATCTCTTCTATACACGGGGGTCGGAATGCTCATGAGCGGAATCGTTTTACTTGTTGTCGGTCAGCTTACGCCCGGCAACAAGATTCCCAAAGATATTACGTCGCTCAGGGGATTTCTGGCAGGTATCGCACAGGGATTTACGGTCATCTCCGGCATATCTCATTCAGCTGTCATGCTCTCGGCCGGCATTCTTCTGGGTTTCAATAAAAGACTCGCTATCCGTTATGCATACCTGATGTCCATACCCTGTATCATCGGTGCTCTGATCATCGAAATAATGTCTCTCGATGAGACTCTCATAACACCGGATTATCTTGGGATGTGCGCGATCGGAACACTGTGTTCACTGCTCATCGGTGTCCTGTTCATCCAGCGCCTTCTCCGCTACATACGAACAAGGAGCTTCACACAGTTCGCCTATTACAATTTTCTGATCGGAGCGGTCATCATCGCACTGAATTTCGCGCTCACGGTCTGACGGTCCGTATGATGCGTACCGTCCAAGATTGAAAGACATGAATGCGGGAAGTATATCTTCCCGTGTTTTATGCATTTTACGCAAACCTGAAAACACAATGACAGATTTATGAGGGAAATATATGGCAGCTAAGAAAAAGAATACCGGCAGCAGGTCAAAGGCTCCCTCCGGGTCAGGCAGCCGTTCCTCCGGAAACAGAAGTGCCGCCAAAAAACGCAGCACCGGTGCCGGGGCAGGAAAGACAAAGGCACAACCCGCATCCTCCGGAAGAGGGGTAGGGCGTGACATTATACTTGTCCTGATCCTTGTATGCTCAGTCGTTCTGTTCGTCAGCGTTCTCGGTCTCGGCGGCAGATTCGGAAGATTTGCCAGCTACGGCCTGTTCGGAATGTTTGGCCTCATGGCATACATCTTTCCGCTTGTCCTTTTTGGAGGAACAGCCTTTTATATAGCGAACAAAAGAAACGGCATGATCATCAGAAAGATGATCGGCCTTATTATGCTGTTCATTTTTATGTGCGTGCTCCTCCATTTCATGACAATGCAGGACTATAAAAGCAATACCGGAATCACAGATTACTTCTCGATCTGCGCAGCTGACAGAACGGGCGGCGGCATTGTGGCCGGTCTCTTTGCCTATGCGTTTTACAAAGCAGGCTTCAATACGATCCTGTCCGTCGTTGCTACGTTTACCATGATTTTTATTTCTCTCATCATTCTCACACAGAAGCCCCTGTTCACCCTCTTCGGAAGAAAAGGAAGAGACAGGGTCCGTCGTGCCCGGGACACACAGCGGGAACATATAAAACGCAGGATGCGTGAGAGCGAAGCCCGTCAAATGGAACTGGATCTCAGAACCGACGGGAGTTCGAAAAAGAACATAGATGAAGATGATCTTGATCTCTTCGACGATGATGACGAACCGGTATCCGCACGGGAAGCAGCAAGACGCCATAAGAAAAAGGCGCCTGACAGAACAAGGCGTCAGGATGAGTACCGTGAATGGGGCGATGGTGACTCAGACGATAATGAAGATGAAGAAGTGAGGTTCGTCGAAACGCGCAAAGCCCCCGAACCCGGGAACGGAGCAAAAGACAGCCGTAAACCGGCGAGAAAGAAAAAAGCTGGGGCTCTGACAACACCGTCCGATGAAGTCGACAGTGAACCTGTTATAAGTCTTAAAGATCGGATCACAATCAACGGCGAGCAGGTCGGAGATACTACCGATATCACTCCCGTAGCAGATGCTGCGCCGCCCGAACCTGCAAAGGCAGCCCGGAAGACGGACGGCTATGTCATGCCGTCATTCCTTCACGGAGTTCTTGCAGGCAAGGACACGAGGGCTGCCACGGATGAAGCCTCCAGGAAGAAAGATAAAAATCTCTCTCTGCCCAGATTTGATGCCGAGGGAGATGAAGTTCTAGCATCGGGCGTCATGGAAATACTGGCTTCAGAGGATGACGACGACGAATTCATTGAGGGATCGGATTCCGGCAACGATGTTTCCGATGTAATCACTTCCGGTTTCGATGACGAGGATGAAGATGAAGATGACACAAGGTTCATTCCGCTTTCAGACATCAAAGTCGGCAGAGACGGAAAGCTTTCTTACGAGGGTCGCGGTGAACCAAGAGTAAAATCCGCATCCGTGAGAAAGAAACCCTCCCGGAAAATCGACCAGGCGGCAGAACCTCCGTATGAAGAACCATCGGAGGAGACAGCTCCCCCGGAGACTGTTCCCGCCCGCAGTCAGAGGAAAAACCCGAAAAGCGCGGAAGCGGAGATCGAGGAAGGAGTTCTGAGTATTGACTCCGAGATCAAACAGGCAGTTCCGAAGCCGGTCAAATATAAGCTTCCAAGTATAAACCTGCTCACTAAAGGCGAGGTTGTTCGCGGCGACTCAAAAAAACAGCTTCTTGAAACCGCCAACAAACTGGAGGAGATCTTTAACAGTTTCGGCGTCGCTGTCCACGTGATCAACGTCAGCAAGGGACCGACCGTCACAAGGTATGAGCTTCAGCCCGAGCAGGGTGTCAAAGTCTCCAGGATCGTAGCCCTGACAGACGACATCAAGCTCAACCTGGCCGCATCCGAAATCAGGATCGAAGCCCCGATTCCCGGAAAGGCAGCCGTCGGCATTGAAGTTCCCAATAAGGAAGTCTCTCCGGTCACTTTCAGAGATATGATCGAATCGCAGGAGTACAGAAAGAGTAAGGCCCCTCTGACATTTGCAGTAGGAAAAGACATCTCAGGCAAAGCGGTCGTATCGGATATAGCCAAAATGCCCCACCTGCTGATCGCAGGTGCCACCGGATCCGGTAAATCCGTCTGCATCAATACACTTATCATGAGTGTCCTTTACAAGTCGACACCGGACGAAGTCAAGATGCTGATGATTGACCCGAAGGTCGTCGAATTCAAGATATACGACGGGATTCCTCACCTGCTCATACCGGTCGTGACCGATCCGAAAAAAGCAGCCGGTGCCCTGGGCTGGGCCGTACATGAGATGAATGACCGCTACAATAAGTTCTCGGAGTACCCCGGAGTAAGAGATCTCAAGACTTATAATAAGAAGATCGACCAGATCAACGAGGCTCTTCCGGACGGAGAAAAGAGAGCAAGGCTGCCGCAGATATTAATTATCGTCGATGAGCTTGCCGACTTAATGATGGTCGCTCCGGGCGAAGTCGAAGACGCGATCTGCCGTCTCGCACAGCTTGCCAGAGCAGCCGGTATCCACCTGGTCATTGCCACCCAGCGACCGTCCGTCAATGTCGTCACAGGACTCATCAAAGCCAATATGCCGTCCAGAATCGCCCTCTCTGTCTCCTCGGGAGTAGATAGCCGGACGATCATTGACATGAACGGAGCGGAAAAGCTTCTGGGCAACGGTGATATGCTTTACTACCCGCAGGGTTATCCCAAGCCGGCAAGACTTCAGGGCGCATATGTGTCTGACGACGACATCACCAAAGTGGTTAAATTTTTATCTTCACAATCAAAACAGGTAGTGTATAATAATGAAGTCGAAGATAAGATCATAGAGTCTATGAATAATTCTGTCCAAAACACCGCAAAACCGGACGATGACAGAGATCCTTATTTCATTGAAGCCGGAAGATTCATCATCGAAAAGGACAAGGCATCTATAGGAATGCTGCAGAGAATGTTCAAAATCGGTTTTAACAGAGCTGCCCGCATCATGGATCAGCTCTGCGAAGCAGGTGTTGTCGGTCCTGAAGAAGGAACAAAACCAAGAAGAATCCTCATGTCTATGGAAACATTCAATGACATGTTCGAAGCGGAGTGACATTTATGAAATGCCGTAAATGCAATTCAGAGATACCTGACGGCGAGCTGATCTGCCCCCGATGTGGTGCCGAAATAAATCTGGTTCCGGATTATCGCCCCGTTGAATTCATGATCGATGAAAAAAAACGGGAGGATAGAGAAAAGCAGGAGCAAAGACGCAAAGCTGTTCAGAAAAAGCGGAGACGCAGAAGAAAGAAAAAGCGGGTTTCCAGGAAGAGGGAGAGCAGAGGTTCGCTCATCATGACCTTCCTGATCCTGCTTCTCATCATTGCCGCAGCGGTCGGCATTATTCGCTATATCAGATATCGGAACACCACGAGTTTTGAGTACCAGTATGAGCGCTCTCAGGAAGAATTCCTTGCAGGGAATACGGCAGCAGCCAGGTCTTATGCCGAAAAAGCTCTTGAGCTGTCCCCTAAATCAGTAAAATGCCTGCGCCTTATGGCACAGATTGAAAAGAGCGAAGGGGATCTTAAGGCTGCGTCGCAGACTCTGGAATCAGCAATTGAAATTGACCCCGGCAATATTGATGTCTACGGTCAGCTGATCAGTCTCTATATGGAGACCAATAACTACGATTCCATCCATGAACTCATGGAAAACTGCAAGTCTGAGGAAGTACTGCTCGAATATGCGGATTACGTCTGTACTGCTCCGGCTATCACTCCGATCGCCGGTACTTATAGCAAAGAGATATCTGTCACAATCGGATCTCCCGAAAAACTGATCTATTACACGACTGACGGCACAGATCCGACGACTGCCTCTGATCTGTACACAGACAAGATTAAGACCAAAATAGGAAAAAATGAGATCCGGGCAATCGCCGTCAATGAGATAGGCATAAAGAGCAATGTCACTGTGTGTGTCTACAACATAGAGATCACAAGACCGGATCCTCCGGTCATCTCCGAGCCGACAGGCGTCTACGAGGAGGGTTCCCAGATTCACGTGACCGCACCGGAGGGATGCATTATCTACTACGCCTTTGACGATGTACCGTCGACCGGGTCGGCCGAGTACACGGGACCGGTCACCATGCCGGTCGGTTCACATGTGTTTTCATGCATCGCTGTCGACAGTGACGGCAATCCAAGTGAAAATGTGAACGCCATGTACGTCATTGTCGGCTGAGCACTCACTACACAGCTGCCGCCCACAAGGCGGAGGACAATCCATTTGTTTTCTCAAAACGTTTAGTCGTTTTTGGAAATATTTCCGTTTACACGGGAGACAGTGAATGCGCGTTTATATGACACGCGAAAGAGGAGGTATACATGTACAAGATCATCAGGAAAGAGCAGCTCAGCAGCGTTGTCTGGCTCATGGAAGTCGAAGCACCGCTTGTTGCGCGTCACTGTGAGCCGGGTCAGTTCATCATCGTTAAAAAAGGCGATGAGGGTGAGCGCATCCCGCTTACAATCTGCGATTATGACCGCGAGAAGGGAACAATTACAATTGTATTCCAGCCCGTCGGCGTAGCAACCAATAAATTCCTTAAACTGAACGAAGGCGATGCATTCGACGATTTCGTCGGTCCTCTCGGAAGACCTTCCGATATCATTGAAATGAGCGAGGAGGAGCTCGCCGGAAAGAAGTTCCTTTTCGTTGCCGGCGGCGTAGGCACGGCACCAGTATATCCGCAGGTCAAGTGGCTCCATGAGCACGGAATCGGCGCAGACGTTATCATCGGCGCAAGGACAAAGGACCTTCTTTTCTTCGAGGAAAAGATGAGAGAGGTTGCCGGCAACCTGTATATCACGACAGATGACGGTTCCTACATGCACAAAGGTGTCGTTACATCCGTTATCGATGAACTTGTGGAAGAAGGCAAGGAGTATAATCACTGTGTCGCGATCGGACCGATGATCATGATGAAGTTCGTATGCCTCACAACTAAGAAATACAACATCCCGACAATAGTAAGCATGAATCCGATCATGGTCGACGGAACCGGAATGTGCGGTGCCTGCCGCCTTTCGGTCGGCGATGAGATCAAATTCGCATGCGTCGACGGCCCTGAGTTTGACGGTTTTAAGATCAACTGGGCAGAAGCCATGAAGAGGTCACAGCTGTATAAGACAGAAGAAGGCCGCGCTATGCTGAAATATCAGGAAGGTGAGACACATCACGGTGGCTGCGGAAATTGTGGAGGTGAGAAATAATGCCAAATATGTCCAAGACTAAAGTCCCTGTAAGAGAGCAGGAGCCGCTTGTGCGAGCGACGAATTTTGACGAAGTATGCTACGGCTATAATGAGGAAGAAGCTGTAGAAGAAGCCACAAGATGCCTTAACTGCAAGAATGCACGCTGTATCGAGGGCTGCCCTGTCAGCATCAACATACCGGGCTTTATCAAGAAAGTAACAGAGAGAGATTTCGCCGGCGCATATCAGGTAATTACTGAGTCCAGTTCTCTGCCTGCAGTCTGCGGACGTGTCTGCCCGCAGGAGACACAGTGCGAGGGCAAATGTGTCCGCGGTCTGAAAGCTGAGCCGGTCTCAATCGGCAAGCTGGAAAGATTTGTCGCTGACCGCGCTAAAGCTGACGGTATCAAGCCGGAAGGCGCAAAAGTCAAGAACGGACACAAGATTGCTGTCATCGGATCCGGTCCTGCAGGTCTCACATGTGCCGGTGACCTTGCAAAGCTCGGCTACGATGTGACCATCTACGAAGCACTGCACAAGGCAGGCGGCGTTCTCACTTACGGTATTCCGGAATTCCGTCTCCCGAAAGATGCTGTCGTCGCGGAGGAAGTCAAGAATGTCGAAGGACTCGGTGTCAGGATCATCACAGATGTCATTGTCGGCAGAACAATTTCTGTTGATGAACTGATTGAGCAGGAAGGCTATGAGGCCATCTTTATCGGCTCAGGCGCAGGTCTTCCGATGTTCATGGGTATTCCGGGAGAGAACGCAAACGGCGTATTCTCTGCAAATGAATATCTGACCAGAAACAATCTCATGAAAGCATTCCGCGATGATTACGATACACCGATCTTCCACGCAAAGAAGGCAGTTGTCGTCGGCGGCGGAAATGTTGCTATGGACGCTGCGCGCACAGCTCTTCGTCTTGGTGCGGAAGTACACCTTGTATATCGCCGAAGCGAGGCGGAGCTCCCAGCAAGAGCCGAGGAAGTTCACCATGCCAAGGAAGAGGGCGTTTTGTTCGATATTCTCACGAATCCGGTCGAGATCCTCATGGATGAGAACGAGAACGTCACAGGAATCCGCTGCATCCGCATGCAGCTCGGTGAGCCGGATCAGTCCGGCAGACGCCGTCCGGTCCCGATCGAGGGATCTGAATTCGAGATGGAATGTGATTGTGTCATCATGTCCCTCGGAACATCCCCGAATCCGCTCATCTCCTCCACAACACCGGGTCTTGAAGTCAACCGCAGAAAATGCCTCGTAGCTACAGAGGATGAAGGCAAGACAACGAAGGAAGGCGTATACGCAGGAGGCGACGCCGTCACCGGCGCTGCTACCGTCATTCTGGCCATGGGCGCAGGCCGTGCCGGCGCACGCGGTATCGACAACTATATTAAGAGTAAGGAAGCGAACGCTTAACTTCCCGAAATCTTATCGGAAGTTCCGCAAGGAGCTCCCGACAAAAGGGCGCTGAAATCGCCTGAATTATAATCTTCGGGTTCGCGCAGCGTTTCCGATAATGTGAAATCTGTAAGGGCTGTCGCATACGGCAGTCCTTCTTTTACGCTCATATTCTGACCCACATCCATTTATCTCAGTGGGGAAGACCCCCGCTTCTGCAAGCGGTGGGTAAATCAATATCCTGCTTGTCTCAGTGGCGGGTTACAATCCCCCACTGAGATAAACGCTCCGCGAGGATGCGCAGGGATTCGGTTTGGAATTATGTCAGCTGGCGCTGACCCGAATCCCGCGCCAAGTCTCGCGAGCGAGACTTGAATTCAGGAGAAACTATGCTCATAAAAATCGTCTGTGTCGGAAAAATAAAAGAAAAATTCTATCGGGATGCTGCGGCAGAGTACTCAAAGCGCCTGTCCCGCTACGCCAGGATCGAGATCGTCGAGTGCACTGATGAGAAAACTCCTGACAACGCATCCGTTGACCTGTGCGATCAGATAAAGTCCAGAGAAGGTGAACGTATTCTCAGCAAAATAAAAGACGGTGACTATGTTATCGCTCTCTCGATCGAAGGAAAAATGTACTCGTCCGAGGCATTATCCGGGCATCTGGACAAACTTATGGTCAGCGGGAAGAGTACCATTGTGTTCGTCATAGGCGGAAGTCTCGGGCTTGCCGAAGGAGTCCTTATGCGGGCTAATGAAAAGCTCAGTTTCTCCGCCATGACATTCCCCCATCAGCTCATGAGGGTCATTCTTCTTGAACAGATCTACAGGTCGTTCAGAATAATAAAAGGGGAGCCTTATCATAAGTGAAACAAGATTAGCACTTTATATTATGCGGCAAAGATGCTAAAATACACTGTATGCCAATCCAGACAGACTGCGGCACATTTTCACCTATATCGAGAATGGATGCTTTGCGGCCGGAAACGGCTCGTGATAACAGTCTGTACAATAAGAGGTATTTAATGAACAGTAGAACTGAACTCAGCATGAGTATACCCGCCGAGCACCAGAAAAATATCTTCGGAGACCTCGACGAGCATATTAAATCTATCGAACGGACACTCAGCGTCGATATCATCGTTCGGGACGACAGTGTCAAAGTGCAGGGCCCTGCCCTTAATGCTGCCAGGGCCAGAAAGCTTCTTGCCCAGCTGCTTGTCAAGTCAGAGAGAGGCGAGACTGTCACGGCGCAGAATGTTAATTATGCGCTGTCACTCTTCATGGATGATATGGGCGACCGTCTTGATTCTCTTGACGATGATATCATTATCCACACGATGGCCGGCAGACCTATAAAGGCCAAGACACTCGGGCAGAAAGCTTATGTCGATTCCATTCGCAATAAAATGATCACGTTCGGCGTCGGACCTGCGGGTACCGGCAAGACTTACATGGCAATGGCGATGGCAGTGCGGGCTTTCAGAAAAGATGAGGTGAGCAGAATCATTCTGACCAGACCCGCGATCGAAGCAGGAGAAAAACTCGGTTTCCTGCCCGGAGACCTTCAGAGCAAGATCGATCCCTACCTCAGGCCTCTCTATGACGCACTCTTTGAGATCATGGGACCGGAAGCTTTTCAGAAAAATTCAGAAAAAGGGCTGATTGAAGTCGCTCCCCTTGCCTATATGCGCGGCCGGACTCTTGACAATGCCTTCATCATTCTTGATGAAGCCCAGAATACGACGCCTGCCCAGATGAAAATGTTCCTCACACGCATAGGCTTCGGAACCAAGGTAGTGATCACAGGCGATCGCACACAGAAGGATCTGCCGAGAGATCAGGAGAGTGGTCTTGACGTGTCAATGAAAGTCCTGAAAAAAATCGACGAGATCGGTTTCTGCGAGCTGACCTCCAAGGACGTCGTCAGACATCCGCTGGTCCAGAAGATCGTTCAGGCTTACGAAGTATATGAAGAGAAAAATAAGAAGAGCAGACCACGCGATACCGGAGCGCGATATCAGATAAAAAGAAGACGCGGCTGATTTTCGAGGAGTATATATGACTGTCATAATAGAAAATGAATATGAAGGATCCGATTTTGAAGAGATCCTGAATTTTGATTATCACAAAACAGCCGAGGCTGTCGTATCCCGCATCCTTTCCGATTGCCTGTGTCCTTACGACGCCGAGGTCAATATACTGCTCACGGGACTTAATGAGATCGAGGAGATTAATCGGGAAATGCGAGATATAGCGAGCCCGACCGATGTCCTGTCTTTTCCGATGCACGAATACACATATCCCGCCGATTTCGAAGAGATCGACCCGGATTCCTTCGATGATTTCGATCCGGAGAGCGGCTCGCTGCTCCTCGGCGACATCGTTCTGTGCATGCCCAGGATCAAAAGTCAGGCTAAAGAATACGGTCACAGCACTCTGAGAGAGTACGCCTTCCTCATAGCTCACAGCGTGCTTCATCTGATCGGATATGACCACATGACTCCAGAGGATGCCGATGTCATGTTCAGGAAACAGGAAGACGTACTTTCTGAACTGGGAATAACGAGAGAATGACACTGAAAGGTTGATACTAATGCGCAAATTATTCTATTTCTTCCCTGCCATATTTTTCGCTGTCCTCCTGACAAGCTGTGAGGTCAGAGAGTATTTCTGGACCCCGATCGAACCCGGAACAGCCTTCGTGCGCGAAGCGCGAACAACTGAGCCGGTTGTCTCCGAATCCTCTGTGGCGGAAGCACCGAAAGATGAATCCACATCGGGCTCTGTATTTGATATCTTCAAGACCGCAACACCTACGCCCACAAGCACGCCGACCCCGACGCCATCGCCGACACCCACGCCGATCCCGACAGAACCGATCCCCGAGGGTATGGGAAAGAGCATTCTGACAGGTGAATATATTCCCGCAGATCTCGCGAAGCGCCGTCCCGTCGGATTTATGATCGATAATGTCACCGGAGCTTACCCACAGAGCGGCGTCAGTCAGGCGGATCTCTACATTGAAGCCGTTGTCGAGGGAAGTCTCACGCGTTTCTGCGCTCTGTTTGATTACTACGACGACCTGCCGCGAATCGGCCCTCTGCGCAGCTGCCGCGACTATTTTCTCTCGATCGCTGCCGGTTTCGATGAGATTTACGAGCACTACGGTCAGGCAGCTTATGCTTTCCCGTATCTGGAATCCGACGACGTCGACAACATTTCAGGGCTCGCCTGGTACGCCGGCAAGTTCTTCTATCGCGACAATACTTTCCACAGAGCACCTCACAATGCGTATATCAGCGGTGCCAAAATCAATGAGGCAATCGATTTTCTCGGCTACCGAAAGACGCATAATGAGGATTTCAAGCCCCAGTTAAATTACGTTTGGGTAGGAGACACTTCCTCAGATCTTGAGGGCGGAAGGCCTGCCAAGTATTTTGCTCCGGGTTTCCTTATCAACAAGCCATGGTTCGTCTATCAGGAAGAGACCGGAACATATCTTCGCTACCAGTACGGTGACCGCCATTATGATGTCGAGAACAATAAGCAGCTCGAAGTGAAAAACATTATCGTCGAGTTCCAGAACTATGATTATTACCAGACTTCCCAGTACCTGCACTATGACACGACCGCCGGAGGAAAAGGACTTTATATCTCAGACGGCAAGTGCATAGATATCACCTGGGAGAGACCGAGCTTCTACGAACCGGTCACTTACAGGACCCTGAGCGGTGAAGAGCTGAACATCAATACCGGAAAAACATGGATCTGCCTTGTACAGAACCAGTACATCCGGAACTGTGTGATCGGGGAGGATTCCCAGTCAGCCGTCATGGCAGTGACGGAGGAGGAGGCTGCCGAAGCGGAAGTATATAACGCCGAATGGAAAGCAGCCTATAAATGGGGTGAAGATGTCTATCTGACGATCATGAATCAGGAGAAGGAGCGGAATGTGGCTGCCCACGGAGGCCGTTCAAAAGTCGAAGGATGACGGAGAAAAAATGAGTAAGAGAGAACATCTTAAGAATAAGAGAAGAGTCGTCATAAAAATCGGATCATCGTCTCTGGTCCACCAGGAGACAGGCCGCCTGAATTTTCCCAAAATGGAGATTCTCGTGCGGGAGGTTGCAGATCTCCACAATAAGGGAGTCTCTGTCGTTCTGGTATCCTCCGGAGCGATCGCGGTCGGCAAGGCTGCCATGGGAATTACTGAGGTCACCAGTGTGCAGGCCAAGCAGGCGTGTGCCGCGATCGGCCAGGTAAGACTGCTTTCAATCTATCAGAAGTTTTTCGCCGAGTACGGACTCAATTCAGCTCAGATCCTTATGACCAAGGATACCTTTACCGACACCGAGAGCCGCAGACATGCCAGAAATACATTTGAACAGCTTCTCGCCATGGGGGTCATCCCGATCGTCAATGAGAACGATACGATTTCCACAGCAGAAATCGAGTTCGGCGATAATGACCGGCTGTCAGCGGTGGTCGCCGCCCTGATCGGCGCGGATCTGCTGCTGCTCATGTCCGACATCGACGGTCTCTACACTGACGATCCGAGGACCTGCAAGGACGCGAAGTTCATCCCCATCGTTGAGAAGCTGGATGAATCCTTCATGAATATGGGCAAGGGATCCACGGGAAGCCGCTTTGGCAGCGGCGGTATGAACACAAAACTCATTGCGGCAGATATAGCTACATCGGCCGGCTGCGACATGATCATCGCCAACGCCTCTGACTTCCACATTATTCACAAGCTCGTGGAAGGCAGGGAGTTCGGCACGATCTTCCTTGCCAATCCGAAGGAGGAATTTTACCTCTTAGACTATCTCGAAAACTATCGATAAGCCTAAAACAATACAGTATCTTCACACATTATGCTAACATCAAATCATAAACGAGAGCCTGCGAGGCTCTCGTTATTATTTACATCCCGGCGCCGGCTCTACTGCGCCGGATGACCGTCGCACCCCGCTGGGGTGCGTGGATAAATGACTCATATCGCCGACGCCTGAAATACACAGATTAATTTTTGTTGCAAAATACTGCCGGCTTGCTATAATAATCCATACTGCAAAGTAATATGGGAGAAACAAAAATGCCTGAAAACAGAATTGACGCAGGTCAGATAAAAGAAACCGATAAGCAGCTGCAATATATAGGAGAAGCCCGTGAACTCATCACACTTATATCAGTGAGGCTTGGGCGTCCGCTGCTATCATGTATTGTAACTTTTGGATGCCAGATGAACGCCCGCGACTCCGAAAAACTCCGTGGTATCCTTGATGCAGCGGGATTTAAGGATACTGAAAATGAAGATGAAGCGGATCTTGTCATATATAATACCTGTACGGTCCGAGAAAATGCTGACCAGCATGTCTACGGAAGACTCGGTCACCTTAACGCCGTCAGAAAAAAACGTCCGGACATGATTATCGGCCTGTGCGGCTGCATGATGCAGGAAGACCATGTCGTCGCTAAAATTAAAAAGAGTTACCCGTTTGTTAAACTTATTTTCGGAACACACAATTTATACGCGTTTCCGGAACTCCTCGTCAGAACCCTGAACGAGGATAAGAGAGTCATCGACATCCGCCAGGAGACCAAGGTCTTCCCGGAAAACCTGCCGGTAAAACGGAAGCATTTCTTCAAATCAGGAGTCAACATCATGTACGGCTGCAACAACTTCTGCAGCTACTGCATCGTGCCTTATGTACGCGGGCGGGAAATCAGTCGGACTCCAGAGGAGATTATAGCCGAAATTAAAAGCCTTGTGGATGACGGATGCGTCGAAATCATGCTGCTCGGCCAAAATGTCAACTCCTATGGCAAGACGTTGAAGGAGAGAGTTACATTTGCCCAGCTTCTCGAAGAGATCTGCAACATAGACGGTCTGAAACGCCTCCGCTTTATGACATCTCACCCGAAGGATCTGTCAGACGAGCTCATCGAAGTCATGGCGGAAAACCCGATTATCTGCCATCACATGCACCTGCCGGTCCAGTCGGGCAGTGATGTTATTTTGGCAAAAATGAACCGCCATTATGACAGGGCAAAATATCTGGAAATCGTGAGAAAACTTCGCCAGGCTATCCCTGACATCTCCTTCACCACAGATATAATCGTCGGCTTCCCTGGCGAGACAGAGGAGGACTTTGAAGACACACTGTCCCTCGTGCGAGAGGTCGGCTTTGACAGCGCCTTTACTTTCATCTATTCAAAGCGGAAGGGCACACCCGCTGCCGAAATGGAAAACCAGGTTCCGGAAGAAATCGTCAAGGAACGGTTCAACCGTCTGCTTAAAGAGGTCAAGGTCACAGCGGAAGAAAGATGCGCACGCTTCACCGGAAAAGTAATGGATGTACTCGTCGAGGATGTGAACCGTGAGCCAGGACTTGTAACCGGTCGCATAGAGCATAACATTGTTGTACATCTTCCCGGCGATGCTTCAATGATAGGTAAAATAGTACCTGTTCGCCTTGCAGAGTGCAGAGGATTTTATTATTTCGGAGAGCCTGTTTCTGATTGACACACGCCAATAAGACTGGCTTGTTATCATCACCCGATAGAGGTAATGACATTTCACAAAATTTAATCAATATCAAACGATATCGTTTTGACAGTGCAGTTTCCAGTTCCTATATGAACAGAAACATTGCACTGTCTTTTTGCACGTTAGCCAGAAATATTGCCGGATAAGCATTAACAATTCAGTCAGCAGGTATCCGAAAAAAAAATAAATTGCCAAATGACAGACAGGAAATATAGCGGTATAATATAGGACTATGGCTGATACTTGGGAACCAGTTTCCCATCTAAGGAAGGTAAACTCATGGCACTATCACCAATGATGCAGGAATACGTAAAGATGAAGGAGCAGTACAAGGACTGCGTCCTCATGTACCGCGTGGGGGACTTCTACGAGATGTTCTTCGACGACGCGGTCCACGTATCGAGACTGCTGGAACTCACATTGACCGGAAAAGAATGCGGCCTCCCCGAAAGGGCGCCTATGTGCGGTGTCCCTCATCACGCACTCGATGTCTATGTGTCAAGGCTGATTAAAAAAGGCCAGAAGGTCGCGATCTGCGATCAGGTCGAGGATCCGAAACTTGCTAAAGGTCTGGTAAAGCGAGAAGTGACACGCGTTGTCACACCCGGTACTAATCTTGAGATAGATGCCGGCAGTGAAAGCCGGAACAACTACCTCATGAGCATTGTCTGCACTGAGGACCGGTTCGGGATCGCCTGCGCTGACGTCACAACGGGCGATTTTATGCTGACAGAGGTGGACAGCATTCGCAAATTGACGGATGAGATATATAAACTGTCTCCGTCAGAGATCATTTGCAGCGAAGCCCTGATGATGTCGGGTCTCGATATTGAGGATCTTAAGGGTCGTCTCGGCATCATGATCTCACCTATGGACCCAAGATATTTCGGGGATACAGTCTGCAAAAAGACCCTTCTCGACCACTTCCATGTGGCCACACTGGAAGGCCTCGGTATTGGGGAGTTCACGTGCGGCATGAATGCCGCCGGCGCGCTGCTCACCTACCTCTTCGAGACACAGAAAAACGACCTTGCGCATATATCAAGAATTCAGCCTTATCACACGGAAGAATTCATGATCGTTGACGGGACAGCAATGCGCAATCTTGAGCTCATTGAGACGCTGCGCGAAAAGGAAAAGCGCGGGTCTCTGTTTTGGGTGCTCGATAAAACGAAGACCGCCATGGGAGCCCGCATGCTCCGCACATGGATCGAGCAGCCGCTGATAAACGCGGACGCGATCAACGATCGATATGACGCGATCGAAGCGCTGAATGCAAATGAAATCACCTGCGCCGAGATCCGCGAATACCTGAATCCTGTCTATGATCTCGAACGCCTTGCAGCCCGTATAAGCTACAAGAGCGCAAATCCGCGCGACCTGATCGCACTGCGCTCGTCGCTTGAAATGCTGCCTCACATAAAAGCTCTCCTGTCTGAACTGTCCGGAATGAGATTTACAACATTTCTTGAGACATTCGACACATTGGACGACCTCTGCTCTCTGATCGGTGATGCCATCTGTGATGATCCGCCCCTCGCTATGAAAGAGGGCGGCATCATAAAGGATGGATATGACCCCGATGTAGATGAGTACCGGCATGCTAGGACCGAGGGCAAGGACTGGCTCGCTCAGCTTGAGGCCGAGGAGCGGGAGAAGACCGGCATCCATACACTGAAGATCAAGTTCAACCGTGTCTTCGGCTATGTCATCGAAGTATCTAATTCCTTTAAGAATATGGTGCCGGACACCTACACCAGAAAACAGACACTCGTCGGCGGGGAGCGCTATACAATGCCGCGCCTAAAGGAACTTGAGGACAAGATTCTCGGCGCGGAGGACAAGCTGAATTCTCTTGAGTATGAGATCTTCAGCAGTATCCGCGATCAGATCGGCGACAATATCGTTCGCATTCAGGACACCGCAAGAATCGTGTCGGAGATTGACGTTCTTGCATCCCTCTCCGAGGTCGCGCGCAGGAACCACTATGTCCGCCCAAAGCTGAACACGACAGGCGTAATAGAAATCAAGCAGGGCAGACATCCCGTTGTGGAGAAAATGATCGAGAATGAGGCGTTTGTCCCCAACGATACCTTACTTGATAATAAGAAAAAACGCATTTCTGTCATCACGGGCCCCAACATGGCGGGCAAGTCCACCTATATGCGCCAGGTCGCACTGATCGTACTTATGGCTCAGATTGGCAGCTTTGTCCCGGCAAAAAAGGCGGATATCGGTCTCGTCGACCGAATCTTCACCAGGATCGGCGCAAGTGACGACCTTGGCAGCGGTCAGAGCACATTTATGGTGGAAATGACGGAAGTTGCCAATATTCTGCGAAGTGCCACAAGCAGGTCTCTTCTCATTCTCGATGAGATCGGCCGCGGCACGTCCACATTTGACGGTCTCTCCATAGCGTGGGCTGTCATCGAGTACGTGGCAGACCGGAGAATCATCGGCGCGAAAACGCTGTTCGCGACCCATTACCATGAACTGACCGAACTCGAGGGAAAGATCGACGGCGTCAATAACTACTGCATCGCGGTCCGGGAGAAAGGGGACGGTATCGTATTCCTCAGAAAGATCGTGAAGGGCGGCGCCGACAAGAGCTACGGCGTACAGGTCGCAAGGCTCGCCGGAGTTCCCGAAGCGGTCCTCTCCAGAGCCGGACAGCTGTTAGATGAGCTGTCAAGCGCGGATATCACAGCAGCCATTGAAAATGTAGCCGGACAGCCGAAGCCGAAAGCCCGAAAACCGCAGCATTACGATGATGTGGATCTCGCGCAGATGACGCTCTTTGACACCGTCAGAGATGAGGACATTCTGAAAGAACTGGCGGAGATGAAAGTCATGGAACTGACTCCGATCGAAGCCATGAATGAATTATACAGGCTCCAGAATAAGCTCAACAATCGCTGGAAAGGATAAGTGAATTGAGCAGCATACATGTATTAGACCAGAACACAATCGATAAAATCGCCGCAGGCGAAGTCGTCGAGAGGCCGGCATCCGTGGTCAAGGAGCTGACGGAAAACGCCATCGACGCCGGGGCGTCAAGAGTCACAATCGAGATTCAGGACGGCGGCATCAAAATGATCCGAATCACGGATAACGGAGCCGGCATTGCACCGGATGAGATCCGCCTTGCTTTTCTGCGCCACGCCACGTCCAAGATTCGCTCCGTCGAGGATCTTAAGGGTATTGCTTCCCTGGGTTTCAGAGGAGAAGCTCTTTCGTCGATCGCGGCCGTCAGCAGGGTGGAATTGATCACCAAAACAGAAGATGAGATCACGGCCTCCCGATATGTGATCGACGGAGGCCGTGAAAAGCTGCTCGAGGAGATCGGAGCTCCGGACGGGACTACATTTGTCATCCGTGATATTTTCTACAATACTCCGGCAAGAGCAAAGTTTCTCAAGACAGCAATGACGGAAGCCGCGCACGTCGGCAGCATTGTCGAGCAGCTTGCCCTGTCGAATCCGAACGTCGCTTTCGAGTATATTGTAAACGGGACGTCACGCCTTTCGACTACCGGCAGCGGTAATCTAAAGGACACTATTTATCACATCTACGGCCGTGAACTTGCCTCGGAGCTTCTTCCAATCGACTACTCGGAGGAGGGAATACAGATTAAAGGCTTTATAGCAAAGCCGTCGATCTGCCGGGGCAACAGAAACTTTGAAAATTACTATGTGAATGGCCGCTATGTCAAAAGCCGCGTGGTCTCACTGGGAATCGAGGACGGCTACGGAAACAAGCTCATGCAGCACCAGTATCCGTTCACCTGTCTCATGATCACTGTCACGGGCGACGCGGTCGACGTGAATGTTCATCCCACAAAAATGGATGTGCGCTTCTCTGACGAGCGCTTTATTCTGAATCAGTTATCGACATGCATAAAAAAGGCTTTGTACGAGCAGGAGATGATTATCAGATCCGCTCTCAATCCGCCTGTAAGACCGAAAGTCGAAAAGAAAGAGCAAAAGTATGCGGCGCCGGCACCATTTGAAAAGAATTACTTGAGAGAAAAATCCACCTACGGGAACAGCGGCGCGGAGATGCATGCTGCCACTCATCCACAGACACGTGCGGCAGATAATACACAAGCTGAGACCTCCGGTGGTATGTCGACACAGACTGCGGGCAGTATGGTGCCGCAGATACCCAATGATACCGTGGTGCAGACTGCCATGGATACAGTAGGGCAGAAGACTGTCAGCAATGCTGTTCAACGAACAGGCGAAGATACACAGTACGCAGGCGCTCCTGTTGTCTATCAGCAGCAGAGCATATTTGACAATTTTCTGGATCCGAAGGCCGAGCCCGACAGGACCATCATCGGATGCGCTTTCAACACTTACTGGATCGTCCAATATCAGAACACCCTGTTTATGATCGACCAGCACGCAGCTCACGAGAAAGTCCTGTACTGCAGATTCATGAGGCAGTATGAGCAGAGCGGAATCACATCCCAGATGATCTCTCCGCCGGTAATTTTCTCAGTCACCGAAGAGGAGAAAGCCCTGCTCGATGAGTACATGGAAGCCTTCACGCAGTCCGGCTTCGAGATAGAGCCGTTCGGAGGCAGAGAGTACAAGATCAGCGCAGTCCCTTACTCTATGGAAGCTCTCGGTTCAAGGCAGCTCTTCATAGAACTTCTGGACAGCCTGGAAATCACTCAGGACCCGAAGAAGCTGGATATTTACGTCCACCGCGTCGCGACAGAGGCCTGCAAGGCAGCTGTCAAAGGCGGCGACAGAATTTCCGCCTCCGAAGCTAAAGCCCTGATCGACGAACTGTTCGACGAGTGCGATGATCCCTATCACTGCCCGCACGGTCGTCCGACGATTATCTCATTTACGGAAACTGAACTTGAAAAACGTTTTAAGAGAATAGTGTGATGACACAGAAAGAAAAACCGATGCTGATTGTTGTGGCAGGTCCCACCGCGTCCGGAAAGAGTGCGGCAGCCGTTGAACTTGCCCGGATGATCGAAGGAGAGATCATCTCCGCCGACTCCATGCAGGTCTACCGCCACATGGATATCGGATCAGCAAAAATCACAAAAGAAGAGATGATGGGAGTTCCCCACTACCTGATCGACGTCGCCGACCCGACTGAGGAGTTCGACGTCGTGAGATATGCCAGGGCAGCCAAAGCCGCTGTATCTGACATTATCTCCAGGGAAAAAATCCCAATCCTCTGCGGGGGTACCGGCTTCTATATTCAGGCCGTGACCCGCGACATAGACTTCTCGGAGACCGGTTCTTCTCCTGCATACAGGGCGGAACTTGCCGCGTACGCCGCAGAATACGGAAACGCTGCACTCCATGAGCGGCTTGCAGGTATTGACCCTGTCTCCTATGAAACCATCCACCCGAACAATCTGAAGCGGGTCATCCGCGCGCTGGAATACTACAAAGAGACCGGCATGACAATTTCTGCCCACAACGAAGCCGAACGACTGCGAGAGACTCCGTATGATCTGCATTTCTTCGTGCTGAACGACGACAGATCTGTTCTGTACGACCGAATTGACAGAAGAGTAGATTTCATGATGGCGGAGGGGCTCTACGATGAAGTCATGTACCTGCGCCAGATGGGTCTCACCCGAGATATGGTCTCCATGCAGGGGCTGGGTTACAAGGAAATGCTCGACTGCATGGACGGCAAATATGACCTTGATGAGGCAGTGCGGGTCCTGAAGAGGGACAGTCGCCACTACGCAAAACGTCAGATCACCTGGTTCAAGCGGGAAAAGGACGCGGTCTGGATAGACCGGGCGGACTTTGACGGGGACAGCAGAAGAATTGCAGAGTTCATGGCGAAGACTATCGGTATGGACCCGGCATGAGAAAGGACATACATGGATAAGACAAATATTTATAAGGGACTCGGCATCGACGAAGATGTCTTCCGATACGGAGAGAGCATCTGCGATGAGCTTTCAGGCCGTTTCGCAATAATAGATGAAGTTTCCGAAATCAATCAGCTGAAGGTCATCGGAGCCATGCAGGAATGCCGCGTGAGCGAAGCCTGCCTCGGAACGACGACCGGCTACGGCTACAATGATATCGGTCGCGACACACTGGAGGAAGTGTATGCCAAAGTGTTCCACACGGAGGCAGCCCTCGTGAGACCGCTCATCGCATGCGGTACTCACGCTCTGGCAATTGCGCTTTTCGGCAATCTGAGACCCGGCGACGAGCTCATTTCGATTGCGGGAAAACCCTACGACACCCTCGAGGAGGTCATAGGGATCCGCCCTTCAAGGGGCTCTCTGGCCGAGTACGGCATCACCTACCGTCAGGTAGACCTGCTGTCGGATGGCAATTTTGACCTTACAGGGATCAGAAATGCGCTGAGCGACAAGACGAAAATGGTCACGATCCAGCGCTCCAAGGGCTATGAAGTGAGGAAAACTCTTTCCGTAGCGCAGATCGGTGAAGCCATCGCCTGTGTAAAGAGTATCTCTCCCGACATCATATGCATGGTAGACAACTGCTACGGCGAATTCACAGAGACCATCGAGCCGTCTGACGTCGGAGCGGATCTAATTGTCGGCTCCCTCATCAAGAATCCGGGCGGCGGCCTTGCCCCCGTCGGCGGTTACATTGCCGGCAAAGCTGAATATGTCGAAAATGCTTCCTACCGCATGACATGTCCCGGCCTCGGCAGCGAAGTCGGTCCGTCCCTGGGTGTGAATCCTGCCTTCTATCAGGGCTTTTTCATGGCACCGATCGTCACGGCATCTGCTCTCAAAGGAGCGATTTTTGCCGCAAATGTCTACGAGAGACTGGGGTTTTCCGCCCTGCCCGACGGGAAGGAGGATCGCCACGACATCATCGAGTCGATCACACTCGGTTCACCGGAAGCGGTCGTCGCTTTCTGCAAGGGCATCCAGAAGGCCGCGCCGGTCGATTCTTTTGTCACTCCGGAGCCCTGGGATATGCCCGGCTACGACGACCCGGTCGTCATGGCAGCAGGTGCTTTTGTGCAGGGGTCTTCCATTGAACTTTCGGCCGACGGACCGATCCGTCCGCCGTATTCGGTCTATTTTCAGGGCGGGCTCACATGGCCGTCAGCTAAGCTCGGCATTCTCATGTCTCTGCAGGAGATGAAAAACGCCGGGCTGGTCACGATCCCGGAGATACAGTCCTGATTACAGTTCAGACCTAATACAGTTCAGACCTAATACAGTTCAGACTGGCTGTAACGTAGTCTCATAAACCGGCGCAAACATCATCTTCATCGAAAAACGCATATCCTTCCCTCCGAGCTTGAAACATGCTTTGCATGTTTCGATCTCTCAGTCGGATATGCAATGTTTTTCTCACGAAGATGGATGCTTTGCTGCCGGTAAACGTAGTAAAAAGAACAGCCAGCCTGAACTGTTTCCAACGCACCCTGCTGAATCTTGGCTGCCGGTAACGTAGTAAAAGAACAGCCAGCCTGAACTGTTTCCAACGCACCCTGCTGAATCTTGGCTGCCGGTAGCGTAGTAAAGAGCAGCCAACCTGAACTCTTACCCACACACAGCCTGCGAACAGTCTCATCGTAAATTCAAGTCTCGCTTGACAGGGAGTTACTTATGTCAGATAAAAAACAGGTCATCATCATCGGAGCCGGCGCGTCCGGGCTCATGGCAGGAATCATGGCAGCAAGAGGCGGAGCCCGTGTCACGATCCTCGAAAAAGAAAAAAAGCCTGGCAGAAAACTGCTTCGCACCGGCAACGGCAAATGCAATCTGACCAACACCGGTGACATGCGCCGCGCTTACCACGGCACCGATCCGGGCTTTGCCGCCCGCGCTCTCGATGCCTTTTCCGTACAGGATACAATCCGCTTCTTCACGGAGATCGGGCTCTACACGACGAGCAAGGGCGGATGGATCTACCCATACGCGGAGCAGGCGGAGAGTGTGCTTGCATGCCTTCTCCGGGAAGCCGCGAAGCTGAAGGTCAAAATTAAGAATAATGAGACTGTCATCGCAGTCACCAGAGAAGATGATCATTTCAATGTCCAGACGGCCTCTTGGACCTACACGGCAGACCGCGTGATCCTGTCCGGCGGCACCGCTGCCTCTCTGGTAAAATCCCAGCTTCCATGCAACGGCCTCAAACTTGCGGAAAGTCTCGGTCACAGCACAGTTCCCCAGCGTCCCTCCCTTGTACCGCTCGTATGCGAAGAAGCAGAGAAAAAGGGCTGGAGCGGCGTCCGCATCCATGGCACATGTACTCTGTGCACTCAGGGCCTGGAGATGGCTTCCGAGACAGGCCAGCTTCAGCTGACGGAGCAGGGAGTTTCAGGCATCCCTGTATTCAACTTATCGGGAAGAGCTCTGATCCTTCTTGACAGCGGTCTCCCGGTCACACTGAAACTCGACTTTTTCCCTGACTTTAACAGGGCGATGACACAGTCTTTCCTCGAAAACAGGCGCGATCTGCTCGGAACAGACGATATGAAGTCCATCCTGACAGGTCTCTTTCCCGAAAAACTCATCCCCGCACTGACAAAAGGCGCTTTAAGTATTGAAGATCTTACTGACCGTATAAAGACCTGCGAACTTCGTGTAAAAGGATCTGCCGGAGCCGGAAGCGCCCAGGTCATGTCCGGTGGTATCCGTACAGACGAGGTCAATCCGACTACCTCAGAGTCCATGCTCTGCCCCGGCCTCTTTATCACAGGCGAGCTGCTCGACACAGACGGCGTCTGCGGAGGCTGGAACCTGCAGTTTGCATGGTCAACAGGCGCAAATGCAGGGAGACACGCAGCAAAGGACTGAACCCTTACGCGGAGGGATATATGATAAAAGTATCTGACATTAAGCTGCCTGTAGAAGCTGATCAGGCATCTCTGGTAAAAAAGGCTGCTCATGAGGCCGGTATCAGACCGGAGGAAATCCGGGAATTCGAGATCCTTCGCCGCTCGCTCGACGCAAGGCGCAAGCCGGACCTCTATTATATCTATACCGTTCTTCTTGCGACCCGAAAAGAAGATCAGCTTCGGAAAAGGATGAAAAATCACTCAAAGAAAGGTAAACATAATAATATTATGTTTACCGACAAGGAAAACTATGTCATACCGCCGGCCGGAGATGAGGCACTGCACCATAGACCCGTGATCATAGGATCAGGTCCCGCAGGACTCTTCGCCGCATATGTGCTCGCCCTTTCCGGATATAAACCGCTCATACTTGAGCGCGGTGCGGATGCTGTCACACGAACTTCCAGAGTAGAACACTTCTGGGCGACAGGTGAACTGGACACACAGACAAACGTCCAGTTCGGAGAGGGCGGCGCCGGCACTTTCTCAGACGGCAAACTGAATACCTCCGTCAAGGATCCGGGCTGCCGAGCGCAGTTCATGAAAGAAACGTTCGTCAAGTTCGGGGCGGACGAGTCCATATTATATGAGCAGAAACCTCACGTGGGGACCGACGTTCTGACTCAGGTCTTAGTGCGCATGAGAGAGCGGCTCACAGAGCTCGGCGCAGAATACCGCTTTCTGTCCCAGGTAACTGACCTTGAAATCGAAAACGGCAGACTGACCGCTGTCCGGGTCAATGACAGCGAGCGCATCCCTGCCGAGGTATGCGTTTTGGCTCCCGGTCACTCAGCAAGGGACACCTTTTCCATGCTGCACGCAAGGGGGCTTATTATGGAGCCGAAGGCATTTGCCGCAGGAGTCCGCATCGAACACCCACAGGCTATGATCAATCTCTCACAGTACGGAAGAGCGCAGGATGAACATCTCGGCCCCGCTCCCTACAAGCTGACCTGCAAGGCTGCCGACGGGAGAGGCGTCTATTCATTCTGTATGTGCCCGGGAGGCTACGTCGTCAATGCATCCTCGGAGAGAGGTCTCCTTGCCGTGAATGGAATGAGTTATATGCGAAGAGACAGTGCAAATGCCAATTCAGCCATACTCGTCACGGTCACCCCGGATGATTTTATGCCGGGAAAACCGGATGATATTCCGGCAGCTTTGGCCGGTACAGTGTTTCAGGCCGAACTTGAAAAAAGGGCATACAGAGCAGCGGGCGGCCGGATTCCTCAACAGCTCTATGCAGATTTTATTAAAAAAACTGTCAGCCCTCATTACGGTGAATTCGGAAGCTGCGTTCGGGGCGGCGCCGCATTTGCGGATCTCAATTCCGTCATACCTGCATTTATGGCGAGGGATATAGGAGAGGGGATCTCAACTTTCGGAAAGAAGATCCGGGGATTCGACCGGCCTGATGCTATCCTGTCCGGGATCGAAAGCCGCTCCTCATCACCGGTACGCATCACGAGGGACGAGAAATACGTCTCCAATATTGACGGAATCTATCCCTGCGGCGAGGGCTGCGGCTATGCGGGAGGAATCACATCGGCCTCCATGGACGGAATGAGATGTGCGGAGGCAATTATAAAAAGATTTCGAAAACTGACCTGAGCCGTGTACAGTAACACCATTTTATGTTAAAATGCATATTGCCTAATTTTCGATTATCGCTCCCGGAGAGTAGATGGAGGGGTTTTTGAAAAGCTTACTGGCAAGGAACAACGCGGATTTTGACCGACCTTATGAGAGATGTCTGCTTTACGGACCCGGTGCTCTGTCAGATTCCGAGCTCCTGGCTGTCATAATAAAGACAGGCACTAAGGGAGCCTCCGCAGAAGATCTGGCTGTAAAGATCCTGCACCTTCTCCCGAACCCGAACGGGCTGCTCGATATCTGTCATCTGACGATCGACGAGCTCATGTCCATCCCGGGCATCGGACAGGTCAAGGCAATTCAGCTTAAATGTGTGGGCGAGCTTTCCAAGCGGATTGCCACCTACAAAGCGAGAGAGGAGCTTTCATTTTCCGAACCGTCGTCAATAGCTGACTACTACATGGAGCAGCTGCGGCACGAGGAAAAAGAGAGCTTTATCTGCATGATGTTAGACAGCAGGAACCGGCTGATAGGAGAAGAGTATCTTTCCAAGGGAACAGTGAACTGGACCGTCGTATCTATACGTGATCTCTTTCTCGCCGCCCTCCGCGCGCGGGCAGTCGGAATCATTATCATACACAACCATCCGAGCGGTGATCCGACGCCCAGCCATGAGGATATACTCCTCACCGAGCGCGTCCGCGAGGCCGGGGAGCTTCTTGAGATTCGTCTTCTCGACCATATAATAATCGGCGATCGCCGCTTCGTGAGTTTCAGTGAAGAAGGACTTCTTGCTTCCGGAGGAGAGCATGAAATTTCACAATCCGATTATACATAATGCTTTCGGCGTCGATCTCGGGACCAGCGCCGTCAAGATATACTGCCAGCATACAGGGCAGATCACGACAGAAAAGAACATGATTGCGTTCAAGGATGACGGCGAGGTACTGGCTGTCGGAAACGACGCTTTCGATATGTTCGAAAAAAATCCGCCGAACATCAAAGTGCATCAGCCGGTAAAGAACGGCCGCATCGCTGATGTCACCGAAGCCCTCTATGTCCTCACCGCGCTTATGCAGAGAGCAGATAGAAGGATCGGCTACGCTCCGATCATATTTTTCTCGGCTCCCGTCAATATGTCCGAGATAGAAAAAAGAGCATACTACGCCATCAGCCAGGGCAACATTATCCAGAATCCCCGGGTGTATCTGGTGGACCGTGCCATATGCGACGCTATAGCCCTCGGAATTCCGATCCATCGCACCCGCGGTTCTATGATCGTGAACATCGGCGGACAGAATACGGAAATATCCGTCCTTGCCAATGAGCAGGTCATCATCAGTAAGGATATCCCGATCGGTGGGCAGCAGCTCAACAGTGCTATCTGCGATATCATCCGCAGAGATGACAATCTCCTGATAGGACATCATACAGCCAAACGCCTCAAAGCCGTTCTCTCATCACTCGGCGAAGATATCCGTGAAGAAAGAAAAATCTACGGCATCAGCACGCTCTCCGGCCTTCCGAAAGAAGGTGTCGTCACATCCGAGCAGGTATCGCTTGCTGTCGAGGCTCAGATTTCTCAGCTGGCTTGCGAGATCCGTAACTTCCTTGAGAGAACACCGCCACAGATCAGCGAGTCTATTCGCCGCGAGGGAATCTACCTCACCGGCGGCACAGCACGTATTCCGTACATCGACCGATATCTGAGACATTATATCGGGGTCGATGTCAAGCTCTCAACACACTATGAACTCTGCACCGTCCGCGGACTTGAGGAACTTGTGAACCACAAGGCCCTGTGGAGATGGGGTTACACGATAAGGAAGAAGAAATGAAGAAGAATTTGAATTTTCTGAGGCAGAGGCTGAAAAGCCAGCATCTTCTCATTATTCTGGCGATCATATGCATAGGCCTTATGGCTATGACATTTTCGACCGGCACGGACGGACGTGTCCGCCAGGTGACAAATCAGTTCATCGTTCCCTTCCAGAACGGTGTCAATAAAGTCGGAAATCTTCTCGGATCATGGGCTTCCGGTTTTCGCAACGTGCAGGCCCTGGCTGCCGAGAATGAGGAACTTAAGGCGCGGGTAGGCGATCTGACAGAAGAGAACGCCCGTCTTTCGCAGAGCATGTCCGAACTTGACAGGCTCGAAAAACTCTATGCGCTTGACAAAGAGTATCCGGAATACACCAAGGTGGCCGCACAGGTCATATCCAAGGATCCCGGCAACTGGTACAACCGTTTCGTCATCAATAAGGGAACCAAGGACAATCTTGCTGTAAATATGAACGTCATAGCCAACGGAGGTCTCATCGGAATCATAACCGAAGTCGGAGAGAACTGGGCCTATGTCGAATCGATCATCGACGATGAGTCCAACATCAGCGCCATGGTCGCATCAACATCAGACACGTGCATCGTATCCGGAAACCTCAGCCGCATGAGTTCAGGCAAAATCGATTTCTCAGAGCTCCGGGACGACGGCAATGTCGTCACAGAGGGAACCAAAATAGTCACATCGAGCATCAGCACTAAGTTCCTGACCGGTCTTCTCATCGGGTACGTCTCGGAAGTGGGGGATGATTCCAATCATCTGACCCGCTCCGGTACGATCATCCCGGCGGCCGATTTCAAGAACATCCGTGAAGTCCTTGTCATCCGCGAATTAAAGCAGACCAGGGAAAACTCATAAGGAGGCTCCATTGATTCGGAAGATAATCATATTTATTCTGATCGCGGTATGCTGCATTCTGCAGACGACAGTGTTCTCACTGCAGAGTGTCACTTCTGTGTCCCCGAATCTGATGATCATCATAACGATCTCCATCGCCTTTATGCAGGGCAAGAAAGAGGGTATTCTGACCGGTCTCATCAGCGGTCTTCTTATTGACTTTACCTATGGCAGCGTTTTCGGTTTCTACGGCCTGCTCTACATGCTGGTCGGCTATGCTTCCGGCTTTTTCTGCCAGGTCTATTTTGACAATGATGTCAAGATGCCGCTCATTCTGGCGACTGTATCCGACGTGCTGTGCAACTTCATTGTGTATGTGGTGTTTTTCCTGCTTCGCGGCAGGATCGCATTTGCACGCTTTTTAACGGGGATCATTATCCCCGAGGCTGTCTACACAGCTCTGATGACGCTCATCCTGTACCGATTGTTCTACGTCATCAATCATGCACTGGTGAATAATCAGAAGAAAGGACGTCAGTCACTTTGGATAAAAGATTAAAGAGATTTATCGGCAGGATCCGCATCAGCCGTCCTGCCGTTCTGGCTATCATATTCGTACTCATGTCCAGCGTACTGATCCACAGGCTCTACGACCTGCAGATCGTGAACGGGGCTGCCTACAGGGACAATTTCCGTCTCATGACGACCAAGAAGAGAACTCTCAAGGCATCCCGCGGCAACATCTATGACAGGAACGGTGAACTTCTGGCCTCCAATAAGCTGAGCTACAGCGTCACCCTGGAGGATAACGGAACATACGCCACGAACAGGTCAAAAGCCCTCGCCCTGAACGGCGAGGCTTACCGCATTTCAAAAATTCTTGAATCTCACGGTGATTCCCTGAGCAATGACTTCCATGTCGTACTCGACGAGAACGGAGAGTACGCTTTTGACGTGTCAGGCAGAAGTCTCAGCCGTTTTAAGGCCGACGTATTCGGCGAAGCATATATCGATGACCTGACCGATGAGCAGCTGAACGCTACAGCAAACGATATGATGAAGACCCTTGTCGGTGAGAAAGACGGTTTCGCGGTCATCCGCGAGAACAAGCCCTACACTCCCGAGGAGCTCACTGAAGCCGGACTGCCCAAAGAGCTGTCCAAGCAGGATATTCTGAATATCATCTACGTTCGCTATCAGCTATTTACGACCAGCTACCGGAAGTATCTCCCGGTCACGATTGCTACAGATGTCTCGCCGGATTCCGTCGCAGATCTCATGGAGCACAGCACGGAACTTACCGGTATCGACATCGTTGACGATACGATCCGAATATACGATGAACCCGAGGCTTTCGCTTCTATCATCGGCTACACCGGCAAAGTATCCGCGGAGGATCTCTCAGAGCTTCAGCAGGAGAACTCCAGCTATAACAATAACTCGATCGTCGGCAAGAGCGGCATCGAAAAAATACTGGAACTCAATCTGCAGGGCTTCGACGGCGAGGAGACCGTCTATGTCGACAACCTCGGCAAGGTCCTCAAGGTCGACGAAAACTCCAGGATCGAGCCTACTGCAGGCAACGACGTGTACCTCACCATAGATAAAGAACTTCAGGTCGCAACCTACAAGCTGCTCGAACAGCGCATCGCCGGTATTCTCGAGACTGTCATCATTGACGCGAAAGAATTCGACACCTCAGAAGTCACAGATACAGCCAACATTATGATCCCGATCTATGACGTCTATGAGGCTCTTATTGCCAACAATGTGCTCTCCCTTGATCATCTGAGCGCCCCGGATGCTTCAGACAATGAGAAACTCATGAATGAAGAGTTCATTGCCAAGCAGGAGGAAATCTTTACGGCTCTAAATAACGAGCTGACCGGCGCGGAGCCCTCTGCCTACAAAGATCTTTCAAATGAGATGAAAGAGTATGAGAGCTACATCGTCAATGACCTTCTGACATCCAAGCTCGATATACTGAACAGCACGGCCATTGACCGCACGGACGAGACCTACCTCGCCTGGACACGGGATGAGACCATCACTCTGCGTCAGTATCTGACCTATGCCGCCAGCAAGAACTGGATCGATATCTCAGTATTCGCGACAGACGAGACCTACCTTGATTCAGCGGAGATCTACGCAAAGCTGTCGGAGTACATCGAGGATTATCTCTCGACAGATGTTGACTTCAGCAAGAAGCTTTACAAGTACCTTATCCAACAGGACCGCATCAGCGGAAGAACAATCATGAAGGTCCTGTATGATCAGGGTGTGTTCGGCAAGGATGACGGTTTCTACGACGCATTTATCGAAGGCGATTACGACACCTACGACCTCGTTCTGGCCAAGATCCACAATCTCTCGCTGAAGCCGTCCATGCTGGCTCTGGATCCCTGCTCAGGTTCCGCGGTCATCACGAACCCCAAGACCGGCGAGATCCTCACCTGCGTAACTTACCCGGGCTATGACAATAACCGGCTTGCAAATACAATGGACGTCGCTTATTACAACAAGCTTGCGGCGGATAAGTCCAGACCGTTTTACAACAAGGCTACCCAGCAGACAACGGCCCCCGGATCCACTTTCAAGCTGGTCACAACATCCGCCGGTCTCGAGGAAAAGGTCATAACACCGACGACCGAATTCAAGTGCACCGGCACATTCGATCTCATAGAGACACCGCTGAAATGCTGGTACACCCAGGGTCACGGCACGCTCAACATCATCGGAGGCATCGCCAATTCCTGCAACGTATTCTTCTCGAACGTCGCTTACCTGATGGGCATCAACGAAGAGGGCGTATGGTCCGACTCGCTGTCCCTCGGCAAGATTCAGACATACGCGAAGATGTACAATCTTGACCTTAACTCGGGCATCGAGATTCCGGAAGCTACGCCTTCAGTCACAGACCAGTACGCGGTCCCGTCCTCGATCGGACAGGGAACGCACTCCTACACGACGACCCAGCTTGCCCGCTATGTCACAACGCTTGCAAACGGCGGCACATCCTACAACATCTCACTGATTGACAGGATCACAGATGCCGCAGGCAATCTGATCCAGGACTATTCTCCGACAGTACAGAGTAAAGTCTCTATCAGCACCAACACATGGAAAATAATCCATGAGGGCATGCGGTCCGTTATCGCCGAGAAGGGCGAGTTTGCAGACTTCCCGATCGACGTATCCGGAAAAACAGGGACAGCTCAGGAATCGAAGTCCAGGCCTTCCCACGCTCTTTTCGTCGGCTACGCGCCTTCTGAGGATCCGGAGATCGCAATTGCGGTCCGTATAGGAAACGGATATTCGTCCACCAACTCCATGCTGGTGGCGAGGGATGTCATTCAGTACAGGTTCGGTCTGGCCGATGAGTCTTCGCTCATCACCGGACAGGCAAGATCCGATTGGATCTCCTCGTCACAGACCGACTAACGGAGGCTTAACTATTCAGTTCTCCTGAATAGTTACACGGAGGCTACATTTAATGTGGAGACAGTATAAACTCAAAGATTACAACTTCAGACTGATCATCTGGCTTGTGACCCTCTCGACGCTCGGCGTTCTCCTTGTCGGTTCCGCCGAGCCCTCGCTGCAGGGCAGACAGCTTGCGGGTGTCATGCTGGGATTATCCATCATGTTCATCATATCGCTGACGGATTTTTCCTGGATCATGAACTTCTACTGGATCGGTTACGGTTTCAACATCCTGCTGCTCCTTCTGGTCATTGTCCTGGGTTACAACGCCGGCGGCGCAACGAGATGGATCACGATCGCAGGTCTGCGTTTCCAGCCGGTCGAGCTCACCAAAATCATCCTGGTCGTCTTTTTCTCCAAGTATCTCATGGAGAATGAAAATGAGGTGAACAAGCCGAGGATGATCCTTCGAACCGCCGGCCTAATAGGCTTCCCGCTGATTCTGGTCTTCCTGCAGCCGGACCTGAAGAATACTCTGACGATCACCGTCATTTTCAGTATTCTGTATTATGTTGCCGGCCTCAGCTACAAGATCATCGGCGGAGTCCTCACGGTCATCATCGTACTCGGCTTCGGCTTTATGGCTATTGTCACGCAGCCCAATCAGCATCTTATCCGGGATTATCAGCGTCAGAGAATCATGGCTTTCCTGAACCCGGATCTCGATGAGTACAATGATGACAGAACTCAGCAGAACAACTCGGTCACAGCGATCGGAAGCGGTATGCTGAACGGCAAGGGACTGAATAATTCGGACGTCTCTTCCGCGAACAAAGGTAACTTTATTCCTGAAGTCCAGACCGACTTTATTTTTGCGGTAGCGGGAGAGGAGCTCGGTTTCTTAGGGAGCGCGGGCATCATAATCCTTCTTCTTCTTATCGTCCTGGAATGCCTGATCACAAGCAGAAAGGCGAAAGATCTCTCAGGTAAACTGCTATGCTGCGGCATAGCCTCCATCGTCGCGATTCAGAGCTTCATCAACATAGGTGTCGCGACGAGAATGCTTCCGAATACCGGCACACCGCTGCCTTTCGTCAGCTACGGTCTGACCTCACTTGTCAGCTTATACATCGGCATGGGGATGGTCCTCAATGTTGGCCTGCAGACCCGGATACAGGTGGCAAAGCCGCGAAGACGCCGCAAGGAAGATACGAGGAGGCGCTTATACTATGGCTGATACTCTTGAAAATGCAAATATAAATGTGAACAGCGACAATCCCGCATCCGCCGATGATGATTTCCTCGCATCCGCCGATGATGATTTCCTCGCGCCTGACGATGACAGCGCTGCTGCATCAGGCGGTCCGGAGGATGAAACCGAGTCTTATGCTCCGCAGACGGAGAAAGACTCCACTGAAGAGGTCCCCGCAGGGGAAACAGTAAAACCTGTCAGAAAAAAGAAACGACCGGCAGGAAAAAAGGCAGCTAAGAAAAAAAGAGGCAAAAAGGGAAAGAAGAAAAACAGCAAGTGGAAAGACAGTAAAGCAGCGAGGGCTGTCCGCTATGCCGCCTCGACAACTCTCGCGAATATTAGAGGTGCATTGCACAGACTCGGAAAGAGTATGCGACGAAGCAGGCGCGTGTTCGCAACTGTCATTCTTCTCGCCATTCTTTTCGTCGGCATAATAACAGGCCTCACGGCTGTGTATATCATCCACAAGTCCGATGATCTTCCCATGCCCATGCTGTATTCCAACGAGACAATGGCCTATCAAACCACGACCGAGGCGGCGCTCGAGACGGACAAAGCTTTCACCTTTACGATCTGCACGGGCAAGGATGACATAGGAAACGAAAACATAAACCTTAAAGAAGGAGAATCCGGCGCACTTTTCAACCTTGAAGAGCGAGAGATTCTCTTTTCGAGGAACATGTACGACAAAATCTATCCGGCATCAATCACAAAGATCATGACAGCCATACTGGCACTCAAATACGGAGACATGGACGAGACTGTCACGATCAACTGGCGAGATCTGGAACTTGAGGCAGGATCTCAGGTCGTCGGTCTCAAGATAGGTGACAAGGTCACAGTCCGCGAGCTTCTCTGCGGAGTGCTCGTCCACTCCGGCAACGACTGTGCCATGGCGCTGGCCCGACATATCGGCGGCACGACCGAGAAATTCGTGAAAATGATGAACAGCGAACTTCAGGAAATCGGTGCGACCGGAACTCATTTCGTCAATCCGACAGGTCTGCACAATGTCGACCACTACACAACAGTCTATGATATTTACCTCATGCTCAATGAAGCTGTCAGCTACAGCGATTTTAAGAGCATCATGCAGATTCCTGTCTATAACCTGAACTATACGGACAAGGACGGGAACGAGAAAAATATAAACTTCGACGCGACCGACCAGTACCTGACAGGAGAGACAAAACCACCGAAGAACGTGGTCGTCCTCGGCGGAAAGACAGGAACGACAGACGCAGCCGGCCATTGTCTGGCCATCATGTCTCAGAATGCTTTCGGACAGCCCTATATATCCATCATTGTAGGAGCAAAGACGACCGACGATCTGTACACGGATATGAATCAGCTGCTCTCGGAAATCAATGATTAGGAGAAACAGCCTGTCTGAACTGTTACCAGCCTTTTGGCCGCGCAGATTCCGGACAGACAATCTGACCTTGTATTTTACAGCGCAATATTCTATAATTAATAAAGCAACCATCTGTAGCAATACAATCAGGTTCAATCTTTGAATATAATATGAAGCCATGGCACCTTTTAAGGTCGGTCATATTCAGAGAGAACACTAAGAACTAACTAAAGGAGGAAAACGGATATGGTTCGTTTAATTGTTGGTAATAAGGGAAAGGGAAAGACAACAGAGATTCTTGCGAAGGCGAACAGTTCCATTAAGGAAGCAACCGGAAGCGTTGTTTATCTTGATAAGAGCAGTAAACACATGTATGACCTTCACAGAAACATTCGTCTGATTGACGTATCCCGTTTCCCGATTACGAACAGCGAACAGTTCGTTGGCTTTGTCTGCGGTATTATTTCCCAGGATCACGATCTGCAGGAAATGTATCTCGACGGTTTTCTTAAATGCACAAAACTCAGTGAGGATGACACCGATAAAATCAACGAAACGATCCGCGAGCTTGATGCCGTGAGTACAGAATTCAACATCGATTTCTACATCTCAGCGAGCATTGATGTGGAATCTCTCGTACCTGAACTCAGGGAGAAAGTCGTAGCAGCGCTGTAAAAGCAGGCAGCAGAATTACATAGTAACTTTAACGGGGCTGCCGCATGTATATGCGACAGCCCCTGCTTGGAAACACGGAGGAAGGATTTGAATTATTTTCGAAACGGCAGCACACAAAGGAGACGACCGGGACGGCCGCCGATCTGGCAGAATTTTACGCCAAGCATCGGGACCGTTATTTTCGGTGCCGTTTTTCTTTATATTGTCATCAGCCTTGTGCTGTATCTCACGACCAGCCATGTAAAATCCTTTCAGGTGACCTCCGGTCCTCTTGCCAAGAACAGGACTTACACCGGCCTTGCAATCAGAGAAGAGCAGTTGGTCACGGCCGATTCCGCAGGCTATGTGACTTATTACGCAAGAGCCAACACCCGTGTCAAACAGTATGGTGCCGTATATTCTGTGAGTTCGGCCAGGAACACCGAAGCGACAGCCGAGCTGTCCGCGGGAATGCTTGAAAGTATCCGTCAGGACGTTCAGAATTTCGCTGTAAACTACGATCCCGTAAATTTTCACGACACATATTCTTTCAAGTATAAAGTGGAGGGTGATGTCCTCGACAACACGATTGAGCTGACAGAAGAGTATCAGAAATTTGCCGGATCCAGCGCGATGACGATCGGGTCACAGACCATCAGTACATCCCCTGTTGACGGAATCGTTTCCTATACGCTGGACGGCTATGAGACCTTTGATCTCGGCAATATAAAGGCATCTGATCTGGATCAGAAATCCTACTCTGAACATGAGCTCAAGACACAGGGGCAGATCAAGGCCGGTCAGAATGTGTATAAGCTGATCACATCCGAGAACTGGTCGCTCATCATCCCTCTGACATCCAAGCAGATCGTGCAGCTCACTGACCGCAATCAGATCAGGGTCAAATTCCTGAGCGACGGTGTAACACAGCTGGCTGACTTTTCGATTCTGACCATGGATGACGGCAGTTACTACGGAAAGCTCGATTTTTCAACTGGCATGCTACGCTACATTGACAGTCGCTTTATCGATATAGAGCTGGTAACAAACACATCGACCGGACTCAAGGTACCGGTCACATCCATTGTCTCCAAAGAGTTTTTTACGATCCCTGTGTCATACTCCACAAAAGGCGGCGATACGGGCTCTGTCGGTTTTCTGAAAGTCACAAAAGACAACGCCGGCAATGAGACAACAGTCTTCACCACAACCACTCTGTACGACAAGCGCGATGATAAGTATTATGTGGACAGCACGGACTTCAAAGAGGGGGACATCATAATAAAGGACGGGACTTCCCAGGACCGCTATATCGTGCGTCAGACCGATACCCTCGAAGGTGTGTTCAATATGAACAAAGGCTTCGCCGTATTCCGCAAAGTGAATATTATTGACAAGAACGAGGAGTTCTGTCTGGTGGAAGCGGGTACGCGCTACGGAATATCGCAGTTCGACTACATCGTCAGGAACGGAAGCGACGTCAAAGAATCCGACATAACAGCCTGATACATCGTTGAGCAAGAATGACCATCTGAATCGTCACACGGAAAGGAAAGAACAATGTTAGCTGATAATCTTAAAGCTGTACAGAAAAAAATCGAGGAGGCCTGCCGAAGGTCCGGACGTTCAGCGGAAGATGTCACGCTGGTAGCTGTCAGTAAGACCAAGCCTAACGAGATGATCGAGGAGCTGTACGCTGCCGGCCACCGGGATTTCGGTGAAAATTATATTCAGGAACTGCGCGCAAAGCACGATGCCCTGCCTGAGGACATTCGCTGGCATATGATCGGTCATCTGCAGCGGAATAAAGTAAAATATATTGCAGAATACATCACGATGATTCATTCCGTTGATACTTATGAGCTCGCTCTGACGATTGAAAAAGAGGCAGCAAAACACGACCGAATCATACCGGTCCTCATAGAGGTCAATGTGGCGGACGAGGATACAAAGTACGGGGTACGGCCGGAAGATGCGGAAGAGCTCATAGAGAAAATATCCCATTTGCCCCATGTCAGGGTATCAGGGCTTATGACAAGCGCGCCTTATGTCGCAGATCCCGAGGAAGACCGCGTATACTTCCGCAATTTGCGTAATTTAAGTGTTGACATAGAAGATAAAAAACTCGATAATGTAACAGTGGGTGCCCTCAGCATGGGCATGTCCAATGACTACGAAATTGCTGTTGAAGAGGGCTCTACCATGGTCCGTGTCGGTACCAGCATTTTCGGAGAGAGAGATTATTCGAAGAAATAAGAACGGAGATCGGAACATGGGATTTTTTGATAGATTTCTTGACGCAATCAGACTGAACGATGATTACGATGACGACGAATTCTACGACGACGAAGAAGAAGATTTCGACGACGATTATGATGAGTACGAAGAGGAAAAACCCAAGAAGCGCTTCTTCGACAGATTCGCAAAAAAATCCGATGACGATGATTTTGACGACGATGATTTCGCCGCCGACGAGGATGACGAAATAGACGATTACGAGGAATCAGCGAGGGCTGCAAGAAGAAACCCGGCTGCAAGTTCCGCATCGATCCAGAACACAAGACAGACCGCTGCCAAAGCCAGAAGAGACCGCGAACGCGAGATGCGTGAACGCGAGAAGGCTGCGAAGAAGGCCAAGCCTGCCAAGAACAAGAAGGGCAGTCAGGCTCAGATGGGGCTCAACGTAATAAGACCTTCTTCCATGGAAGACACGAAAGATATCGCGGATATCTTAAAAGAGTCAAGGCCGGTCGTCCTCAATCTTGAGGGTATCGATATCGATATGGCTCAGCGTATCATAGACTTCACATGCGGTGTATGCTACGCGCTGGACGGCGACCTTAAGATCGTATCCAACTACATTTACCTGATCACGCCTGACGGAGTCGACACATACGGCGATGTACAGAGCATTCTTGACGGAAGTGATTTCGAGATTCCTTCCATGAGATCCCCGTATTAATTTATGATTACAGGGTTCGCGCAGCGGTTCCTGTAATATGATTTATTGAGCATCAGTGATCACTTCTCTGATGCTCTTTTTTTCTCAGTGGGAGAAGACCCCCTCCTGTGCAAGCCACCCGCCTCCGGACGGAATCCGGAAAGATGGAGAGAATTATATGTCACCGGTTTATTATGAAAATACATTTGACAAGCTGAACGAAGCCTATGGAAATTCACCGATTCGATCAAAGCGCGTATGTATCGTGGGCGATACGAATACCGCCCCGCTTTATGCCGAAGGTGTAAAAAAGGCCATCAGCGGCATTTTCGATGAAGTGTACACTTTCACCTTCAAAGCGGGAGAGGAATACAAAAATCTCAGCTCCATTGAGGAACTGTATGCATTCCTGCTCGAGCATCATTTCGATCGCCGTGATTCACTGCTGGCCCTTGGCGGAGGAGTTGTCGGCGATATGACCGGCTTCGCCGCTGCCACATATAAAAGAGGCATCTCTTTCGTTCAGGTCCCAACTACACTGCTCGCAATGGTGGATTCGAGCATTGGCGGCAAGACCGGCGTTGATTTCATGGGATACAAGAACATGGTCGGCGCTTTCCACATGCCGGAATTCGTTTACGAAAATCCGTCAGTCCTCATGACTCTTGACGAAGATCAGTTCGCGTCCGGCATGGGAGAGGTCCTTAAATCAGCTCTTCTCGGAGACGAAGAGTTTTTTGAGTGGATCCTCGACAATATGGACGGTATCATGGAACATGAACCGGAGGCCATACTTGAGATGGTAAGGAGGACCGCGAACATAAAGCTCTCTATTGTCGAGCGCGACCCCACAGAGAAGGGTGAGAGGGCGCTTCTTAATCTCGGCCACACAATAGGACATGCAATAGAAAAGTACATGAATTTCCGCATGCCCCACGGCAAATGCGTCGCTCTCGGATGCATCGCCGCTGCCGCGATCAGCGAAAAGCGCGGTTTCCTCGACACCGCAGAGCTGTTCGAGATCCGTGACATGTGCGTAGCCTTTGACCTTCCGATGTTCGCGGACGGAATCAATAATGACGAGATCCTCCGAATCACTAAAGAGGATAAGAAGATGGCTGCCGGCAAAATCCGCTTCATTCTCCTCGACAAAATCGGTCACGCCTTCATCTGTGATGATTTGACAGACGAAGAACTTCTGGCCGGAATAAAATTTATTAACGGAGACGAAATATCATACGAGGACTGAATATGGACAAGACTTCATTTGCAGGAAAAGTGTCAGCATTAACAGCTGTTGTTTTGCTGACCCTGCTCGACCAGATCACAAAGATACTTGCGGCTGATCGCCTCGCGGACGGTCCCTTTGTGATCATCCCAGGAGTGTTCGAGCTCAGATATCTGGAAAATCGGGGCGCTGCTTTCGGTATGCTGCAGAATCAGCGGGTTTTTTTTCTGGTGCTTACAGTAGTTTTTCTTGCTGTCATCACTTACATATATATGAAGATCCCTGCTGACCGCAAGTATCTGCCCCTCCGGATCCTTTCTATCGTCGTGACCGCAGGAGCGATCGGCAACTTTATTGACAGGCTCATGCTTGTGTATGTCAGAGATTTCCTGTATTTTTCTCTGATCGATTTCCCGATTTTTAATGTCGCGGATATATATGTCACAGTATCCGCCTTCGTATTCTTCGTGCTGATCCTTGTTTATTATAAAGATTCGGATCTGGAGTTCCTCTCCGAAAAAAAGGACGCTGAATAATGTCACAGAAAAACATCATTTTATCTGTACCGCCCGAGTATTCTGATATGAGAGCAGACCGCTTTCTCTCAGAGCAGCTTCCCGATCTGTCGAGATCCCGTATCCAGCAGCTGATTTCTGACGGAAGCATCACAGTGAACGGAAAAGCTATTAAGAGCAGTCGGAAGCTGGCCAATGGCGAGAGCGTGGAAGTTCATATTCCCGAGGCGGCCGAAACTGAAATCCTTCCTGAGGATATCCCGCTCGATATCCTTTACGAGGACAATGATATTCTGATCGTCAATAAGCCCAAGGGCATGACTGTTCACCCTGCTCCGGGACATCCGTCAGGGACCCTTGTGAACGCTGTCATGTATCACTGCGGGGACAGACTGTCCGGAATCAACGGCGAAGTCAGACCGGGTATCGTCCACAGGATCGATAAAAATACTACCGGTTCTCTTGTCATCTGCAAAAACGATGCCGCCCATCGGGACATAGCAGCACAGTTGGAGACCCACTCCATCACAAGGCGCTATCGGGGCATCGTTCACGGCAACATACGCGAGGATGAGGGAACAATCACCGGCAATATCGGCAGAGACCCCCGCGACAGAAAGCGTATGGCCATTGTTCCCAAAGGCGGAAAGCCGGCTGTGACCCACTACAGGGTACTTGAGAGATTTGGCAGCTACACATACTGTGAATTTGTTCTGGAAACAGGCAGAACACACCAGATCCGGGTCCACATGGCCTCCAAAGGCCATCCACTGCTCGGAGACGATGTCTACGGACCGAAGAAGAGCGCGTTTGCGCTTGAAGGCCAGACTCTGCACGCTATGGTACTCGGCCTAAGGCATCCAGGAACAGACCAATATGTTGAATTTACCGCGCCCCTGCCTGAATATTTCGAAAAACTTCTGGTCAAGCTGCGTCGCAGGTAATACAATGAAATTACTCCCGGACCGGGGTTACTCAGTAAATACGAGGTTTTAGACTCAATGAATAAGAAACTCTTAGAACAACTGCGTACATACGGGCTGTTTGCCTTCACCCTCATAGCAGCAGCTATGCTGCTTTATTTTCTGCTGTTTCGAGGAGCGGTCATAGCAAGCGGTATTGCCAAGGTGAATTCTGTCATAGCGCCGCTCGTTTACGGCTTTGTTCTTTCCTATGTACTGACGCCGGTCATGCAGCAGATTGAGCAGCTGCTGCTTTACATTTGTACAAAACTGAACATTCATCCCGAAAAAAGAGGTATGAACACGATCCGCGTCGTATCCTCGATTCTGAGCGTTCTGGTCCTCGTCATCACTATCTACACATTGATTGCCCAGCTGCTCCCGGGACTGGTCACCAGTATAAGAAGCATCACGATCAGTTTCCCGATCTATGTTGCCAATATTCGTAGCTGGATCGCAGCGCATATCACTGATCCGGAGTTCGACTCACAGTCCACTGAACTATTAAATGAATTCGAAACATATGTCGAGACATTCTTCTCGGAGAAGATGAATCCTTATATCGACACGATCATGCAGCATCTGTCGGATTCAGTCCGCGATTTTGTCGTATTCTTCAGCAACACACTGATCGGCATGATCGTATCTGTCTACGTCATGGTCTCCGGCGAGAGAATGAGCTCAAGGTTACGCAGATTCCTCTATGCAGTTCTGCCGATTCCGACAGCCAACCGGATCATAGTCAATCTCCGCACGATCGACGAGAAATTCGGCGGTTTCCTTCTCGGCAAGATCATTGATTCATTTATCATCGGAGTCATCTGCTATATCTGCTGCCGTATCATGCGCATCCCGTACACGTCGCTGGTCGCCGTTATCATCGGAGTGACAAATATCATTCCGTTCTTCGGTCCTTTCATCGGTGCTGTACCGACCGCATTCATTGTTTTCTGCGTCAATCCGCTAAAAGCTTTATACTTTATCATTCTCGTATTTTTACTGCAGCAGTTCGACGGAAACATTCTGGGTCCCAGGATTCTCGGCAGCTCCGTCGGCGTGTCGAGTTTCATGGTCCTGGTCGCCATCCTTCTGGGCAACGGTTTCCTCGGAGTCGTAGGCATGATCATAGCGGTTCCTCTCGCAGCCCTTCTGACATCCTTTGTGCAGTCATTCGTTCTCAGATTTCTGGATAGTAAAAATCTGCCCGGCGAGATCGAAGCCTACCACCATCTGGATCATGTAGATCCCACGTCGCGTCAGATCGTCTCGGAGAAGGATCCGAACGAACGTCAGAGCCTCTATACAAGGCTGAAGCGAAGGAATGCTCTCTACCAGAAATATGAACAGCCTATTGAGCAGAATCCGTGGGATTTGACCATGGAGGAAATCAGAGAAGAGGATTCCGAGCTTCTTCTGGAGCGCAAAGCAGAAGAGGAATTCAAGAAGAAAAAGAAAACGATCACATCTGCGGAACAGAAAGAGCCTGAAGAGCAGGATACCTCCACACAGTAAAAGAGCTGTTCATATATCAGATCGACGAAGTTAAAGGGTCTCCACGGAGTGGAGACCCTTTTATTGTGCTATATTTCAAGGATTGATTGTCTGTCAGACCAGACCAAGCATCGGGAACACGAAGCAGATGACGCCGCCTATTGCTGCGAATAGGACTGTATAGAGGGCTGTCTTGCTGAGAATCTTGCTCTCAACACCGCTCAGATTGACGGCTGCGGTTCCGATTGCAATTGACTGCGGGCAGATCATCTTTCCGATACCTGCTCCCATCAGATTGGCCGCTGCCAGCCATACCGGTTCGGCTCCAATTGCATTGGCTGTCTCGACCTGAAGCTGACCGAACAGAGCTGTCGTCGATGTTCCGGATCCTGTGACAAAACCGCCGATCGTTCCGATGAGCGGAGAAATAAGCGGGAAGTAGGATCCGGTAACAGCTACGAGAACTTTCGCTATATCGCTGATCATGCCGCTGTAGCCCATGATCTTGGCAACTGCAAGGACAGAGCAGATTGTGAGTATTGTCTTCACATTGTTCTTCACGGTCGTTCCAAGAACACCGAGGATCGTTCCAACGTCTGCCCCCTGAATCAGACCGCCGATGAAGCCTGCGATAAGAATCAGGACACCCGGTGTATTGATCCAGTAGAAGGTGAGCGTTGCCGGATTTTCACCTGCATAGAAGCTAATCTTGGAGTTAATTGATGCAAGTGGATCATGGATGATCGGAACCAGGGTGGAGGAGAGAAGCAGGAAGAAGAAAATCAGTATGAACGGCGACCAGGCGACCGCTGCCTCGCCGAGCGTCATATTGAGACCGCCCCCGCTTTCCACCTCATATTCCGGATATTTCTTCATCGGGAGTTTCTTCGCGGCAATGATCATGACCACCATGGATACGATGGCACCCAGAATATCCGGAAGGTCAGGACCGATGACATTGGCTGCAATATACTGCGGTACAAGGAACGCAATATCCGCGATGAGAATGAACGGTACAAGGCCTCTCAGGGCTTTCACGCCGCCGCCGATAACGATGACCGCGATAAACGGAATAATGAAAGAGACAACCAGCTGAATGAGGGCTACATGACCGGCAATATTAACTACATCCATACCGGTGATATTGGCCATCGTCGTTGTCGGAACACCGACAGAGCCGAAAGCGGTCGGCGTTGAGTTAATGATCAGACAGGAGACAATAGAAAGAAGCGGGTCGAATCCAAGTCCTACAAGAATACCGGCCGGGATAGCGACAGCAGTGCCGAATCCTGCCATGCCTTCCATGAAGTTACCGAATCCAAATGCAATAAGAAGCATCAGAATACGCTTGTCTGTAGAGACGCCTGCCAGCATGGCCTTGATTTTCTCCATTGCTCCGGTCTTAAGCGTCAGGTTGTAAGTGAACAGGGCCGCAAGGATAACGATGATAATCGGCCATAATGCGTTGCAGATACCTTCCAACGCGGCAGTCGCTGTATTGATAACGCTGAGGTGCCATCCGGCGATTGCAATTACACACGTGATTGCAAATGCAATCAGACACGCCTTGTATCCCGGAAACTTCAGGATACTCATTGCCACGATCAACCAGATGATAGGCAGCAATGCGAGAATGAATTTGATAAACATATGACGCTATCTCCCTTCAAAATATTATAGTATCAAACCTTCGTGCCAGACTCCTTCCCCCCATAAGTAAAGTTGAACAATTCATCGTTAAAATAAGAAAAAAATCTGCACACTTTATCTAATTATAGCATTTTTTACGGATGTTTCCACCGTTCTTTTGCACAAAAAACGCATTAATTACGCAAAAAATCAACATTTTTAAGCCTCATACAGTCTATCTGTTTCAGAATTCAGGAAATGCAGGTTTTTCGATTATGTCTCTTCCCTGAGCCGTACAGCGCCCGCAGCTTTTCTCCTTCGCTCATCATCCATGGCTGCGTAATGCCGCCTTGTTGTATTGACATCCTTGTGGCCCAGAACATCTGCCACAAGATAAATATCGCCCGTCTCTCTGTACAGGGCTGTGCCGTAGGTACTGCGGAGCTTGTGCGGCGTAATTTTCTTAATAGTCACCTGGGAAGCATATTTTTCCACCAGATTCTCTACAGACCGAACGGTCATTCGACGTCTCTGAGTCGAATAGAAGAGAGCGTGTTCATGCCCGAGGCAGGGCTGTATTCCCTTTCGGACTTCAAGATAGTTAAGGAGGGCTTTCTCGACCTCGTCACCGAAGTACACGACTGCCTCATTGCCGCCTTTTCGGACGATCCGGATGCCGTTGTTCCGGAAATCCACATCCTCGATATCAAGACCGACACACTCCGAGACACGGATCCCTGTACCCAGCAGGAGGGTCATGAGCGCGATATCGCGTTCCCTTGTCTTATTGTAGTAGGCCAGAGCCTTACCGGTGAGGGTCTGACCGCAGTTTTCAACATAATCAAGCAGGACAGCCACCTCGTCGGCATCCAGTCGAACAATCGTTCTTTCATGGATTTTTGGCATCTCAACAAGAACCGTCGGGTTGGTTTTGATCATCTGGTTGCGGAAGAGATAGCCGTAGAAGCTCCTCAGAGCCGATAATTTGCGTTTTATGCCTAGCTGCCCATTGGAGTTCAGGCCGGAGGCTGTACCGCGTTCCTCGGGCGAATTATAGAGTTTCAGGTATTCCATGTATTCCTCGATGTCCCGGGCGTTGACGCGGTCAAGATCCTCAAGCGTGAAGTCGCGGAGATCATAATTCTTATAAAGTGGGTTCTGAGACTTCAGGAACTCAAAAAAGACGCGCAGGTCATAGGCGTAGGAAATTCTGGTGCGGGTCTGGGAGCTGGCGTCAATAGATCTGAAATAATCCCGGACATATTCGGGCAGGGTTGCGAGGACATCGCGGAGCAGCATGATGTTTTTGCGGTCGACCTGCTGACTGTAGGTGATACGTTTCTCAGCCATAAAAATTCTCCTGATAATATGTATATAAATTTCCCTCGAGTTTAACGAAACAGTTGAACAGATGGATAATAATTGAATAAGTAAATCCCCCAATTGAATAAGTTAATTCCCCAATTGAATAAAGTAAATCCCCCTCGAGTTTAACGAAACAGTTGGACAAATGGATAATAATTGAATAAGTAAATTCACCAACTGAAAAAGTAAATCCCCCTCGAGTTTAACGAAACAGATGGATGCAAATCATATTATAACATAATCGGGTCAAAAGTGCATCCATCTTTTCGTTAAACTCGCGTTTTGCGAAGAGATTGTTCCCAATCCCCCCACCTCACCACAAAAAAATCCCCGCATGATGGGGAAATCACGCGGGGTGCAGCTGGAATTTATATAATTGAAACATCGGGGGTATTTAAGGGAATGGATACCCGATGTACAAAACCAAATCATTCATAATACGGCAGCTGCAGGTAATAACCTGCCGTCAGACTATCTCCTTCAATTCCGTTCAGGACTTCAACTTCGTAGACGTACTCACGGATATCACTCCAACCGGGACCCATTTCTTCCTCGGCAATACTCCAGAGCGTATCACCTTTTTCAATCTGGTATTCCTTGTAATACTTCTGGCGCGGAGCCTTCGTATCTGCGTTAGCTGAAGTTGTCGTGAGCTTAATGCCAATGAACAGGCCAATCGCTGTCATAATGACCAATGTCATAAAGAATGCTGCCAGTTTCTTCGCTCGCGCTCTTCTGCGTCTTGCAATTCGCTCCGCTCGGCTTATCCTCCTGGATGTCCTTCTCTCAGGCTTATAGTATCGATCCGGTTCCATATAAACTTTACTGTACATATACCTGGTACGTTCGGCAGTCATGATATCCCTCCTGATCACTTCTCCCGTCCCTGTGCGGGAAAATTTGTTCGAAACATTTGTTCTGTATGTAAGTATGATAACAGGCGAACGCGCGTTTGTCAACATATCCGAACATATTATTCGAACATATTTTCCGAATATCTGTTTGCAATTTACTCATACCTGTGCTATACTGTCAGAAAATAAGAAATGATATCTGTGCGTCTGCACATAGAAATTCGTTCCCATATCTGTTTCGTTTCATCAGAAGCAGCCGAGTTTATACAGGAGGTATTTTATGGCTTACGGAAGCATCAGTGCCAAACAGCAGGAAATCCTTAATTATATCAAGAGCGAGATCATTAACAGAGGCTATCCGCCGGCAGTCAGGGACATCTGCGAAGCGGTCCACCTGAAATCGACTTCCTCTGTCCATGCCCATCTGGAAGCTCTGGAAAAGAACGGCTATATCCGAAAGGATCCGACCAAACCGCGTGCGATCGAAGTCGTGGATGAAGGCTTCAATGCTGTACGGCGTGAGCTCGTCAATGTTCCTCTGGTAGGAACAGTGGCTGCAGGTCAGCCCCTCCTGGCTGTAGAAAACATTGAATCCTACTTCCCTGTTCCGGCGGAGTATCTGCCCAACCAACAGACATTCATGCTGCGGGTCAAGGGAGAAAGCATGATCAATGCCGGTATTCTGGACGGTGATGACGTGCTGGTCGCTGCCCAGTCAGAAGCCCGGAACGGTGACATGGTCGTTGCGCTCATCGATGACTCAGCTACAGTAAAGACTTTCTACCGTGAAGAAGGACACATACGTCTTCAGCCGGAAAACGATACGATGGATCCGATCATTGTTGAGAATGATCTGCAGATTCTCGGCAAAGTCATAGGCGTGATGAGATTTTTCCACTAAGATATCTGTGTAATTCTGATGTTCTTCACACTAAGACCCAAAATAAGGGGCTCCGCAGCAACCTGCTGCGGAGCCCCTTTGTTCTTATTTTATTCTGAATGCCCATTTGAATACACGCATTTTCCCATTTTCTTCGAGTAATGCATCGAACGGCTGAACACATTTCAGCCTGCTCTTTCCGTCCATTGTATACTCTGTCATGTCGTATTTTTTGCATCTTTCTGTAGCCGGGTCATACGAGACAAGTACAAAAGAATATGTCCACGGCACATGATCCGGTCTGTCAAGGACCAATATCTGAACGATATCCCCGGCTCTGAGCTGAGATTTGTCGGTTATGATTTCGAATCCATGTTCCGGTAAATAGGTCATGAATTCTGTCTCGCCTCCTGTAGGCTGATCGGTATATCCCATGTCCCACAAGGCCCTCGCTATCATTCTGTCGCCGCTGATAATGCCATCAGCACAGGGCGGAACTGCTTTAGAATCACCATAGACATAGTCTCCATTATATACCATCTCATAAACGTTCCTGACGCTGTTCAAAAACTCCTGTGCTCTGGGGCTTGCATCCGGGAAGCTTGAATCTTCACCCGGATCTTTGTCATCTGATTTTTCTTCTCTTTCTATAGAATCCGCCGTAATTATCTGCTCATTACCCCCTGAAGCATAGACGGACTCCTGAATATCGTCCACACCGGAGGATAATGTACTTTCTTCACTTTCATCATTATGACTGTTTTTACCCGGATCATTCACAAGAATAATTACCAGACAAGCGGCCATCACCAGAAAAAGTGACATCAATATCACTATTGACTTAACTGAGTTTTTCATAATTCACCTTATATGATGCCTGATATCAGTAACGCACCTTTCCCCTTTCATAATAATCAGCCTTCGTTCCACTTTTACATTTCTTACGATATATCACCAGAGAATCTCAATTGTGCGGAGGTCATCATTCAGCAGAGGGTAATATGTGATCGTGGAAAGCCCGTCCCATTTCATTCTGTTCTGCAGCTCTTCCGACAGTAATCCGTCGTCAAAAATAATCATCTGCGCCGCATAATAGTCCTCAAGAGTCGCAAATTTCATGTGGACATCAGGAACGTTATTGTCCACGGCGTTGCGAAGCTGCATTCGTATTGCGTCTGTATCACAGTAATCATAGTACCTGCCGCTCCGCATATAATAATCATACTCGTAGGATGTGCATTCCGGCAGTATAAAGTTTTCACCGGCCACATGACCGGTCCGGTCCATCTCTTCCGTTGTGAGGCACAGATAATTGTAGGAAATATCGGGAAGCTCCCGCGCAGCTTCAGAAGACATTACATAGCTCGGGTCACCCCATGTCGGATCGACAAATGTATCTGTGCCGTCTATTTCGACAAGATTCCATGCGTGTGATTCTACGGCGTCATCCCGCTCAACAGTACCGGTTATATATGCGCACTTAACACCGGCTTTGTGCAGCAGGTACTGCAGCTCCTTGGAATACCCGGCACATACGCTTTTGTGATAGATCATAGAACTCTGAAGATTCTGACCCTGCTCAGCCTCTATATCATAGGATACATTGTTTATAACGAACTCATACGCGGTTTTGACTTTATCGTATTCTGTAGCATCAGGAGAAAGCTCCTTAAGGTATCTGTCTGCCTCTTCCTCAATAAGATCTGCAAGATTATCAATCTCCTCAGGCTCACAGTTGAATTCAAGTGTAATTTTCTTTTTCAGCTTGTTTTCACGGCCATAAATAGAGGCAGCTCCATCCATCCAGAAAAACTCGGGATTATCAGCCAGAAGGCCGTTCAGCACTACTCCTACCTCCTCAGACTCTTTGGCTTCGATATTAAATTCCTGTTCCCTGGCAGAGATTCCCTCATACAGCTGCTCATAAATCAGCCTCTGTTCCGATGACATCGACTGATAGCACATACCGTCGAACCTCTCCTCCGCAGCGTCCGGTATCACCACCTGAGAGTCAGCCAAATCTTCCTGTACGACTTCTACCGGAATACTCTCGTTATCCTGCTCGGCCACAGAGGACGTATCACCGATGCTCTCGGTTATTCCTGTCACCGGATCATCCGCTGTACTCAAAATCGGATCATGCAGAAAATCTGTGAGGATATTCACGGATAGGCTGTCCCTGAACACAAAGAACAGGGCTAAACATACGAGAAACGGAAGGATGCATGTGCCGCAGCCCAGACAGCCGCTCCTCCTCCTTCGCCTTCGTCTTTTTCTTCTTCGTCTGACAGTGGCAGGCGTGTTATTTTCAAAGATTTCACTGTGTCTGGCAATTTCTCTATATAATTCTTCTTCATACTCTTTATCATATCTTTCTCTCATAACATATTATTGTAACATATTTTTTCCACAGTTCCAGTATTTTGTGACAAACAGTGCCATGACCGCAGAAGCATGAAATACATTTCACATAATAATATTACGTAAACCTGAGTCCTGCATTGATACCAAGTATGGATCGTTAGTGCCCGTTATTACTTATTAACACTATCCACCTCTTTATCCACCGACAAATCCTGCATTTCGGGCATCCACGCACCGGCCAGATATTGCACGTGGTATTTTTATGGTTTTATTAAGGAACTTATTTGGTGTCAGAGTTGGTTTTTATATATGCGACAGCCGAAACAGTACTCAGATCGCAGACTCCGGTCACAGCATACGGGAAATTTCTGAACAGACACTGTTGATCAAGCACTAAACCCAGTCGCCTTTACTGCCCCCACACAAAAAAAAGACTGTCAGCACCAGGACAGTACCGTTCCCCGCAGCAGGAAGTAAACTCCTGCACTGAGAAGCAATGCTGCGCTGACGCTGCAGTCTCTTCTTAACAATCCGTATTATTTCGTTTATTTTGTCACTACCACTATCAGGTGTGCCACGTTGGATCTGTTCCCTTCGGAATCCGTTACGTAATAGTTTACAGTATGAATTCCTGCCTGATCGAGTTCCGCGTTGCCCGTGACGCTGATCCTTCCGAATATATCCGTAATCGAATCGGCATCATCACGTATGTCAGATATGAAGTCAAGGGCTGTGAATTTTTCCGAAGCTCTCTTTGATACTGCATACGTACTCAGTCGTATGACCGGATAGCCGTCCGGCAGTCTCGAGATAGCCATGTTGTTCGCGTTGCGAAGCCTTTCATCGAGGACCTCAATGTCCGCCTCAGTAAAACTTGACGGATCATTCTCAGTATTTACGAACTGTCCTACATTATAGTTGTCATCTGTGCTCGTCTCCGAATCATAAACGTAAGATGTGCTCTCACCGACTTCCGCACTCTCCGTCTCCTGTGGCAGTGACTCCTCCTCGGATTCCACTGCCGATTCCGGAATAGATTCGTTATCCGGAACAACCGAGAGAGAAGAATCATAAGATGACTCAGGCGGCATGTTAACCTCCGATGACGCGGCCAGACCGGACTCAGACGGATAAGAACTTACTGAATCAGCCTCTTCAGGAACATTTTGTTCACCGCTTCCCACCTCGATCATGCCTTTGTATTTAAAATTGCCGTTTGTCATCAAGGCCCTGGTCACTGTTGACACATTATTGCTTTGGTCTTTAGCGGCATATACAAGCAGCACGAGATTATCGGAAACTTTGGTCACACTCTCGAGCCTCAGGGTATCGGAAACGTCCCCGTCGGTCTTGTCGGAAGCAGTCAGACCTTCGAACAGTTGAGCTGTGGTCGTGCTCTCTGTCAGAACAATTTCCGCGTCCGGTATTGCGATCTCAGGTCCTTCACGATCGCCTGACAATACTCTGAATACGACCGCCCCGACGAGTATCACTGTCAGAACAAGCTGCAGGATAACGGTCAGATGCCTTCTAACATATCCCATGATCAAGCACCTCCTTTCGTATCGTCAGGGTCATTCGAAGCGCTCTCGGAGTCACCAAATAATTTTGCCAGATCCTCCTCTTCTGCCTCGTCGTCAAATTCGTCCTCAGCGACATACCCCTGATCATGCCTGAATGAAAGGAAATTGACCGCATCATCATCCTCATCACTGTCAAAGTCGTAATCCGGCTCTTCAGCATATGCAGGTATTGTAATTTTCCCGCTCTCATCATCCGGATCTTTTGCTGACATGATCTTGCGAATGTTCTCACCCGCTTTCGCCGCATCGACGTTCTCGGTATTCTCATCGAAATATCTCAGAAATTCGTCCTGCGTTACCAGTTCTATGTTATTCCGACCGGTCTTACTCTCTCCGGGAGCGAAAGCCGCGTAAGCCGAAGCCGCCTCCTGTTCTTTCATCTTCTTATCGGTGATATAACGCCTTTTGTAGCTTCCATAGCTGAGTATTGTCAGGATCAGCGCAAGAAGGAAGCCCGCGGCAGCACCGCAGAGAGACGGAAACAGCAGGATCCGCCGTGATACGCCTTTGGCAATCTCCGGATGTTTTACAACGCGCATAGCAGAGACGGCATTGTTGTCTTCCAGGTAAACATACGCGACATCAATCGCCCCGGAAACAGCATCAAAGGCACTGTAAGGATCTTCTGACACGGACATGATCTTTACAGTCCCTTCACCAAGGTCAGCATCTATTTTCAGGCGGAGTGCGGGCGGGACCGATTCGAAACCGCTCAGACCTTCAAGAATTGTGTTCGGCCCGTTTTTCTCCAGCACTTCTCCGACAGCAGCGGCGCTGACCATCGTATTTCCTCTCTCGGAAACTACATATACCTTCGCTTCAGACTCGTACATCCCCGGTAAAAATGTCATCACAGCCAACATAACTGCCAAAAAGAATATGACTGCACTGAGGAGAATACTGACAAACTTTTTCCCGATCCACTTCCACAGAGAATCATACCCGTGTTCGTGTTTTGTACTGAATTCTGAATTTCCTATCGATTCTCTTACTGCCATATATACCTCAACAGAAAATCTCAAAAACTGCCAAAGGCAGACATCCGTTTACTTCGCGCCGCCGCCGGAAAATATAATACCGACAGTTTTAATAATGATTTTTATGTCCTCATAAATCGTCCAGCTGTTAATGTACTGCATGTCCAGAGCTATTACTTCCTCAAAATCAGTGATGTCACTTCGTCCGCTGACCTGCCACAATCCGGTAAGACCCGGTCGTATGGACATCCTCGCACGGTGGTGGGCTTCATATTGTTCCCACTCATCCGATGTCGGAGGTCTGGTTCCCACGAGACTCATTTCACCTTTGAGAACATTCCAGAACTGCGGGAATTCATCGATCGATGTTTTTCGTATGAACCATCCGATACCGTGCTTTGTCCCGTCAGGGCCGCTTCCAATGATCCTCGGATCCGCTTCGATCTTGAACATGAGTCCCTGCATCTCATTTTGGGCCATGAGTTCTTTCTTTCTGGCCTCGGCATCCTTGTACATGCTGCGGAATTTATATATTCTGAACTTCCTTCCGTTCATACCGACCCGGCTCTGCGAGAAAAAAATCGGACCCGGATCCGAAAAATAAATAACCGGTCCTACTATCACAGTCAATATCCCGGTAATAACAAGCCCGACAAGAGCCCCGAGGATATCGAGGACTCTCTTCGCGAAGATCTGTTTTCCGGATGCCAGGCGAATGCTCTCCGTCAGGACATGAATACCTCCGACTTTATCTATCGTCCTCATACAGTCCGTTTCAGATATGCAGTCGAGATTCAGGTGGGTCGTAATGCCCATCATTTCACAGACCCGTATGATATCGCCCGGAATAGGCATGCCGCTCGGCAGATATATCATGACCTCATCGATCCAGAGGGTCTGCATGTATTCGGCAACATTGGAAAGCGTCGCAACGACCACAATATCATTGATTCTCGTACCGAGAGGAACGTCGTCGCCGTCAATGACAAGACCTATGATCTCAATCTCGCCAAAGGAATTCTTCCTGATCTTTTCTATGACAGCGTCCGCTGCATCATATGTAGTCACAAGAAGCATATGCCGCTTCTGATACGGCTGCCAGTTCCTCATATAGATGAGAGCTTTCTTCCATACCACCCTCTCAATGAACATTGCCATTATCGCGATGATAAAGAAATACCCCATGATAGATCTGGAAAACCTGTTTCCGATCTTCCAGAAGAAAAAGTAGAAAAGAAGACCAATCATATCGATGATCACCATCTTTATGACGGCAAGGAATTCCTTCCCGTATCCTCTTCTCAGTATATTTTTGTGATTTTCAAATATCAGAGCGCCAAGCAGATCGGACAGAGCGATGACAAACGCCCCCGTCTTGTACATTTCGATCAGATGTCGTCCACTGAGTCCGTGTCTGATCCTGAAAGCGAGAAAAAAGGCAGTGATGACAACTATGATATCCAAAATGAGGAAATCCGCATGCTTGAGCCAGCTCGGTGATTTCTTTTTATACAAAACTATCGCACCTTTCCTTGGAATTGTGTTCCCGGACACTATTTCACTGTCCGGATCCGCATTCAAAAAAGTTCAGTGACATATTATATCATATAATCCATCTTACGGGGAGATTATATCTCAGTGAAGTCCTTTCTTTCGATGAGATTTGCCCCCTCTTAATTCAATCCTGCATAATTCAGGGATGAATTCCTCTTAAGCGTCATCTCCTGAACTTCCCGAGAATCTTTCTGCCAAGTCCTGCCGCCTTGATCTTTATATTTGCAAATTCCGGTGCTCTTCTATAGCGAAGATAATAGAATACAGACACGATACAGCATAAGACTACACCCTTAATGAGCCAGAAGATGATATTTGTCCCCGGAATATAATGAGCCGGAACAAAACATACTGCCATGCAGAAAGCGAGGAGTATGGTATTCAGGAGATATTCCCTGTAATAAAGCCTGACCGGTTTATGGAAGAAATCTCTGAACAGGATATTCGGCTCATACCAGAAATATGTACACAGCTTGGAAATCGACGTCGCAAAGAGGATACCGCTGACTCCCATGATCTTTCCGAGTACAATGGACAGAATCAGGTTAAGTATCGCTGTTGCAAACATAATATAGCGGATCTGCTTGTACATTCCTGTGCCCTCGCGGAAAGTCCATATCGGCTGCATACAGGTCGAAAAAAATAAATTGAATACAATGGCGACCATAGTCAGGTCGTCAAGAAGCAGCTCCCTGCCAACCCAGATCGCGATAAAATCCTGCATGAGATAAAACAGGCACACCGAGACAATGCCGCAGATCCAGAAACTTACCATCTGCATGGATTTGTAAGTCTCATAGCGGTGCTCCGGCGATTCCGTCGCGACAAGGTTGCCTATGCTGGCAGTAAGTGAAGAGAACAGCATTCCTATGAACTGCTCAAGATTATGGATGATCGTCAGATAGTTGGAATACAGGCCTACATAGATAGTTCCGACGATTATACTCATAAGAACGTTATCCGTCCCGTTCAGGAGGCTGTACGAGATCTTATACAGGAAGATAGACGATACATCCGTAAAAATTCCCTTCTTCTCCTCGGGTCTTATCTCTGCCTTTTCCGCTATGAACGGATAGCTCTTATCAGCAATATAAGATACTGCGAGATTGTGGGCAACAACTCCGCCGACTTCAAGAAGAAGATAAATCAGATATTTCTTGAAAAGACAGATGGCAATAATTTCAAGAATTACCTTGATAATATTTACATAAACGTCAACACTGTTGACTGTGTACTGCCTCTGATCCGCCCTTATGATCGACGATTTATAAACAAAAAGGTAAGAGACCGCGCTCTTTATAACAAAAAGAACATAGTAAAGGTAGAGATGCGGAATATTCTGATCCATGTTCACTATATACTTAAGGAACGGGATCAGGCACATTCCGATACCCATGACCGCGGCAGCGATCACGTAATATATCCTGCGGAAATAGTTGAGCAGGGCCGATATCTTCCTCGTGTCCCCCTCGGCGATCGGCTTATACAGACTGACATTCATAGCGGTTCCGAGTCCGAGGTCCGCCATGGACAGCAGTGTCAGTATATTTGCAAAAAGCCCGTTGATGCCCAGATAATGGACGCCTATATACTTGATGAAGAATCTCCGGCTCACGAACGCGAGCAGCAAGATCACAAATTTGTTTAAAAACGCAGACGAAGCGTTCTTTGAAGCGTTGATCGTCCTGCTTTCCTTGTTAAGTCCCATATGCCTCCATTTACATGCAGCAGATCATTCTGTCAAACTGGTCTTTAAGTCCTACGGCTGGCTCCCATCCGAGCGACCGCAGCTTGAATGTATCAAGATTCATGTGGAGGACCGGAGCATAGCCGAATTCGGAAATGTCCCCGGCCTCAATGCGAACTGTAATGTCCCCTGACGCGCATTCGTTTGCCACCATCTGTGCCATCTCATAGATCGAACAGTAGGTGGCTTCATTTGCCGCATTATAGGCCTCTCCCACCACGCCGAACGCGAGAACCGTCAGAATGGCCGCGGCAGCATCTGCCGTATAGAGATAGCTGCGGCAGGTCTCACCTTTAGTGTGCAGCACAATGTCTCTCTTCTCTATCGCGCAACGCGCAAATTCTGCAAATACCCGTCCGTCATCATAGCGCACCCCGGGACCGAAGGTCTGGGTAAGCCTCAGCACCTTGGCCGGAACGCCATACTGCGAAGCGTAGGACGCACAGAGGCTTTCGCACATCCTCTTGCTCTCGGGATAGCTGCTGCGCACCGACATCGTGTCGAGATCTGTGCCGGAACTCTCGAAGATCTTATCATCCGTCTCCGGAGCACCGTAGACTTCCATGGTCGAAGTATATACGAATCCACAACACTGCTTGATCCTTGCCAGCTCAAGCATATTGCGTGTGCCGGAGATCGCTGTATTGATCACATCGACCGGACGGTTTACAAAGGCTCTGCTGCTTGTCTCGCTGGCAGCATGCACGATATAGTCCACATCAAGATTCGTGAACTTTTCCAGGACACCGCCGTCAGTGACATCCGAGACGACCACAGTGAGGATCTCCTCCGGAATCCCCGCGAACATGGCTTCGGCCTTTGCCTCGTTTCGGACAAGGGCTAAGACATGCGGCGGCTCTGCCTCATTTGCAATACATGCCATGGCAAACGCGCAGAGGGAGTTCACCAGTGTACTCCCGATAAGACCGGTCGCGCCGGTCACAAGGACGTTTTTTCCCATGAGAGTGTGCAGCGCATCGTCACACGAGGCAAGTACACTGTTCATATCTTCAACAAAAATATCTTCGTGCGTCATCTTCACTCCTTATGTATCATTCCGAAATATAAATCTGAGCATCCTCGCGAGCCTGCAGGATAGCCCGCATCGAATAAAAATCGTCAGGTGTGGTTATTTTTATGTTTTCGTAAGGTCCGTCGATCATTGTGAGGCGACGGCCGTAGTGGTGCATCATAGTGCATGTGTCGATAAAGTCATATCGCTTTTCCGACAGAGCCCTCCGATGAGCTGAAATCACATCTCTGAGATAAAAGCTCTGCGGAGCTTTAGCCACGCGCGAATGACTTCTCTCCGGCACAGAGCGCACATCACCGTTGTCATAAATCTCGACTATAGTCTCCTTGACAATGCCGGCTGTTATACAGCTTCCGTTTTCACGGACACACTGTATGTTCTGAGACAGGAGATCCGGTCCAATCAGAGGACGTACACCGTCATGAATGAGAACAATGTGTTCATCGTTTCCGGGAACGCGGCATCCCACGATCTCTGCGTTGGCCTCAAGATCCGGCACTTCCATGAGAAGAGATTCCGAGCTGCCTTTTTCAAGAGCGAGTTCCTCGGCCGCATAGAGACCGTTAAATATCGAGAGCTGACCGCTTGCACCGCCGGGTATTATCTTCCTGACCTTCTCTATTCGATACTTATAGAGGAGGTCCTGCAAATGTTCGATCCAACCGCTGACACAGACAACGCAGATCGCGTCGATATCCTCACAAGCTTCAAAATGTTCCAGAGTATGAATCATAATGGGCTTGTTATAAATCTCAAGAAATTGTTTCGGTATGTCCTTCGAGTGCATTCTTGACCCGACGCCGCCGGCGAAAATCACGCCAATATTCATAAGAACCTCCTACTTGTCAAATCTCCATATCTGCGCCTCACTGTCAGACTCGTCTGAGGCCGTGACAGCGTATGCCGGTGCCTTTGAATACGGATTTCTTAATCCGTAAGCAACATCCTTATCGGTCCATTCACGCAGAGCTGTCCGTATCGGCTGGACGCTGTCAATCCTCGACTGAGAACCCAGATCATACTTTGTACACATACCGGTTCCCGGATCATATGTCACAACAACAAATGTATGGACGGGCGTCCCGGCGCTGTCGCTTACGATCATAACGTCACCCGGCTGGGTAGTGCTGAGATCTGTAAAAGTAACAAAACCTTTTCGCACCATATAGCTTGATAAGGGGTTTGTTGAATAGCCGCCTGCGATCTGATCCGTCAGACCGAGATCATAAAGCGCTCTTGATACAAGACGATCACAGGAAATAATACCATCCTCGCACGGAACTGTCGATGTCGAATTTCCGTATCTGAAATGATTGTTGTGAGCATACGAGTATACATTTGCAACCGCCTGCAGAAACTCATCAGATGTAAAATTAAGTACCCTGTCGATGGAATCGACCGGAGCAGTGATGGCCATTCCCTCTTTATTTACCAGCCTTGCGGTGAAACTGCCTGTGCCGATATAACCCCCCGGTGTTCCGTCATCGGCAATATTTTCCTCGTAAGCATCACCTGAAATACCTGCCATGTCAGACGTGAGAGGTGTTCCGCCGCTTGTTTCGAACCTCCAGAGCTGTGCGTCTGTCCCTGACCATACAGCTTCCGAAAGATTGCCGCCAAGGTCGGATGTGAGTACTTTATCATCCGATCCGATCGTTACTCTGTACCACCCGTCGCCGGAATAGGTAAGGGACATCACGTTGTACGCCCCTTCGTTCTGAATGAACAGGCCGGTCTTTCCGTTCTGGGTTCCGTAAGCGATGCTGTAGTCTGCATTTGCATTATATACAGCCGAATAATATCCCTCTGCAAAAGAATCTACCGGATCCGTCTCCACCAGATAAAAATGCATATCCCGCGTCTCTTTCGGAACAGATTCAGTGCCGCACTTTACTGTCGTGACCGGCGCATCCTCGCTATCCTCTTTTGTGTTCTCTCCCGCTGTCATTATCTGACCTGTCTGAGCATTTTCAAACGTGAACGATCCGTTCTTGTTCTTCCTGACGATCCAGCTCTGTCCCTGACTTCCGCTGTACTCCCCGAGTCTCACAGATCCGGCTATGTCTTCAAGGCAGAATCCGGACCTGGCGCTTATGATCTGATACGTTCCGTCTTCGTTTTCGAAGAAGCGGAACTTTTCCTTCTCATCTTCCGATGCGAAGGCCGTGTCGAACACCGTTCCCTCCGTGATCCCGCCATCCTTTACCGCTAGACGGTCTGTGCCGTGGGAAACAGGGGCGAATGTATACGTTTTCGTCTGATTGATTTCCGTCTCGACCCCGCCAATCACGAACTCACTGTGGAAGCTGCCCCGGTAAATACCGATGCCGTTCACTTCAATGTCTGCCTTCCCCGGATCAGTATTATTCTTCAAAGAAATCGTGTAGTCGGTTCCCTCGTTCAACAGACTGCCGTCAAATGTCACCTGCACTCCGGGCAGAAGCGGATTGCCTGTGTAGGTAAACACTGCGCTGTCCTCCTCCGTCCCGCTTAAGCGCGCATTCTCCGACTCTGTGACAGATACCACACCGGCGCGGGCAATATCAATAGGTACAATTTCAAAATTTGTGACACAGGAACCGTCATATTCTCCGATGCCGCTGACCCGGACTTTAGCCGTTCCTATATCTCTGTTGTCCTCATAGACAACAACGTAGTCCCTGTTCTCCTGAAGGATCTTTCCGCCTTTGACGACCGTCACTCGAGGCGTAATAGGTTCGCCCGTATATTCTGCTTCTTCATATTCAATCGATACATCTTCACCGTTTACACCGACCTGAGTCTTTGTGAAGACCCATGGCCGGGCAAGATCCGCACCGTTTCCGAAGCTGTCGACGGTAATCTGCTCAAAAAGAGAGGTCGTGAGCAGATAGGGGGTGAGCATAATATCTCCGCCGGTCGTCTCAACAATTTTCCAGAGCTCAACATCGACAGTATTCGAATCAGCCCCCGAAAAATCTGCAAGATGTTCCGAGTCGGCAAATGAAAGTCCGGTCCTGATCTTCACATTGGCATTTGTATTCGCGTTCTGGATCGTGTAGATGCCATCCGCGCGCTTTATGACCAGGAACTGCTGACCTGCCGAGTGATCACTGGCAGCAAGCGGCAGCGCATAGCCCGGCAGATATATACCGGCTTCCGTATCCAGAGCCATTCTCTCTCCCCGGGGATCTATAAAAGGTGGGATTTCAATCGTATAGAAGCCATCACGAATCGAGGCAGCGCTCACCATCTCGGTGAGCTCTGCCGATGTTGTCTGATCCGCATATGTATTATCGCCGCATCCCGTAAATACTACGGCCGTCATGGTCACGGCTGCCCAAAGACAGGGCACGATGTGACTCTTTCGCTTCACATATCGCCTCATATAGTACACCAGGTTCCGATTTTAGTCACTCTGTTTTTACACCTTTAAAATTATACAGGTACAATTCATCCCAATCCTTCTCACCTCTGGCACACTTTTCAAAATCGGTGCACAGAAGAACCGCCTTATCGATCGCACTCTTGTAATAACCTGCAAGCACTCTGTTCGTCTCAACACACTGTGGTGCCGGATGATCACTCATAACATGATGCCAGGTATTCGCATTTACACCGAAGACCTTTATGAGGAAGCGAACAAGGCGTCTTTTCAGTTTTCCGGGACATAAAAATATTTCATTTACTATAACTGTAGAGACCAGCGCCGCATGCATATCCGGATAATTTGTATCAGGATAAAATTGAAGTATGACCGCTGTGTTCCTCGGAGACGGCACAAAACCGTCAGTGAGTCGTGTACTCTTCGGGTCTTTTCCGTCGTGTACAAGCAGACGTCTGTCGAACTCCATCTCGATCTGGGCGTGAACATACTCCGGCTTTTTGGCTTCATTGATGATATAAGCGTGAGATTCACGGTCGAGCGCAAAGTGACAGATCATACCGTAGATATAAGCCATCTCGGGTGCCGAAAAATCGGACCGTTCTGCCACCCTTGAAGCCGGAACCATAAAATGAAGGCCTGATGCAGCATGGTTATCGAACCCATTCTTCCTTACTCTCTGGCGGACTCCGAAAAACGGAGATATGACCAGATAAAAGGGATCCGGTCCCTGAAGACCGATAGTAAAAAGCTCAGGCTCTCTCATTATGATTTCTTTTATATGATCCGGCAGCTTTTCCAGAACTTCTCTTCCAAATCTTAAGTGTGCATATGTTGCGGGCATAATTGTCTCCTGATTTACAGTTGATCCGCTGTGAACATCTGCGGATTGTGGATAAAAATCTTTCTTGCCGTGTGCGACCCGTATTTTTTCTCGACAAAATTCGCACACTCTCCGATGTGCGTGCCGCGGTCGCTCGTATTGTGAACATCTGAGCCTATAAAGCTCACCAGTCCTTTTTTCAGCATTTTCCTGCAGAACATCTTCATACCGAATCCGTCCAATCCAAGAACTGAATTGGCATTAAGCTGGAGCATTGCCCCCATATCACAGAGCTCTTCGGCAAAGTCAATATGCCTGTAGACCGGACTGTAACGCTCGCAGTGCGCGATAACAGGGGTGAATCCGCTGGAGATCAGGGTATACACTCGATTTCTGATATAACCCGTGTCGTGGGCCGAAGAAAACTCCAGAAGCACATAACGCGTCCCGCACATACGATAGCGGGGATCGGCTCTCAGCATGTCCGTCATATCATGGTTCGAATGGAACTCGCACCCGAGATAAAACTTCATCTCGGGAAACTCTTCCTTTGCCCTCAAAACGAGAGCTCTGTAGTTCTTTTCAACTTCATCCCTCGAAGTCTCGAACATATTCATCCGAAAATGAGGAGTGAGAATGATATTTTCCACACCCTGCGCACGCTCATTTCTGAGAATCTCCATGGAGTCGTCGAGCGTCTTCGCACCGTCATCGACCCCCGGAATAATATGGCAGTGCATATCGAATAATCCGTTCATATTGTCTTACCTTCATGTGTTACTTTACATACAGCAGAAGAAAAACAGAGATGAGGGTCACGCCGTCTCATCTCTGTGAGCTGTCTAAGTGTTAGTGGAGCACATCCAGATACTTTCCGTCAAGGACATCTTTCAGATACTGACCGTACTGATTCTTTTTCAGGATCTCATATACCTGCATTACCTGCTCACCGCTGATCCAGCCGTTCAAATAGGCGATCTCCTCAAGGCAGGCGATCTTTCTGTGCTGGTGCTGTTCCACAGTCTTTACAAAATTCGTCGCATCGACCAGACTCTCGTGAGTGCCGGTATCGAGCCAGGTGAATCCCTGGCCGAGGAGTTCAACATTCAGATGACCCGATTCCAGATAGATCCTGTTGAGATCAGTAATCTCAAGTTCTCCTCTCGCCGACGGCTTCAGATTGGCTGCATAGTCAACGACCTTATTATCGTAGAAATAGAGCCCCGTCACGCAGTAATTGCTCTTCGGATGTTCAGGCTTTTCTTCGATTGAGATTGCCGTTCCGTTGCTGTCGAACTCGACAATACCAAATCGTTCGGGATCGTCCACATAATAGCCGAAAACTGTTGCGCCTCTGCCGTTCTCAGCATTATCGACAGCCGCCTTGAGTCTCTTTTTCAGACCATGTCCTGCAAATATATTATCGCCGAGGACCATGGCAACAGAATCATCGCCGATAAAATCCGCACCGATGATGAAAGCCTGCGCAAGTCCGTCCGGTGAGGGCTGGACGGCATAGCTGAGATTAATGCCGAACTGTGTTCCATCCTTCAGCAGTTCCCGGAATCTGGGAGTATCCTGAGGTGTTGATATAATCAGAATATCACGGATGCCGGCATTCATGAGGACCGACAGCGGATAATAGATCATCGGCTTATCGTAAATCGGCAGAAGCTGCTTCGACGTCACCATAGTAAGCGGATAAAGTCTTGTACCGGATCCTCCGGCGAGAATAATACCTTTCATGATTCCTCCTTGATGCACGAATACTTAATGCATTATATCACCATAAATGTCGCATGGCAAGAATGCGGTGTCAGAGCTCATTGCGACCCCTGCCGGGTTCGTAACCGTTCAGCTCCCCGGAACTTCAGAAATCAGCTCGAAAGCCTGGTCCAGTCTCTCACGCATCGAATCAGTGACCCGGGAGTAGCCGAGCATTTTCACGGTCACAAGATAAAGGGCATCTCTCCCCGCGGAAACATTTTCCCGGAGTATATCTCTCATCCCGGCCGCAAGCTCTTCCGGAGCTATGGATTTGACCGGACGCTTGACACCCGGTATCCTGAACACATACGGATCTTCGTCGGACAGATACAGGAAGCCACCGCGCCGCTCTATGCCGAAACGTTCACACCCGATCATCCTTTCCTCGTATTCCCGCCTTACAGCGCTCGTCACATGATCCCGACCGAACACAAAGGCAATGCGCTTAAGCAGCTCCTCCTCCGACACAGGTGCCTCGATCTTCAGTATCTCAGAAATATACTCCTGAAAGAATCCACAGGTTCGGGTCAGGCGAACGACATCAGCCTGGCGATATATTGAAAAGCTGAGCTCATCTTTCTCCATATACTCGAAATCTTCGCTTAGTGTATCGGACTCATATTCCTCTGACTGATCGTCAGCTGACTCGCTCTCATCAATGGCCGCAAGAGCTTCTTTGCACGCTGCAAGAAGTCTTTCTCTCTCCACCGCTCCGTTCCGCATCCATTCGGTCGACCATATTCGGTAATAGCTCCATCCCATTCGCTCGAGAACTTCTCTCCTCAGCCGGTCTCTGTCTCTCACGTTTCTCATTTCATGATAGATATCGCCGTCTGTCTCGATGGCCAGAACATAGTCTTTGCCTTCCGGATCTCTGACACCGATCTCAACATTGGCCTTTCCGAATCCGACATGGGCATCGACCCGCATTCCATTTTTCTCAAGGAAAGAGCAGACAGATGAGATGACCGGATCACTCTTCATACTGTCCGAATCCTCATGGGTTTCGCTCTCCGGGGAGACAGCCTGACCGAGCTCGGCATACTGCAAATAATTTCGAAGCGCCGCCACACCTTCCGCAGAAGATTTTTTAGGATCTATATCAGTGAAATGCATGGAGCTTACAAGGATCACATTCTCTCTGGCTCTTGTTACGGCGACGTTCAGCCGCCGCTCTCCTCCGGCCCTGTTCAGAGGTCCGAAATTGTGATAGAGCCTGCCGCTCTCGTCCTTGCCGTAAGCCGTGCTGAAAATGATCGTGTCACGCTCGTCACCCTGCACCGTCTCAAGATTCTTTATGAAAAAAGGCTCCTCGCGGTCACGGCCGAAAAATGCCTCAAAGGACGGATCTTCCCTGCGGCGCAGAGCAAGCATGCGGTCGATCATTTCCTGCTGGGAGATTGAAAACGCCACTACTCCGAGACTTCGCTCCGGGTGTTCGCTAATCTCTCGATATACCATGTCGAGAACACGGGATGCCTCTTTCGCATTCTGATGCGTCTTTCTGTTGAACACACCGTCCTCTACATAGCAGTAGTCTACACCGACACCCTCGCGATCTCTGGTGACCGAAGGAAATGTGATCAGGGTCCCTCCGTAGAAGTTGTTATTTGAGAAAGCGATGAGGCTCTCATACCGACTCCTGTAATGCCACTTCAGGGACAATTGTGGGAATGACGCCTGACATATATCGAGGATCGATTCAAAATCAGCCACATCTCCTGTGTCCTCGTCGCTCTCCGCTTCAATCATTGAGGTGAAGAAATTCGTGGGCGGCATCTGCCTGGAATCGCCTACGACTATAAGCTGCTTGCCTCTGTAAACAGCACCGATGGCGTCCTGCGGAAAAATCTGAGATGCCTCATCGAAAACGACGACATCAAATGATATTTCGCTCCCGCTCAGAAAAGTTCCGACGGACAGCGGTGACATGAGAAAACAGGGCTTTAACAGCAGGATGAGATCTCCTATTTCATTAAAGAGGATACGGATTGTTTTCTGCTTACGCTTCTTCTCCCCCTCCCTTCTCAGGACCGCGACCTGGCTCCCCGGAATGATAAGATCAAGCGAGGGTCTTTTCGCGGAGAGTTCCGAGCGTATCCTTGCCCGGCTTATGTCAAACTGCATTCTGTCCGCTTTGGAAAATTCCCTCACGGCCATATCCTGAGTCGCCCTTGTAAAGTCAGCCAGCGGGTCCGAGCGGAACGTGACGTAATTTACCCACTGTGTATAAAACGTCTTCTTATAGAGCCTTGAAAGGTTCCGGATGGCAAGGCCGTTGTCTATAACGAAATCCGTGAACTCTGTGAGGTCGTTCGCCTCCATCTGTCTCAGTGTCATATTAAAACGCGACCAGTTATAGAATGAATCTCCTCCGGACATGCATTGACCAAGCCTATCCCTTATCTTTGAAGCATCGTCAGTATAGAGGTCCAGAATTCTCCTGTCGAAAAGCTGCTGCATTTCGGGCAGAAGACCTGCGAGATTCCTTATAACAGGCTTAAGTCTCCCGGCCATGCGAACCATATCGCTCTTCTGCCCGCTGCCCTTCATGCCGGTATATGCCGCAAGGGGCAGACCTCCGTCGAAAGCTACTTTCAGTTCGCACAGCCCGTTCAGTATAGCGTCCCAATCGGAATCAACCCCTCTGTAACAGTCTCTCAGATAAGGCACAGCCGGATCGGCAAGCTTGTTAAAAGCGGCCAACTTATCCTGATATGACACAAGCATCTCCGCGTCTCGCACCAGCTTCTCATAATTCTTCTTTCGCCCGTCTCTGGACGCTGCACGCATTGCAGCTGCCAGATGCCGGTACTCACTGCCGAAGATCCGGGTGAAGAAGCCGTCATTTGCAAGAAGACCCGTCAAAAGCTCATGCCCGTCGAGATCAAGGAACCTGTCATTATACGCCTCCCTCACAGTACTTCGGAGTGCTATGAGGTCTCTGCTCATGTCAGAAAGCCCGCGGGACACTGAAATAACCTGCGTAAGGCGTTCCGAATTCAGCAGCTCCGGCGATGCGATTTCCGAATTTCCCAGAAGCTCTATCGCGCTCGTATTAAGGTTGTAATCCCTGAAGGATTTACAATTCAGCCCAAATATTTCTGCCGGTTGAGCAAACATGTCCATGAGCTCATCGAAGAGGCTCAGAATGCGGCCTGCCCCGGACCTGAACTCTGCAAATGCAGCAGCAGACCCGTCACGTCCGGTATATCCGTACCATGTATGTTCTCTGTAGTCTTCACCTATCTCCGGCACATATTTTACAAATGTCTCCAGGAGGAGTTCTGCTTCACGGAGATGCCTGCTTCCCTTACCCTCGATACCCCTGATCGTAAAACCGCAGGATGCGGTATCCTCAAGTTCAAGAAGGTGTCCGTACATCTCATACACAGACTCATCTGCACCGGTGACCGGCGTGTGCAGTTCATCCTCATATGAGCCAAGCTGTTCCATGTAGCGCTCTTTGGCATCAATAACATCCCTGGCTTTTTGCAGCACATTGGTCTTTTCAGCGTTAAGAGTCCTGACAAGTTCAGCAATGACATCCTTCTTATTGGCTTTGTAGCTGTGAAGCTCCAGACAGAAATCCCTGAGTCCGGCTTTTACCAGCTTGTCATAAACGACATTCAGAGCTGCCTGTTTTTCGGACACAAAAAGTACTTTCTTTCCGTCGTGCAGACATTCCGCTATGATGTTCGTGATCGTCTGACTCTTGCCGGTTCCGGGAGGTCCCTGCAGGACGAAGCTCCTGCCCTGCTTTGCCATGAGAATTGCTTCCATCTGGCTGGAGTCCGCGTCCACGACCGTGTGAAGAGAGATGATGGGATCCTCGGCTTCTTCCGCAATGTCCGTAGAAACGCTTTGAGTCGGTTCCCCGAGCAGAGTCAGGACATTGTCGTTTCTAAGTATCTCTTCTTCGTGATCGATCAGATCATGATACATGTTGATCTTGAGGAATGAGAACAGACCGATCCGGCACTCCGACGATACTGTCCAGCCAAGCTTCGACGTCCGGTCCTGCACCTTCAGAAGATATTCAGCGAGAGTCTCCTCATCCTCATAAGGAGGGAGACCGAACCCCTTTTCCGCTGTGACCAGATAGTCGAACGTCGGATTCACAACAAGTTCGTCATCCATGGTCCTGATAAGCCATGGATCGATAGCAGATTTCCTTGATATGTGAATCGGTATCAGAATAAGAGGTGCCCTGAATACTTCCTGGCGGTTGCTCTCAGAAGTCCAGTTTACGAAGCCAAAAGCCATGTAAGCGACGTTGACGCCGGTCTCCTCGATTATGGACCCGGCTCTCTTTTCTATGTTCCTTATGGCAGCAATCGGATCTCCTTTTGCCGAGTAAAGCAGTATCTGCCTTTTTCTCCGCAATTTTTCCGCGTATGTCTGAAGATAAGTTTCCCTGTCCATCGGGGTACTTTGCACGTCAGATCTGCTGTCAAAAGCCTCGAATTCACCGCCTGAAAGAGCCCTTTGAAAGAGTTCGTCGGCAGATGGAATAAGAATTTCCACAGATGAACTTTTAGTCTCCCTGAAATTCACCAGATTATTTCGTTTACCTGTATCGAGCAGAGATCTCGCCCAATGCTCAAGTTTTTTATTATCCATATAACTCCGATTCATATCCCGCCAAAAGGTCCGTCCTTTTTGCCGGGACACAGTTCACTCTCATTTTAATCAGCGGACGACAATAAACAGTCTGGCGACATTCGACATATTCCCGTCCGAATCAATAACATAATATCTGAAAACATATTTGCCCGGATAGTCTGTCGTAAATCCTGAATTGCCCTCGACATGAATCTGACCGAAGATATAGTCTATGGAATCTTCAGCGTCATCTATCGAGGAGATAAGGTCGAGCGGATTCAGCGTCGAACCTACGTCCTGACAAATCGCATGAGCCAAAAGCCCGATGGTCGGGGATCCCTCGGGGAGGCTCTCCCTGGCTGCCTCCGTCTCGCTGCGAAGAGCAGCTCCGATCCTCTCCATATCCTCACCCGTATAGCTGTCCGGATCCGCGCTTTCGTAAGATGCTAATATCGAATCAGCGCTCTCCGGCTGTATCTCCTGCTTTTTTTCTGCATCTGCATCGAGGTCGACATTTTCTTCGACATCACCGTCAGCGGCGTTTTCTTCGGCAGCACTTATACCGCTGTCATTTACATCTCCATCGACCGCGTTTCCGGTATCCGTCTCAGATGTCTGCGACGCGTCAGAATCTCCGATACCGGTTTCTTCCGGGATCGATTGAACGTCGATATCTTCATCAGACAGGACTTCTACATCCACCGGTTCAGTATTCACCGGTATCCCAAGAAGGCCGACACTATCATCAGGGGTAAATTGCACGCTTCTTTCTGCCATGGCGACGTTATTGCTGCTGTCTTTCGCATTGTAGACAGCGATAGCCTTCCCGTCTCCGGTCACGGATAAGGAAGATATTATTATACTGTCCGTGACATCGCCGTCTCTTTCATCAATAGCTGTCACTCCGGACAGAAGGATCTGAAGGTCTTCTCCCTGTGTATAAGAAACAGCACCTTCAGGAAAACTGATCACCGGCGGAAGTTCATCCGTACCGGCTTTGATCCTGAAAATAAGGGCAGCTATAATAACAATCGCTATCGTCTCAATTATTATGACGGAGCCTCTCACATTATGCTTCATATGAATCGCCTCCCTCCACGGTACCTGATGTCGGAACCTGTGCTGTCCTTTCCTCCTCATCTGCCGCCATGGCCTCTATCTCCATAGCTTCAAGATAGGCAGCTTCCGCCTCCGCGGACATATGACCTTCCTGTATACTATCATCCTTTTCCCCGGACACCTCAACCTTACTGTTGACACCGGCTCGCTTGGTCACCTTATAAAGCTCCCGCATTTCAGGGTCTACATCCTCATTATCTTCCGCGAAGAGCTCATCATAAGCCTGTTCGTCCGGCTCTTCTATCTTCGCAAAGCGGGGATCTTGTGTCTTCTCCCGGCGTTTTTTCTCCCTCTCCCCCTTCACCGCAAGATAAGACAATAACGCACCGAATGCCATACCGAGAACAGCTCCAAAAATTGTGTACCTTGTGACAGGCAGCGGATCAGATTCATACGCCACACTCGCGGCTTCGACCAGATTCACAAAAATCCCCGTATGTGACGTCGGATAATCGGAATAAGCCGTCTCAACTATCGCCTCCGCTATATCATGCGAAGTGTACGGATCATCTGACCTCACATAAACGTCAATGATTCCTGTATCCGCATGGGCAGTTGCTGCGACATTATACGTAATGTCGGCGCTTCCCGCAGCACCATCATCAGCCAATACATCCTTCACTTTATTTCTGAGCGCTTCATCGCTCTCAATGTACCCGGCAAATTCTCTTACATCTCTCACATGGAGATCATCGCCGGTAATCTGGACCTGCACCCTTGACGTATAAGTAACCGGAAGCGCTCCAAGGCAGGCAAGATTCACAATGCATGCCGCAAGGACTGCAGATAAAATTATAAGCAGAAGGTTTTGCAGGAAGTCATTACGCTTCATATTTTTTTCCTCTCATCCATAAAGTGTCGCCACACTGAGTTATTATAGCAATCGAGGCTTTCATGGGCAAGCTCGACGCCTGCGCAAAAAGAAAGGGCTGCCGCTCGTGCGACAGCCCGCAGGTAGAATTATCTCTCTGTGAGGAAATTGTAGCAGATGGCTGCAAGTGCTGCACCGACGAACGGGCCGACGATGAATACCCACAGACTGATGATAGGACCGAAATTGCCGGTAAATGCAGCAAAGACAGCCGGTCCAAGACTTCTTGCCGGATTCACGGATGTGCCCGTGAGACCGATGCCCAGAATATGTACCAGTACAAGAGTGAAACCGATCACGAGACCTGCGAGTCTTCCGTTCTTATACTTGGAATCTGTGACACCGAGGATCGTGAGCACAAAAATGAACGTAAGAACGATCTCAACGACAAGGCCTGCAATGAAGCTCCCTCCGACACCCGCAAGTCCGTTCGCGCCGAAGCCGCCGGTCATGTCAGGAACACCGCCCAGCAGGAATATGACTGCAAGGATCGCTGTTCCCACAAAGGATCCTATGCATTGAGCAATAACATACGGAATGAAGTCCGCAGCCTGCATCCTGCCCGCAAGCAGGCATCCGAGTGATACTGCCGGGTTGATATGGCATCCGGATATATTGCCGATGCTGTACGCCATTGCAATGATCACAAGACCGAAAGCAAATGCTGTCAAAACATATCCACCGCCGGATGCGGAATCACAGCCGACCAGCATCGCGGTTCCGCAGCCAAGAGTTACCAGTACCGCCGTTCCAATTAGTTCTGCAATGTACTTTTTCATGTTTTTTCCTCCTCATTAAAAATACATATTGGAATATATTATATAGCTTTGAAATACACACAACAACTATTACATGTTAATTCGTTGAAACTGCCGCAGTTCCTCTCTTCTGCATCAGAGTCATTGCAACAAGGATACCGATTCCGACGATATCCGTAAGTGTACCCGGCACCATGAGGGCAAGACCTGCCGCGATGAAGATGACACGGAAGATCGGATTAATTTCCTTGAACAGATGTCCGTTCAGACCTGCAGCAACGCCGAAAAGACCGATGAGCGAGGTGATGATGACCTGTACAAGGGTCAGTGCCGCCATACCGCCGGTCATACCTTCAAACTCAAGCAGCATGACCGGATTCAGGCAGAAGATATAGGGGCAGATAAATGCCGCAATTGCGAGGCGCGACGCCGTAATTGCTGTCCGCATCGGCGGCGCTTTCGCTATAGCCGAACCGGCATAAGCCGCAAGGGCGACCGGAGGAGTAATGTCTGCGACGATACCAAAATAAAATACGAAGAAATGGGCGCATACACGCGGGATGCCGATCGCAGGACTGATCAGGATCGGAGCACATGTCGCAGCCATGATGCAGTATGTAGCAGTTGTCGGAACACCCATGCCGAGGACGATGCAGCAGAGCATTGTCAGGAACAGGGCAATAAGTTTATTGCCGCCCGAAATATTGACAATGAGTGTGATGAGCTGTGAAGCGAGTCCTGTCGACGTGATGCAACCGGCAACGATACCCGCCATTGCGCAGGCGACGGCGACCGAAATCGTTCCCTTGCCGCCGGCTTCGAGCGCATCGATGATCTTCTTAACAGAAATCCTGTCATCCTTATTGATGAGTCCGACAAGGATCGTAATACCGATAGCCACAGTCGCCGAAAACTGCATCGTGTACATATTCGTGGAGACCAGGATGACCAGAATTACCAGCGGAGCCAGCAGATAAATCTTCGGGAGAAGTTCTTTTGCCTTAGGAAGCTGATCCCTGGACATACCGCGAAGCCCGAGTTTCTTTGCTTCAAGATGAACGGACATATAGATGCCTACGAAATACAGCACAGCAGGAAGGACGGCACGGAGCGCGACCTGACCGTATGGGATACCCATATACTCAGCCATGAGGAAGGCCGCTGCGCCCATGATCGGAGGCATGATCTGACCGCCCGTGGATGCAGCAGCTTCTACTGCCCCGGCGAACTCGGACTTGTAGCCTGTTCTCTTCATCATCGGAATCGTGACAGAGCCTGTCGTTACAGTATTACCGACGGAAGACCCAGAAACCATACCGCAGAGAGCTGATGAGATGACGGCTACCTTAGCGGGACCGCCTGCAGATGCGCCGGCGACACAGTTGGCCAGATTGATAAAAAACGTGGAAATGCCGGTCCGTTCAAGGAACGCACCGAATATGATAAATACAACAATATACTTCGCACAGACGTTGATCGGCGTGTTCATGAGACCGGTCGTTGTATAGAAAAGGTCATAGACAACTTTTCCGAAACGGACCTTGGCAAACGTATAGGCAAGAAGACAGCCGACAACGATTAGAATCGGAATACCGACGCAGCGGCGGCAAAGCTCCATATAAGCCAGCACACCGAATACAGCAATCACGACCATGACCGGATCTTTGGTGACTCTGGTCGCGAGCTTGATGATGTCTGTCGCTTTAAGCGCAAAATAGAAGAACGGCCCTGCTCCGCAGATCATGATAAGAATATCGTACCAGGGCAGAGAATTCGGCTTCACGTCACCCTTTCTGATCGGGTAATGCAGGTAGCCAAGAATCAGGATCATGCCAAGAAAGACGTTAAGTCTCACTTCAGGCATCGCGGTCGAAAACAATGTGACCCAGATGCTGAAGACTGAGAAACCGACAGAAAGGAATCGGACGACCTGTCCGGGCATTCCCTCCCACACGCGGGTATTGGACTCGCGGTCGTATTTTTTCATGACCTCATCGACATCCTTGGCACTGCCGACGTCGATATTCCCATTCATCTCAGGATTGTTAAACTGTTTCTTCTCTTCCATCGAAGAATTTCCTTTCTAAAAGAAGGGGTGCGAACGGCACCCCTTCACAAGTCGTCATTAAGATTTTGTGCATTTGCACCGCTTTGCTAAAAGTTATTTTGTCGGAACCTCAATGCCTTTTTCGCTGAAGTACTTGGCTGCGCCCGGATGATACGGTACAGAAGTTACGGATGCGGCAAAGTCAAGATCGAGTTCAGCACCCTTGGCATGAGCTGCCGTGATAGAATCAATGTTCTCAAATACACCGTACATGAAGTTGTAGACGTCTGCTTCGGATACGTCATCATTTGCAATAACAACTGCACCGACAGCAACTGTTGAGATATCGGACTCTGTGCCGTAAGCGTCAGCAGGGATCGTAGCTTCGCTGTAGAACGGAGATTTCTCGATAAGAGCCTTAATATGCTCCTCATCGATGGAAAGAACATTAACTGCCTTGGCTGTTGCCAGAGATGTGACAGCTGTTGTCGGAGCACCGGCTACGATGAAAGCAGCATCGATCTTGCCATCCTGCAGAGCTTCCGCGGAATCGCCGAAGGACTGGTATGTCGGGTTGATGTCCTCCTCTGTCAGCCCGTAAGCTTCAAGAACGTCGAGCGCGTTGAAATATGTTCCTGAACCGGCAGCGCCGATAGAAACGTTCTTGCCCTTTAAGTCAGCAACAGATGTGATGGACGGATCAACGGAAACGATCTGTACCTGCTCCATGTACAGAGCTGCAACTGTTGAGAAAGTCTCGACCTTGCCGAGTTCCTCGAAAAGTCTTGTTCCGTCATATGCGTAAGCCATAACGTCGGACTGTACGAAGCCGAGCTGTGCATCTCCGAGCTCAAGAGCGTCGATGTTAGCCTGAGAGCCGCCGGATGTGATCGCTGTCACAGTTGTGCTTGTCGTCTCAGAGATCTTGCTTGCAAGAACGCCGCCAAAGCCGTAGTATGTGCCCTGATCGCCGCCGGTCGTGAACTGAAGGCTTGTGCCGCCATCCATACCGCCGACTGTATCGGATGTAGCGGCTGCTGTAGATTCTGCCGGTGTGTCGGTTGTTGCAGCCGGTGCCGATGATGTGCTTCCGCAGCCTGCCATGATCATGCCTGTCGCCATAATTGCGGAAAGAGCCAGTGCAATTCTTTTCTTCATTACTTTTTCCTCCTGAAAATATGATATGCGGCACAAGTCGAAAAAAATACAGCTATATTTTCATCAGACATGTACCCAGTGTACTTTTCAAAGCATTTCAAATTCTCTTTTATGCAGGTCTAAGTACTAAATCATAATTCTATATGAAAAAATGCGGCAAGTCAAGCCTGTAAAATATCATAGCGTTAACACTTTAAACCGTTGCTGTGCGCATCAGATCCTTGCTACGCCCGTGTCTCTGGCCGCCTGCGCGACAGCTTTAGCCACTGCCGGGCCTACGCGCGGGTCAAATGCCTTCGGGATGATATAGTCAGCTGAGAGCTCATCATCGGAAATGAGGTCAGCGAGAGCCTTAGCCGCCGCCATCTTCATCTCCTCATTGATGTCGCTCGCCCTTACATCGAACGTTCCGCGGAAGATTCCCGGGAATGCCAGAACGTTGTTGATCTGGTTCGGATAATCAGAGCGTCCTGTGGATATGACTGCCGCGCCTGCTGCCTTCGCCTCTTCCGGGAAGATTTCCGGTGTCGGGTTGGCGCATGCAAATATGATGGCGTCCCTGTTCATGGACCTCACCATATCCTGTGTCACGAGCCCCGGAGCCGATACGCCGATAAAAATATCCGCTCCGACCAGGGCATCTGCCAGACTGCCTCTCTCACCGTTAAGGTTCGTTATCTCAGCCATCTCTTTTTTGATCCAGTTCATGCCCTCCTCGCGGCCTTTGTAGATCACACCGCGTCGGTCGGTCATGACAACATTTTTAAATCCGGCGGAGAGAAGCAGCTTTGTAATTGAAATAGCAGCCGCGCCGGCGCCCGATGTCACGATCTTGACATCCTCCTTTTTCTTGCCGACGACCTTGAGCGCATTCATGAGGCCGGCCAGCGTGATGACCGCCGTCCCGTGCTGATCGTCATGGAAAATCGGGATGTCGCATTTCTCTTTCAGCTTCCGCTCGATCTCAAAGCATCTCGGAGCGGCAATATCCTCGAGATTAATTCCTCCGAAAGATCCGGAAATGAGGTATACTGTGTTGACGATCGTATCCACGTCCTTAGACTTGATGCAGAGCGGGAATGCGTCGACATCGCCGAAGGACTTGAACAGTACGCATTTGCCCTCCATGACCGGCATGCCGGCCTCCGGACCTATATCGCCAAGTCCGAGAACGGCTGTCCCGTCCGTTATGACCGCGCACATATTCCAGCGGCGGGTCAGATCATAGCTCTTATTGATATCCTTCTGAATCTCGAGACACGGCTGGGCAACACCCGGCGTGTAGGCAAGCGAGAGGTCTGTCTCGGATTTGCACGGGACAGTGGCTATAACTTCGATTTTTCCTCTTTTCTGTTCGTGAAGTTTGAGTGACTCTTCAGCGTAATTCATGCATATCTCCTTTTTTATTGTTACATTGCAATTCGAAATCAATTCGAATATGAATTATATGAGCAATCGCCTGATCATCAATCGGCGTTTGCTGAAATAGTATCATTAAGACAGCACTCATTATAAGATGAAAATTCCCACCTGTCCAGATGGACAAAAAGAAACCGGACCATTGTCCGGCTTTCTTTTCGCGCACAGAAGGCAGAGACTGCTCCGCTGAACCAAATTATCCATACCTGGCCTTCTCATAGGCATCATGGAGATCACGAAGCTCGTCTCCGCCAATCTTCTCCTCGATCTCCCTTGGTGTCATGCTGTCCGTAAGCTCCTTCTGCCTGCCGGACCCGCGCACAAGTCTGATATATTTTCTTCGGACCCTGTCCTCACGGCCAAACCCCGGTCTTGCAGGCCTTGACCTCTGCTCCGTCTCCTCGTTTTCCTCCCTCGTCTCAAGCATGATCCTTTTATCCCCGTTCTCCGGAACTGCGGATCTGAACTCATAATACAGGCCCCTTACGAACCTGTAAATCAGATATATCATTATTCCGGCAGCCACCGCGTAGGCAGCGAATTCAAATATATGCCAGAGCAGCATCAGGATCGGATGTTCCTCCATTATCTGCTCAAAGCTCGTCATTCCGCCCGCCATACCCCCTGCAAGAGCATTGTCGGCATTCGGAAAAAGATGGCTGAACAGCCATACGAGCCCGATGAATATGGCTGCCATGACAAGGACGAATCCCCTTCCAATCAGGTAGATGAGCTGTCCGCCGTCAAAAACAAGACCAAGAACGACCGCGACAAGCAGCGAAGCCAGGATAAAAAAAACTGCAAGCAATAAATTCATCCGCCGCATCTTCTCATAAGGCACTCTTACATAATCCGAAGAAGCGATGAACACATTGTCGAGACTCTCGAAATTTCTCCGCAGCATGAACAGAATAAGGAATGCGGTCTCCGAAAGGACCGAAAGAATGACAACATTCTCTCTGCCCGTGGTAAAGCCTGCAATAAAAACAGCAAAAGGATAAATCACATGAAAGACGCCCGGATAGATCATGCGCCTCCCCGATATGTAGTCAAAAAGGCCGATTGCCGATATCCATGAAGCTAAGACCAGGTGGACATAGAACATGTAGGGAGCACCGAAGGTGACAAGGAGTATTCCGGTAAGATGGACAAGGCAGAATACAATAAACGACCTGAACCTTCTTCGAAGGAGCATCGCGAGAGCAAGATAGATCAGCATCTCGCACGCGCTTATACAAATGAGTATGGGGGACAGATCGAACATCATCCCGAACGCGGCGTCAAAGGACACGACAAGCAGGCAGTTCGAAATGGTCCGGACGATAAAAAGTCCGGTCGTTTCCGCCTTAAAACGCTTTGCTTCATCCATAATCATCCACTCCGCTATATCTCAATGACCTGAAACGTGATTTCCGCGGGAACCGCCTTCTCCTCCGTGTCCTTTTCAAGCGGGCACAGCCAGTACAGTCCGTCTTTCTTCCGGGCAAGCTCCAGCGCTCCACGGATCACCTCGTCGCCCCTGTCTGAGCAGATCATTAGGGTGCTGACATTTTCCCTGCCCGCCATGCGCTTTCCGGCTCTAAGTATATCTGCAAATGCCCGCCCGCCAAGACTGAGATCCAGCCTCGCAAGGCTCATGCCGACCGACCTTATGTGATCAGTCGAACTGCCGGCATGGATGGAAAGTTCACGGCCGGTAATGGCATCCCTGCCATTTGAAACAATACTGACAGGAACTTTATGGTCAATACAGCTGCCCGCGATCGTGTACGCGATCCGGATCGCGTACTCAAGAAGACGCTCGGGATTTCTGGCGCCCGGATAAGCAAGATTCAACAGGATCTCGATCTCCTGACCGTAAGTAAAATCGCGAAGATTCACCATAAAATCACCGGTGCGGGCAGAAGCTTTCCAGTTGATCGAAGACATGGGGTCCGTCGGCGCATATTCGCGTATCCCCCGAAAGGAAAATACATCCTCGTACATTCTGCGCCTGGCAAGCGACTCTCCGAGAAGCCTCTCGCTGATTCCCTGAAAATAATCAAAGCTGAGCATTCTCGGAAATACGATGAGGTCCGTATCCTGCACAAGATGCATATAGCCCCTCTTCCCGGAAAAGAGCTCCGGCACCTCGATATCAGAGGAATCGATGCGGTAATAGCCGCGCTTTTCCGCAGTAAGCCGATGTTCTCTCAGGACCTTCTCCCGAGGGCCGAGGCTGAAATATTCTATAACATTTGTCCGGTCGGTGACAGACGCGTTCTCGTTGCCGTGCATTCGAATATTTCGGTTCAGTTTATACTCCATGATGAGGACGGGGAGCGGAATGCGCTTCGCATTTGCAACTTCCTCTACAAGCGTGAGCTCATCGCCCTCGGTGACCGTCCGCTTAGTAAAATAAATCGCAGCGGACAGCTTTTTATCCCATACAGCTAAGTAGAAGCTGTGCAGAGCGACATACAGGATCAGTATGCCGATTGGTATCCATATGATCAGCATACTTACCTTCCAAAATCTTCCGTCGGCACCGGGACCCGGTCCAGCACTTCCCGTATGATGTTCTCCTGTTCCTCAAAATAGCCGTAATTCTGCGAAAGCACCAGCCTGTGGGCCAGCACCGGGACAGCAACGAACTTGATATCCTCCGGCACGACGTAGTCCCGCTCATTCATCCACGCAGCGCTCTGGGCTGCGTGCATGAGGGCAATTGAGCCGCGGGGACTGATGCCGGCGGCGATATCATTTCTCCCTCTTGTCGCCAGGGCAATATCCGCAATATAGCCCAGAAGGTCCGGTTTCACATCGATACAGCCGGCTTCTCTTCTCGCCTCGGCTATATCCTCTGCCGATGCCGCACGCGGCACATCCTCTCTGGGATCTTTGTGCATGAAGCTGTAGAGGATCCTCACCTCATCGGCCCGCTTCGGTGTTCCCAGAGATACTCGCATGAGGAAACGGTCGAGCTGGGCTTCCGGCAGCGGAAACGTCCCTCCCGTCTCGATTGGATTTTGGGTCGCGATGACTATAAACGGTTCTTCGAGCTTCCTCGTTGTGCCGTCGACTGTCACCTGCCGCTCCTCCATACACTCAAGAAGACCCGACTGAGTCCTCGGAGTCGCCCGGTTGATCTCGTCCGCCAGAAGTATATTGGTGAAAATCGGACCCTTTTTGAACTCGAACTCACCGCTCTTTTTGTTCCAGACGGAAAGACCCGTGACATCAGACGGCAGAAGATCCGGCGTGAACTGAATGCGCCCGAACCCTGTGTCGAAGGACCTGGCAAGCAGCCTTGCCAGGGTCGTCTTCCCTGTTCCGGGCATATCCTCAAGCAGCACGTGTCCTCCGGTGATGAGCGCGATAAGTACCAGGGCAGTCGCGTCAGGGTTTCCGATCAGCACTTCATTTATATTATCTCTCACTCTCAGGAGGTTTTCTCTGGCTCTGCTCATTGGCTCACTCCAATCAATTCAAATTCGCCGATCCTGTCTGTTTACCGCATTTCTGGCAGTTCATTCTGCATACCATCACCAGCATTCAGACATGACCGGTCATACTCATTATAAAGCCTGGGCCCGGTTTTTGCCACTCAATTACAGGACATTTGCGAGCGTATTGTCATTGCACAATTTGCACAAATATACTATAATATTCGCATAAGAATTTGGACTTTTCTGTTAATTACATAGAGAAAGGAGAACGTATGTTAGAATACACTAAGCTCGAATCCAAGCATTTCAGGGATGTAATTCTCCGTGTCGTTCCCGGGCACTTTGTCACTCCGAACTCTCACACGAATTATCTGATGGATATGACAGCGATTATGCGAAGACAGGCCGAAGCTCAGGCTGTCGCGTCCGCAATGTGCGAATTCTTCGGAAGCAGCACCTCCGTCGACACGATCTGCTGCCTTGAGGGAATGGAAGTTGTAGGAGCATATCTTGCAAATGAACTCACCCGCGCCGGCAACATCTCCAAAAACGCGCACAAGACTCTCTACATCATATCACCCGAGTACGGCATTAACGGGCAGATGATTTTCCGTGAAAACATGGACATGATGCTCGTAAACAAAAACGTTCTCCTCATTCTTGCGACCGCCACCACCGGAAAAACAATAGCCAACGCAGCTGAGACCCTCAATCACTACGGAGCCAAAGTCGTAGGTATCTCCGCAATTTTCTCCGCCTGCACTGCAATCGACGGTTTCCCGATCCACTCGATTTTCGATCAGAGTGATCTTCCGGGATATCGCTCATGGAAGTCACATGACTGCAAGCTGTGCAAGCAGGGAATGAAGGTGACAGCGATCTGTAACGGCTTCGGCTACTCACAGCTGAGATAATCGTCACTGTAATGTCCGCTTCTTATGCCGGTATTCCACACGGATGTTTCGCATTTGATACATTGAACAGGAAAATGGGGCTGTCAAACGACTGCCCCATTTATCATGCGCATTTTTATCGAACGAGAAAATGCTCGATCTTTATATAAGTCCGAGTGCCTCGCACGCGTTCCAGATCCCGTCATCGAACATATCCGTCGTGACATAATCAGCAGCCAGCTTGGCTGCGTCTGTTCCGTTGCCCATGGCAACGCCGATTCCGGCTGTCTCCAGCATGTCAAGATCATTTACGCTGTCGCCGAACGCGATCGTATCCGAGAGCGGTATTTTAAACAGCTCACAGACCTTTCTTATCCCGCTTCCCTTTGAAAAACCTAGCGGAACACTCTCGACCACTTTCTCATTGTGAATGAGGTTCTGAAAATTACGCTCCAGATACCTATAGCCTGCCTCGATATCAGCGCCGGCTGTATCGCAGCTGAGCTTTGATGCCTCCCAAAGACCCGCATTCTCCCGGATAGGAAGACGCCTCTTGCCGAGCTGGCGGTTTATGGCCTGCCCGTAAGGATCATTTGCAAAATCTTCTATATCAAAATAGAGATAATCACGGCCTTCAAGAATCGGCCGAAAGCCCAGCGGTCGGATCACATCGAGCACATCCTGCAGCAATGCATTGTCAAGACGATGGTAAAAAATCACATCTTCCTCGCGATACTGGGTATCGGTAACTCCGCGCTCTTTTATGAGCCCGTAGGACCCATCTTCACGTTTCCCGGCACCGGCGCACTCAATCATGGTGCCGCAGCCGGACACAACGCCGTCGAAGCCAAGATTGAAAAGCGGCTTCGATGTGACAAATCCCCTGGACCTGCCGGTATTTAGGAAAGCCAGGTGACCGTTCTCGCGGAGGGCTTTAATTGCGCGCCCGGTGCTCTCGGGAATCTCATTGTGAAAATTCCAGAGAGTCCCGTCGATATCAAAGAAAGCTATTTTCGTGTTTCCCATATCACATGTCCTCTTTGTCAGCCGGCAGCTCTGCTGTATCTCTTGTCTTCGGAGCCCCCTCCTTCCGATGGGACTCCTCGTAGATAGAGACCGTCGTGTAATACATATAGTAAAGTGTTCGCCAGTTGCGGATAGATGACCTGCCGCCGTATCTCTTTCTCATAGCGACCGGGACCTCTTTTATCCTGAAACCTTCCCAGATCAGATCGGCAAGGGATGCCGGTTCCGGATAGGGATTGCGATAATGCTTCGCAAAATGACTGACCACATCGGCACTCGCGGCACGAAAGCCGCTCGTCGGGTCCTGAATTGCCCGGTAACAGAACAGATACAGGAGGAGGGATATGAACCGGCCTCCGACTCTGCGCAGACCGCCGTTTGTATAATACTTGCCTCCCTTTATATAGCGTGAACCGATAACAAGATCGGCTTCGCCGTTCACGATCGGTTCAAGCAAATCCATGATGAATCTCGCATCGTGTTGACCGTCCCCGTCATACTGTATCGCAATGTCATAACCGTGCGCGGCTGCGTACCTGTAACCGGTCTGCACGGCTCTGCCTATTCCCCGATTTCGCGGATGTGTGATATGGGGAATTTCATTATCCCTAAGGATTCTCTCAGTCCGATCTTTTGATCCGTCATTTATGACTATGTATTCCAACTGCAGATTGTTCTGCCGGTTAAAATGCCGGACCGTCTCTATTGTATACATAATAGAGGCTTCTTCATTATATGCAGGTATGATCAGCAGAACTTTCATCGGCTCAAATTTCCTTTTTCAATGATATGTCGGGTTCGCAAAGCGGTTCCGTTCCGATAATATAGAACGATTTTCCCGTGATGCTTCTCGCCGTGAATTTTCCTATTGTCTCGACCGGAAAAGCCTTATTGTCGTTCATGCCGTTCGGGTTGTGAATAAGGATCCTGCCATCCTCAGTGATTCCCGAGAGCACCAGATAATGCGGAACGACAGAAAAGATCCCGCCGGACTTCTTCGTATAATAGATGACAGGACATCCAACGCGCAGCGCGTGCAGAGCTTCGGACAAGTCATTCGTAGGTCTGCAGGAAAGTCCATAGGCTTCTGATGCTTTTACAAAGAAAACGCCTCTTGTTCCTCTTCCGCGAAAGCCGGCAAATCTTCGCCCGGCCCAATGCACAAGCTCAGACGGTTCCACGTTCCGATCCAGCAGATATGAAGCGGCCATCGCAAAGGCCACTATACCGCACCCGTCTGTCCTTATTGTATGCCTGTGATACGGAAGGTCCGCATAGGGACCGGTCCGCTGATAATAAAACGGCATTTTTTCGTGCATGTTCGTATTCATGTTCTGTCCTCTGGATGATATTGCTGCAGCACCGGTCACAGCAATGCTTTAAAGAATTTCAGCAAAACGCCGTCGCCGATTGAGTGTCTGATCAGAGCGCCATCTGCAAAATAGTCCGCTCTGAAATGCCAGGCGACACAGGCAAGTATCTCCTGCCTTGCGAGATTCTGTATCCACGCTTCATCAGGGTTCGATATCATTCTGACGTCGAGAGCCGAATTGTCAATTATCTCATAGTAATCAGCCGGCATGAGGCCTGCTTTTCGTGCCCCCGGTGTGAATTCATCATAGATGAGACTGATGAGTCCTGCATGTTCCTCGCCGGGGCGGTTCTTCTGATATCCGTTCGCCCACGAGCGAAGGCCTTCGTCGCGAATGAACATCTCAAGAAAGATCATGTATTTGCTGCAGAATACATGAATGCGGTCATATCGGGCATTTGCATAAAGTCTGCGTGAGATGTCATACACGTCCTGCTTCAGATCAAAAAAACCAAGCACCGGAACGGCAGCTCCTTCTTTGGCTCTGATCCTCTTTTCCCAGTCAGCAAGCGATGTTCCGGCGTCCATGAAACTTTGGCGTGTGAAATTATTTGCAAATGTATCCACATAAGCCATCACGCTCCTGCCGTACGACGGGTGATTGGCAAGAGCCGCCGCCGACATCTTCCACTCATCATTGGCTTCCGCATGCAGCGCATCCTCAAAACGGAGATTATCCTCGCCGAAAGCCATCTCCAGCTGACGTATTTCGTCTCGAACCTCCATGAGAATATTGCCAAGATCATTTTTTCCGTTCCAATTCTCCGGACTCTTCCACCTCATGTCACGCAGACTGATTCCGACGCCCCAGGTCTTGTCCAGATGCGAGCACTCGGCCAGAAGCGCATTGCCGGTCGAAAGCAGTTCGCGCCTCAGGTCCGGGTGCTGCATAAATTTGGCAAATACAGCCCGCCGAACTACGATCTTGCAGATCCAGTGCCACTTATTCTTTATCCGGATGAACTCAGAAAAAGCCTTGTCCCCGGCAAGATTCTCAAGAACAGCCGGATCATCGGAATTCATGATTTCTTTAGCGAGGTCATATCTGCCCGCCAGCATGACCTTGTGATACATCATATACTGCTGCACGCTCAAAAAGCGAAGCCCTGCATATGTAAACTCTGCGGGGTACCAGTTGCTCATGCAGCCGTGTTCCTCCGTCGGGAGATGAAAACCAATAACTGTTGTGTCCGCCATGTGCCACTCCGATTATCAAATATTTATAATCTCGTCCGCCAGTTCCATAATCTCATCCGAAAGCTCAAGGTGCTCTTGCCACTCCTCGCCGATTCCGCTGAGCCCGACCATTGCCCCCAGAATGTTTCCGCATATCGCGCCGGTCGAGTCGCTGTCACCGCCGTGATTGACGGCCGCGATAAGGGCCTGACTGAAATCATCCTCGTACTTAAGCGCACAGAAAACTGCTATGGCAAGCGCTTCCTCTCCTACCCAGCCTTCGCCGAGCTTATGGATCGCCTCGAGGTCCGTGACGACGCTGCTGCAGGAAAGACGCACAGCATCCTGAATGATGCTGACCATGCGGTCAACATTTGTATCTGCCCGAAACAGCCGATGGATCGTATCACACCCTTCCAGAACAGTCTCCTTCAGTGTCATTGCCTGCTCCGGATATACAATTCTTCTTATTATATGAACGAGAAGAGCAGCCGGCATATAGCCGAGTGAATTTCCGTGGGTGATGGCAGCGATCTGAGCGGCCTCCATATCGATTTTCTCGATCGGTTCGTCATACGGCATGAGGGCGACCGGAGCGACTCTCATGACACCACCGCAGCCCTTACTCTCATTTCGCGGAGAGGCGATGTAGTCCGGAACGACAGTATCTTCATTGCCGATCAGGGCACTGAGGCACGTATTGCCCGGAGCCCTCAGGTGGTACATCTTCGGATTCCGGAGCAGCCATGTGACGTTACCGTACAGATCAGACGGTTCCATCCACATGACCTGTCTGTACGATTTTCTCTGTGTCAGAAGCCAATCCTGATACGCTTTGGCCACATAAGCCCTCGGGTCATCCGGTGACTCGTCGCGGACGGATGCCACCAGTCCATTGGCAGTGAACATAGTCATCTGGGTGTCATCGGAGATCAGCGCTTCGCCCCTCTGCGGGTCAAGCTCATAGCTCACAATGCCTTCCGCACCGTAGTGCGCGAAAATTTCTCTTTCCGGTGAGAACTCAATGGCGTAGCCGAGCGCGTCGCCGCAGGCTCCGCCGATGAGCGATCCGCGGATCCTGTCCGCGGCATTGTTCTTTTGCAGCAGCTTCCTGTCAAGTTCAAACATAGTGAGTCCTCCCCTCCTCCATCTTTTCAGTATTTTTCATTATACCATACATTCACCTCTTGTGGCAGGGTATAAAAAAAGCTGCCGCATGTCTTACATGCGGCAGCGCCTGTGTTATGATCAGTCCATATCTTCCTCGTCCGGAAGCCTGTTCTTCGTTGTTGTGTCGACCTCCACGTCGTAGCACGCGAATATGCCGTCGACCATCGCATTATCCATCTTCGGCGTGAGCAGACTCACGACCGGTACGAGCACAAGACCGCCCAGCATAGCGATCGCGCCTGCCTGAATCGGACTCATCCAGGCTGTATACATATTTGCAACTGTGAGACCAACGCCATATATGAAGGAGGCCCAGACAGCTGCCTTGGTAACGCCCTTCCAGTACAGTCCGTACATGAACGGAGCGAGGAACGCGCCGGCCAGAGCGCCCCAGGAAATACCCATGAGCTGAGCGATGAATGTCGGCGGGTTCATAGCAATCGCGACAGAGATAACGATGAAGAAAATTACAAATGCTCGGAGCCACCAGAGCTGCTGCTTTTCAGTCATCTTCTTCATGACAGTGCCTTTCAGGAAGTCCAGCGTCATTGTGGAGCTCGATGTGAGGACCAGTGAAGACAGCGTGGACATCGATGCGCTCATGATCAGAACGATCAGAACGCCCATCAGAATATCCGGCAGGTTGGAAAGCAGCTGCGGCATGACGTGGTCATACATCATGGCGAGTGTGCCGTCCGGGTTGGTCGTAGAGACCTGAGAGACATCGATCAGTCTCGCGAAACCGCCGAGGAAATATGAACCGCCGGCGATGACGACCGCGAAGAATGTCGATACGATCGTTCCGGTCGCGACAGCCTTCTCGGACTTGATTGCGTAGAACTTCTGGACCATCTGCGGAAGGCCCCATGTGCCGAGAGATGTCAGAATGATGACATACAGAAGACCGACCGGGTCAGGGCCGAAGAAAGACGCGAACGCGCCCTGCTGCCCCATTGTGATCGGATTGTCCGATGGGATCTCCGACAGCTGGCGGACTGCGTTCATAAAGCCGCCGTGACCGTTAAGAACGGATAGAATGACGATCACAATACCGAGCAGCATGATGATGCCCTGCACGAAATCATTGTAGACAGTCGCTGTGTAGCCGCCCATGAGGACATATACGCAGGTCAGGACCGCCATCATGCATACACAGTAGATGTACGGAATACCGAACGCCATCTCGAACAGATTTGAGAGGCCGTTGTAGACAGATGCAGTGTATGGAATCAGGAAAATGAAGATGATAGCCGAAGCTACGATTTTGAGTGTTTTGGAGTCATATCTGCTCTCAAAATAAGCCGGCATGGTTGCTGAGTTCATATGCTTCGTCATGACGCGTGTTCTTCTGCCGAGGATGATCCATGCGAGCAGAGAACCGATGACCGCGTTGCCGATACCGATCCATGTGGAAGCAAGACCGTATCTCCATCCGAACTGGCCGGCATAGCCGACGAACACAACCGCTGAAAAGTATGACGTGCCGTATGCAAATGCAGAAATCCACGGACCTACATTTCTTCCGCCGAGCACATATCCTTCAACCGTCTTAGCCTGATGGCGTGAATAGTATCCGATGTACAGCATAACAGCGAAGAATACAATGAGCAGCAGAATTTTGATTATCATAATTGAAAACCCTCCTCGTTTGATTGACGGTTTAAAGTGTAACGCTTTAAACCGTAAAAGTCAAGCGTATTCAAGCCTTGATACGATAAATTTTCTTTGCGTTAACTGTATATGTATTCCTCATGCTGCAACTCCATATTAGAAGAGGGACCGGTCTCCCGGTCCCTGATAAGCTGCGTTTTCGCAGTGTATTCACGTTTTGTATCAGCCCCGAACGAACGGAGCCCTGTACTCCTCATTGATTTCCCGGAGCTCTTTCACCCCGTCGATATACGGCTGATAAATGCTCTCAATACGTCCGCCGCCGCGGTTATCACAGCCGGAGCAGAACTCGCAGTCGATGCCGCACGAACCCCACAGCGCCTGGTTAACGATTTTAATGCGCTCTTCTCTCGTGGTATCCTTTATCAATAATGATTTCATCGCCGCCATCCTTTCTACAAACATATCGGTTTGCTGCGCACATACCAAAGATCCGAGTGGTAATCAGCACCCTTTTCTTCCGCTCTTGTGATCTTCGATTGAGCAGGCGTCTACTGTGCCGTATTCAATGAGTCCGGCATCTGCCGGATCGATCGACACTCTTCCGTCCTCGAAAACGAATGCCGGGATTCCGACATCGCCGATCGCCTTCATGCGGTCAAAAACAGGGTTGTTATCGCGAAGTCTGGTAAAAGCACTCATGTTGCGGATGTTCTCGCCGATGTTAATGTACTCAAATTCGTCTTCTCGTCCCACGATCTGCTCGTGAACATATTCGCAGTAGGGACAGGTGGGCATTCCGTAAACTTTAATCATTTGCTTCAGCTCCTTTCATTTTTTTTCAATTCTCATTTGTGAAATTTGCCGCTTAAGAATCATTTCAGCAGGCACCCTTTTACATTCAGGTCTGCTGCGCAAACCGCAGCACGTTCCAACTGAGCGCCGGCACGAGGATCTGTGCCCTGCCCTTTTCCACATTGCCGCCGGGACCCTTTCCAGGCACAACATTACCTGGATCTTCCTCTGTATTGACTGCCTTCACATCATCGTGATGCAGCAGTATATGCTCCTTGAGTTTCAGATCTCCGAAAGCCCGAAGATCAAGATCCAGCAAGAAGTCCTCTTTGAGATCCCTGTTGACACAGAACACTGTCACCATTCCATCATCGTCAAGCGTTGCGGTCGCATCGATGAAAGGCACATCGTCGTAGTCAAAGCAGCTGTAGACCGGTGAATTCACCAGCGCCTTAAGCGCTGTTCCTCGCCCGTACTTCGACGCGTGCAGGAACGGCCAGTAAATCGTCTGCGCCCAGCAGCCCCCGCCGTTTCGTGTCATGATAGGAGCAATGACATTCACAAGCTGGGCCAGGCAGGCGATCTTCACGCGGTCGGCGTTCTTAAGGAACGTGATCAGCATGCTGCCCGCCAGCAGCGCGTCCTCAAAGTTGTAGACATCCTCCAGGAGCGGTAGCGCCGGTCCCCATTTCTCACGTTTCCAGATCTCCCTATCCTGCTCGTTCGAGTGATACCATACATTCCACTCGTCAAATGACAGATTGATCTTCTTTTTGGAATGCTTCTTTCCTTTGACCGCGTCGCAGATTGAAACGACAGTATGGATGAAATCATCAAGATCCATGCTGCGCGCGAGGAAGCCCGCGGTGTCATTAGTAGGATTCCCATAGTAGCGGTGCAGAGACACATAATCAATGTTCTCATAACACTCGTCAAGCATGGTCAGTTCCCAGTCCCCGAAAGTAGGCATCTCTGTACTGGATGACCCGCATGCGACAAGCTCAATGGACGGATCGACCCACTTCATCATCTTGGCGGACTCATTTGCGATCCTGCCATATTCATACGCTGTCTTGTGACCCATCTGCCAGGGACCGTCCATCTCGTTGCCAAGGCACCAGAGCTTGATATTCAGCGGCTCCTTTGCGCCGTTAGCGATGCGCATGTCGCTGAACTTGCTTCCGCCGGGATGATTGGCATACTCCACGATGTCCCGGGCATTTTCGGGTCCCCTGGTACCCAAATTGATGGCATACATGACTTCCGTATCCGCTTTTTTCGCCCAGTCTGCAAATTCATGCAGACCGACCGCATTCGATTCAGTCGTGAACCACGCAAGGTCCAGCCGGCTGGGACGATTCGGTCCCACACTGTCCTCCCAGTTGAAACCCGAAACAAAATTGCCGCCGGGATAACGCACGACCGGCACGCCGAGCTTTCTCACCATATCCAGCACATCCCGCCGAAAGCCCTGCTCATCAGCCAGCGGGTGACCCGGCTCATAGATGCCGCCGTACACGGCGCGGCCGAGGTGCTCAATAAATGAGCCGTAGATGCGGGGATCAATTCTTCCGATGATATAATCCTTATCAAGTATAATTTTCGCGCTCTTCATCATCTTCTCCTTATTACTCCTGCTGCGTTCCCCCGTTATCCGGCTTATCCATCAGGTCACTCAGCTTCTTGCTGTAAAAAAACTCATGCACCATGTTGTCATACTCTGTCCACATCGGAAGTGTCCTGCATGCAGACTTTCGCGGGCAGTCATTCGTATCCGTCGCAAGGCATGCAACGAGGGAGAGCGATCCTTCCATCAGGTTCAGGATCTCTCCCACCGAATACTCCTCCGGTCTCCGGCACAGCCTGTAGCCACCCCCCTTTCCGCTGGCACCGGTAATCAGACCTCCCGCCACCATATCCTTTACAATAATCTCCAGATATTTCTTTGAGACATCCTGCCTCGCCGCAATATCCTTCAGTGGTATGTAACTGCCCGTCTCGTTCTCTGCAAGATCGAGCATGACGCGGAGAGCATATCTTCCTCTTGTCGAAATCATAAAAATGTCCTCTCTCTCAGCTTTTTACCTATTATACCGCAGGGTAAATAGGCAGTGCAACAACATTCGTTATTTACCTATTGACTTACTAGGTTAATAGGCATATAATTCTCACAGAATCTAAGCAGAGGTCCTGTCCTCTTCGTAGACGCCGGCGTTCCGCGGCAAAACGCGGAGCCGCCTTCACCGCCGGATGCGGTGGGACATTTATATGACAAAGGAGATATTCATGAAAATTTATGCGGATAATGCCGCCACCACCAAGATGAGCGAAAACGCAATCCATACAATGGTCTCCCTGCTGGAAGACAGCTGGGGAAATCCGTCCAGTCTGTACGCGCACGGACAGATGGCCAAAGAAGTGCTTGAAAAAGCTCGTGCGGATGTTGCAGCCGTGATCGGCGCCTCCCCGGACGAGATCCTGTTTACATCGGGAGGCAGTGAAGCCGACAATCAGGCCCTCCGGTCTGTTGCCGAGCTCGGCAGGAAAAAAGGGAAAATGCATATCATTTCATCTGCATTTGAACACCACGCCATCCTGCACACGCTGGAGCGTCTTAAAAAGGAAGGTTTCGAGGTTACCCTTCTTGACGTCCATGAAAACGGCCTCATTCTTCCCGAAGAGGTCGAAGCCGCGATCCGTGAAGATACATGCCTGGTTACCATTATGTTTGCAAATAACGAAATCGGCACCATCCAGCCCATCCGGGAGATCGGCAGGATCTGCCGCGAGAAAAACGTCCTGTTCCACACAGATGCCGTGCAGGCAGTCGCCCATGTACCGATCAACGTAAAAGAAGACAATATCGACCTTCTCTCCGCTTCCGCTCATAAATTCCACGGGCCGAAGGGGGTCGGCTTCCTCTACGCAAAGAAGGGAATAAGGCTGACAAATCTGATTGAAGGCGGAGCCCAGGAGCGAGGCCGCCGCGCGGGAACCGAAAATGTTCCGGGAATCGCTGCCATGGCGGAAGCCCTGAAAGAGACGAGTTCCAAGATGGATGAGAACACAGCACATCTCACCAGGATGCGGGATAAGCTGATCAGCGGCCTTGCGGAAATTCCGCATTCCGCTCTCAACGGTGATGCCACACATCGTCTCCCGAGCAATGTGAACTTCTGCTTTGAAGGTATCGAGGGTGAATCTTTGCTGCTGCTCCTTGATGACAAGGGCATACAGGCTTCTTCCGGCAGCGCCTGCACATCCGGATCACTGGATCCCAGCCATGTGCTTCTGGCGATCGGTCGTGTACACGACGTCGCCCACGGTTCCCTTCGCTTAAGTCTCGGGGAAGATATCACGGAAGAACAGGTGGACTATATCATCAAATCCGTAAAAGACGTCGTCAGCTATCTGCGCGGCTTCTCTCCGGTCTGGAGAGACCTGATGTCCGGCAAAGCCCGGTTCATCCTGTAAAACTGACAACTATTCATAAATACTATGCACAACACCCATACGAAAAAATAAGTGAGGTACTCTTATGGCTTTATACAGTGAAAAAGTAATGGATCATTTCAGGAATCCGAGAAATGTCGGTGTGATTGAGGATGCAAATGGCATCGGCGAAGTCGGCAACGCCAAATGCGGCGATATCATGAAAATGTACCTGAAGATCGAGGATGACGTCATTCAGGACGTCAAGTTCGAAACGTTCGGCTGCGGCAGCGCCATCGCGTCCAGCTCCATGGCGACCGAGCTCATCAAGGGAAAACCTGTCTCGGAGGCCATGAAACTGACCAACAAGGCAGTCGCGGAAGCTCTTGACGGGCTGCCGGCTTACAAGATGCACTGTTCCGTTCTGGCTGAGGAGGCGATTCAGTCAGCCCTCGAAGATTACCAGAAGCGGACCGGAAAAACTATCGAGTGATATGTGATCCTGCTGCCGGGCGAGGATATGAATAGGGGCTGCCGCATTAAGGCGCGCCACCACTATATATGGCAGTCATTATTTGCAAATGTCTGCCATATATAGTGGTGACACCGTCTAATGCGACAGTCCCTTCTTTATTTAATCTTATTATAAGTTCTCAGCTATTGCTGACATAAATCCCGCTCAAGTCTTGCAAACGAGACATCTACACTTTACCATCCGGTCTCAGAAATCATCAGTACCTACAAGCCACACTGCACATGCGTGCGGTCCAAGCTCCGCATACAATTTCGCATATGTATTCCCCGTCCACAATTCGACAGCGCGGGCAAAAGGTAGCTCTGTCTCCTCTTCCGTGACAGCGATCCTTCGCACCTCATCCGACAGATTAAAGACTGCTATGTACATTCCCTGCCCATCTTTGCGCGGAGCGATCCAGATCGACTCCTCATCGGTAGTCCGCAGGGGGTGTGCGCAGAAGCTGCTCTTTTGTATGTTCAGCACATTCTCATTAGTGAGCAGGGATATCGTGAACGGATCACATTTCGTCAGTTCCCCACCCATCATGAGAGGCGATCGCATCATGCACCAGAGCGTCATGAGTGTGCGCTGTTCATCCTGAGTAAGCCTCGTCCAGCGGCCTTTTGCCGTCTCCGCGCCGCACAGACGGATCGCGCCGAACGGCAGCATGTCGGCGTCCGGCCAGTGACCGGGGCCGGCATGGATACACCACTTCTCCGCCCGCTCGAACATCCCTTTGAGCAGAGCCCAGTCATCCCAGAAGTCATCCGTAATTCGCCACATATTGGACCAGGTTTTAAGATGCTCCGCCTCGGAAAGCGGCGCCGGTCCCGGTGAGAGACTCAGCACGATATCACGCCCGCAGTTTCTGCATGCCTCGGAGATGATCTCTATCTCCCGCCTGCAGTGCGGATACTCTCTGGCAATGTCGTCGCACTTCACAAAGTCCACGCCCCATTCGGCATAGAGCCTGAAGATGCTGTCATAGTAAGCTCTTGCGGCGGAATGCTCCTGTCTCGCGCCGTACATGTCCGGGTTCCATTCGCAGATAGAATTCGGATTCGCCGCTTGATCGCAGGTATACTCACTGCCGCAAATAGGCAAATGACGATGGGCTGCCATACGGGGAATCCCGCGCATGATGTGGATACCGAATTTCAATCCCAAGTCATGGACATAATCTGCCAGCGGTTTGAAGCCTGCGCCATTTGCAGCGCTCGGGAATCGGTTCACGGCCGGTATGTGCCGTCCCCATTCATCTATAATGTTGTTTGGAAAAGCTTTATAATCGTAGTCATCCGCTTCCGGCTGATACCACTGGATATCCACAACAACATATTCCCAGCCATACGGCTTCAAATGTTCCGCCATGTAGTCCGCATTCTGTCTCACTATATCTTCAGTAACGGAAGCACCATAGCAGTCCCAACTGTTCCACCCCATCGGGGGATACTTGCAAAGCATGTCTATACCTCCTTGAAAGCAAGTCAATTTCTGTATCTCCATTCTACCACATTTCGAAGTTAACAACTCAGGACCACAGCCTGATAAGGTTTAAGAATCAATTTCTGCTCTTTCTTCCCAACGAAAGGCAAGCGTGCCGGTCTCCCATCCGCCTGATAATTATTGAGCACAATCTTGTACTTACCGAGCTCATCCGGGAAGTTGTAAATTGTTGTATGCTTGCTGAAGTTGGCACAGATAAAAAGCTTCTTTCCCTGATATGTCCTGCTGTAGGCGATGACTCTCCGATTTTCGTGATCGTATTCCTGAATCTCACCCATGACTGCCGCTTCATGCATCTTTCTGATCCGCAGAAGTTTCCGATAAAAGCGGTAAACGGAATTATCGCTCTCAATATCCTTCTTTATATTGATCTCCGGGTACAGGGGATTCACGCACTGCCACGGAGCGTGTCCGTCGTTGAAACCGCCATTTGTCGAATCATTCCAGGCGATTGGCACGCGGGAATGATCTCTTGCCCCGTACTTGATAAAGCGGAAGGCAAGCCATTTCGGCATGCCGTAAGTGGTCATCAGATCATATACGAAATGGCTGACCGGGTCCATCATCTCATCAATGCTCTTAAAATCACAGTTAACAAGGCCTGCTTCCTGGCCCATGTAAATGAACGGCGTCCCGAACCCCATGTAAGTCACCACTGCCAGCATCGTGGCAGCCTCGTAGCGGTATTTTGCCGCATTGATCGAGAAGCGATTCACACAGCGGGGATTGTCGTGATTTTCAAGCACAAGGGTGTTCCATCCCTCCCCATACGCCGCTCTCTGCGGATTGAAGAAACCGTCCTTGAACTGCAGCAGGTCGAATGGCTTCGGGAAGAATTTCTTTCCCCCGATATTATCCGAGTCGAGATGTCCGAAGCTGAAAATGGCATCCAGTTCGCCGTTCTCCTCCCGCACGTAATCACGGGCTGCTTCCTCGGACGGGTGGAAAGATTCACCGACTGTAAAACTATCATAGAGCGAAAATGATTTCTCATTCAGCTCTTTCAAAAATTCATGCATGCGCGGTCCATCCACATAATACGGAGCGCCCTTCTGGAATGAATCTTTCGATGTATCATCCTGAATCGGATAGACCTTCGAAAACATATTGAACACATCGAAGCGGAAGCCATCTACGCCTTTTTCGAACCAGAAATTCAGGATATCAATCATCTCTCTCCTGACATCCGGATTCTCCCAGTTCAGGTCTGCCTGTTCTTTGCAGAAAAGGTGCAGATAAAAATCATCGCTGTCGCCGATCCTCTCCCAGGCGGATCCGGTGAACGTCGATTCCCAGTTGCTCGGGGGGATAACATTTGCCCCTTCTATTCTTCCCTTACGTATGATGTAATAATCCCTGTATGGGGAATCCGGGGAGGAAATCGCTTCTTTGAACCACGGATGCTCGGTGGACGTATGGTTGATGACCATATCCATGATCACCTTAAGGTCCCGCCTATGGCACTCCCTTACCAGCCGATCGAAGTCTTCCATCGTTCCGAATTTCTCATCAATGGCCTTGTAGTCACTGACATCATATCCGTAGTCGTAATCCGGTGATTTGTACAGCGGGGAGAACCAGATTGCAGTGGCTCCCAGATCGCGGATATAATCCAGCTTTGAAATAATGCCCTCGATATCGCCGAAGCCGTCATTGTTCGAATCCATAAAACTGAACGGGTATATCTGGTAGACCACCGCGTTCTTGTACCACCTAGACTTCATAAATCCTCCTTTTGCCGCTCTGCTGATTTATTCAAATATGAAAAGATACATGCAAATGATACTGTCGCTCTAAGCCCCATACCCCAGAAACTCCAGAAGCCCGGCGCAGCCTTTCGAAACATCGTTCCAGGTTTCATCGAAATCACCGGTATACCAGGGATCCGACACTTCACCCGGCCGGTCCGTGTATTCCATCAGCAGATGGACCTTGCCGTCCGGGTCGCTGCCCACGAACTTCCTCATATTTCTGAGGTTCCAGTTGTCCATGCAGATGAGCAGATCATAATACTCATAATCCCGTTTTGTCATCTGCCGCGCTCTCTTGCCCTCGCACGATATGCCGTGCTCAGCCAGCTTGCGCTTGGCGGGAGGGTAGACGGGGTTTCCGCGTCCGTTCCAGATTTCCTCTGTACTGGTCGCTGCGGAGGCGATCTCGAATTGGTCGCTGATTCCTCTTTTGTTAACAAGGTCTTTCATTATGAATTCTGCCATGGGGGAGCGACAGATGTTCCCATGGCAGACAAAAAGGATGCGTATCATCTCAAAAATCCTTTCTTCCAGGGCGCATAAGGTCGCGTTTTGCCGCGATATGCGCACTATTTCTCTTTATACTTACTATCCATGAAAAATGTCCAAAATTGCAAAATGGGACAAAATTAAGCAAATAAACAAGTTGGTAGTTTTATATTCTCTGTTTTTCTTTTGTAAATAAGTCTTCACATTAGAAAGAAACGAATTTTCCAGCAGCCAAAACATATTCACAGTCATATGAGTATGAATCAATTCGCAACGGCTCCTTAGAACAAGTGAAAACGGATATTTCCCATCAGATGAAGATGCATTTGTTTCCAATTTATCCGTCCTGATTCTCGTCAGTTCTCCGAGTTTAACTTGCATCCTTCATCACCTACAAATCTCAATCACCCAATACAGTTCATAATCACACTAATCATCATTTCTTTTTCTTCCGGTCTGGATTCCGCGATCATAATCGTCAACGCCACCAATGTATGATCGTCCAACCGCTTCTCCCCATTGTCATCATATAGGATTCCGTTGCAATTCAGGAAATAAAGAAACAATGTCGCCGCAATCCGTTTGTTCCCGTCAAAAAAGCTGTGATTCTTCGTTACAAAATACAGTAGGTTCGCTGCTTTTTCTTCCATGGTCGGATAAATTTCTTGTCCGGCGAAACTCTGATAGATATTCCCTATACTTCCTTTAAAAGAATCATCTTTTTCCTTTCCAAACAAGTCAGATTCATTTCCGAAACGCATCTGATCGATCACTTTCCGACATTCTTCATAAGTCAGAACATACACCGCAACGGAGCCTTCCGGTCTGGACATGGTCTGGTGATCATATGCATCCAGCAGATCCAATGCAGCGCTGAAACGTTCAATTACCGTCAGTACCTGTTTACTGTCCAGTGTTTCCTGGGTTCGTTTCATCAACCGAATAACATCACCTAGTTGTTGTAGTCTGTTTTCATTAACAGCATATCCATTAATGATATACTGTTTTAAAATGGATGCAGCCCATTTTCTAAACTGTATTCCACGTTTTGACTTAACCCGATATCCTACTGATATTATCACATCCAGGTTATAGTACATTGGCGGCCTATACGCTTTTGATTTACTTCTGTCGAAAATTTCGACAGAAGTATCCTTATCTAACTCTCCCTCTTTAAAAATATTTCCTATATGATAAGCAATAGATGACCTTGCAGTATCAAACAGTTCACTCATCTGTTCCTGAGTAAGCCATACCGTTTCCTGCTCAGGAGTTATAGTAACTTCCAAAGAAAGATCTCCATCTGTAAAGAAAACTATTTCATTCTTCATGTTTTATACCTCTCTTTCTCTCATTCGCCACAATCTTCACGTCCCCCACAAAGCTCAATTTTTTAATCCAAGTAACTCTTTTAGCGCAGCCATTTATTCGCCAATCTTCTACCCTTCACAGGAGAGCCTTTCGTTACGACATGGAGAGTATACCATAAATCATTTTCCCATATCAAACATCTGAACACCTGTCAATAAAATTCTCGAACTTTTTTCGTTTAATCAAGACCTTCACTCCAACATGCAAAATGAAGTCAATAATCAGAATGTGCCTCGTTATATTAAATTTCTCTGCCAGCTTTCTGCAAAACAACCGCCTCCGGTTGGTTATCTTGTCTCAATTCAGTCACCCGTCCATTTCGTCTACAAATCAAATGAAACCAGTATAATGAAGAATCCCGGTATCGGACACCGCTTTTCCGATGTCCGATACCGGGCATTTATTATGTCCAGGCTCTTCTTTATTCTGTTAACTTATCGGGTTTTCAGTGAAGTTTGTATTGTCCCGTTCTTATAGAAGCGATAACGCCGCCGTCAATCAGAAGATCCGTTCCTGTGATGAAGCCTGCATGTCCTTGTTTTCATTTCTGTCGAAAATCATTGTCTGTCCTCCGTTTAAAATCCTCCTAGTCCCCTGTGACCGTAAACCTTCAGGCCGTTCAACGCATCTTCCAGAGCTGTAAACTCTTCGTCTGTCAGTTCCACATTTGCAGAATCAAGGTTCTCGATGATCCGCTCTTTATTCTTCGAGCCTGGAATCGGAACCACGTTCGGATACTTGTGGAGCATCCAGGCAAGGGAGATCTGTGCCGGAGTAGCACAATTTTTCTCAGCGAATTCCTTCAGCATCTCCACGATCGGCTGATTGCCCTCAATGTTTCTTCTTGACAGCTGGGGCACCCAGTTCCGCACATCGTCGTTTCTCTCGAACTGCGTCTTAGGCGTAATCTTCCCGGAAAGAAGACCGCTTGCGATTGGGGAGAACGGCACGAAGCCGATGTTGTTTTCCATGCAGTAAGGAATGATCTCCGCCTCGCAGTCCCGCTCCACCATGGAGTAGATATTCTGAATTGCGGCAAGCGGCGTCACCTGCTGTGCCCGGTCGATGATATCTACATCAACCTGAGAAAGTCCCCATCCGCGGATCAGACCGTCATCTATCAGATTCCCCATAGCCTCTGCGATCTTTTCAACCGGAACGCCGCTCATGCGGTGGAGATAATAGATATCAACATAATCAGTCTGCAGACGATCGAGAGATCCTTCCAGGTGCTTGCGAATCGTTTTATATACACTGCCGATACTGAAGCCCCGAAGCATCAGCTTTGTCGCAATGACCACATTTTCCCTGACATCCTTCAGTGCTTTCCCGACGATCAGTTCATTATGCCCGATACCGGCGAGATTCGGACTGTAGACTTCCGCAGTATCAAAGAAGGTGCAGCCGTGGTTATAGGCATTCTGTATCGCTTCGATACTGTATTTCTCCGGCGGAATCTGTCCGTATCCGTGGGAAAAGGCCATGCAGCCCATTCCCACTTCTGAAACTTCGATATCCCTCAGCATTCTCTTTTTCAATTCTTTTCACTCCTGTTATTTCGTCTCAAATGAAGGACGCCATGCAGCAAAGCCAGCCAGCTGTTCGTCCGTCCGGTGATAATAGCGCTCTCCCTTATCCAGCTTTGCGATCTCCGACCTTAGCTGTATCATTCAATCATTTTCCTTAAATCTCGTATAAGAGAAATCTACTCCCTTTTCTTTATCATTCTAACTATTGAAACCGGTGTACCAAGATTCCATTCCTTTTTACATCCATCGAATTCAAAACCATATCTGTGATAAAACCGAATAGCTCTCTCATTTTTCTCTAGTACCCACACAAATATAGTATTGTATTCCTCTTAAGCCTGGAAATTGCTTCATTCATCAATCTATATCCTATTTTCCGGTCATAATATTCTGAAAGGACATATATCGCTATAACTTCTCCGGCATCCATCAAATCTTCGTCTCTCGATGGACCGTATACAACAAATCCTACAACTTTCTCTTTATCCTTAGCTATAAGAGTATTTTCCGGGAACTGTCTGGCACGCGCAGTTGTAGCCTCTACTGTCATCGTATCAAGATATCTGTCACATACAATGCCTCTATAAGCCTCTTGCCATGAAGTACAGTGCACATATCCACTCCCGCACAACTCTTCATCAGTTTCTGCTATTTTTATAATTATCGAATCATTTGTTTCTTCCATACTGTTTTAATCTTTCTTCTTGAAGTAAAAAACTATCAGCTCCGTTCACGATGTTTGATTCGCATCAGATGTCGGCGTATCTTCTGACCTAAGGGAGGCATCCAGACCTTTTTCCAGTATTTCTTCCCAGAGCTCATTGCCCCGCATATAAGAATATGACTCGTCTCTCATTTCATCAATCAGACTTTTCCGCAGCCGCTCTGCAAAACCGGGATCTATCTCCTTGAAAGTCACGTGCTGATACAAGCGCGATTGAGAGAAATCTCCGATATGATCCAAAGCCTCAAGAATCTCCTGCATGATCTCTGCCGTTTTAGGAACATCCTTCTCCCAGGAAGCGACATCCAGCCCTGTACTGACTTCGTAGTATCTGCCCATCTCAAAAACCCGGGCTGCCTGATTCTGGACATCCACCAGTTTCCATGCCATAGCATGTTCTTCATCTTTCATATACAGGGTCCGGAGGTCATTCAGAACCAGGCTTATGAACTGATAGTTGGTAAACAGCAGCTCTTCGTATGCACGATACGCCTCTTCCTTTTTCCCGGTCTTACTGAAAATGATTGCCTCTTTGCGTTTGCGTTCCGGGCTGTCCACAGCAAGGTAGGAAATGTAAGACTTGGCTTTTTCATATTCTTCCTTTTGCAGATACGCATAGAAAAGGGATCCTGCAGCTTCCTTCCGGATATTTCCGTCCTCCGACTGCAGGCAGCGTTCAAGCCATCCGTAGATTATGTCATCATACTTTTCTTTATCCGGGACCTGATTGATATTCCTTCTTGCCTCAAGGATCACAGCAGCTTGCCAAAGTAGCTGATCGCAGTTTGGATACTCTTCCAGAGTCCTCTTTGCCTCGGCAAATACTTCCGCATACTCTCTCGTCTCCAGATCCTTGTCAAGCTTTTTAACATAAGCCGTGATTTCCTCGGGTGACAAAGCGTCTCGGAAAGAAAGAAGGGTGTCTGTCGTAATGCCAAGAAGCCTCGCAATCGGAGCCAAGAGTGCAATATCCGGCTGCGTGTTGTTGTTTTCCCACTTGTTCACAGCCGGTGTAGTTACACCCAGCCGCCTGGCCATCTCTTCCTGCGTTATTCCGACCTGTTTCCTGTATTTTCTGATCACATCTCCAATCAGCATCTTTATACACCTCCGTCTCATTCGTGGGTGATGAGTATTCTTTGTAAAATAAGGATGCATCCTACTTATAAGATACCTCAATTAAGGCTGAATTCCAATTGAGCAGTCATTAAATATACGGAAAATTAATTAACCATTACTTAACTTCAAGGCAAAAGAAGGGGTCTGCCGAAGCAGTCAAGCCACTCCCTGCAGACCTTCCGATTGCCCCAAGCCGATATAGGTAGTCTTGCCCCATTAATCACTTTTCAGTATTTTGTAGAATACGATCCCGACAATCAACATCATAATCCCTGCAATCAGGCAGACCGGAGAAAGAATGACCGGAATGTCCGATCCTTTAAGGAACAAGCCTCCCATAATCAGAAAAACGCTGCTCATTATTACAATAAGGCCAATCATTCGGCAGGTGTTTTTGCTCATGACGTCTCCCCCTTGTTATTCCAGCCATTCATCTGCTTCTGCAAATAGAAGCTGCCGCAGTATCGTCCGTTCATCTGCATGAGTGTTTCATGATTTCCCTCTTCGATGATCTTTCCTTTTTCAAGGACGATGATCTTATCCGCGCTCCGGATCGTGTTCAACCTGTGGGCGATAACCAGAACTGTCTTATCTTTACAGAGTTCTGACATCGCTTCCTGAATATAATATTCATTGTCTGCATCAACGCTCGCAGTAGCCTCATCCAGAATGATGATGGGAGCATTCTTTAAAATACACCTGGCTATGGATATCCGCTGTTTTTCGCCGCCTGACAAAGAGGCGCCTCCCTCGCCGACACGCGTGTCAAATCCATAGGGCAAACGCATAATAAATTCATAGCACCGGGCTTTCCTGGCCGCCTCTACTACTTCATCATAGCTCGCATTCTGTCTTCCCATTGCTATATTATTATAGATGGTATCATCAAAGAGATAGACTTTTTGAAAGACCATGCTGATCTGTGCCATCAGGGTATCCATGGGAAGGGAGCGGATATCTGTTCCCCGAAGAAGTACTTCTCCTTCCTTCACTTCCCAGAATCGTGCCATAAGATTGGCAATTGTTGTCTTACCGCTTCCGGATTCGCCGACCAGAGCCGTCATCTCTCCTTCTTTTGCTTCAAAGGACAGTCCTTTCAGGACTTCATCACTCTTATACGCGAAACGGACATTTTCAAAAGACACGGTATGATCAGCCCCCGAGAAAGTCTGATCTCCGCTTTTTAAGGGCGGATGATCCAACGTCTTTTCAAGCGCCTGGATCTTATAATTGATCTGAGGGACAGCCCCCATAAAGCTCATGACATGAGAAAGAAGCGGTCCGACCGCAAAGCTCATGCAGAGCGCGAGAACGTATTGCCTCAAAGTCAGATGGCCGAGAACAATCATAAGTGCTCCAAAGGGAATACTGTACAGTACCGTATAAGAAAAGATTGTCCCGTACAGTGCCATCCATGGCCAGCATATATGATACCAGACAAGCGCATAATCACGATAATTGATGACCGAGTCCCTGAACTTTTCACCGGCTTCACCCTGCCGGTTGAAAACCCGAACGACTTCCATGCCGTTCACGTATTCAATGATCGTATTATTCAGTCGTTTTGTTGCCGCAAAATAGTTGCCCATCCGGTCCATTCCGGCTTTGTACATCTGTGAGGACGCAGCCATGCCTATTCCAACCATAAGCAGAGTAAGAAGGGCTATCTGCCAGTCAACATACACCATGATCAGCAGCGTTACTGCGGCAACGATTACATTTGCAATTCCTTCCGGCAGCATGTGTGCCAAAAGCTTTTCTATGGATTCAAAACGCACTTGCCGGTCTTAAAGCAGCATAGCATGCTCTGCAAAAATTTATCTTTTTGTCATAGAGTGTGATCAATTCACAGTCATGGCCTGCATCTTCCGCCCCTTTGATAAATTGATGGCAAAGTATATCAGAATTTCCGTTTTTGCGCGGGCTTGCCGATAAAAGTACGACTCGCTTCATATTTCACAAACTCCTTCCCAAATGATATGCTTCCTTCGGATATCTGCTGCGTTTCGTCATGCCGGGAGTACCGCATCCAAGCCCAAGCACCATTCCGCAGTCCTTGAAGTTGATGTAGCGGACAAGTGTCTTATAGTGCGCCTTTAGCGCGTCAAAGGTCCAGTCATCTGCGTTCCAGGCTACCGTAAGCAACGCAGATTTCAAATGTCGGCTGTTCAAGCTGCTGTTGTATGCACAGAAGCGATCCACTACTGTCTTCAGCTGGGCGCTCATGCCATAGTAATAGAGCGGAGTGGCAAATACTACCATATCCGAGGCAAGCAGTTTCTTTCGGATAAGCTCCACATCATCCTTCTGAACACAAGGCCCTTCGTATCCGCATTTCACGCAGCCGGTGCAGGGATGGATATTCGCATGGCAGACATCGATGACGTCGACCGAATGGCCTGCCTCTTCTGCTCCTTTTTGAAAGTTTTGGACTAGGATACCCGTTGATCCATTACGGTTTGGGCTTCCCATAAGCACAACTATCTTCATCATGACCTCCTGATTTTACTTGATACTTTCCCGCCGGCATTCCTGCAAATAAGAGCTGCCAGGGTCCCGACAAAAGCCCAGAAGAACAGCATCAGCAGGTTTTCAAGAAATACCAGCCATCCGGCCTTCTCATAATCCAGGAACGCAAATGGCACGCGGAAGAGCAGATAGTTTGGCATGCCGTTTCGCAGGAACATCCAAAGACCAATGCTTCCGATACAGGTAAAGATACATGCCAGGATCGCTTTCGTTTTATCTTTCAGTCTCAGACCGGCTGTCATCGCCGGGACATGCATTCCCAGATGCAGACCCATCAGCACAAATGACCAGTGCGACATGGAAAGATGCATCCGTCGAACAAAAGAAACCGGTGCCATGCCATAAAGGAACGGCACGGCATAGCCGCTCATAGACATGCCGCAGAAGGCGGTAAGCGCAGAGCTAAGGAGCAGCAGGACATTCAGAGCTGTTGTCACCTTGCGGTACGGATTATATTTTCCCTTAATAAGTGCACCGTACCATTTCCGGTTCAGAATCTGATGGATGATGACAAAGAGCGTCATCCCCATTCCGATCCATTCATGTGCCATTTCCCCCGTGACCTGATAAGCCATGAGAAGCAGAAGAAGGACGGACATGGCAGCATCCACGATCCTTTTTATCATATTGTACGTTTTTGCCTTGGACATGGTTCCGTCCCCTCCGTGAATCTTATTACTTTAGTCCTTCGATCCAGGACTGAAGATCAGCTTCTGATACATTTCCGCTGAAGCGTTTTCCTTCCAGCCAGGTGCCTGTGCCAGCAAGAGCCTCCATGTTGGGGCCGCTGCGGCCGATGCCGCTGCTTCCTGATGTGCAGAACGGGATCACCGTGATTCCTTCAAAGCTGTACTTCTCGACAAAAGTATCAAGGATCCGCGGCTCTTCGCCCCACCAGATTGGAAAGCCCAGATAAACTGTCGTATAGCCTTCCAGGGAAATATCCTCACTTCCAATCTCCGGGCGAACATTCTTATCATTCTGCTCTTTTGTGGAACGGCTGCTGCTGTCATTGTAATTCAGGTCATCTGACGTGTAGGGTTCAGCTGCCAGGATTTCGTAGAGATCTCCGCCGGTAACAGACGCGATCTTCTCTGCTACCCCTTTTGTGGTGCCGGTTGCGGAGAAGTATGCGATCAGAACATCCGAATGTGCCGCCGGAGCCGATGCCTCACTTTCCGGCTCTGCTGCATTTGTACTTTCATCGGATTCTTTCTGCCCATCTGTTATAGTCTGTGTCTCTTTGGGTTCCGTCTGTGAATTACTTCCGCATGCTGCAAGAGAAGCAACCAGCAGCGCAGTTATAATGATTGAAAGTATTCTTTTCATCGTTTTATTCCGAACCTCCGCTTATTTAAGTTTACTTTAATTTCCTCCATGAGTATTGACACAGTGTCAGCATACTTATTATATATATGTTCTGACGTCGTGTCAAGATGTTTTTATTCCAGTCCACTGCCGTTTATAAATGATGAGCTTTTGCCATTCGCTGAACAAAAATAGACGCTCCCGAAGGAACGTCTTTTTTGCTCAGTGCTTAGCTCATTTTATTGTATGTCGTTCAAAGTAAACACCGCAATGCTGTAGCCGGGCAGCGTCAGCACACCCTGCTCATACGCGATGTCCTCCTCACCGGTGTTCAGCACTGCTGCCAGTGTAAGGCCGCTTTCAGTGCCGGCGCTGTCCGCACCGTCAGCAGCAGAGATCACTTCCGTCATCTCCTTCACCGCCGAGTCCGCGCGAAGGTTCATCACGATAAGCAGATCGCCGTTTTCCGGATCTCTCCTTATGAACGCCGCCACATTGCCGTCGCTGAGAGAATCCACCCCCTCTGTCGTACCCCTTGCGATTGCAGGGAATGCATTCCTCACGCGGATGACCTCCCGGAACCAAGTCAGAAGCGACAGATTGTCCTTCATCTGCTCCGCGGCTGAAGGGAACTTCATGGGAAATTCATCCATATCCGGCGGTCCCACGCACATGTCCGGGTCATCCGGATCATCGCTCCAGTACATCGGCGCACGCTTGTTTTCATCTTTGCCGGCCCCCTTCATGCCGATCT
>JBGUWZ010000029.1:0-5604 GCA_045221675.1 Lachnospiraceae bacterium | reverse complement strand
CTTTTTGCAGAACTGGATTCACAGAAGGGAATCGGGCTGATCGAGAAGAAAAGGCTGGGCCTCGGAAAAGCGAATGTTATCTATGTGAAGAACTTTATGCTGCGGGAAGAAATGACAGAAGCACCGGAACCCCCCGCAAATACGCAGAAGTCTAAAAATCATACTTCTGGAAGTTCAAATAATAGACTTCAGGAAATACAGGTTTTAGACTTCAAGAATTCTAAAACCTCGACTTCAAGAAGTTCAGAAATCATCCCTCAGGAAGTCCAGATTTCAGACTGTAATAATACTGATAAGAATAATACTGATTCTAACGAGACTGAATCGAGTAATATCTCATCTGATCGATCGATCCGGGATGGAAGCAAGGAATCTGATGCGGATGGAGCGGTGAATTACTATGCTTATCAGGATCTGATCAAGGAGAATATCGATTACAGTGCTTTGTGCATGGCACATTCGGCAGAAGATGTCGACGGAATCGTCGCACTGATGACAGATACAGTATGCTCGTCACGGCGCAAGATCGTCATTGGCGGTGAATTTATGCCCGCAGCGGTTGTAAGGAGCAGGCTGCTCAGCTTGGACTATTCGCATATCGAATACGTCCTGGGGTGCATGAGCAGGACTACTACGAAGATCAACAATATCAAGCATTACCTGCTGACCACCCTGTATAATGCGCCGGTCACCATCGGCCATTATTATACTGCGGAGGCAAACTATGATATGTATGGCTGTGCGCAAGAAGCTTATGCTGCGGATTGAAGATAATATGTCCTTGAAAGTCGCGTCAAAATACTAAGGGAGGTAAACATGGCAAGCACATTAATACAGTTTAGGATTGAAAAGGACGAGAAACAGCGATCTTCACAGATCCTTGAAACGATGGGGCTTTCGCTGCCTGCATATCTCAGAATCTGTATGATCAGGCTTAATAAAGAAAAAGGTATTCCCTTTAGCATGAAACTTGATGACAGGATACCAGAGGAAGGAACAGGCATTGAGCTCCCATCTTAATATATACTTCGCCGTTGCTTTTTCGTTAGAAAATATGTATACTTTTTCTAACGAAAGGCGTAAAAAAATGAAGCGTGAAAAGTATCAGACATTTATAAACAAAAGAATCATGGAAATGCCGCCCGGCAGTGTTTTTGTGACATCCGATTTTGCAGATATAGCACCTTCTTCTGCAATCAATATGTCTCTTTCGCGTCTGGAAGCTTCCGGAAGTATTCGGCGGATATTACGCGGAATTTATGATAAACCTCGTTTCAGCAAATTATTGAATGAACCTGTTGCGCCTGATCCTTCTAAGGTAGCATATGCCATTGCAAGAAAAAACCGATGGTCTATCATACCCATGGGAGACACAGCTTTGAATATCCTGCGTTTATCTACACAAGTGCCAGCAGTATGGCAGTACGTAAGTGATGGCCCATATAAAGAATACAGCTATGATAATGTTCATATTTTATTCCGCAGGACATCGAATAAAGAAGCAACTGGTTACTCTTACATTACCGGATTAGTAATACAAGGCCTCAGGGCGCTGGGAAGAGAACATGTCAGCGAGACTGTAATCAAATCATTACGTGAACGGCTGTCTCCCGAAGAAAAGAAAGTATTGCTGAATGAGGCTCAAGGAACCACTGCGTGGATTTTTGATTATATAAAAGAAATTTGTAAGGAGCACGAAGTATGATTAGGATTGCATCCCTTTCAAAAGGGGAACGGGAAGAGTTGTTTTTAAATACTGCCCAGAAAATCGGTATGCCTCCGGCAATTGTAGAAAAGGATTTTTGGGTATGTTATATGTTGGATTATCTTTTCCACCGCTGCGAATGGAGAGACAGGATTGTTTTCAAAGGTGGAACCAGCCTGTCTAAAGCATATCATCAGAAAAGAAGACGATCGCGTTACTGGATGAATCCTTTGTTCCGATGCTGCAAACGGAAGTCTCTGCTGAAATAGGGGAACCGGCATTGATATTTCTTGAAAACGACGGCGAGCCCACTGTGAATTTCGCCTATCCGCAGATTTTTTCTCATCCAGACACCGTGATCCGCACTGCAGTTCCTGAAAGAACGTTTTGGGAAAAAATCACCATTCTTCACAGAGAAGCGAACCGCGTACGTGGAGAGTTTCCCCAGAGATATTCAAGACACTATTATGACTTGTTCCAGATGTCCAGGAGTGTGGTAGAATCCAATGCTTTTCAAGAGTTGGATTTATTGAAAGATGTGGTGGCTTTCAAAATGAAGTTTTACAGATGTCTGTGGGCAAAATACGAAGAAGCCGTTCCCGGGACAATCAAGCTGATTCCTCCGGAGAAATCTTTCTCAGAATTGCAAGATGACTATGGTAGGATGAAAAATATGATTTATGGTTCGGTTCCGTCGTTTGAACAGATAATGACGGGAATAAGAGAGCTCGAGCAAGAAATAAATCAGTTGTAGGATGAAAGAATACTTAGCGAAAAAGGGCTTGTGATTTGAAAACAAGCCCTTCTGAATATGTTCTTCCTCATAGTTTTCCCTAATGATCATATATCTATACCTGTGCTCCAAGGATAATGACGCCCATCAGCACGACAAGCGCTGTCACGCCCTTCACCGCTCGTACGCTCGTACTGCCTCGAGGAGAAACTCGGGACTCCCGCGCATATCTACTACAAGTTCGAGGGCAACAACACAAGCGGCAGTCACAAGCTCAATTCCGCCGTTCCGCAGGCCTATTATGTCAAAAAACAGGGCCTCAAAGGCGTGACCACCGAGACCGGAGCAGGCCAGTGGGGTACGGCGCTTTCTATGGCGTGTTCCTATTTTGACCTCGACTGCAAGGTGTTCATGGTCAAGGTCAGCTATGAGCAGAAGCCGTTCCGCCGCGAAGTGATGCGCACATACGGCGCGTCCGTCACCCCTTCGCCATCCATGACGACCGAGGTCGGCCGCAAGATCCTCGCTGATCACCCCGGCACGACCGGTTCCCTCGGCTGTGCGATCTCCGAAGCCGTGGAAGTCGCGGTCACCAACCCCGGTTATCGCTATGTTCTGGGATCCGTCCTCAATCAGGTCCTGCTGCACCAGTCCGTCATCGGTCTCGAGACCAAAGCAGCGCTCGACAAGTACGGCGTCAAGGCCGACATGATCATTGGCTGCGCAGGCGGCGGCTCCAACCTCGGCGGCCTGATCGCTCCGTTCATGGGCGAGAAGCTCCGCGGCGAGGCGGACTACCGCATCATCGCTGTCGAGCCGGCCTCCTGCCCGAGCTTCACACGCGGTGTCTACGCATACGATTTCTGCGACACCGGTATGGTATGCCCGCTCGCCAAGATGTACACACTCGGCAGCGACTTCATCCCCGCACCGAACCATGCTGGCGGCCTTCGCTACCACGGCATGAGCCCCGTGCTCTCACAGCTGTACGACGACGGCCTGATGGAAGCGGTCTCCGTGAAACAGACCGACGTCTTCGAAGCGGCGGAGATGTTCGCGCGCGTCGAGGGCATCCTTCCCGCACCCGAGAGTTCCCACGCGATCCGCGTCGCGATCGACGAGGCCCTCAAATGCAAAGAGACCGGCGAAGCGAAGAACATTGTCTTCGGCCTCACCGGTACCGGATACTTCGATATGGTCGCTTACGAGAAATATCACGATGGCCAGATGACCGACTACATCCCTACGGACGAAGAGCTCGCCGTTTTCCGCGCGAAGCTGCCGCAGATGTAAAGGCTTTATGTGGTGTTAGCCATAGGTGTGCCAAAGAGGTAGCCCCCCTGACACGGTCCTATAAAGGAATTCTTAGTAGACAACACACAACGATACCCCCTTTTAATTCATACCCTTAAAAAAAAGCACTCCTTCCCCCGGAGCGCTTTTTTTCCTCTGTTTTTCATTTCAATGTGCCATCAAGAACAGCGGAATCTGCAGGAGCAGTATAAAACCGATCAGGATGATAAAATAATATTTTTGTCCACAATGAATCCTCCCTGTGCCGAATTTCTTATTCATCATTATAGCGAAAAAAGGCTGTCAGAGGCAAGATATCGTCCTTGGCCAATCTCAGTTACTCCGATTTTTTCGGATGTATTTCTCAGTCCATCGTAAACACTGCGATGCTGTAACCGGGTAATGTCAGCACACCGTCATCGTAAGTGATGTTCTCTTCGCCGGTGTTCAGCACCGCTGCCAACGTAAGGTTATTGTCAGCGCTGCCATCAGCCCCGCTGGCTGCTGAGGCTTCCCCCGAAATCTCTTTCACCGCCGTATCCGCGCGCATGTTCATCACGATCAGCAGATCGCCGTCCGATGCGCTGTTCGCGGTGCCGCTCTCTCTGCTTCTCCTTATGAACGCCGCCACATTGCTGTCACTGAGGGAATCAACGCTCTCCGTCAGCCCCCTGGCGATCGCGGGAAACGCATTCCGCACGCGGATTACCTCTCTGAACCACGTCCATATCGACAGGTCGTCCTTCATCTGTTCCGCGGCTGAAGGGAACTTCATCGGAATTTCATCCTTGTCCGGCGGTCCGGCGCATATATCCGGGTCATCCGCATCGTCGCTCCAGTACATCGGAAGGCGCTTGTTCTCGTCTTTGCCGGCGCCTTTCATGCCAATCTCCTCGCCATAATAGACAAACGAGTTGCCGGTCATGAACAGGCTCATCGCGTAGGCCATTTTCGTGACAGGGCCTTCATCCGCGCTATAAAACCCCGCGCTTCTGGCCGTATCGTGATTCGTATAGAACGGCGCATCTACATAGTCCGGATTCGCGCTGCTATATGCTTCCTGCGCCAACAGCATTCCTTTGACGTAATCGGAAGCTGCATACGTGCCGTTCACGATGTTGACGATGAATCCGTTGTTGTTCGAGAACGGAAAATCGAACAGCGAATCGATCCCGCTCCCGTAGAGCAGCGCGATCTCGTTCCGGTCTGTCCAAGCTTCCCCGACCAAATAGCAATCGGCCTTAATACTCCGCCCCGTCTCCGTAAGGAATCTCAGGAACTCTGTGTTGGCATCCGGATTTCCTGTATAGTAGTATGTCACCGCATCCAGCCGGAATCCGTCAACGCCTTTGCCAAGCCAGAAAGCCATGATATCCCGGATCTCTCCTCTTACGGCCTCGCTCGAAAGGTTCAGATCAGGCATCTCCGACCAGAATCTTGCCTCATAGTACCACTCGGTGCCTTCTAAATGTGCATACCCGTCCGACGGCTGCCTGGTGAAATTATAATAGTCGTAATACTTGCAATAGGACGTATCGGGTTCCCATCCGGAAGGGAGTTCGTGCAGATAATCCGATGCTGCCTTGAACCAGGCATTGTCATCCGAAGTGTGGTTCAGCACAAGATCCATGTACACGCGGAAGCCCCGGTCGTGGCACTCTTGGAGCAGGGCTTCATAGTCCTCTAATGTGCCGTACACCGGATCGATCGCATAGTAGTCGTCCACATCATATTTGTGATATGTCGACGATGGATGCACAGGGGTCAGCCAAATCGCGTCAAATCCGAGGTCCTGAATGTAGTCCAGTTTGGAACGGATGCCATTCAGGTCGCCGATCCCGTCTCCGTTCGAATCGCAGAACGAATAGACAAA
>JBGUWZ010000028.1:0-56740 GCA_045221675.1 Lachnospiraceae bacterium | reverse complement strand
AGCCAGACCGCACCCGAAAGCAGTGGCAAAGTTCAAGGCACAGATGAAGAAACTGACATGCAGAAGCTGGGGAGTCAGTAACTCCTACAAAGTATATAAACTCAACCAGCTCATCCGGGGATGGATAAATTACTTTAAAATCGGGAGCATGAAAAAGCTGTGCCAACTGCTTGACAGCAACATCAGATATCGCCTGAGGATGTGTATCTGGAAGCACTGGAAAACACCGCAAAACAGAGCAAAGAACCTGATGAAACTGGACGTACCAAGATGGGCAGCATATAAAATCGCATACTGTGGAGACAGATATGCAAGGCTCGCCCATAATGGGTGGGTACAGACGGCTATAAGCAACAAGAGATTAGCCGACTTCGGGCTAATCTCCATGCGTGACTACTACACCGCAAGGTGTGTTACTTGTTAAGTTGATTGAACCGCCGTGTACCGAACGGTACGCACGGTGGTGTGAGAGGACGGAAATTTCCCAATCAGGGAAATTTCCTCCTACTCGATTGTAGAACAACCCCGGCAGATTGAGTAATGCTCGCATTAAAGCACTCTTGCCGGGTGGCAGAATACGTAGCATGAAATGCGGAGTGTTCGTATGCAGGCAGTACTTTGGGCATGAATGAAGATGATGTTTGCTGCCGGTTTCTGGATATTCGCTGCAGCCTGCCGGCTTCAAGTATTTCGCTGCAGCCTGCCAGTGCTCATTATACGATGAAGTTGTCCTCGACAGACGGCTTCAGCGTCCAGATCTTTACGCTGCCGTTGTCTGTGATAGTGTAGTTATGCTCGTCAGCTTCCGGATAGATGTGAGCCGTGAAGGTCTCCTCGCCGTCATTGGCGAAAATCTCGAAGGAGCATCTGTCGATCATGATGCGAAGCTTCCTCAAATCGCTGGTCAGCGGCATGTCGAGTGTCTCGCCGACGTTCTCGTTGAAGCGCTTGTTCATGCCGGATTTGCATACAGTGATGACCTTGGCTGCAGCGTCATAGTGGAGTGTGACACCGCCTGTGCCGTCAGCCTTCGTGAAGAGATTGAAGTCAGCGTCGCCGCCTGTGAAGTTGGCCTCGACCTCGCAGAATGCCGGGAGTTTGCCTTCCGCTGCAATCTCCTCATCACGGAGGGATGTGATTTCCGGAATCGGGTTCTGGATCAGGCGGTCACCTGAGAGGCGTACCTCACGCATAAGGCTCATGCTGCCTTCCCACTCTTCCGGCTCTGTGCAGTAATGGTTGTCCGGGAGACCGATCCATCCGACAAGGATGGCTTTTTCCGGATCGCCGACATTTGCGGCGAACTGAGCTGCGTAGAAGTCGAAACCGAAGTCGAGATACTGATAGCCGGATTCCGGTGTGAAGGTCAGGGTATCGTAGTCCATCTTGCCGACGATGTATACGTTGTGGTTCGTGCTCTCGGCACGGCCCGGGAGCTTTGTATACTGCGGTGAGAAGATCAGGACGTCCTTGCCGCTGATATTGACGATGCACGGGCATTCCCACATACCGCCGAAATCTTCAAATCCCGGTACGTTCAGCTGGCCTGCGAATTTCCATCCCTCGAGGAGCTTGTCGGATTCATAGATCAGAGCTGTGCCCTTCTTGTCGAGGGTCTGGGCACCGATGAAGATAAAGTATTTGTTTTTCTCCGGAACATAGATGACCTTCGGGTCTCTCTGATGTTCGCTGTAGTCGTCACGCGGTCCGAAGAGCGGCTCCGGAAGCTTCTTCGGCTGGCCGTCCGGTCCGAGAATAGCTGCGCATGTGTAAGGTGTTCTCACCCAGTTCTCATCTCTGTGATTACCTGTGTAGAACATGTAGAGGTCTTCACCGTCAGAAATAGCGGAGCCGGAATGGCAGCCTTTGTTGTCATAAATCGTGTCCGGCCACATGCCGACACCGGCATTCTTCCAGTGGACAAGGTCTGTAGAGACTGCGTGGTACCAGTACTTAAGTCCATGTACCGCACCCCATGGGCACCACTGATAGTACAGATGCCATGTTCCCTTGTAATAAGCGAAACCGTTCGGGTCACTGGAAAGACCGGTCATCGGCTGTACATGGTATTTCTGGCGGTAGTTAGATGTCTGGATACGATCATAGAGATCTGTGATTTCATCCGCGCTCTGCAGCACTCTGTAGCGCTCTTCGAGAGTCCATTGTTTCAAGGTAGCCACCTCCTAAGGATATTTTTTACGTACGCGTTCAAGGACAGCAGTTTTGCAGTCCTGCTATCTTATATTTTATATGAGTATGGCAAAAATGACAATAAAAACAGTTTAAAAAGGGCTGGGTTTGTGGAAAAAAGACATGGTAAAAAGAGACACTTTTAAGGTTTTTTGAGAATAAATACAGTTCTTTGATTGAAATTATTCAGTTCTTATACGATAATGGAGTAGAGAATAACACTTAAACGCAGAAGTGTATTCATCATATAGTTGAGAGAGGGGTTCACTATGATAATAAGCGAGAGAATTTTTCAGGTCCTGAAGGAGAAGGGAATATCCCAGAAAGACTTTGCAATGGCGACGGGCATCCCACAGAGCACGATCAGCGATTGGAAAGGCAAGCATGTCAACCCGGCAGCGGATAAGATCATGATCATCTGTGATGTTCTCGATATCAGTCCGTCGGAGCTTCTGACGGGGACAGATGACAGCAGTAAGTGGAAAGTCGATTTCGTCGTACTGAGGCGCGACTCTGCTGAGTACAGGCTTCTTCGTGACATCAACGAGCTTCCCTCGCACTACCGCGAACGAGTGGTGGGCTATGTTGACGCATTGAAAACGACAGCGGAAGAATGATTCGGAGATTTTATGGCAACGCAAAAAAGAAGAAAGAAAAGGAAGAAGAACCTGACCGGCGGTGAGTTGCTGGCCTTCAGGGTACTTATGACTGCCTGCGCAGTGCTTCTGTGCATCTCAACTGTCCGAAATCTGACAGCGGGCGGAGCAAAAAAAGCTTCCGGCAATGTGTCGGAGGAGACAGAGCTTTCAGGCAATGATATGACAGGGGCGGATGCGGCATCAGCCCAGCTGGAAACCGGAGACGAGTCTTATGCTTCGGCAGCGACTCCGGAACCGACTCCCACGCCGACTCCGGATCCCTATGCCGACAAGCCGGATATAGATATTAACAGCTGGGAATATGTTCTTGCAAATCCGTGGAATTCAATAGAGGATTATTATCCCGATGTAGTTCAGATCGAAGATATCGAGGTCGATTATCGAATTTATGACGCGATGGAGGCCTTCGTGTCGGACTGCAGGGCTGCGGGCAATACAGTATACCTGTCGTCCGGCTATCGCAGCTACGATCTTCAGAAGTACCTTTTCGAGAAGAAGTGCGAGGAATATGACGAGGAGACTGCAGCCACGATCGTTGCAAGGCCCGGAACTTCGGAGCACCAGACCGGGCTTGCGGCCGATATAACTGAAGAGTACTACGAGTATAAGAGCGCGATCCTCGAGGATACGGCCATGTACCAGTGGATGGAAGCCCACTGTCAGGATTACGGGTTCATCGTCAGGTTCCCGGACGGAAAAGAAGATATTACGGGCATCATCTATGAGCCATGGCATTTCCGCTATGTCGGAGTCGAGGCGGCGACCTACATCATGGAGCACAATCTGACCCTTGAGGAGTTCGTGGCTCTGTACAAGGATGATGTTGCAGGAGCTCCTGATACGGATGATGCAGGAGATGCGGACGGAGCCGATGACACGAATGATGCCGGAGATGCGGACGGAGCCGATGATACAGAGGATGCCGGAGAAACGGACATTACAAGTTCCGGTGACGCGGTGTAAGTGTACGATTCGGCGAATGACGAGGCTGCTGTTCAAGATTTTGTATCTGAAAATTAAAAGTTTTCTAAAGAAAATAAATAATTGGTAATAATACATAAAATTCTGTGAACGTTTTAAGAAATAATTGCTAATTTTACGTGAAAGGTATTTCTTTTTTGTAGATTTCAGATATACTTTGACTTAGGGTTTTTTGCATTTGCATTTTTATCTATGTGGAGAAAGGCAGGTAACAAAATGAAATTAAAGGACGGTTTGAGAACAATTTTTCTTGCAGGCGTAGGCGCAGTCGCTATCACGGGAGAGAAGGCATCTGTCATCATCGATGACCTCGTAAAGAAGGGTGAACTTACAGTAGAAGAGGGCAAGGTCCTCAATGAAGAATTCAAAAAGAAAGCGAAAGAGAACCTGAACCCGGAAGTTATTCAGAAGAATGTCAAAGAAGTGATCGCTTCCATCGACGAGATGACAAAGGAGCAGCGTGACGCGGTCCGTTCTATGCTTGACCGCCTTGACAAGAAGGAAAAGGAAGAAGCCAAGGAAGAGGCCGAAGAAGTAGTCGACGCTCTCGTTGAAGAGGCAGTTGAGGATGACACTGTTGAGGCTCCTGATGCTGAAATCGATCAGGCGGTCGTTGACGCTGTAGCTGAGGGCGATGCCGAAGCTCTGGCTGACGCTATCGAGACAGTTAAAGAAATCGTAGAGGAAGCTGTCGAGGATGATACAGCAGAATGCTGCGAGGATGCTGACCTTGAGAAGCCGGTCGCGGACGCAGTTGCTGAAGAATAATACCTGACTTATACTGATGATAATACCGCTGTCTGCGGTCTGGTCATAGATATGGCAAGGCCGCAGGCAGCTTTTTTCATTCTATTCTAATTCAATCAGCCCGCGACAGAACTGTCCATGGGGGATTATAAATAAACTATGAAGTGCTTGACAAAAAATACCTTTGATGCAATAATAGCACTCATACAAGATGAGTGCTAACAAAGGAGGTGAAACCATGGCAGTAGTACCGGTTTATAACAGCATTCTCGTGCCGGAGAGCACATTTGTATTACAGACAGACTATTATAAAAAAATGACAGGCAAAGTGCCGAATCAGGGTGAAAAGGTCACTGTGATTCTTTGTCGAGAGAACCTGCCGCGTGAGGAGCTCACTGAAGACAGTTTTTATCCGATCGGTGTGCAGGGTTCTATCTCCGAAGTTAATCAGAACGGATACATAGTGATCCGCACGGGCAGCCGTGTGAATCTCAATGAAGTTACGATTTACAATGACCATAGTATAGATCTTGATATAACCAAGAGAAAGGATATCGATGACCTTGACCCTGATGTGGCAGAGGAGAGACTCAAGAATCTAAAGCGCCAGCTGTTCAAATACGCGGAGAACTTTGAGAATGTACAGATATCGAGGGCCTTTATTGCTCAGTGGCACTCTGTCGGAGAAATCGTCTCCGCTATGGGGCCGTGGCTCATGAACTCAAGCAAGGAGCGCTATGCGGTTCTCGCGGAGGATAGCAGAGCAGCGCGCCAGGAACTCATGGAGAACATGATCTATGAGAACTTTGAGGCCTACAAGATCAACAGTGAGGCTGAGAATGCTCAGGAGGAAGAGCACAAAAAAATCTACCGTGAGGCAGCTATAAAGAAGCAGATGGAATATCTGCAGAAAGAGCTGGATGAGATGCATCCCGAAGAAGTGACCGAGCTGCGCAAGTTCGAGATCAGGATACAGGAATCCGGAATGAATGAGACTGCGCGCAAGGAAGCGGAGAAGGTCCTGAATCGCCTGAAGCAGGAAGGTCAGGTCGGCCCTGAATCCGGAATGCTCTATGATTATCTCGATTTCCTCCTCAGCCTTTCATGGGTGAAGGAGAAAGCCGTAAATATTGACCTTGACGAGGCGGAAGCCATACTCAACGAGACTCACTACGGTCTGAAAAAAGTCAAGTCAAGGATCCTTCAGCAGATCGCTGTCATGAACCTTAAGAGACAGCAGTCAGGTTCTATCCTGTGCTTTGTAGGTGCTCCGGGCAGCGGCAAGACGTCTATAGGTCAGGGTATTGCAAATGCACTCGGCCGCAAGTATGTCAGAGTCAGCCTCGGCGGAGCCCGCGATGAGGCGGATATCCGCGGCCACAGGAGAACATATATCGGTGCTATGCCCGGACGTATCATGGACGGCATAGCCAAGAGCGGAGTTTCCAATCCGGTCATGGTGCTCGATGAGATCGATAAGCTTGGTGTCTCATATAACGGCGATCCGGCCAGTGCACTTCTCGAGGTCCTTGACCCGGAGCAGAATAACACGTTCACGGATCATTATATGAATGTACCCTATGATCTTTCGAATGTTCTCTTTATATGCACGGCCAACACCCTTGATACTATTCCGGCTCCGCTTCTCGACCGCATGGAGGTCATTCAGTTCCAGGGATATACTCCGACAGAGAAGTTTGAGATCGCCAGACGACATCTTCTGCCCAAGGCTATGCGTGCGGTCGGTATCCGCGAGGAGAGTCTGTCTGTCACAGACGATGCCCTGAATGAGATCATAAACGATTATACCAGGGAAGCTGGTGTGCGCGGATTAAAGAAGAGGCTTGACACGCTGTGCAGAATGGCAGCGGTCGATATTGTTCGCGGCAAAGAGGAAGGCCTTGTGATCAGCCCGGATAACCTGAGGGATTATCTTGATATGCACCCGATCCGCCACGGCCTTGTGAAGAATGAAGCCAGACCGGGCGTCGTGACAGGTCTTGCCTGGACTCAGGTTGGAGGCGAGGTCCTGTTCATAGAGACATTGTTCACAAGGGGAAGCGGCAAGACTGTTGTCACCGGCCAGTTGGGAGATGTCATGAAGGAATCCGCTCAGATCGCGGTGAGCCTTGTGAAGTCAATATTCCCGGATAAGACAGAGCTCTTCAAGGAGAGCGATCTGCACATTCATGTCCCGGACGGAGCGACTCCAAAGGACGGACCGTCGGCGGGTATCACCCTGACGACAGCCCTATCATCGCTGGTCACAGGCGTGGCTGTGAGTCCTCAGGTCGCTATGACGGGAGAGGTGTCCCTGCAGGGCGACGTGAAGCCGATCGGCGGACTGCCGGAGAAGCTCATGGCTGCCCAGAGGGCAGGCGCAAAGCATGTCTTTATTCCAAGGGACAATGTAGAGGATCTCAGGGATGTAGCCGAGGAGGTCACGTCCGTGCTTGAGATTACTCCGGTCAGCACTGTGGAAGAGGTCCTGAGGGAGCTCGGAATTCTGACTGTTATCGGTGAGAAAGTCAGTTGATAAATGAAAAATGACACAGACGTGGGGCTGCTGCAATAAACTGCGGCAGCTCTTTTCTGTTGTGCTTCGGTCGAAAAGAAGACGCCTGTAGATTTTGGCCGCACATGCATTATTCGATATCGTAGGACGACATATTAATTGACAATGCGAACATTAGTTCGTATAATAGTGCCAAGGGATTCGGTAAATAATCAGAAAATACAGCTCATATCTGTTCCGCGGATTTAGACACGGGAGCGGGAAAAATACATCGGGGGATTTATGGAAGAACTAAGAGGCTTAAGTACAAGCCAGCGGGAGGCGGTGACCTCCACAGAGGGATTTATAAGAGTGATCGCCGGAGCAGGCAGCGGCAAGACACGGGCTCTCTCACACAGATTCGCGTTCCTTGTAAATGAGATAGGCGTACTGCCGTCCAATATACTGTGCGTGACTTTTACCAACAAGGCTGCCAATGAAATGCGTTCCCGAATCCGGCAGCTGACCCGGGACAATGACACCGGTTATATAAGCACGTTCCACAGCTTCTGCGTCTCTGTTCTGCAGGAGGATTCTCACGCGGTCCAGTATCCGGAGAGTTTTCTGGTGCTGGATAATTCCGACATAGACTCCATGCTGCAGATCATCTACAGCGAGAGGAACCTCACATTGCGGGATAAGACATTCAAAGATGCGCGGGATATGTTCGAGATGCGAAAGTGCAAGTTCGAGCCGGAGTATTATCGGGATATGATAGCGATGCCGATCGACCTTCTGAGACAGAAGTACATGAAGGCCGAGAAGGTAGATGACATACTGTTTTACGGGTATCTCTATCAGCAGAAAAAATGCTTCGGACTCGACTACAATGATCTCATCAAGTTCGTCCTTTACATATTTGAGAGCAGTGAGGAGATAAAACTCAAGTGGCAGAAGCGGCTTGAATACATCATGATCGATGAGTTTCAGGACATAGATGATCTCCAGTACAGACTGATGGCTGTCCTGTGCGACTATCATAAAAATCTCTTTGTCGTCGGGGATCCCGATCAGACGATTTATACATGGAGAGGGGCCAATATCCGCTATCTGCTGGATTTTGACAAGAATTTCCCGAATACGAGGACCATCATGATGATGGAAAACTACAGATCCACCGAGTCTGTTCTTAATGCCGCCAATTCTCTGATATCAAAAAATGTGAACCGCATGAAAAAGGACCTGCTGCCGACTCTGGATGTGGGAGAAAAACCCACCTGGCATCATGCGGGAAATGCCCGCGAAGAGGCGGAGTGGGTCGCAGGGAAGGTGCTGGAACTGGAAAAGAGTGGTGTTCAGCCCTCGGATATCACGATTCTCTACAGGTCTCATTTCGTCACACGAACCTTTGAGGAAGTGTTCCTCAAAAAAGAAATCCCATATATGCTCTACTCAGGTGTACAGTTCTACAACAGGGCGGAAATCAAGGATGTCCTCTCATATCTGAGGCTGATCGCATTCCGGGATGATCTGTCATTTGCAAGAATCGTCAATCAGCCGAAGAGAAATATAGGCGAGCAGAGGATGAGATTCCTCAGAGAGTATGCAGAGAAGAATAACTGCCTGCTTATCGACGCCCTCGCGCAGACGGTCGATCAGGAGATTTTCAGAAGAACCGGAGCGCGAAAATTTCTCGATATGATGGCGGATTTCGAAAAGCGCTGTCACGATATGACGATCTCGGAGCTCGTCGCCGCGGTCATGGAGGAAAGCGGTTACGAGGAAGCACTGCGGACCGAGGGAAGTCAGGAACGGCTCGACAATCTCGCTGAGCTTCGGCAGTCGATTTATGAGTATGAGACGACGTGCGGGGAGGAAGCCCTGCTCAGTGATTACCTGAACCATGTTGCTCTGTTTTCCAACGCAGACACGGCTGCAAGCAAAATGGCAGTTAAGTTTATGACGGTCCACACTGCCAAGGGGCTGGAGTTTCCGCATATCTTTCTGGTATCCATGGAGGAGGGAGTGTTCCCGGCCAAAAAGACAGCCACGCGGGAGGCAATGGAAGAGGAAAGACGGCTGGCTTTTGTCGCAGTCACACGGGCTGAGAGAGGCCTTTATTTCACCGACTCTGAGGGCAGGAATCTTGATGGCTCTTTCCGTTACCCGTCCCGGTTTATTCTCGAAATCGATAAGAGGTATGTGGACTGGGAAAATGAGCCGGCTCCGGATCTGGTGAAAAAGGCATGGCGCGATATCAGTTGGAGCGAGGATTATCTGCGGTCTATGGCTGAGGAGAAGCTGCCGGAGGGCACACGTATCATACACGGTGTGTTCGGGGAGGGCAGTATTCTGCGTTATATTGAGGAGCGGAACGCTTATGAGATCAAGTTCGACGCCCATGAGACATCCAGACTGATCTCTGCCAGGGTGAAGCTCACATGTATATGACGTTTTCCTGCAGGTAATACCTGACGCCGGGAAATCCATTTTCGAAGATGCTGTAGGAAACCGATGCAAATCCCGCGCTTCGTTTAACAGTGGATTCGTCAAGATTATTTTTTCTGCATTCATCGCCCCGCGAAAATTCGTTAATCTGTCGATATATTTTCTGAGTTGTGCCAATGTTTTATTGAAATCTACGGTTCTTAAATTTCCTGAGTACGAAACAGTCAACTTTTGATATAATGAACGCGTTTATTGGATAGATTCAGAGAAAACAGCGAGTTTTGAATAACTTGAGGAAACGGAGAGTATATGGGAGGATTTTTCGCATCAGCACAGAAGGAAGACTGTGTTTTTGATCTGTTTTTTGGTACAGACTATCATTCACACCTGGGTACCAGAAGGGCCGGCATGGTAGTCTACGATGAAAAAGACGGTTTTAACAGAGCGATACACAATATTGAGAACAGTCCGTTCAGAACAAAGTTCGAGCGGGATGTAAATGAGATGCATGGCTGCATGGGAATCGGATCCATTTCCGACTATGAGCCGCAGCCTCTGTTGATTCGCTCTCACCACGGTGCCTATGCAATCACGACTGTCGGACGCATCAACAACAAGGATGCGCTTATCGATAAGATTCTGAATCAGAAAAACATACACTTTATGGAGATGAGCGGCGGTGAGATCAACTCAACAGAGCTCGTTGCAGCCCTCATCAACACCAAAGATAATCTAATAGAAGGCATTCGCTACGCACAGGAAGTCATTGACGGATCAATGTCATTTATGCTCCTCACGGCGAAAGGAATTTACTGTGCGAGAGATAAAGTCGGCAGGACTCCGCTCGTTATAGGCAAAAAGGAGACAGGTTACTGCGCAAGCCTCGAGTCATTTGCCTACCTCAATCTCGGATATACAGATTACAAGGAACTTGGGCCGGGCGAGGTGTGCGTCATCACATCTGATGGTGTCACAACACTTGCGGCACCGGGAAAGAAGATGCGCATCTGCACATTCCTGTGGGTCTACTACGGTTATCCGACGTCCAGCTACGAGGGCGTCTCGGTTGAGGGAATGCGCGTGCGCTGCGGAAAACTCCTCGCAAAGCGTGACGGTATGACGAAAAATGAAGTCGACGCGGTCGCCGGTGTTCCTGATTCCGGTACGGCTCACGCAGTGGGCTATGCCAATGAATCCGGCGTACCGTTCTCACGCCCGTTTATCAAGTACACACCGACGTGGCCGCGCTCCTTTATGCCGACCATGCAGTCGAAGCGCGACCTGATTGCCAAGATGAAGCTCATTCCGGTCAAAGAACTGATCGAAAACCGAAGACTTCTTCTGATTGACGATTCAATTGTCCGCGGAACACAGCTCCGCGAGACGACAGAGTTCCTCTACAGGAGCGGGGCCAAGGAAGTTCATGTGAGGCCTGCCTGCCCTCCGATCCTTTTCGGCTGCAAGTATATTAATTTCTCGAGATCCACCTCCGAGATGGAACTGATTGCAAGGAGAGTTATCGCCAAACTCGAGGGAACGACGGATGTTCCGCCGGAAGTCATAGCGGAGTATGCCGATCCGGATTCAGAGAGATATAAAGCGATGCAGCAGGGAATCTGCGAGGACATGGGCTTCACATCCCTGAGATTCAACCGGCTTGATGATATGTGCGAGGCAACGGGGATCCCGCGCGAGAATCTCTGTACATACTGCTGGGACGGCAGGGAATAAAACACTTGGATACCGATACCCTGATGGAGGCAGTAACGAATTGGGTATGTACAGAAAAACGGACACTTGTATTGTAACTTATGTCCTGATCGGGCTTAATGCCGCCGCCTTTCTTATAAGTGAAGTGATGGGCGGAAGTCAGGATCAGGGAGTTATGCTGAAACTGGGGGCAGCCTTCACGCCCTATATTCTTGACGGGCAGGTATGGAGGCTCTTTTCAAGCATGTTCCTGCACTTCGGGATTACGCACCTGACCAGCAACATGATTGTCCTTGCAGCGCTTGGGGAGAACCTCGAGAATATGCTGGGGCATGTGCGATATCTTGTGCTTTATCTCGCGGGAGGGCTTTTCGGAAATGTGTGCAGCGTTATAGCGGACCTTGCGAGCGGGTCGGAGAGTGTCTCTGCCGGGGCATCGGGCGCAGTATTTGCGCTTTTGGGAGCTATTGTCATCCTTTACCTTTTCCGCAGAGATATCTTCAGGATACCTGTCACCCGGGTCATTTTCGGACTGGCTCTTGCTCTGCTCCCCGGGTTCTATACCGAGGGAATCGATTTAGCCGCACATGTGGGCGGGCTCGTGGCGGGTGCGCTTCTTATGCTGCCCATGTCACGTAGAATCTGACCAGATGACGAGACAGCACGTATATACGGAATAGCTGCAGAATACCATAGAGAAAGGGGGCGTCGAACGAGCGACACCCCCTTTTGCATGCCTGTGATTATAAATACTGCTGCGTGTTCACATCGATAATGCCGCGCGTAGTGAGTCTCAGCTCCGGGATGACCGGCAGAGACATGAAGCTCAGAGTCATGAACGGATCAATACCGTGTGAGACTCCCAGCTTGTAAGCCGCTTCTTTTGCGTTCTCGAGATCATCATTGACCTCGGTCAGCTTGCGGTCGCTCATGAGGCCTGCAATCTCGAGCACTACGTCCGCGACAGGCGCGTTGTCCGCAACGACTGTGATGCCGCCGTGAATATCGACGATCCTGTTAACGGCAAAGGCAATATCCTCCTCGTTGGTGCCAACGGCGATGATATTGTGGGAATCGTGGGAGAAGCTGGTTGCTACAGCGCCCTTTTTGAGCCCATAGCCCTTGATGTAGCCGATACCAATGTGTCTTGTGTTCCTGTGGCGCTCAATGACGCAGATTTTCAGGATATCCTTCTCTGTGTCGACGTGGTCCGCGTAGCCTTCATCTGTGGTGATGATCTCACCGGGGACCATGCCTATAATGCCTCGAGGTCTCCTGTCCATGAAATCCTGAGCACTCAGCCTGCCGCCGACATGGAAAGTGTTTATGGCGCTGTCCTTAAGGAAAGAGTCGATCTTCGGCTCTTTGAATGGGAGCACTTCCCCGTCAGCGTAGCGAAGCACACCGCGCTTATATACGCTGTGAATTTTGAAGCTCTGAAGGTCATCGACAACCACGAAGTCCGCCAGATAGCCGGGCGCGATCGCTCCCTTATTATTCAGCAGGAAATAGCGGGCGGCATTGTGGCTCGCTGTCTTTACCGCAATGATCGGATCGACTCCCTGAGCAATAGCTCTGCGGATATGGAAGTCCATGTGGCCGATTTCCAGCAGATCATTCGGATGCTTATCGTCTGTCGCGAACATGCACCTTGAATAATACTTCGGTACAAGAAGGGGAATCAGCTTGTCAAGATTGTGGGCTGCTGTACCGTCGCGGATCATGATGAACTGACCTTTGCGAAGTTTTTCCATCGCTTCTTCGACCTCTGCGCACTCGTGGTCAGAGTAGACACCTGCGGCTATGTAAGCATTCAGATCACAGCCCGTAAGGCCGGGAGCGTGACCGTCAATCTTTTTGTGATGGGACTGGGAGCCTGCTATTTTTTCCAGACAGCTTGTGTCACCGTTAATTATTCCGATATAATTCATCATCTCAGCGAGACCCAGGACCCGAGGATGATCGTAAAAGGAATCGATGGATCTGTAGTCGAGACTGGCCCCGGATTCATCCACCGGGCTGGCAGGGACGCAGGACGGGAGCATAAAATGCACATCGACGGGGAGACCTTCTGTTGCCTCTAACATGTATTCAATGCCGTCGGTTCCCATGACATTTGCAATTTCGTGAGGATCGGTTATGACTGTAGTCGTGCCGTGAGGCAGGACAGCCTTGGCGAATTCATAAGGTGACACAAGCGAGCTTTCAAGATGGATGTGCGCGTCTAGAAGTCCGGGGGTGATGACTTTCCCGGACATGTCGATCTCGTTCGGACCGCTGTAGGTTCCCATACCGACGAACAGGCCGTCCGCTATGGCGATATCGTCCGTGCACAGCTCGTTCGAGAACACATTCAGATATGTTGCATTTTTCAGAACGAGATCTGCAGGGCTCCGCCCGGCGGCGACAGAAACAATGAGCTGCTTTCTCTTAACTTTTCGGTTGATTTTGGCTGAGTAGCTCTCTGTGAAGGTAGGCATAATGATTCTCCTTTCTGCGTGCGCAGTTACAGGCAGTCAGTGCTTTCCGTTTATTAGGTTAAAGTGGACGGATTTTCGGCATTTTTATGGTATATAATTTCAGCATATAATACCTGAAGCATATTTAGAGTTGTTTATCTTGTAAACAAATATACCACTTTCAGCGTTAGATATCAATCTAATGCTGTTGAATAAGCAAAATGTCAGATAATAGTGCGGGGGCTCATTGGCGGGCCGGTCCCATATTTTTGGAAATTCCTGCGGGGAAAGTTCAAGTATCTGTGGTCCGTTTCCGACAGCAAGACAGCCAGTTTGACAATTTGACGAATTAAAGCGTGAAAATGCTCGATTTGAAGGAGGTTCTGTAGTACAATATATGGAAGTTCCGCGGGGCAGGTTTTGTCAGATAGCGGAATGCGCATGGGGTAGTTATAGATTTGCCCTGAGAAATAGCTTTAAAGGAGTAAATTATGAATATTCGCGAAGAAGCCCACAAAATGAAGCTGACATCCCCGTTCCTTGCAGCGACGACAGGAGAACAGAGGAACGCTGCGCTGGCGGCTATGGCTGAGGCACTGTGTGCTCATAAGGATGAGATTTTTGCCGCTAATAAAATCGATCTTGCAAATGCGGAAAAGAATAACATCCAGGGAGCCGTCATTAAGCGACTGAAATTTGACGAGGGAAAACTTCAGTCGGTCATTGACGGCATTCATCAGTTAATTTCGCTGCCGGACCCGATCGGAAGAAAGCAGATCATGAGGGAGATGGATGAGGGACTTGTTCTCACACGCGTAAGCTGCCCGATCGGTGTGATCGGAGTGATTTTTGAAGCCCGACCGGATGCGCTCGTGCAGATATCCTCTCTGCTTATAAAGTCAGGCAACTGTGCAATTCTGAAAGGCGGGAAGGAGACTGCCGAGACGAACCGCGCTCTGTTCTCCGTTATATATAAGAGCGTTGTGGATGCCGGCCTGCCTGAGGGATGCCTGCTTCAGGCAGAGCAGCACAATGAAATCAGTGAGCTGCTTATGTGCGACCGAGACGTGGATCTTCTGATTCCGCGCGGCTCGAATGCATTTGTGAGATACATCATGGACAACACGAAGATACCGGTCATGGGACATGCGGACGGCATCTGCCATATTTACGCGGACAAAGATTGCGATATGGCTAAGGCGCTTCCGATCATCGTGGATGCCAAGTGCCAGTACACAGCAGCCTGCAACGCGGTAGAGACGCTGCTTGTTGACCGTTCGATTGCCGACAAGTTCCTCCCCGAGGTCAGGAAAGCGCTCGAAGAAGCCGGTGTCAAGATCCGGGGAACAAAAGAAGTGTCGGAGATTATTCCATGTGAGATCATGGGCGAGGACGATTTCCGCACAGAGTATCTGGAACTTATCATCTCCGTGAAGCTTGTAGACGGCGTTAAGGAGGCTGTGGATCATATCAACAGGTTCGGCTCTCACCACACTGACGCCATCCTCACAGAGAACGCGGAGACGGCAGACTACTTCATGCAGATGGTCGACTCGGCCGGTGTCTACCAGAACTGTTCCACCCGCTTCGCGGACGGGTTCCGCTACGGATTCGGCGCAGAAGTAGGCATCTCGACAAGCAAGATCCACGCGCGCGGGCCTGTCGGCCTTGAAGGGCTTATGACCTACAAGTACAGGATCAACGGATGCGGCCAGATTGTCGGCGACTATGCAGAGGGGAGATCTCAGTTCCATTTTAAAGACCTGATCTGAGGATTTCTATGATGTTAAAATAAGTGCAACTGACAGGGGTAATTAATTCCTGTCAATTGCACTTTTATGTGGAGCCATTCCTGTGTCAGGGATGGATTGGCAGTTTTCCTACTGCTTTGATAAAGGTTAAAAATCTGGGAGCCTGTTATTCTATTACTGAGAGGAACCCGCGGTCAAAAGCCTGCGGGTACATGAAAGATCTCTCCTTGTCGACAAAGCGGACCGTGATGAGCCCTTTGTCGTTGTCGGCCGCAATGATATAGCCCTTGCCGAAATTGCGGTGCATTACGACCAGCCCTATAATTGGGTCAGATGGCGCGTCGGTCAGAACTCCGGCGGACTTTCTTGAGGCAATCTCTTCCTCGAGTTTATGCTCAAGTTCGGCTCTTCGACGTTTTTCCTCCTCCTTTTCGAGAGCAGTCTTCATCTGCTTCATGAAAGGAGACTCTTTGCCGGAACAGAGAACGTAGAGCGTATTTTTCGCCCGCGTCATTGCCACATAGAGAAGACGGCGCTCTTCCTCGACCAAAGTCATGGACTCGAGGGTGTTCTTGTGGGGGACGATATCCTCGTTTACGTCTATGACGAACACAGTGTCCCATTCAAGGCCCTTGGCTTTGTGCATTGTCGTTACTCGTACACCGGTCTGGTCTTTCCTGCGGGATGTCTCGCGGATATGTATGCTCTCGGTCCTGGCATGGCGGAGCCAGTCTTCAATCGTGTCAAAGGCGGAGGCCTCTTTCCTGAGAGAGTCAAACTCTTCTTTGGTCTCTTTCTCGTCAAAGTTCCGGAACTTTGCATAGGAGAGGACATATTCATCGTAATCGATGCCGAGCGGGTCTGCCAGTTTCTCGAATACCTTGTCGGGGTGATCTGTCATAGTCAGTGTCCCCGGTCCGAAATTTCTCATCCAAGTCCGAATGTTCTTTTCCGCCGCCTGGTACTTCCAGGCAGCGTCTTTTTTCAGATAACCCGCTGCCGCAAGCATGCTTTTTGCGGTATATTCGCATGATGCAAATGCACTCTCCATGAGAAAACGATTCGGCCTGTTCAGCACATAGAGGAGATCATCTCGGGACCCTGTGCCAGTGGCAAGGCGGATATAGGCTGCAATACCCCGGAACATCCAGCCATCGTAGACAGAACTCACAGCCTCTGTCGTGTAGAAAGGAAGCTCATTTTTTGCCAGCTCTGAGACAGGAAGTCCTGCCTGTCTGTTGGTCCGGAAAATGACAGCCATTTCGCTGTATGGAACACCTTTCTCATGACGTTTCTTTATGGTCTTTAATACAAAATCCATCTGCGCCCCGTGGGTCTTGAATTTTTTGTAGACCGCGAGGCCATCAGTTCCGTTCAGCCCGCGCTCAGAGATAAAGTCTTTGGGGAAGCGACGCCGGTTCATCGCGATGAGCCTTGATGCCATATCAACAATGGCCTGACCTGAGCGGTAGTTGGTGCTCATGGAGATGGAGGATGCATTTGCGTAATCTTCAGGAAACTGCAGCATGATCTCCGGAAGCGCTCCCCGGAACATATAGATTGACTGGTCATCATCCCCGACGACGCAGAGGTTCCTGTGCCTGCCGGCCAGCAGGTACAGGATATCCCTCTGGATCCTGTTCGTGTCCTGATACTCATCGCACTGTATGTAATCGAAGCGGTCCTGCCAGCGGTCCCGTATCCTCACATCGCTCTCAAGGAGCTCGAGACATTTTAGCAGCATATCATCAAAATCTATCTTACCCAGTGTCTCTTTGTGCTTTTCGTAACTGCTCAGAATCTTCCGGAATACCTGTTTCTCACAGCTCGTCGGAATATAAGTGTCGGGATCTATATAGTTGTTCTTGATAATGGAAATCTCGGTCATGATGGATTGGGAGAGCTCCCAGGCATCATTGACCCAGCTCAGCTTCCTGAGACCTCGCATGAAATAGTCGCGCTTATCCTGCTCGGAGTAAAGGGAGTCCATGGCGTACGCTCCCTCCATGCGGAGGATGTTGAAGCAGAGGGAGTGGATGGTCATCATCGGAACAGAGGGCGCGCTGCCACCGAACAGTTTCTGATATTTGACTTTCATTTCGACGGCTGCGGCGTTGGTGAAAGTTACCATGAGGATACGGTCAGGATCGATGCCTGACTCGATCATGTGGTGTATCCGGCGGACAAGAGTGGTCGTCTTACCGGATCCCGGACAACTGATCAGAATGACCGGACCTTTCAGGGTCTTTATCGCCGTTTCCTGCGCTTCATTGGGTCTTAATTCGTTCATATCAATCAATGTTTGCTCACAAAATCAAGAGCGGGATTCGAATAATAAAAGTTGACATAATGCTGATTCGTATCCCTGTTGTCAGAAGAAGATATTTGAGATCCAGATTTCCAGTCCGATGCCGATCAGGATAAGTCCGCCGAGAATGGATGCCTTACCTTCGAGCTTATCCGCAGCCTTTTTGCCGATTTTGATGCCGCCGAGGCATATGGCAAGAGTGACGGCGGCTATGATCAATGAGGCTGTAAATGCCATCAGTGTATTATACTCAGCAATTGCGAAACCGACAGAGAGGGCATCAATAGATGTTGCAACTGCCTGCAGAACAAGAGTGTGAGTGGACAGGTATGCAGGTGTGCTATCCGAAACAGGACATTCTCTCCCGTCTCTCGGACATAGTCTGCGGGTCTTCGGACAGAGATATCCGTCTTTCGGGCACTCGACCTTTTCCGCCTCGTCCGGGTGAAGGCCTTCGCGGAGCATGTTTCCACCGATAATGGAGAGGAGGATCAGAGCAATCCAGGGTATGAATGCCTGAAACGAGTTGAACATCTGCACAATCGTGTGAACACAGATCCATCCGATCATGGGCATGAGAAACTGAAAGAAGGCGAAAGCTCCGGCGATACGCCATCTCTCCCTCCGATTCATATCGGGATTGGCCAGGGAGTTGGCGATCGAGACCGAAAAGGCATCCATGGCCAGACCGACTCCCAGCAGAATACTGTTAAATACAAAAATAATAATTGAAGACATAAGTTCCTCCCCTGATGAGACAAAAAAACAGGTACGCCATCGCCGTACCTGGTCAAAAATCGTATAAAACGAGCCATGTACAGCGTCAATGCTTATACATGAGTCTCGCAATTTAATGCAAGCCAGACCTTGCGGTCAGTATGTTGACTTGCAGCGCCGGGCGCCTGCTACTCCCTCAATCAATAAAAGTATAAGAAGGATACAAATGGTTAGTCAACCCTAATTAAAGTTCGGCTTTACTATTTTATATTTTGTGATATAATTCGAAAACAGTTTCTAAGGCAGCATGAAGCAGGAGATAGAACATGGCACAGCTCACATGTACGAATTTAACGCTCAGATACGGAGAAAATGTACTTGTCCGGGGACTATCCTTTGAGGTCAACGCGGGGGATTACCTCTGCATTGTCGGAGAGAACGGATCGGGAAAGTCTACATTGGTGCGGACATTGCTGCATTTGCAGGCACCTGCTGAAGGAAAAATAGAGGCTGGCGATGGCCTTAGAGCCAATGAAATAGGCTATCTTCCCCAGCAGACCCTCGTACAGAGAGATTTTCCGGCTTCTGTCAGGGAGATCGTTCTGTCCGGATGCCAGTCCAGAATGGGACTTCGTCCTTTTTATAATAATGAGGAGAAGGCCCTTGCAGATGAGAATATGGAAAAGATGGATATTACACATCTTGCTGATCGCTGCTATCGGGAATTGTCCGGTGGTCAGCAGCAGCGTGTTCTGCTTGCAAGAGCGCTTTGCGCGACCAGAAAGCTGCTGTTCCTCGATGAGCCGGTGTCAGGCCTTGATCCCAAAGCGACAGCCGAGATGTACGAGCTGATTGAGCGCTTGAACCGCAAGGAACATATAACGATCATTATGGTATCCCATGATATCCATGCTGCTTTAAGGTATGCCACCCATATCCTGCATATCGAGGAGAACGTATTCTTTGGAACGAAATACGACTATATGAAGAGTCCGATCGGCAGATACTTCATGAAGCTTCATCACGGGAAAATGGATATCCGCAGCGGCAAGTCTGATAAGGAGAAGGATCTCTCAAGGATTCCGGCTATGAACACGAACATGATAAAGGGGGGAGAGTAATGGGTTTTTTCGAGACACTTGCTTCATATCTGGCTTTCCCGTTCGTTCGGTACGCGCTCGTTGTAGGCGTACTAACAGCTTTATGCTCGTCACTTTTGGGGGTGACACTGGTACTGAAACGTTTCTCATTCATCGGTGACGGATTGTCCCACGTCGCTTTCGGAGCAATAGCGATAGCGTCGGTGCTTAACCTGAGTAACGAGATGCTGTTCGTTCTGCCGGCCACTGTCGCATGCGCAGTGCTTCTGCTTCGGACAGGGAGCAACACGAAGATCAAGGGCGATGCCGCGATTGCAATGATCTCAGTAGGAGCGCTTGCCATAGGCTATCTGCTTATGCACCTGTTTTCGACTTCAACCAACCTTTCGGGCGATGTCTGCAGCACATTGTTCGGCTCTACATCGATCCTGACATTGACTCTGGGTGAGGTTATTCTCTGCGTGATTCTTTCAATCACAGTCATCTGCGTGTTCATTGTTTTTTACCATAAAATATTTGCCGTAACTTTCGATGAGAATTTCGCCATGGCTGTCGGAACAAATGTAGGCGGATACAACTTGATGATTGCAGTTATCATTGCAGTCATTATTGTCCTCGCGATGAACCTTGTCGGTTCGCTTCTCATCTCTGCTCTGGTCATTTTCCCGGCCCTGTCCGCAATGCGTATTTTCAAGAGTTTTTTCACTGTCACTGTATGTTCGGCGGTCCTGTCCGTGGTATGCACACTGGTCGGTATGATTATTTCTATCATGGGCGGAACACCTGTGGGATCCACAATCGTTGCGGTGGACATAGCTGCTTTTTTGATATTTGCCCTTATCGGAAAGGCTAAGGGGGAGTAAAAAGCTCAAGAAATTGTATTGATATCGATACAAATATTGACGATTCTGCTATAATATTTATAGATTATTCTCAAAGGTGAGATTCAATTTCATCACGGATCAGGCTAAAAGCCGGAGAAAAATTCTCGTTTCACGAAAAAACTATGGTTCGGAGGAAACAATATGAAAGTAGGATGCGTTAAAGAAATCAAGAATAATGAATTCCGGGTCGGCCTTACACCGGACAATGTGAAGGCGTATGTGGCAGCAGGACACGAGGTCGTTATCGAGAGAGGAGCCGGTCTCGGTTCCGGATTTACAGATGAAGAGTATGAAGCGGCAGGTGCCGAGCTTTTTGAGGCAGCAGAGGCTGTGTGGGATGTCTGCGACATGATGGTGAAGGTCAAGGAGCCGCTTCCTGACGAGTACAGTTCATTCCATGAGGGCATAATTCTCTTTACTTACCTGCACCTCGCGGCTGATCAGGAGCAGCTCGACGCGCTCCTTCGCGGCAAGGTCAAGGGCGTCGCCTATGAGACGCTGATCGAGAAGGACGGAAGCATACCTCTGCTTGCACCGATGAGCCAGATCGCCGGCCGCCTGTCCATTCAGGAGGGCGCTAAGTATCTCGAGAAGAGATTCGGAGGCGAGGGTGTTCTGCTTGCGGGTGTTCCGGGCACTCCGAAGGCCAATATAGTTATTCTCGGAGCGGGTACGGTCGGTATGAACGCTTGTAAGATTGCCGTCGGTATGGGTGCAAATGTCACTATCATCGACATCAATCTGAAACGTCTCGCCTATATCGACGATATTATGGGATCGCGTGTACAGACTCTGGTCTCGACGGATGCCAACATTGAGAAGGCAGTCAAGGATGCCGATCTGGTCATCGGATCGGTCCTTATCCCCGGCGGCACGACACCGAAGCTCTTTAAGAAGAAATATCTGAAAGAAATGAAAGACGGTGCGGTCTTTGTTGATGTCGCGATCGATCAGGGTGGCTGCGGAGAAGCTTCTCATGTGACGACGCATGACGACCCGATCTACAAGGTCGATAACGTAATTCATTACTGTGTGGGCAATATGCCCGGAGCTGTTCCGAGAACCTCCACGATTGCGCTGACGAACGCTACACTTCGTTACGGTCTCCAGATTGCGAATCTCGGACTTGAGGGCGCATGCAAGGCCAACAAGGCAATCTACTCCGGCATCAATACCTATGACGGCAAAGTTGTGTGCAAGAATGTCGCTGAGGCTTTTGAAGGCCAGTACGAGTATTATGATATAGAGGATCTCTTCTGATCTGCCGAACGGGCTTTTGGTGACGCTGTTCACCTGGATTCTGACTTGAAAAAAACTGTATGCAATGACTCATAAGTCAGGGCATACAGTTTTTTTATACGAAATTACTGCGGTTATGCGTCCCTCTTTCGGTTCTGGAAATCCGGAATCTCCGGCATGAGCTCTGAGGAAATTATCTTGAACATGTTGTCCAACTCTTCAAGCTGGGGCTTTGTGAACCTGCTTTCAAGACGTTCAAGAACTTTGTGCATATACGAATTCTCAATATCCAGATACTCTAAATACTTGTCGGTCACTTCGAGAAAGTATTCGCGTTTGTCCTTCTGAGATCTGACTTTTCGGAGAAAACCTTTGCGGATCAGATTATTAACTTTGTAGGCTGCATTTGGCTGAGATATTTTAATAAAGTTTGCGAATTCGTTGATCGTCGGACGTCTCATGGCATAAATCACTTCCATGCAGAATGTCTCGACAGTTGTCAAAGTAGCCTCGCGCATTGTCCAATTGCCAAAGATCTCTCTGTAAAAATGCAGTTTGAACTTCGTATAAATGGTTTGAAAGTCGCCTTCAAATGACATGTTGTTCCCCCGGCGCATCCAGCGCTATTAGTGATTAGTTTATTATATCACAGTTTAGTGAAAAATTCACTAGAAGAAGACGCTGAATATTTTATTGGTAAAAATGCACAATTTACATTTTGATCAGATCTTTTACGACTTCAGATGCTATGATAAGTCCTGCTGCCGATGGTACAAATGCGGTCGAGCCCGGTACTGCCTTTTTTCTTCCGGAATGTTCCGCCTGCGCTTCCCGGGATGCGGCAGGGATACAGGTTTCGGGAGGAGTCTCCGCCGGTTTCAACGCCGGCTCTTCCGAATAGACGACCTTGAGTTTTTTTATGCCTCTTTTCTTAAGCTCCCGGCGCATGACTTTGGCAAGGGGGCAGACAGAAGTGCTGTAAATGTCAGCGACTTTGAGAGCTGTCGGATCCAGCTTATTGCCGCAGCCCATACTGGAGATGACGGGTACTCCCGCTGCCTCGGCCTGCATGATGATCTGAATTTTGCCGGTGACGGTATCAATCGCGTCGATAACATAATCGTATTCGGAAAAATCGAATCTGTCAGCGGTCTCGGGCAGATAGAAGCACTTGTGGGGCCTGACTTTGATGGCGGGATTGATATCGAGGAGCCGTTCCCTGACCACGTCCACTTTATCCCGGCCTATTGTGCTGTGCAGGGCGATGATCTGCCTGTTGAGGTTGGAGAGGGCGACCTGGTCGTTGTCGACGATGTCTATCGATCCGATGCCGCTTCTTGCGAGACCTTCAGCCACATAACCTCCGACTCCGCCGACACCGAAGATAAGAACCCGGCTCCGGTACAGTTTGTTCATGTTTGCTTTTCCGAGCAGAAGCTCGGTGCGTGAAAATTCATCTTTCATATAGAGTGCATATCCTTTCAGATCAGTATTCGCGCCGGCTGAAGAAGCCCGGCGCCGCAAAAACTGCATTCTGTCTTTGCCCCGCGAACAGGGCTGATTATCAGTTGAAAAGTCCGGTCATTATCAGTAAGTATACCACAGTATATTACGTGCGACGTGAAAAGAAATGCTTTGCTGCCGCATACGGTTGTGCTATTATGTTTTATCGGATTCCGCGGAGTGCTCTCAATATGCTATTCGGAGAAATATGATGCGGGACAGACTTTTTTAGAAACGGATGCCAGCAATGAACAAAAGACGAGAGATAATCTGTACACTGGTCCTCATCGTGACTGCACTCATCTGGGGCTGCGCATTTGCTGCCCAGAGCATTGGAGCCGGCTTTGTCGGGCCGTTCACATTTCTGACTTCCAGAACATGGATCGCTTTTTTTGCCCTGTTACCCGTTATCGCAGTGCGGGACCGTATATTGATAAGAAGCGAAGACCGGATTAATAAAACCGCAGGGCAGACAAAGATGCTCGTTCTGGGCGGCGCTGTCTGCGGCTTTTTCCTGTTTACGGCAAGTGCTTCCCAACAGATTGGCATCAGCCTGACGACGACAGCCAAGGCGGGGTTCATTACAGCTCTCTATGTAGTGCTCGTGCCTGTTCTGTCAGTCTTTCTGCACCGAAGTGTAAAAAAGAAGGTGTGGGGATGTGTTTTGCTGGCAGTCATAGGCTTATATCTTCTGTGCATGGGAGAGCGGTTTTCCCTGTCGGCGGGGGACAGCTGGATGCTGCTGTGCGCATTTCTCTTCAGCCTGCAGATCCTGTCGGTCAACTACTTTGTAAAGTACACAGATCCGGTAAAGCTGGCAGCCCTGGAGTTTCTGTTCGAAGGAATTTTTGCGGGCATATGCATGCTGTTACTTGAGCCGTTCGATATTGAAGGTGTTATGTCAGCCCTGCCGACAATCCTCTATGCGGGTTTTATGAGCAGCGCGGTAGGCTATACTCTGCAGATTGTTGCCCAGGACGGACTGGACCCTGCCGTCGCGTCGATCGCGATGAGCTTTGAGAGCGTGTTCGCGGCCCTTGCGGGATGGGTCGTTCTGCACGAGGCCATGTCGGCGAGAGAACTGATCGGCTGCGCGCTCATGTTTGCGGCGATCGTGATTTCTCAGATATAGACCTCTTAAGTTCCGGATTCAGCCGGCGGGTCTGCGTTTGTTGTAGTATCAGACAAAAAAATGTCGGTATTTGCATAAAATTTAATACATAAGGAAAAAAGCTTCGATTTTGTTTAAGAAAGCTTTACTTTTTAGGCTTTTGGGAGTATATATATGGTATGCGTAAAGATGAGCGGCTTATTTTGGCTTTAAATCTTTATGGGGAGTTGAAATTTGGTAATATTTATGTAAAAATTGAAGGGTCGATTGACTTTCTTAAAGTATAGAAGTATACTTTTAGAAGCAATACAAAAAAATAGGGAGGTATTTGCAATGATGAAATGGGAAGCTCCGGTAGTCAAAGAACTTAATGTTCAGGAGACAGCAGGCGGTCAGTCTGATATGCCGATCGAGTGCTATTGCGGTTGTCCTTGCAAGGGTGGCCAGTCATAATCGGATAACTCGAGGGGAGTAAAAACTCCGATGCAATTTCTGCACAGAATTGTGGTGATTGCATTAAGTATCTATTTGATGAGGTCATCGAATTCGTGTGGATAATTTGTGAAATCAAAGGAGGATTTAGTCTTGGAGAAGTGGGAAGTTCCGACAATTTTTGAAATGAATGTCGAAGAGACCGCTGGTGGCAAGTATGAGGACATGATGGAAGATTATTGCGCCCATGCACAGTCATAATAGCGGCTGGATTATGCAAGATTGAGGCACCACATTTGTGTGGTGCCTTTTATCATGTTATGACTTGGACCGGGGCCCGGATTTCTGCAGAAAAGACCGGGTGATCGGCAGTTTTGATGTTGGAGAGGAAATGAACTATGAACTGGGATAGAGCTACACTTAAGGGCATGGCCAGGAATGCTCTGATGGGATCTTATTGGAAATCTGTACTTGTAGGATTTCTTCTGATGTTATGTACGGCGACGGCTTCTTCGGGATCGGCCCGCGGAGCTGAGCAGGTCGAGTCGAACACAGACACGGGAGTTATTGATCAGTTGACACATAACCCATATTTCGGTGTGATTGCCGCGATGATAGCAGCCGTTGCTCTGCTCGCCGGTATTGCAGGACTTGCGCTTCGGATTCTTGTGATGAACCCGCTCGAGATCGGCATTCGCAGATATTTTATGGAAGACCTTTATGCGCCGTGCGAGCTGGACAGACTTACATATGGCTTTAAAATGAATTATGTGAACGGAGTCATCACCATGCTTCTCAGAGTCGTTTTTACCATGCTCTGGACTTTGCTCCTTATTATACCGGGTATTATAAAGAGCTATGAATACAGGATGATACCGTATATTCTGGCAGAGAATCCGGATCTTGAGTGGCGTGAGGTATTTGCGACGTCGAAACGGATGATGGATGGAGAGAAGTGGAATGCGTTCGTTCTCGACCTGTCTTTCCTCGGATGGGTTCTTCTTTCGCTTGTCACTCTCGGTCTTGTCGGTATTTTCTATGTAAATCCCTATAAGGGTCTCACGGATGCCGCGCTCTACATGGCTCTTCGCGAGAAGATTTCATTTAATCCGCAGGGCGTCTGACAGGAAGCCGCTCATTCAATTTCATATTGAGAGTTTATAAGAGCTGTCACATTAATTTGCACAGCTCTTTTTTCATTCTTCATAGTGCACCGCAGGAAGTTTTAGTACCTAAGTAATCCGTCTTATGCTATAATCACTTCATATGACGTTCGTACTGATTGATGTCCCGGCAGCTTAAGTTCCACCCGGATGATGGAGCGGGTTGTCAGTTGGACAAAGTTAGCCCCGTGTCTGAACTGCGAAGAGCCGAATTTCGGACAGTAGATGCAGGCCGGACATTGCTGAAGGTATCTGGAGGAAGATGTGGCAGATGATGTAAAGAAATCAGAGGTCATTGCGGAACCGGCAGAAGGAGCCGGAGGGGAGCCCAAAGTGACCGATGACATGCCGGACAGAGCGGATTCCGTATCTGTACGGAAAAAGAAAAGAGATCGAAAGAGACCGGCCGGGGGAGAGTCGGAAGCCGGCAGAAGTGAGACAAAGCCGCAGGCTGAAGGCGAGAATAAGGGGGAGAAAAGTCGTAAGGTCCGCAGAAAACGGTCCGAGCCCGGCGCGGTAAGAGGCGTACCTCATGAAGAAGGAACCGAGCTGAAAAAGAAGAAGACCCGTATCAGGAAAGCCGCTCCGGTTACGGACGGAGATGAGAGCGGCTCTGCTGCGGAAAAGCCTGAGACGAAGAAGCGGGTAAGGAGAAGGGCGAGACCTTCGTCGGAAGACGGCGCGGAGACTGAGAAAAAGGCGAGACCTTCGTCGGAAGACGGTGCGGAGACTGAGAAAAAGGCGAGGTCTTCGTCGGAAGACGGTGCGGAGACCGGAAAAAAGGTGAGATCCGTCCCTGACGGAGTGCCGAAGAGAAGGAAAAAAGTAAGACCCACGCAGGAAGACGGTGTGGAGACTGAGAAAAAGGCTGTGTCTGCATCGGACGGCAGCGCAGAGCCTGAGGATTCGCCTTCATCTCCTGCCGGGAATGAAGGAAAAATTGATATTAAGGCCAAAGCGGCAGCTGCATTCGCGGCAATCGGCGCGTTTGCCAGGGCGTGCATAGCAAAGATACCGGAGCGGAATAAAAAAAAGATACTTGGAATCGTAGGCGCGGTCCTGGGCGTTTATCTTGTGGTCGCTTTTGTGTTTACCTTTATCTTCCTGCCGAGGACATACCTGAACGGTCTCAGGGTCGGACTTAAATCGTACGCGTCTGCAAGTAAGATGATAAAACCGACTATCAAAGATTATGTCCTGACTGTGCGCAATCTGGACGGTTCGCAGGAGCATGTTGAAGGCTCCGCCGTGAACCTGAAGTATGAGAGCATGAAATGGATCAAAGAAGCCCTTAAGGAACAGAACCAGTTCGCGTGGCCGATTTCGTTCTTCAGAAGAAATGAGATCGTCATAGAGGAGGATGTAAGCTTTGACGAGGTCGCATTTACTGATATTCTGAAGAAAATGTCCGGATTCAAGACGACGACCATGATTGAACCTCAGGATGCGCATGTTGCCATGGACCAGACTGGCAATTATGTCGTATTTCCGGAAGTTATGGGTACGACAATAGACGTGGATGCCGCCAAAGCCCAGGCGCGGGAGTGCATGCTCACGGGCAATAAGCTCCTGGATCTCGAAGAGTATCATATTCTTCCGAAGGTCTACAGTTCGGATGAGAAACTGAGCGAGCGGCTTAATGAGTGGAATGAGTATATGAAATCCGCGGGACTTACGTATATTTTCTGGGATACGCCCGAGGTCCTGACCAGGGAGATCATCAACAGTCTGATATCAGAGGGCAAGGATGGGCTCTATGTCGATGAAGACAAGGTCATGAGCCTGATGTCAGAGTGGAGAGAGCGCCATGATTCTCTCGGTAAGTCTTTTAAATTCATGACATATGACGGTATCGAAGTGGATATCACTCCCGGCGGCGATTACGGATATGAACTCAATGAGGAAGCTGTCGGAGAAGATATCATTGAGAAACTCAATGCTCACGATACCGGCAGTTATGAGGTCAGTTACTGGAGAAAGCCTCTCTATACGACAAATAACGGTCTCGGCGGCACCTACATTGAAATAAGCATCACCGACCAGCATCTGTGGATGTATAAAGACGGTGAACTTCTTATCGATACCAATGTCGTCACCGGCATGCCGACAGATGATGAGGAGCGCATCACGCATAAGGGCTGCTTCTCTGTCGACTGGCATGAAGAGCATGTGCTTCTCGGAACCATGGAGACTCGCGGTTATGAACAGCTGGTGGATTATTGGATCGCTTTCAATCAGTCAGAAGGGATCCATGACGCACAGTGGCGGGAAGATTCAGAGTATATACAGGAGATGTATCTGTATGACGGTTCCCACGGGTGCGTCAATACACCCCTTGCAGCTATGAAGGTCATATTCGAAAATGTCATCGACGGCGAGGCGGTCGTCATATATTAAATGAATGAGAATGCGGGGCTGCAGCGCTCCGGCGCGGCACGGCACTGGGCAGTTTACTGCCTGCCGAAGCTGGATGCCGGTCCGGATGGCAGCCCTGTTTCTTTAATCGGAAAATAAAACAAAGCGGACACGAAGCCGGCTGACAGTGAAAAGGAGAAAAAATGGGAATTATCAATGAGATTCATCAGCAGACAAAGAACAGATTTCTCAATATGTACGAGCTTATAACAACGAGAAAGACAGGAAACACCGGCAAATATTTTGTTGCCTCACGTGCGGAGAAGCCGGAAGATCTTATGTGCGTCACTCACGTGAATAAGCCTGACGGTGTCATCATTTACGCGATTACTGAGGACCGGCAGAGGGTGCTTGTGATCCGTCAGTACCGTTATCCTATTGACGGGTATATATATGAGCTTCCTGCAGGCCTGGTCGATGACGGCGAATCCTATAGGGAGGCGGCAGTCCGCGAGGTACATGAGGAGACCGGACTGACACTAACTCCGATTGACGTGGATCCTATGTTCGAAGCACCGCGGTTCACTACTGTCGGCATGACAGATGAGAGCTGTGCCTGCGTTTACGGGTATATAAGCGGGGAGACATCCAAAAAGTATCTGGAAGAGAACGAAGAGATCGAAGCCCTTCTTATTGACCGCGCGGAGGCCCGGAGGATCCTTAAAGAGGAGCACGTCGCAGCCCAGCTGGCTTACCATATTGAGCGGTTTATATCAGAAGAAGATCCATTTGCATATTTATTTAACTGACGGTATTCTTGATTTTGGCTTTTCTTTTGGTTATACTATCACGCAGACATGCGTACGAGACTTTAACGCACGCAATTGACCGTTGCCCCGGCACATGAAGTCGGTCGATACCGTTAAGGCTTTTCGGCGGTACATGAGCGGTGCGATGAATGAGCGCGCACCAGCCGTTTGGCCCGAGCGAGACTTATGATAGAGGAGAAAAAACGATGCAGATTTACGAAGAACTGAAGGCAAGAGGACTGCTCGCCCAGGTGACAGATGAGGACCGGGTGAGAGAACTGATTAATTCCGGCAAAGCCACTTTCTATATCGGCTTTGACCCGACTGCAGACAGCCTTCACGTAGGCCATTTTATGGCTCTCTGCCTTATGAAGAGACTTCAGATGGCAGGCAACAAGCCGATCGCCCTTCTTGGCGGCGGCACAGGCATGATCGGCGATCCGTCCGGCAGACAGGACCTTCGAAAAGTCCTCACAAAAGAGACAATTCAGCATAATATCGATTGCTTCAAAGTTCAGATGAGCCGCTTTATCGACTTTTCCGATGACAAGGCCATCATGGTGAACAACGCGGACTGGCTGCTTGATCTCAACTACATCGATTTCCTGCGCGAAGTCGGTGCCCACTTCTCCGTCAACCGTATGCTCACAGCTGAGTGCTACAAGCAGAGAATGGAAAAGGGTCTTACATTCCTTGAATTCAACTACATGATCATGCAGGCTTATGATTTCTTCAGACTGTACCAGGATTACGGCTGCAACTTCCAGTTCGGCGGTGACGATCAGTGGTCCAACATGCTGGCCGGCACGGAGCTCATCCGCAGAAAACTCGGCAAGGATGCACATGCCATGACAATCACGCTTCTCCTCAACTCTGAGGGCAAGAAGATGGGCAAGACTGCCAGCGGCGCTGTATGGCTTGATCCTACCAAGACATCTCCGTATGAGTTCTACCAGTACTGGAGAAATGTCGCCGACAGCGATGTATTAAAATGCATCCGTATGCTCACTTTCCTTCCGCTCGAGGAGATTGACGCGATGGATAAGTGGGAAGGCGCAGAGCTCAACAAGGCCAAGGAGATACTCGCATTCGAGCTGACAAAGCTCGTCCATGGCGAGGAGGAAGCACAGAAAGCCCAGGATGCGGCAAGAGCCCTTTTCGGCGGCGGAGCGAAGGCTGAAATTCCGACGACAGTCCTTCACGATGAAGATTTTGAAAATGGTGAGATCGGAATGATAGCCCTTCTTGTCAAGGCAGGTCTTGTGACATCTAACGGCGAAGCCCGCAGGGCTATCTCACAGAACGGTGTCGCGGTCAACGATGCCAAAGTGACAGATGTTTTTGCCAGGTTCACTAAAGACGACATTGCGGGCGACGACTTCATTGTGCGCCGCGGCAAGAAGAATTTCAGAAAGATAGTTGTGGAATAAAACGGTCATATGACCGGATGCCCGCATGGCAGCATGCGGATTACACGCCGCGCGGGGAAGACCCGCGGGCGTGACTTTATGAGGAGGCTTTATTATGATATCAGAGAAGATGAAGGGTTACGTTATGAACAGCTCGGTCATACGTGCTATGTTCGAGGAGGGAAAGAAGATGGCAGCCGTATACGGCGCTGACCATGTATATGATTTCAGCCTCGGCAACCCCAATGTCCCGGCTCCGGCAAAAGTCAAAGAGGCTGTCTATGATATTCTTGAGAATGAAGATTCGCTGATGGTCCACGGTTATATGAGTAATTCCGGTTACGAGGACGTTCGCGGGGCGGTAGCTGATCATTTGAACGGTCTTTACGGGACATCCTACAGCGCTGAGAATCTCCTTATGATCGTCGGCGCTGCCGGCGGCATGAATGTCTTCATGAAAACAATTTTGAACCCGGGTGATGAAGTCATTACATTCAGCCCCTACTTTACGGAGTATCGCGCCTATGTGACCAATTACGACGGAAAACTCGTTGAGATACCGTGTGACTCTGAGACGTTCCAACCGGATGTGGAGGCTCTCGCCGCGAATGTGAACGAGAGAACGAAGGCCGTCATCATCAACTCACCGAACAACCCCACGGGTGTTGTGTATTCTAAGGAGTCTCTCAAGGCAGTAGCCGCTGTTCTCGAGGAGAAGCAGAAAGAATTCGGTCAGCCGATCTTCATTTTCTCTGACGAACCGTACCGCGAGATTGTTTACGGCGATTACGAAGTTCCTTGGATTCCGGATCTGTACAGAAATACAGTTGTCGGCTACTCCTACAGCAAATCGCTGTCCCTGCCGGGCGAACGTATCGGATGGCTCTGCTTCCCGTCAGAGATCGATGACTTCTCCGATATGATTTCGGGTGCAAATGTCGCCAACCGCATTCTTGGCTTTGTCAATGCTCCTTCCCTCATGCAGAGGGTCGTCGCAAGATGCCTCGATGAGAAGACAGATGTGGCCTACTATGCCGAGAACAGACGCGTATTAATGGAAGGCCTCTCTCAGGCAGGATTTACATTTGTAGAGCCGCAGGGAGCTTTTTATCTCTGGCTCAAATCTCCGGAGGCTGATGAGAAGGTTTTCGTGGCAAAGGCCAAGGAAAAACAGATCCTGATCGTGCCGGGATCAAGCTTCGGCAAGTCAGGCTGGACGCGCCTTGCCTATTGCGTATCCCATGAGACGGTGAAAAATTCTCTTCCGGGCTTTGCGGAACTCGCGAAGGAGTACGGCCTATGAGCTGGGAGAAAAATGTTCGAAGGGTAATCCCGTATGTGCCGGGAGAGCAGCCGAAAGAGCAGGATATTGTCAAGCTGAACACCAATGAGAACCCGTATGCGCCGTCACCTCTTGTGACCAAAGCCCTGCGAGAGATGAAAGCAAGACCGATGAGGCTCTATCCGGATCCGAAGGCAGATCTGCTTGTGTCCGCAATAGCTGACACATATGGGCTGCCGAAAGACATGGTCTTTGCCGGAGTCGGCTCGGACGATGTCCTGGCCATGCTGTTCATGACCTTTTTTAATTCCGAGAAGCCGGTCCTTTTCCCGGATATAACCTACAGCTTCTATGACGTCTGGGCAGAGCTTTTGAGGATACCGTATGAGACGCAGCCGCTCGACGAGAATTTCCACATCGTGCCGGAAGACTATATGAAGGAGAACGGCGGCATCGTGATCGCTAATCCGAATGCTCCGACGGGTGTTGCCATGCCGGTCGCCACGATTGAAAATATCGTCAGAGCCAATCCCGATTCGATCGTCATCGTCGATGAGGCATACGTCGATTTTGGCGCGGAGAGTGCTCTGCCTCTTATTCATAAGTATGACAACGTGATCATCACACAGACTTTCTCCAAATCGAGAAGTCTGGCAGGCCTCCGAATCGGCTATGCTATGGCTGCTCCGGGGACGATCCGTTACCTTAATGACGTCAAGTACAGTTTTAATTCCTATACGATGAATTATCCGTCGATCGTGCTCGGTGCCGCCGCTCTCTCCGACAGAGCACATTTTGAGAGGACCTGCGCGAAAGTATGCGCGACGCGGAAGTGGGTCATGAAGCGGTTCCGTGATTTGGGCTTTAAGTTCGAGGAATCCTCAGCCAATTTCCTGTTCGTGACGCATCCGGATGTACAGGCCAGAGATATATACGATTATCTGCGCGCTAACGGAGTGTATGTGCGCTGGTTCGATAAGCCGAGGATCCGCAATTATCTGAGGATCACGATCGGAAAAGACGCTCAGATGGACAGGCTTTTTGAGTGTCTGGAGGATATGGGGATAAAATAAGGAGGTTTTTCATTGACAGTTGTTGCTGAGTGGGTAGCTGCCCACCTTTCATTCCTGCCGCCGCAGGCTATTGTTGCGGTCGTCTCAATGCTACCGCTCATTGAGCTGCGCGGGGGCATACCGGTCGCGCGCCTTCTGATGCTGCCGATGTCGGAGGCTATACTGTTTTCCGTTATAGGCAATATTATACCGATTCCCTTCATACTGCTTTTCATCACGAAGATATTCGACTGGCTGAGACCGACGAAGCTCTTTGGGGGAATAGTAGAAAAGCTCGAAAAGCGGGCTCTCGGCAAGTCCGAGGGCATTCAGAAGGCGGAGTTCTGGGGACTTACGCTGTTCGTGGGCATACCGCTTCCGGGTACCGGGGGCTGGACAGGTGCGCTTGCGGCCTCGCTGCTCAAGATCGATATTAAAAAGGCCTCTCTCGCGATCCTCCTCGGTATCGCGATTGCAGCCACCATCATGACCTTCATCTCGTATGGGGTCTTTCATATGTGATGTCTCAGGGGCTGCCGCTTTGCGGCAGCCCCTTGTCGCAGTATCAGGTCAGACAGGCTGTTTCGTTGCTTCTATAGCAGGCAGCAAGCATCATCTTCATCGAAAAACGCATATCCTTCCCTCGAGCTTGCGTAGGCGACAAGCCAAGGTGCCTGATCCGCTGCTGCCCGTCAATGCGGAACAGAGTGCCTGAACTGTTTTTCCTCACGCACAAAGCATCGAAAAAAGGGTGATCCTATGGTATAATTGTTCCATATATCTTTCGGACATATATCCAGCACCCCATGTCGTCTCAGAATCAGGCATATATGAATAATCATGACGTGAAAGGATGACGGAACCATGAGTTACAGAATTATTGGCAGCATCACAGCCGGCGCAGCCGCACTGATCGCGGGAGGCTCTATCGCGGCTGCATACAACACTTTCAAGGGATTTTTGCTCAGGCACGGTACTTATGATGATGACCCGCCCGGAGACAAGGAATACACCACACCGGAATTACAGGATCGCTATCTTGAGGAGATCCATTGGAACGAAGCTCAGGATTTTTCGGATGTGAGCATAACGTCAGGCGACGGACTTCGCCTTATGGGAAGTTATCTCCCGGCAGAGGAGGAGGCAGTTAGGAACGTGATCCTCGTCCACGGCTATCACAGCACAGGCTATAAGGACTTTGCCGGGATCCTGAAATATTATCACAGTGATTCCAACGTGCTCATGATCGAGCAGAGAGCACACAGGAGGAGTGAAGGAAAGTACATCACGATGGGAATCAGGGAAAGCGAGGACCTTGCGCTCTGGTGTGGTTTTATGAACGAAAAGGCAGGCAGCCATCTGCCGATGTATCTGCACGGTGTCTCCATGGGTGGAGCTACTGTCGCTATGGCAGAGGGTGAAGAACTGCCGGATAATGTAAAAGGCATTATCTGTGACTGCGGCTTTACGAACCCGTATGACATTGCCGTGCATGTTTCAAAGACTTATATGAACGGTGCGACAATCCCGCTGATGCCCATGGTCAACAGGTATGCAAAATGGCTGGCAGGTATAGACCTTAAGGAGAAGAATGCACCGGAGATCCTGAAAAGCGCAAAGATTCCGATTCTCTTTGTCCACGGCACCTGGGACAAGTTCGTTCCGCCGCATATGAGCGTACGCAACTATGAAGCCTGCAGTGCACCCAGAAAAATCTGTCTCGTGGATGAGGCGACCCACGCCATGTCTTTCCTGAAGGATACGGACAAATACGTGGCAGCGATGGAAGACCTTTTTGCCGGCTGGGATACCGATAATTAAGGTTTGTGCAAATTGCAGATGCAATTTCTCTGTGTACAGAATTCTAAATTAAATAACAGACCGATGAATGAAAGGAGAGACTTATGGCTGAAAACAAGGTAAGACACCTGGGCGTTATCATGGACGGAAACCGCAGGTGGGCGAAGAAGCATATGTTTACGTCAGTCATGCGAGGCCATGAGAAGGGACTTGACGCATTTATGGACACGTGTACATGGTGTCAGGATGAAGGTATTCCATACCTCACGGTCTATGCTTTCTCCACAGAGAACTGGGAGAGGAGCCGTGAGGAGGTATCCAGCCTGTTCAAGCTGATGGGAAAATTTTTCAGGGATGAGATAGATACATGTATAAGCAGGGATATCCGGATCAAGGTCATCGGAGATCTGTCAAGGCTGGATGATGAGTCCATGGAGACGGTGCGCAAGGCGGAGAGCATGACAGCGCACTGCAGGAACCTTCTCGTCCAGATTGCCATTTCCTACGGCGGCAGGGATGAGATCGTCCGCGCGATAAAAGCGTACGCGGGAAAAGCTGCCCGCGGAGAGGTCGACCCGGATAGCCTGACCGAGAAAGAGTTCGAGAATTATCTTGATACAGCCGGAGTTCCGGATATAGATCTTGTGATCCGCACCGGCGGCAATCGCAGACTGTCCAACTTCTTCCCGTGGCAGACCGTCTACTCGGAGATATGGTTCACTGACGTGCTGTGGCCGGATTTTTCAAAAGCAGACATGAAGGCAGCCCTCGACTATTATGAGACTATCAAGATCAACAAAGGAAAATAAGCGATGAGAAAAGACAGAAATCTGGAAGCTTTCAGGCAGTTTTACGGTGAGACCTTTGCAAGGCTAGAAAAGAAGAATCAAGCCTATAACCGGTCTCTGAGAAAGGATGATAATCCGATTATCCGCCCGTTCATGGAGGACCTCGCGGACCTCAATCAGGGCGGGAAAATGCTGCGCGGCATGCTCGTCGTGTTCGGTTATCAGATCGCGAGACATGCCCGAGGTGCATCTGAAATAGATCTCCCGGTCAGTGATGCGCTTGCCCAGACGTTTGAAATGTTCCAGACGGGAGTGCTGGTCCACGATGACGTCATCGACAATGCAGCTCAGAGAAGGGGAAAAATCACAGTCCACAGACGCTATGAGCACAGGCTCGACGTGCGCGATATCCGGATGGTGTCCGGCATTGAAAAGCCGCAGGAGATTGCGAAATCTGTCGGCATATGCGTGGGTGATCTCGGTATTTATTATGCAAATAAACTCCTTGCCGACGCTTATGGCACCGATCCCGCTCTGGGACATCTGATTTCATATTTTGACGACATCGTCATCCAGACGATCAGGGGCGAGCTTCTCGACGTGGTCCTGCCCTACGAGATCCAGGATCCAGGAATCGGCGAGGAGGAGAGAGCAAAGCTTCTCGAAAAGTCCATATATGACATTTATTTCCTGAAGACAGCCGGTTACTCGGTAATCGGTCCGCTACATCTCGGCATGATCCTGGGAGGAGCGGAGCCAAAGGAGATGGTGTCCCTTGACAGATGCGCACGCGATATAGGCATTGCGTATCAGATCATGGATGACATTCTGGGAGTATTTGCGGATCCGGATATCCTCGGGAAGGACGTCGGATCGGACGTGGCCGAGTACAAGCAGACTATTCTTTATATGTATGTGCGGACAATGAAGCCTGAGTACACGGAAGAGCTTCTTCAGTACTATGGCAAGAAACATGTGACCAGTAAAGATATTGAACAGGTGCAGAGAATATTCGAGGAATCCGGAGCTCTCGCATATGCACAGAGTGTGCTTGCAGACCACTTTGAGAGTGCGGAGAGAAAGATCGGACGCATGAAATTTATGGATGCAGAGGATAAGAGAATCCTGCGTGGTTTCATTTCCTACTGCAAGGGGCGGCGGAAATGAGGTCTGCCTCTAACTCAGTGTTGCCATATGTAGTATTTATGTTATAATTTTTGAAGTTTATGCCGGGAGACGGGATGGAAATTGAGGATCCTGCACTGTCGGAGATGAATCGCCTGACAGCTTTGGGGCAAATAGGAGGACGGAGGAGAACTATGCATTTTACTAAGATGCAGGGAATCGGCAATGATTATGTGTACGTTGACTGTACAAAAGAGACCGTGGAGAATCCATCGGATGTCGCTCGGCGTGTAAGCGACCGACATTTCGGAATCGGCTCTGACGGCCTTATTCTGATCAAGCCTTCTGAAATTGCAGATTTTGAGATGGATATGTATAATGCGGACGGCAGCCGGGGAAAGATGTGCGGCAATGGTATCCGCTGCGTGGGGAAGTATGTCTATGATCACGGCCTCACTGACAAGAAGGTGGTCAGGATCGCGACCGGTTCCGGCGTAAAAATCCTCACCCTTGAGACGGCAGACGGCAAGGTTAAAAACGTGCGCGTTGATATGGGAGAGGCTATTCTGGAGCCTGAAATGATTCCTGTCAGGATGTCTGAAAAGGTGATTTCCTCCTCGAGACCGGTGGCAGAGGGGACTTTCAAAAGGACTGCTGTGAATGTGCCGCTCAGGGTCCTCGGTCACACATATAAAGTAACCTGCGTCTCCATGGGCAACCCGCACTGCGTCGTGTTCATGGACTCGCCGGAGGATGTGGAAAGCCTGCAGATAGAGAGCGTTGGACCGCATTTTGAGCACCACGAAGTTTTCCCTGATCGTGTGAATACTGAATTTGCAGCTATGCAGGGAGAACATGAAATAAGGATGCGCGTGTGGGAGAGAGGTTCCGGGGAGACATGGGCATGCGGGACCGGAGCGTGCGCGACGGCTGTCGCGGCAATATTGAATGGTTTCGGCCAGAGTCCGGTAAAACTGCACTTGAACGGTGGTGATCTTTTGATTGAGTGGGACCGGGCCACCAATCATGTCTATATGACCGGACCGGCCGAAGAAGTGTTTGAAGGGGAGTGGAAACTATGAAGAGATATAGGACCATACTGGCCCTCATCGTTACCGCAGTGATGCTGGTATGCGGCTGCGGGCGTGCTGCCGATGACAGTGGCGTACCTGCTGACTCGGTCATATCCCAGAGTGCGGGGGCAGCGGGCGACCAGTCCGGAACCGACAGCATTCCCGGAGACAGCACCGTCGCTGCGGCAGTTGAGAGCTCGGTGCTGGTGCCTCCCGAGGAGCGCAATGTACCTGTCATATATCTGATTATTCCGACGGAAACAGGTCTCTCAGCCCAGATGGAGGACATAATCCTCAAAGGGACCAGACGGGCCGGTTACGATGTCATCGTAAAGACCCACGAAGGCGCAGCGGAAAAACAGACAGAAGCCTTTGCGAAAGCCGTCTCGGATAAAGCCTGTGCTGTCATCTGCGATAATATAGCGGGTGAAGGAATCAAGTCTGATGTACAGATGGCGAGGGAAGCCGGCATCCCGGTCTTTCTCGTGAACCGCGGTGTTCCGGATGAGGGCGTCTGTGACGGGCAGGTGAGAACAGACAGGAATTCCGCGATGGTATCGCTCGCTGAGATATTTGCAAGACACCACCGGCTGCGTGAGACTTATGCGTTGATATATAACGCCAATAACAGTTTCGAGAATCTCTATGCCGCTTCTTTCAGAAGGGGGCTGAATGAATTCTCAAACATGAGGGAGGCAACAGAAGCAGGCCTTGCGGATCTTGACAGTGAGAATGTGCAGAGCGTCATAAGGAGCGTGCTAGGTTCCAACTCATCTGTCGACACATTTGTATGTGGAAACGGTGAGGAAGCCCTCGCTGTTATTGAAGCACTCAAAGCGCTTGAAATTGAAAAAGAGGTCATCTGCCTTGATGGTGATAATGACCAGGTGGCAGTCAGTGTACGTGAAGGATCTGTCTACGCTACTGTCGTAAAGCCTGCGCGGGAGCTGGCTGAAAAGATTCTTGAGGTCGTTCTCTCTTACCTCCAAAGCGGGGCGGCACAGACGGAGACAGCTTATGTACCGGGCGTTGTCATTTCCTATGACGAACCTGAGAGTCTGGACGATATAAACCGGGAGATTGCGCTGGAGACAGCTCCGACACCGACGCCGAGACCGTCATACAATTATGACGAAGATGAAGAAGATTATAACGAATATAATTATAACCGCAATGATGATTATGACGATTATGATTATGACAGTGATAATTATGACGGTGATAATTATGACAATGATGATTATGACGACGGAGAATCCGGATCGGAAAGCGGGAACGCAGGCAGCGATTCCGGTGGCAGCAGTGGTTCGGACAGCGGGTCCGGTGGCAGCTCTGATGGAGAAGCAACGGACGGATTTGATGGCGGCACTGCAAGCATGAGTGATGGCGGCGCTGAGTCCGGAAACTGACGGCTCTGCATGAAAGGAATGGATTATGAAGATATCATCGATCGGATGCGGAAACATGGCAAGTGCCATTATAGGAGGTATTATTAAAAACGGAGTTGCGGCTGCTTCCGAGATCAGGGCTGCGGACAAGTTCGACGTGGCGAGAAAAAAAGCGGGTGACTCGTTCGGAATTGAGACATTCGAAGATAATTCGGAATGCATTAAAGGCGCCGATATAGTCCTCCTTGCGGTCAAGCCGAATGTGTTCCCGGTCGTGGCAGCGGACATCAGGGATTCTCTCACATCCGATCAGGTGATCCTCTCTATCATGGCGGGAAAGACAATTGCGGATCTTGAGGCGGGACTTGGCAGCGATAAAAAAATCGTCAGGGCGATGCCTAACACACCGGCTCTTGTGGGTGCAGGTATCACAGGTTACTGCCCGAATTCACGTGTGACTGATGAGGAGCTTTTGGCGGTGAGAAATATTATCGCATCTTTCAGCGAGGCTGAGCAGGTTCCTGAGAGCCTTATGGCGGTCGTCACATCTCTGAGCGGCAGTTCGCCGGCTTACGTCTATATGTTTATTGAGGCTATGGCGGATGCGGCGGTCGCTGACGGTATGCCTCGCGCCCAGGCGTATCACTTTGCTGCCCAGACTGTACTCGGAAGTGCCAAGATGGTTCTTGAGACCGGAAAACATCCGGGAGAACTCAAGGACATGGTAACATCGCCGGCCGGCACGACAATAGAGGGTGTGGTAGCTCTCGAGAAATACGGGATGCGCAGCGCGGTGATCGAAGCGGTGAGAGCCTGCACCGATAAGGCGAAGAATATGTGATCGGAATAATTGGAAGACAGAAAACGGGGCTGTCGCATTAAGTGCGACAGCCCCGTTTTGGACCTTTGCGGTGGTAACCTTCATGTGCTGCGAAGAGGAGGGCGGAGATTAGCGGCTGTGTCCGTAGACGATACCTCTTGCGACTTTATCTGCCTCGTCCTTATCCTTTAGGATTTCAATGAGACGGAGGGCAAAAGATACGGATGTGCCCGCTCCGCGGCTTGTCGTGATGTTTCCGTCGGTGACAACGCGCTGGTCTGTGACGGCATGAGCTCCGGTCAGCTGGTCCTCCAGCCCCGGGTAGCAGGTAGCCTTCTTTCCGTTCACAATGCCGAGGGCACCGAAGATAGTCGGAGCGGCGCAGATCGCCGCGAGAAGCTTTCCTTCATCGGCATATTTCTTGAGGAGGGCTGTCAGACCTTCGTGGGCACCGAGGTTCTTCACACCCGGCTGGCCGCCGGGAAGAACGAGCATATCAGCTGTGTCCGCCTGCGCATCTGCCCAGAGCGTGTCTGCAAGAACGGTGATCCGGCTCCTGCCGGTAACCTCCCGTGTCTCATTCATCGAAACGGTGACCACCTCGATTCCGGCGCGGCGAAGCAGGTCGACAGGTGTCAGTGCCTCGACTTCTTCAAATCCATCCGCAAGAAAAATACATACTCTGCTCATATTTACCTCCACTAAAATAAAAATCATATTACCGCTGGTTCTGAGAATCAGGTTTCACCCGTGAGACCGGGCGTGGATTCGGTCCGGCTCCGGTCGACATAATTCCGAACCGGATCCCTGCGATCTGCGTTACCCGCTGCGGGGTCATAATGCAGTCTCATTGTGCAGTCAGGTATTCTAATAAAACCTATTATATATTAAAATGATCCTTTGTGCTATGATGTAGCGAGAATTGAATTACTATGTAAGGAGCAGCTATATGGAAATAGAAAGAAAATGGCTCATCAAGGAGCCGCCCCATGATCTTGAGACCTATACGCACCATGTCATTGAGCAGGGGTATCTTAATACGCGTCCTGTCGTTCGCATCCGCCGCCAGGATGACGAATACATATTGACTTACAAGGGAGGCGGTCTCATGGCCCGCGAGGAGTACAATCTGCCGCTGGATAAGCATTCTTATGAGCACCTCCGGGAGAAAATCGACGGTCGGCTGATCTCCAAGGTGCGCTACGTCATCCCCATTGAAAACGGCCTGGTTGTCGAACTTGACCATTTTGAGTCGCCCCACAAGGGCCTCTATCTGGCAGAAATTGAGTTCTCGTCTGTGGAGGAGGCCGAAGCGTTTCCGGGCCTTCCATGGTTCGAGAAGGATGTGACCTATGACGTGAACTATCATAATTCGGTTATGTCCGGCCTAAAATAAAACGGATGTGGCGGTCTCAACGCCTTTATCCTGCATTTCACACTCGAAGTCGGGCGGGCTGCTTTTCGATGAAGATGATGCTTGCGCCGGTCCTGGAGCTTCGATGCAGCCCGTCTTACTGTATGGACGGCTGAAAAAGTTTTTTAAAAGGGATTGAGATTTCACATAGCCCTGTGCTATACTGTCTAAATGTCTGTAGAAATGTGAATAAAGACAACATGATCCGATTTACGAGGAGGAACTATAAAGAGATGAGCGTAAAGATCGAAAAGGTTGAGAACGGCATGGCAACACTGACGGTCACAGTACCGGCAGCTGACTTTAATAAGGCAATCACATCGGCTTACAATAAGACAAAGGGCCGTTTCAACATCCCGGGATTCCGCAAGGGTAAGGCATCTCAGTATATTATTGAGAAAATGTACGGACCGGGCGTCTTCTATGAGGATGCTGCCAATGAATGCATAAACAGATCCTATCCGGAAGCTGTTGACGAAGCAGAACTTGATGTCGTTGCTTATCCGGAGATCATGCCGGTCCAGATGGAGAAGGGCAAGGACTTCATCTACACAGTGGAAGTTGCTGTCAAGCCTGAAGTCAAGCTCGGAAACTATATGGCAGTGGAAGTCTCCAAGCAGGAGATCACAGTCACTGACGAGGATGTCGAAAAAGAGCTTAAGAGCGAGCAGAAGAAGAATGCGCGCAAGGTCGAGATCACAGATCGCCCGGTAGCAGATGGCGATACAATCAATCTTGACTACGCAGGAACAGTGGACGGCGTCGCTTTCGATGGCGGCACAGCCAAGGGCCAGAGCCTCAGAATCGGTTCGGGCACATTTATCCCGGGATTTGAAGAACAGCTTATCGGCGTTTCCGCAGGCGAGTCCAAGGATGTCGTCGTTACATTCCCTGAAGAATATCACGCACCGGATCTGGCCGGCAAGGAAGCTACATTTGCATGCACAGTAAATTCTATCCAGGGTGAAGAACTTCCGGAGATCGACGACGATTTCGCGCAGGATGTCTCCGAGACAGCCAATACCGTCGAAGAGCTGAAAGAAGAACTCAGGAAGGTCATCTTTGACAGAAAGTCTGAAGCAGCTAAGACAGCGAAGGAAAATGAGGCTGTCGAGAAGGCAGTCGCTGCATCCGAGATCGAGATTCTTGATGTTTATAAGAAGGCAGAGGCAGAGAATATCTTTGAAGATTACGCGCGTCAGCTTCAGAGCCAGGGCATCCCGGTAGATGAGTTCCTGAAATATCAGGGATCTGACAGAGAAAAATTCATTGAAACTCTTCTTCCGGAAGCTGAGAGAAGAATTCGCTCCCGCCTGACACTCGAGGCAATCGCAAAGGCAGAGAACCTTGAGATCACCGACGAGGAGGTCGAGGCTGAGATCGCCAAGATGTCAGAGCAGTACGGCATGACAGCTGAGCAGATTCGTTCCGCACTCGGCGAGAGCGGTATTGAACAGCTTAGAAAAGACAGTGCAATGCAGAAGGCAATTTCTCTGATTGCTGACAACGCAATCGAGGTATAATCTCTTACACTTGCCGGACATAAGTTTGGAGGTAACAGTATGAATAATGTTCTTGTTCCATATGTCATTGAACAGACACCGCAGGGAGAAAGAAGTTACGACATCTACTCCCGTCTTCTGAAGGAGAGAATTATTTTCCTCGGGGATGAGGTGAATGACGCGACAGCATCCATAGTAGTCGCGCAGCTTCTGTTCCTCGAAGCGGAGGATCCGTCCAAGGACATCAGCCTTTACATTAACAGCCCGGGCGGCTCTGTCACAGCAGGCTGGGCGATTTATGACACAATGCAGTATATCAAATGTGATGTGGCCACCATCTGCATCGGCATGGCAGCGAGCATGGGTGCATTCCTTCTCGCGGGCGGCGCTAAGGGGAAGAGACAGGCACTGCCGAACGCTGAGATCATGATTCATCAGCCGTCTGGCGGCACAAGAGGCCAGGCATCCGATATCAGAATTGAAGCGGACCACATCCTGAAGATCAAGAGACGACTGAACGAAGAGCTTGCAGCCAATACGAATCAGCCGATTGAAGTGATCGAGAGAGATACTGACCGCGATAACTGGATGTCAGCTGATGAGGCAGTAGCTTACGGACTGATTGACAGCGTTGTCAGAAATCGATAATGAGTAACACTAAGACTCCTGTCAGCTATGCGTGCAGGAGTCTTTTTTGAAAAAGGAGATCAAATGGCAGGAAAAATGACAAGCAAAGTTCGCTGCAGCTTCTGCGGCAAGACTGAGAATCAGGTCAGAAAGCTGATTTCCGGACCTGCAGGTATTTATATCTGTGATGAGTGCATTGAAATCTGTTCGGAGATCATTGCCGAGGAGGATGAGCTCCTCCTTGACCAGCCGGCGGAAAATAGCGGAATCAACCTTAAAAAGCCGGAAGAGATCAAGGCGTATCTGGATGAGTACGTCATCGGACAGGATGATGCGAAGAAGGTCCTTTCTGTCGCAGTCTATAACCATTACAAGAGACTTCAGGCACCGAAGGACCTCGGTGTCGAACTTGCCAAGTCAAACATAATGCTGCTGGGTCCGACAGGATGCGGCAAGACACTGCTGGCGCAGACGCTTGCTCAGATTCTGAACGTTCCCTTTGCCATCGCCGACGCGACGACGCTTACAGAGGCCGGCTATGTCGGTGAGGACGTTGAGAATATTCTTCTTCGTTTGATTCAGGCAGCCGATTTTGACATTAAGCGCGCGGAAAAGGGCATTATCTATATTGACGAGATCGATAAGATCGGAAGAAAGTCAGAAAATGCGTCCATCACCCGCGATGTATCCGGTGAGGGTGTTCAGCAGGCCCTGTTGAAGATCGTTGAGGGCACGATTGCTTCTGTACCGCCACAGGGCGGACGCAAGCATCCGCATCAGGAGATGATACAGATGGATACATCGAACATTCTTTTTATCTGCGGAGGTGCCTTTGTCGGTATTGAAAAGCAGATTCAGAAGCGCATGGAGAAAAAATCGATCGGTTTCGGCGCTGAGATCAAACAGGCAGCAAAGGATAAGAATGTCGGCGAGATCCTGAAGGAAGTCATGCCGGAGGATTTTGTCAAGTTCGGTCTTATCCCGGAGCTCATCGGCCGTATTCCGGTCGTCACATCGCTTGATAACCTGGATGAGGAAGCTCTCATCCGTATCCTTAAGGAGCCGAAGAACGCTCTTCTTAAGCAGTACACCGCTCTCTTTACGATGGACGGCGTGAAGCTTACAGTCGAAGATGAAGCGCTGAATGAGATCGCGCACCTCGCTGTCGTCAGAAAGACCGGCGCGAGAGGTCTTCGCGCAATCATGGAAAAAACTGTCACAGATGCCATGTATCATGTGCCGTCGGACAGCTCGATCGTCGAGTGCATCATCACAAAAGAGTCTGTCGACGGGAAAGCCCCGATGACCTATGTACATCGTGAGGATAACGGGCTTTTGGAAACTGCGGCGGAATAAAGACCACAGATCAGTAGAATATGACTGTGACCATTGTCGTCGGCGAACCATACATGGACCGGACGGTGGTCTGACAAAGAGAGAGACTGAATAAAAAGGTGGATTACCATTTGAAAAATATTGGATCAGATATCATGTATCTTCCGGCGGTGCCTCTTCGGGGAACGAGTATCCTGCCGGGAATGATCGTTCATTTTGATGTGAGCCGTGACAGGTCGCGAGCATCCCTTGAGAGGGCGATGAGAGAGGACCAGAGGGTGTTCCTGGTCACGCAGCACGACCCGAATACGGAAGATCCCGACATTAACGACGTGTGGGATGTCGGCGTGATCGCGTTTGTCAAGCAGGTCAACCGCCTGCCGAGAAATATGGTCCGTGTTCTCGTTGAGGGGATGGAGAGAGCGGTCGTCGGATCATTTGAAAAGACCGAAGATTATATTCTCGCGGGAGTCACGCCCACCGGGAATGAATCAATGGACATATTTCCGGCTTCCATGAAGGAGGCCATGCTTCGCAGTATAAAAGATCTTTTTACTTCATACTTTACACAGGATCACAATATAAGCCGGGATGTCGCAGTGCAGATCATGGAGTCGGATGATCTTGAGTACGTGCTCAGCCAGATCGCTATCAACATGCCGCTGCCCTATGAGAGAAGACAGATCATCCTCGAAGCCATATCGGTGGAGGAACAGTATGAGGCTCTCGGCATTCTTCTCACCAACGAGACCGAGGTCATGGCGATCCGCAAGGAACTGCAGGAGAAAATCAGAGAGCGCGTCGACCAGAACCAGAAGGAATACATACTGCGCGAGCAGCTCAAAGTGATCCGTGAGGAGCTCGGTGAGGACACAACTCTCAGCGATATAGACAATTTCAAGGAGGCCACGAAGAAGCTAAGAGCGCCAAAGGAAGTAAAGGATAAGCTGTACGAAGAAATCAAACGCTTTCAGAATCTTCCGGGCCAGTCTCCCGAGAGCGCAGTTCTCAGGGGTTATATTGAAACGCTTCTTGCTCTTCCGTGGGATAAGGCAAGCCGGGATCGGCATGACCTGATCCGCGCAAAGCAGATCCTCGACAGAGACCACTACGGTCTGGCCAAGGTCAAGGACAGAGTTCTCGAGTTCCTGGCTGTGAGGCAGCTGACCGGCAGCGGAGCGGGGCCGATCCTCTGCCTTGTGGGACCTCCGGGGACAGGCAAGACGTCGATCGGACATTCTATAGCCGAAGCTTTGAACAAGAAGTATATACGGCTGTCACTCGGCGGTGTTCGCGATGAGGCTGAGATCCGCGGCCACAGACGCACCTATGTCGGCGCGATGCCGGGCAGAATTGTCAACGGTCTCAAAAAAGCCGGCGTGCGCAATCCTCTTATGATGCTGGATGAAATCGACAAAGTCAGCAGCGACTATAAGGGTGATACGGCATCTGCCCTGCTCGAGGTCCTGGATTCCGAGCAGAACAGTCACTTTGAGGACCATTATATTGAAATTCCGGTGGATCTTTCGGATGTTCTTTTTATTGCGACTGCCAATGATCTGCAGACGATCCCGCGGCCGCTTCTTGACAGAATGGAGGTCATTGAGATTACCTCCTATACAGAGAACGAGAAGCTTCATATTGCCAAGGATCATCTGATCCCGAAGCAGATCGAAAAGAACGGACTGAAGAAGCGCCAGCTGGTTATAACGGACGAAGCTATCGCCGATATTATTGCGAAGTATACGCGTGAGGCAGGCGTTCGTTCCCTTGAGAGGGAGATAGCTGAGATCTGCAGAAAGTCCGCCCGGAAGATTCTCGAGGAAGGTAAAAAGAAGATCACGGTCAATCCCGAAAATCTCGAAGAATTCCTGGGATATGAGCGTTACAGCATCAATCCGGTCAATGATGAGGATGAGGTCGGCATAGTCAGAGGTCTTGCATGGACCTCTGTCGGCGGTGTAACGCTCCAGGTAGAGGTGAACATTATGCCCGGCAAGGGCGAGTTCAAACTCACCGGTCAGATCGGCGACGTCATGAAGGAATCTGCTGAGGCCGGTATAAGCTATATCAGGTCAGTCGCGGATGCATACGGAATTCAGGAAGACTTCTTCCGCAACAATGATATTCATATCCATATCCCGGAAGGTGCTGTCCCGAAGGACGGTCCGTCCGCGGGTGTCACTATGGCGACCGCCATTCTGTCCGCGATCACAGGGCGTAAAGTCCGCGCGGATGTGGCGATGACAGGTGAGATCACCCTCCGTGGCCGTGTGCTTCCGATCGGAGGACTCAAGGAGAAGCTGCTGGCAGCCAAGAAGGCCGGGATCAAGACAGTTCTTGTGCCGGAGAAGAACCGCAACGATATGAAGGAAGTGGACGCTGAAATCACAGACGGCCTTGAAATCATCTATGCTTCTACGATGGAGGACGTCCTTGGAACAGCGCTTGTTTCCTGAGACGGCAACCGGGCGAAGGTATGAGAAGTCAGAATGTCAGCGGGCAAAGCCCGCTGATCTGTGAGGTGAATAAATGTCAAAAATCAGAAATGTGACTCTCGAGACGGTCATCGGTGTGACCAGCACGGTGCCTGAGAAGGATAGGATCGAGGTGGCATTTGCAGGAAAATCCAATGTCGGAAAAAGCTCCCTCATCAATACGCTCATTCAGCGTAAGTCTCTGGCAAGGACGTCGAGCCAGCCGGGGAAAACGCAGACGATCAACTACTACCGTGTGAATGAGGGGACACCGGCCGGTGATACACAGCTTGAGGATCCGTTCGCGCCGGACTGCTATCTGGTAGACCTCCCGGGCTACGGCTATGCCAACGCCAGTGTCGAAGTGAAAGCTAAATGGGGAAAAATGATTGAGCGGTATCTCAGACAATCAAAAATGCTGCGCGCAGTCTTTCTTCTGGTGGATATACGCCATGCCCCGTCCGCAAATGACAAGCTCATGCACAGGTGGATCGTTGAGAATGCCATGGAGCCGGTCATTATCGCAACAAAAAAAGATAAACTGAAGAAATCTCAGGTAGAGAAAGCGCTGAGGACGATCCGCCAGGAGCTCGGGACAGCACCCGGTACCCCGGTCATCGCCTTTTCCGCTGAGACTAAGGAGGGCCGAGAGGAAATCTGGGCCATTATCAGAAACCTCGTCTGAATAATTAGGAGACGCGAATGGGAATCATTAAAGCTGTAAAGCTGTGCTTTGACTATATGAAATACGGAGAAGATGACAGCAAGGTCGAAAGAGTCCGGGCAATCGATGATGTGACCCTTGATATTAAAAAGGGGGATTTCATTGCAATCCTCGGCCACAACGGTTCAGGCAAATCCACTCTGGCCAAGCATATGAACGCGCTGCTTGTGCCCACGGAAGGGACGATGTGGGTCGACGAGATTGATACTTCCGGTGAGGAAGAGATCTGGAAGATCCGCCAGAAAGCGGGAATGGTCTTTCAGAATCCGGACAACCAGATCATCGGAACGGTGGTCGAGGAGGACGTCGGTTTCGGACCTGAAAACATCGGTGTTCCGACGGATGAGATCTGGGAGAGGGTGGATGACAGCCTGACTAAGGTCGGTATGCTGAAGCACCGCAAGAAGTCACCCAACAGACTCTCGGGCGGTCAGAAGCAGAGAGTCGCGATTGCAGGTGTCATAGCCATGCAGCCGGAATGTATCATCATGGATGAGCCGACAGCCATGCTGGATCCGACCGGACGAAAGAGTGTACTTCGGACTGTCCACGAGCTTAATGAGAAGCTGGGAATTACGGTCATACTCATTACGCATTATATGGAGGAAGTTATTGACGCTGACCATGTTTTCGTCATGGATTCCGGACGTATCGTGATGCAGGGAACGCCGCGTGAGATTTTCTCTGAGGTCGCAAAACTCAAAAAATACAGGCTGGATGTACCGCAGGTCACAGAGCTGGCCTATGAACTCCAAAAAAGCGGGATTGATATACCGGCAGGCATTCTGACGAGAGATGAACTTGTGGAGGCACTGGCAGAAAAATATGCAGTTAGAGCTTAAAAATGTTTCTTATACATACGGAAAGGGCACGGTCTTCGAGGTAAATGCTCTTTCAAATATCGACCTCATGATTGAGGAAGGTCAGTTCATAGGCATCATCGGTCATACCGGAAGCGGTAAATCGACTTTGATTCAGCACTTCAACGCTCTTATGCAGCCTACGGAGGGAACAGTTCTCTTTGAAGGCGAGGATATCTGGGGAGATAAGTATGACAGGAGAGCTCTGCGCTCCAAGGTCGGTCTTGTATTCCAGTATCCGGAGCATCAGCTTTTCGAGGCGGATGTTCTCACAGATGTCGCTTTCGGGCCAAAGAACCAGGGTCTCTCTAAAGAGGAGGCTGAGGCAAGGGCCAGGGAAGCCCTCGTTCAGGTCGGTTTTCCGGAAAAGTTCTATGGGCACTCTCCATTTGAACTTTCCGGCGGACAGAAGAGGAGAGTAGCCATCGCAGGTGTTCTGGCTATGAATCCCAGAGTTCTTATACTCGACGAGCCGACAGCCGGACTGGATCCGAAGGGGCGTGATGAGATACTTGATCAGATCAGTTATTTGCACGAGAAGCGCGGAATAACCATCATCCTGATCTCCCACAGTATGGAGGATGTGGCCAGGTATGCGGACCGCCTTATTGTTGTGAATGACGGTAAGCTCCCATACGACGGTACGCCTAGAGAAGTCTTTGCCCACTACGAGGAACTTGAAAAGATCGGTCTGGCAGCGCCGCAGATTACGTATATCATGCATGACCTTGCAGCCAAAGGGTTCTCCGTAGACGTACATGCTACAACGGTGGAAGAGGCAAAGAACAGTATCCTGGCAGCCCTTGCCGGAAAGGGGGCCCGAAGATGAAAAATATCACGATCGGACAGTATTATCCGGCGGATTCGATTCTCCACAGGCTGGATCCCCGGGTCAAATTTCTGGGTACGCTGGTCTTTATAATCTCTCTGTTCCTGATTAAAGGACTGGCGGGCTATGTGTTCGTCACCGTCATCCTTGCGACCCTTGTAAAGCTCTCTAAAGTTCCGTTTGGCATGATGCTGAAGGGGATGAAAGCCATTATTTTCATTTTAATCATCACGGTCATATTTAACATGCTGTTTACGCCGGGTGAAGCAATTTTTAAGATCTGGCGGCTGACCATCACGAGGGAAGGCGTTATACAGGCTTTCAGAATGGCGATCCGCCTGTCCTACCTCATCATCGGTTCTTCAATCATGACGCTGACGACGACACCGAACCAGCTCACCGATGCTATGGAAAATCTGTTCAGCCCGCTCAAGGCCATCAAGGTTCCTGTACACGAGATATCGATGATGATGTCGATCGCGCTTCGCTTTATCCCGATCCTGATGGAGGAAACGGATAAGATCATGAAGGCTCAGGTCGCGAGAGGGGCGGACTTTGAGTCAGGAAATCTCATTAAGCGCGTTACCAATATGATACCGCTTCTGGTCCCGCTGTTCGTCTCTGCTTTTCAGCGTGCAAATGATCTTGCCATGGCAATGGAAGCCCGCTGCTATCACGGCGGAGAGGGACGTACCCAGATGAAACCGCTTCGATATGATAAGCGGGATTATATTGCCTACATTCTGATGCTGGCATTTGCCGCGGCAGCTGTATGCTTCTGCATATTCGGTGGCGGATGGATCTGACAAGATCCTCGGCCGAAAAGCTGATATGATCCGCCGGCTCAGAGTTAGGCCTCTACCACTTGGATAAAGGATCAAATACCTATGCGAGTAAAACTCATTGTCGCCTATGACGGGACAAATTATCACGGCTACCAGAGTCAGACGAACGGAGTGGCTGTTCAGGATGTTCTGGAGGATGCGATTGAGCATCTCTTCGGGCAGCGCATCCGCACAATGGGAGCCAGCCGGACGGACGCGGGGGTCCATGCCCTCGGCAATGTCGCGTGTTTTGATGTGGAGTCGAGGATCGATCCTGCGAAGATTTCATTTGCGCTGAATGCAAGACTGCCTGAGGATATTCGGATCATGGATTCATGTAAGGTGCCGGAATCCTTTCACCCGAGATTTCAGGACACCGTCAAGACCTATGAGTACCATGTGATTAACCGGAAATTTCCGGACCCTCTCACCCGCAATACGGAGATGCACTATTATTACCCGCTCGACGCGGACAGGATGAACGCTGCCGCCAGGATGCTTGTCGGTGAACACGACTTTGCGTCGTTCGCAGCTTCCGGTTATTCGTCGAAGACGACTGTGAGGACTATTTATGACGCCCGCGTGACGAGGACCGGTGACCGGGTCACGTTCAGGATCACCGGAAACGGTTTTCTGTATAATATGGTGAGGATTATCACCGGGACACTGCTCGAAATCGGAGGGGGCAGATATTCTCCGGAGCATATGAAGGAAGTTCTCGAGGCTAAATGCCGGAGTGCGGCAGGTCCTACCGCACTCGCGAAAGGCCTTGTTCTCTGTGAGATCCGGTATCCGGAGTATGAGGCGGGAATCGGCTCCACTATGAACTGTTACCCTTGAAGTGAAAAGTTGATTCCACTCCAGATATAAAGATGATTGCAGATTTATTATTTTATCTTGCGCATATAACTGTCAAAAGGTAAAATTATTATGTCTTGCATCGTGAATGTAATGACGGCGAAAGCCGTCATTTGCATTTTGACATCTACTTTGGAGAGGAGCTACTTGAAAGATGGCTAAAGATCAGATCAGCAGAAGAGACTTTATTAAGGGTATTGCAGCCGGTGCCGCGGGTATGGTCGCGCTTGGCGCAATCGAGTTTGCCGATTCGGCAACTAAGGGATCGGGTTCGGCGAGCGTTGCTGCAGGCAGTGATGTAGTTGCCAGTGGCCTTACGTTTACGCCCGGTACTTATACCGCTACAGAGCAGGGTCTCGCAAGCCCTGTAACTGTCACAATGACGTTCGATGAGACTATGATCACGGACGTTTCAATCGACTGCGCAGGTGAGACACCTGATATCGGCGCCGTAATCGGTCCCGAGATGGCACAGAAAATTGTCAGCGCACAGAGCGCGGATGTAGACGCAGTATCGGGTGCGACAATCACATCGGACGCGATCCGCAAAGCAGCTGTCAACTGTATTTCTCAGGCGGCAGGACAGGAAATCACTCTTGGCGCCCATGAAGAGAAAGCTAACGAGTGGCTCGGCGAAGCCCCGGAAATCGACGAAGCCAGCATCACAGAGACGATCGATACAGAATGCCTTATCGTAGGTCTCGGAACCGGTGGCTGGATTGCAGCTCTGACTGCAGCTGAAGAAGGTCTTAAGACTCTGGTCATCGAAAAGAAAGAGACTCCGACGACGATTCGTGAGGATATCGGTTCTATCGATTCCAAGATCCAGCAGGAAGAGATCCAGAAAATGCCGGAACTTGCAATCGACAAGATGGAAGCACTCCAGGAACTGGTCCGCTACAGCGGCGGCTACATTGACAGCGATCTGGTCAAAGTGTGGATCAATGAGTCCGGACCTATGGTCGACTGGCTGACAGGCATTTTTGAAGGCAGCGGCAAGTATTATATGAGCCTTGAAGGCGGTGTAGGCAATATCAATGACCCTGGCCGCGATAAAGCTTACGCGACAGGCCACAGCCCGCATAAGAAAGATGAGTACGCCAGCGACGATACAGTCACGATCAACAGTATTTTCATGGAGCATATCGAGTCCTACGGCAATACCGAATTCCGCTACAGCCTGCCGCTCATCAAGCTCGAGCAGGACGCGGACGGCAAGGTCACAGGCGCTATCGCTCAGGACGCAACAGATAATCACTTTGTCCGCATCAACGCATCCAAGGGCGTTCTCGTGTGTTCCGGCGGCTACGCAACGAACACCGCTATGATGAAGGCTCTTCAGCCGATGACCCTCGACATGAAGGTCGTCTACACACTCGGATCCACCGGCGACGGCTCCGGAATCAAGGCTATGCTGTGGGCGGGCGCTGCGCTCGATCCGACACATTGCTCTATGATGTTCAACCGCTGCTGCGTAAAACCGGATGAGACCGCCGGTTATGAGACAGTCGGAAAGTGGTTCTGGTTCGGCGAGCAGCCGTTCCTCAAGGTCAATCTGAAGGGCAATCGCTTCTGCAATGAGTCCGGCCCGTACGAATTCATGCTTCACTCCATGGAGATGCAGCCGTATCATACGTACGTAGATGTCTTTGATGCCAACAACGAGAAATACTGCGAACAGTTTGATGAAGTCGGCTGCTGCCGTCTGTTCCCGTTCCCGAACGGCGCTATCTCCAACATGCCGTATTCATTTGTCTGGAGCAAGATCGAGGAACTCATGGAGGCGGGTTACGTCCAGAAGGCCGATACGCTTGAAGAGCTGGCAGAGAAGCTGAATATCCCGGCTGACAATTTTGTCGCCACAGTTAACCGCTACAACGAACTCTGTGCCAAGGGCGTTGACGAGGACTACGGCAAGGAAGCCCACCGCATGACTCCGGTCGATACACCGCCGTACTACGGTGTCCGCACCTGCGCATGGCATCTGACTACTCTGAACGGCTGCCGTATCAATACAGATATGCAGGTCATCAAGGAGGATGGCGAGCCGATCGAAGGCCTCTACGCTACTGGCGACTGCTCAGGCGGTTTCTTCTCCCAGACTTATCCGAACCTTATGACGGGTCTTGCCTGCGGCAGAACGATGACATTTGCCCACAAGGCAATCAAGAATATCGCGGCGAAATAATAAAAGCTCATACAGGCTGTACCTGAGTATCTTAAGCCGGCGCAAACATCATCTTCATCGAAAAACGCAAGTCCTTCCCTACGAACTTGAAAAGTGCTGTGCACTTTTCGATTTCTCAGTCGGACTTACAATGTTTTTCTCATGAAGATGGATGCTTTGCTACCGGCAACCAGTGTAAAAGCAGCCTGTATGAATCATCAAGTGAAATAATTAACATTTCGCTTGACACAAAAAAAGGATTTGACTATAATAATTCGTGCGGCATTCCCAGGCCGCACGATTTTTTACGCCCATTCGTCCGAAGCTTTGAAAAAGGCAGAGGAGATGGGAGGTGAAAACGCAGGCAACACTCCGGTGAAGAGAAGGTAATCGGAATCGGGGTTGTCTGCAGGCACAAAAGCGCCCGCGGGGGCAGGCTTTTGTGAGGCAGAGTTCATATTCAATGCCCCGGATTGACAGGCTGCCATAAACGTATGCATTGGACACGGAATGCATTCGTTTGAATGAGTACCGTGACCAAAGGTTTTCATTTTGACAAAATCAGGAGGAACATCCATGAGCACATTTATGGCTAAACCGGCAGAAGTCGAGCGTAAGTGGTACGTAGTCGACGCTGACGGCGTTACACTTGGCCGTCTGGCTGCAGAAGTTGCCAGCATTCTTAAAGGCAAGAAGAAACCGATCTACACACCGCATGTTGACACAGGTGATTATGTGATCGTTGTCAATGCAGACAAAGTTAAAGTTACAGGCAAGAAGCTTGACCAGAAAGTTTATTTCTCTCATTCCGAGTATGTTGGCGGCGTAAAGGAGGTTACACTCCGCGAGCAGCTGAAGAAGCATCCGGAAAGAGTAGTTGAGCACGCAGTTAAGGGTATGCTTCCGAAGGGCGCTCTTGGCAAGCAGATGTACATGAAGCTTCGCGTTTATGCAGGTCCGGAGCATGAGCATGCAGCTCAGAAGCCGGAAGTGCTGAAATTCTGATAGGAGGATACAACGTTGGCAGCAGAAAAATTTTATGGTACAGGTAGAAGAAAAAGCTCTGTAGCTAGAGTATACCTCACACAGGGAACAGGCAAGATTACGATCAACAAGCGCGACATCGACGATTTCTTCGGTATGGAAACACTGAAAGTTATCGTTCGTCAGCCGCTCGCAGCTATCGACGGACTCGGCAAGTATGACCTCACTGTCATGGTACATGGCGGCGGTTACACAGGCCAGGCAGGCGCTATCCGCCACGGCCTCGCCCGCGCGCTCGTTAAGATGGACAATGAGCTTCGCCCGACACTTAAAAAGGCCGGCTACCTCACACGCGATCCGCGTATGAAGGAGAGAAAGAAGTACGGTCTCAAAGGCGCTCGCCGCGCTCCGCAGTTCAGCAAGAGATAATTTGCTCCGCGGTGTGCAATTGGATATTTACAGACTCCGGTTTCGGCCGGGGTCTGTTTTTGGTTTGAGGGAAAAATCCAAATTGAGCGGTGCATAGGTTCGGCGGAGGTTGAAGGATGGCGGGCCGGGGCTTGCGCGGACGCGGATTACGCGCGAAAAAGATGAGCTGTTGAAACGGCGCGTAATGGGCAGGTGCAGGACGGCAGAGCTGTGGCGGGCTGAGGCTTTCGCGAGTGCGGATTACGCGCGAAAAAGATGAGTTGTCGAAACGGCGCGTAATGGGCAGGTGCAGGACGGCAGAGCTGTGGCGGGCTGAGGCTTTCGCGAGTGCGGATTACGCGCGAAAAAGGCAAGTCATCGAAATGGCGCGTAGTGGGCAGGCACAGGATGAAGAGCAGAGAGCGTGAATTACGCGCGAAAAAGGCAAGCCATCGAAATGGCGCGTAGTGGACAGGTATAGGACGAAGAGCCGAGAGCGTGAATTACGCGCGAAAAAGGCAAACCATCGAAATGGCGCGTAGTGGACAGGTACAGGATGAAGAGCAGAGAGCATGAATTACGCGCGAAAAGGGGGAAGTCTTGTTTTGCGCGTAATCTGAATTTTGCGATTACGCGCCATATTGAGAGATTACCCAAGCAGCGCGTAAATTTGATCAAAGGCTGAAAATGCAAGATTAAAAATTACGCGCCGAACAGACCAATCAATCAGCCGGCGCGTAAAATCAGCCGGAGTTCGAAAAAGCAAGATTAAAGATTACGCGCCGAATAGACTAATCAATCAGCTGGCGCGTAAAATCAGCTGGAGCTCGAAAAAGCAAGATTAAAAATTACACGCCGAACAGACCAATCAACCAGCTGACGTGTAAATCTCTTCACGTGACTAATAATAAAACGCATAAGACAGATCAATCAGAATACATCTTGAATTGTTGAGAGACATGATACTTAACTGGAGGTTAAAGTGAGTAGATACGTAGAAATATCAAAACAGATTGAGATAGTAAGAAAGCTTATAGCGAGAATTGAACGGTCTTTGGCAGGTTCGCCGGACGGGTACCTGCGAGTCTGCAAGAGCCATGGAACTAACCAGTTTTATTACAGAGCAGATAAACAGACTTCACACGGGAAATATTTGAGAAGAAGTGATCTCGATGTAGCTCGGAGACTTGCTCAAAAGGAATATGATTATCAACTTCTGAAGGTTGCAAATCAATTGCTGAAAGAGCTTCTGCTTATCAGGAAAAGGGGAGCAGAGAGAAGTATGGAGGTGATTTACCAAAATCTTACCAAGGTCTACAATGATTGCATTCCTGCGAAAAGAGAACTGATAAAACCACATATCTTGCCTGATGAGATGTTTATAAAAAACTGGCTTGAGGTAGAATATTCCGGCGGACTTTTTACCTCGGATGCAGCAGAAATATTCAGTGAGCGCGGGGAACGAGTAAGATCGAAAAGTGAGAAAATTATTGCAGATAAGTTATTACAGATGGGAATACCATATCGATATGAATACCCTACGAAATTGAAATATCTGGGACAAGTTTTTACGGATTTTACTCTGCTTGATGTGCGCGAGCGTCAGGAAGTAAAATATGAACACTTCGGTATGATGCAGGATCCGGTCTACTGCAATAAGGCAATCGTGAAAATCGAGGATTATGAGAAGAGTGGTTATCATCTTGGTGAGAATTTTATTTTTACAATGGAGTCTGAAGATCATGTCCTTGATACCAGGCACTTTGAGCGATTAATCAGACGGAGGTTTATGTCTGATAAAAATTGACAAAATTCGGTTGGCTTAACAAGAGCGCGGGTAGTATACTTATCGGCAGTCAGCAGTCAGCAGTCAGCAGTCAGCAGTCAGCAGTCAGCAGTCAGCAGTCAGCAGTCAGCAGTCAGCAGTCAGCAGT
>JBGUWZ010000027.1:0-76445 GCA_045221675.1 Lachnospiraceae bacterium | reverse complement strand
AAATCCAGGGGAGCTGCCGGCCTGATGCCGCGGCTTCCCCGATAGCCGTTGCCAACTTTACGAACGGATGATTATTCATCGCTTACTAATTAGAGCAAAAGAACGCCCAGAATAAATCATCATTCTGAGCGTTCTTTATATTTCCAAAGGAACTGTCAAACCATATCCCGTTTATCTGAAAAATATTTTATTGTTAGCATCTTCTTTGAGGTAAAACACTTATCCGTCCCCAGCTTAACTGCGCCCATTTTTCCTGATAAATCTGATTTCGTACCAGAGTCAGAAAGAAGGCAATGCTTCTAATCAATAAGCCCCCACAGCCGCATATCCTCTTCTCTCAAGTCTATTATCTCCTCAGAAATTGATATTTGTTTTAATATTTCTTTTCCACTTGTTGTTCTTCCCTTAGTCATCAAATAAAACCGATAGATCCATGCTGCCGGCAGTAAAAATGGTCTCCCTCTCAAAAAGGCATAACTATCACCGGTACATAAAAACCTGTATCCGGGGAACAGACGCTCTATACTTATCATACCCCTGCCTAACCATCTCGGTCCTTTGAACCGCCTTAGGCTATTGACCATATTATTGTGCCTATTGTTATCATTATCAAATCCGAACACGCCATTGTCCATGATCATCTGCGTAGCCCGTTCGCCGAGAGCTATATCCACTATAGGATATTTAGCAGGAAGACTTATACCAAACCAGTATTCGATCAGGGAAAAACTCTTTTCTGCGAACTTTTCCAATTTAAGTTCTATTAATTTTTCTTCAATCCACTGCCAGTCCAACTCACTATCATTTTTTCCGGTTAATGCTAAATCCATAAATTGACGGAACCCCACCCCCTCATTCATCAGATGTTTTCTCAAATGAACGATAAGGAACAAAAAATGAAAACTATGATCCAGTTTTCCATCTCGCACGTACTTCCAACAGTCATTAAAAAAGCGCTCTTGCTCCGGTATTGTAATGCTCTCATCATAAATAAGGCGATGATGCAGGTCAAATTGCATATCTTTATATGAATATATCTTTTCTTTTCCTACAAATTCCGAACCATATGTAAAACCCATTCTAAGAAGAGCATTTCCTGCCTTCTCCCTATCTTCTTCATGAACAATGATATCATTGTCCCCCATAGATCTTAAATCCGGAACCGGATAATACTGTGCGATTTCAAAGCCTTTAACTGTAAAAAACGGTATGCATCGTCGGGATAAGTCCGCCTCTATTTCAGACATTATGATCCTGCGGTTTTTGTTATAATAAAGCGTCGCATAAAAAGACTCTTCAAACGCATATCGGTCGGGCATAAAATCTCTGCACTGATAAAAGACTATTCCCTCCAGCTGATGGGCACGCGACAGCTTGAATAGTATATTCCAATCAACATCGTTAACCGGTATAGTATGACGCTTGGAAAGATGATCAGATAGGACTTGGAGAAAGAATTTCTGCTCCGGTGTCATTCCATTTCCCTGCTTACCGACTTGCGATTCTGGAATAAATTTATTTGTTCGTTTATGATTTATTATTTTATTCCGCTTCATGTGTATCAGCAAAATATCTCCGCTTCATTTTTTTATATAGATGCCAGCATCCGTATCCTATTATCGTCCCCAAACTATTGTGAATTACATCATCTGTTTCACATAGGCCTTTGTGAGTAATTAATTGGGTAACTTCTATAGCAATAGACAGTATTACCGAAGCCAATACAGTAATAGTACCTTTGAATGCATCTGATTTTCTTTTGAACCATGATCCAATCACTATTGCGCCGAGAAATCCAAACGGAATAAACATAACAACATTGAGAAATGCTTGTGAAATCACATCTCGATGTCCTCTGAGATAAGCCCTATATGACCAGAATGGTATCAGGTTATACGTTTCGGCAGAAATTGCCCTGTTTAACGTAGTGCTTACAACTATTAGAATCACATAGGCAGCTAAAAGCCCTCTTGCCAAAGACACTTTTACCGATGCTTTTTTGATAGATATCAAAAAAAACAATCCGAATACCGCCGCCGCAGTTGCCCAGTAATACGGTTTTATTGCCTTAACCTCTCCCAGAAGCCATGTCCAGGTCATCCTTACCATAATCTGCCTCCTCCGTCATATCAGAAACAGATATTACTCATTCCCGTTTTCAATACTTCACGAGCAGCAGAAAGCAGCTGTTATCTTACATCGAGATATATTCCATAAAATTATTCTTATTCTCAATAGCCGTCGTCGTCGGTCTTCCAAGATCCGCTCTCGCGCCTATACTGCAAGCTACTTCAATAAAGCTTAATTCCATCCGCTCTCTTGCTTCTTTAAGTGCGCTATCCAATTCAGCAAAATTCTCTACTCTAACAGCTCTTGGATATCCACATGCTTTTGCTATATCCACAAGATCAATACTGCCGGCAACAGTGGGCATGCCTCCAACTGTTTCATGAGCTCCGTTATTTATCACTATGTGAATCATATTCTCAGGTCTGTTCGACCCAATCACCGCCATTGCCCCCATATGCATCAAAGCAGCCCCATCACCATCGATACACCAAATTCGCTTATGCGGTTTATTAATTGCTATACCGAGCGCAATAGACGAGCTATGTCCCATCGAACCGACGGTCAAAAAATCATATTTATGGCTTTGACCGTTTGCAGCCCTCGTCTCAAACAGCTCGCGGCTTGCCTTGCCCGTTGTCGAAACGATTGGATCCTCACCGGTAATTTTTACGATGTGCTGAATGATTTCTTCTCGCGTCATGCTATTGTCATTCTTGTAAAGCACAGGTTCTTCATACGACAATGCACCTTTGCGAATGATAAATGCCACATCCTTCCCGGAAGCCAGCACTGCCCGGAAATCATTCATTTTTTTCTCAACCTCATCGTCTGTTGTATCTTTATCGAGGATAAATGTTTCTATATCCATGTCTTCCAACAGTTTTACAGTCACTTTCCCCTGATAGATATGCTGAGGTTCATCGTGTATACCCGGCTCACCGCGCCAGCCAACGACAAATATGACAGGTATAGCATAAACTTTATCATTGAGCAGACTGGCAACCGGGTTAATAATGTTGCCTTCTCCACTGTTCTGCATGTATACAACGGGAACTTTACCGGTCGCAAGATGGTATCCGGCAGCTAGTGCCGTACAGTTCCCTTCATTGGCGGCTATGATGTGATGATGTGGGTCTATTCCATATGTGTTCATCAAGTAATTGCATAATGCTTTTAACTGACTATCCGGAACACCTGTATAAAACTCAGAACCGATTATTTCTGTGAACTTTTCAACTCTCATTTAGAAGTCCTCACCCTATTGCTATTCAGACAATATTTTGTGATAAAGTATGTCAATAATATCTTCGTCCAACCTAATTGGGTTATTTTTGAGCCGTACCGGATTAACAGACTTTTTCAGAATCTCATATTGATTATCTTTCGGCACAGGCCGCTCCATGTCCAAAGCAGCAACCAGACTTTGGAGCTTATCTGCCGCTTCCCCGACGCTACCACAATCCATAGCATGCGCAATCTGTGCAAATGTTTCCTCTAAGTACGTTTTTCCTCTGTGATCTATACATTTATCAGTATTCTCAATCATCCAAGGAAACAGTTTTATATTAACAAGAGCAGCAGCATGACCATGAGCAATACCATAAAGGCTTGTCAATTTATAGCACATTGCGTGACCGGCAGTAGTCTGAGTAATATTAATCGCCTTGCCGGCGGCATTGGCCGCATACAACATCGCAGTACTTGCTGTTTCGTCACCCGCAAGATACCCACTAAGATTAGACATAATACTCTTGATCGCGAACCGAGAGTAATCCCGGCTCTCCTCTGTACTGTTGACAGACCAAAATGACTCAATTGCATGGCACAGAGCATCAAGCGCCGCTACCTTTTTTATATACAACGGCAATGTATGCAATACACTGCTATCCATGAGCACAGTTGTCGGAATAATACTGTTATCCGTTATTGATTGCTTTTCACCATTAAAATAGATTACAGCATATCTGGTCGATTCAGACCCTGTACCGGCAGTTGTAGGCATCGCAAGGAACGGTATCTCGTTTGGTCTTATCTTTTGTCTAAGATAGTTTTTCTCAGCGGTCCCATCATCAGGATCCATATTACTGAAAAGTTTAATGCACTTGGCTACATCCATAGCAGATCCGCCGCCGACAGCAATGATGGCCTGGCAGTGCTTTCGTAGAAATAGGTCTACTCCTCTGACTACAGATTCATATGATGGATTTGGTTGGAATTCACTGAACCTGACAATCTGGATTCCCAGTCTCCGCTCGACAGAATTAAAATATTCGTTAATCCGTAAAAACCGAATTGATTTTCCGCATACCAGAAGAACTCTATGTAAATCAATGTTTAATAACCATGCATCAAGTTCTTTATAGTCATCTGATGGTATTATAATTCTCTGCTCCATTAAATCCTTCCTCAGAGTTCTTCCGGTATCATACGTATTATTTCATTAAATGGCATTAACTTTTCATCCGCTTCCATCGCTCTGTGATTGCGGAGAATCGTTTCTGCGGTAGAAATCATAGCAGGGACTTGACTGCGCATCAGTTGATTGGCATAAATTACAATATTAACTCCACGGCGTTTAAATTCATCCTCCGTAACAGAGTTAAAGCTGGTCGGCACTACTACCAGAGGGGTCGTTTGATCTTTGTCACGGAATCTGTCAATGAACTCAAAGATTTCTGCAGGATCTTTTTTGCGGCTATGAATCATTATGCCATCTGCACCTGCCTTAACAAAAGCAGATGCACGCATAAGCGCATCCTCAATCCCTTTTTCCAGAATAAGAGATTCAATGCGCGCAATAATCATAAAATCAGCCGATTTTTGTGCCTTCTTACCGGCAGCAATCTTGGCACAGAAATTTTCTATACTGTCCTGCGTCTGCATGACTTCAGTGCCAAATAATGAATTTTTCTTGAGACCGGTCTTATCTTCAATAATAACTGCCGAAACTCCCAACTTTTCAAGAGATTTGACCGTATAGACAAAATGCTCAGTCAGTCCTCCAGTGTCCCCATCAAAAATGATCGGTTTAGTTGTGACTTCGGTAATATCATCTATTGTGCGGAAACGGCTTGTCATGTCTACAAGTTCTATATCCGGTTTTCCTTTAGCCGTAGAGTCACACAGAGAAGAAATCCACATCGCATCAAACTGGTATGATTTTCCATCCTGATGGACCAGTGTGTTTTCTACGATCAGGCCAGACAGTCCATCATGAGCTTCCATGGCCGTCACAAGACCTTTCATAGCCAAAAGTTTGCGCAACCGGGCACGCCTACTGTCAGGAAGCGACAATTCGGCGCGGGAAATATTTTCAAGCTCCCTGAGTTTAGGGTCATCAGAATATGGAAACTCTACAAGTCGTCCACCATAGGAATCAAGAACTTCTATGACCTCTGTCCTGAGCGGTTTCTGAAATCCATGCCGCCAATTATCTCCATGAACGACGATATCCGGTTTCAGTTCTAAAAGAATCTCCCTGTAAGAAAGATTCTTCTGTTCGACTACACGATCAACCCCTTTTATATTGGAGAACAGAGACATGCGCTGCTCCATAGGCAAAATAGGAAAGCGCTTATACGAAGCTACAGTCATATCCGAAAGGACTCCAATAGTGAGTTTACCGAGTCTTGATGCCTTATGAATTATTGCGGTATGACCGGAATGAAGTACGTCGGCAGAAAAACACATATATACGCTGCGGTTCTCTACCTCCATCAACCTAGCTTTAACAGATGAAAGATCTTCAGGATTATCAATTTCATTACACAATAAATCCTGCACATCAAGCGGATAAATACGGCAGGAATCAGATACTGTATTAAACGCATTCTCCGCGTAGCACTTTCTCATATCCTTTTCACAAAATTCTGCTATTCTATCCAGCCAGATTTTCCAATCATTCCGACAAAGCTTATAAAGCGGCTGCGCCGCCACGGCATCATCAAAAAACTCTATTCCTACTGCATTGATATATCCGTCTTTAATAACAGCTTTAAAGTCTTTTTCCGGAAGAGGCAAAGTTGACGATACTGTCATGCAAGATTGCGTTGATGCAGCTACCTGATCAAATACAGTGTTCTCAAATACCAGGTCTCCATGCATCAAAATGATATCATCATTCAAGTGTTCTCTTGCGCAGTAAATACTATAAATATAGTTTGTATCCTGATAAATCGGGTTCTTGACAAAAGTATAGTTAAGAGACAGTCCAAGTGATTTACAGTAGTCGATCAATACTGCGTCAAAATAACCGGTCGTCATGACAACCTCTGTTATCCCGTTTTCAGCAATAAGCTTCAGCTGCCGACTTAAAATCGTATCCGTACTCGATATTTCCGTCATGCATTTAGGATGTTCTGAGGTTAAACTTCCCATTCTGTGGCCAAGCCCCGAGTTAAGTATCAGTGCCTTCATATCGTTTAATGCCTTCCTCTATCGCTTAACAGTTGCCAAAAGTTTTTTTGTCACTGTATTCAACCGACCTTCAACACTTCCCAGTTTATGTCGAACCTTCCAGAGCATTGCCACTACATATCCATCCTGCTTCCAGATGCGCTGCTTTTCTCTCCGTGCCTCATCCAAAAACAGGTGCAGTTCATCCCACTCAGGATAGTATAAAAGCTCACGCAGAGGGTACGTTAAATGTCGATCCTCATCTGTAAATCTGTCACTTAACAGATTAATTCCTTCAGTCGGATCAAAAGCGATATCATAGAGTTCTTCACTGTTATCCTGTTTGTTAAATATATATTTATATGTTCCGGAGATAATGGCTAATTTTCTATGCGGTTGCCTATAATAAGCCGTATCCACAAAAATCATTTTTCTACGTACGAGCTTGTTCTCAAACATGAGCTTATATAGATCGACCATTGAAAAACTGTCTTGCATCACCGGTCCGCACTCCAAGCGAGGCGTCACTAAAGGGATGCGAACCGCCTGATCATATGCATGAAACCCATAACCGAGTGCATTATGACTGCCGTTCATATTACCGTGGTCGGCAGCAATATAAATTGCATCATCGGAAAAATATTTTCGAAGCATGCCAAGTATCTGATCAAATGAATCTATGTCTCCCCCATAACCGGTTCTTCCATTAATAACGTGCGGCAGATGTATCCATAAAAAAAGCGGTTCATCATTTAAAAGAGATGATATTTCTCCCTCTAGTCTCAAATATACATCTTCTGTTTTCTTATCATCCACACATAATGGCTCTTTATGAGGGAAATGCATACCGACCGGCTGTCCAAGATTCGGCATTCCATGAATGACAGCATTCCCATAACAATTAGAAAAAGGTTTTGCCATATCATTCCACTTTTCATCCCAAATAATATGACATTTGTATCCATTCTTTTCTGCACGGCTAAAAATATTCTGTTTAAACTCTTTCTTCAGCGGCGTATATTCATGTATATCCAACTGATAAGGAAATTTTTGAGTAAACATTCCCAGAAAAGCCATTGCTGTCGATGGCGCAGCTGTATAACAATTAGTAAAAACAGTTCCTTTTTCAGCCAATTCATCTAAGTTGGGAGTTTTACCTTTCCAGATTTGGTTCCCATAAATCGGCAAATAATCTCTGCACATTGCATCTTTAGTAAACAGCAAAACTCTTTTTTTCACGTCAATTCACCTTTTCAAAACTCGACAAACAAAATCCTAGTTGCATTATTACGCTTTTATACTTATCTGTTTTACACAATTACTGTCTACTGCATAATTCTCTTATTCTTTCTTTCCCTGGCTTCGTCCGAATACAGTATGCGATATAAAAAAAATAATAATCTATATACCCACATTCCTAATTTTAAAGCATCATATTCTACTCTCGTTCTTAAACCTGCTCCGCTGGGATATCCATATTGAAGAATATCTTTACGCAGCTTCCCCATCACAGTATTTTTCTCGTCCGAATGATTTCCTGCCTGAATAATCCACTTTAAGGTGCTCATTCTTGCCATGATTGAATTATTGACTGCATCACGTTCCCATTCAGGCTCCTTTTCCATGGTTAACTGATACATCCTGTCGGCAACATGTACCATGTCATAGGAACCATTCCACTCAGTATGAGTGGCAGAGCCTCCTCTTACGTAATAGCCATACATCTTCTTATTGGATATAACAACTTCACCGTCTTCATTGTTCAATAGATAGTGATATAAAAACTCTTTGTCTTCATTATTGCATATCCCAGCCATGAAGCGAATATCCCCTATTGCTTCTCGCAGAAAAAGGGCGCAGCATGTTGACACTGGAAAATCTCCTTGAAGCAGCCGTTTTGCACAGCCTTTGGCAGACTTCACCCGCTTCTTTCCAGCCACATCTGCAAATGAATGCTCATACGAATTTATCATCTCATAAGCACACATTGCCAATATAGAATGTCCCATATCATTCATTAAAATCTGTACATATTTTGGGTAAACGATATCATCGGAATCAACAAATGCAATATACCTGCCCTGCGCATTCTCTATCCCGGTATTCCGGGCACTGCTCACACCTGCATTCTTCTGATGTATAACGTGAACTCTTTTATCACTACGCTCAAATCCTTTGCACACCTCAAAGCTATTATCTGTTGATCCATCATCAATAAGAAACACCTCGATATTCGTGTATGTTTGAGCAAGCACTGTCTTAATGCACTCAGAGAGACATTTTTCCGCATTATAGACAGGAATAATAATACTGACTAACGGTTCCATAGTAACCTTTCGATCTTAATTATAATAATGAGCAGTTAATCTAATTATACATCAGTAAATTCCAGATCTGATATTATACCCGTTAACTAACCGACGAAGCCGGCCTTCCGCACATCAGAAATTTCGTAGGTAAAATGCGACCGTTCATATACCAGACAATAGAGAAACAGAAATATAAAATAAAACTTTTCTCTATGACGAAGCGCGGATCCGGCACTATCGACTCCCCATGCGAAGACCATTGCTGCAGACAGGGCAACCAAGGTCAATGCTAACAGTAAAGCTTTTTTGTCACTGTGATCCCACTTAATAAAACAATATCGTATAGCTCGGAAGAAAGTACCACCATAAAACAGAGAGCTTCCAAAAAAAGCTATTAAGTCACCAATCCCTCGCATGTCCCAAGGCATAGGAACCCAAAGAAAATACACAATTCTAATAGGAGAATTAATAATGATACCCTGCCATCCGGTGTATCCCGCAACACCTGCCGTATATGTACTTGAATCATCTTCCTCATCTTCGTGTGATTCGTATATATTATGTTCGTCGATATACCTGTCAATCCCAGTCGTTTCCAAACTGCCAAATTTGCTCAGCAAAGAACCCGATAATGAATTAAACAAAAACATAAAAAAAACAAACATCACAACTGACAGTATGACTGTTTTCACGCTGACATTTAGTCTTCGATAGCTTTCATCATGACTGTTTCTAGTCAATACCAACGACATGGATATGCCAATAGCGACGGCGATAGCGCCGGAGTGAAAATAGCATGCTCCTAAAACTGTCAAAAATGATAAAACAAAGTACACGGTCCTGCTTGATTTCCACCACTTTATAAAGAAATACAGTGCCCCACATATTATGACTGAAATCAGGCATTCGCGAATCAAAATTGACGACATGATTAGAAAGTTCGGCAGTAATGCTGCAAATATCAGAGTGTACTCTCTTGATTCCTGTTGAACTCTGAACTCTCGCAAACATTTTTCCAGAATGCTGATCCCTGAAAAACTCAGAATAACATTAAAAAATTGAGCCGTCATTCTTTGAATTCCGAAAAGATAATAGATACCTCCGACCACATATGAATAATTTGCAATATCCGTAGAAAAATAACGCGCAAACGCAATCGCACCTCGGTGATATGATTCAGAGTCGGAATGACTATTTGGAAGAATAAATATATTTATCCCATAATAATCCCAAAGAATCAGAAAGACTTTCAGCATTACAGACAAAACTAACGCGAAAATAACTTTCCTGCCATAGTCCCTATATCGATTGGCTACATACGAACACAGAATTATAGCATTCACCTGCAACAATAGCAGAGAGACAATTTCACATATGTCTGTCGACGCATTCCTCATGCCCAATGCACTGCATAATAAGCCTTCGACAATAAATGCACTTATTACTATAAACATGCTACACCCTCAACACCTGCGTCATGACTTCCGAGTTTGACCACCTTTTGATTTCGATAAGTAGAATTTCCGCATATACTCTGAAGTCCGCTTTATATCATACCCTTCTTCGCGAACCGTATCAGCCGTGTCCCTTCTTTCCCTGCCACTCATCTCAATAATCACATCCGCCCACACATGAGGTGGCTCAGACAGCGATAAAACCCTGCAATTATCGGAAACAACCACTGTCGAAGGGTCAAAGCCGTCACTGAAAACACACGGAAGGCCTGCTGCTTGCGCTTCTATACAGGAAACAGGAAGGCCTTCGTTAATAGATGGAAACAGGAAAACATCCATAGCCTGAAGCAGTTCACTTACATCCGATCGAACGCCAAGAAAACGAATGTATTCTAAAACTCCCTTCTCTTTGGCAAGTTCCCTTACTTCATTTTTAAGTATGCCATCTCCGACAAGCCAGAGTTCTATATCCTGCCTCTTTTTTACTAATGCACGTATGATTTCAACTGCAAACGTCTGGTTTTTAAGTGCATCGATGCGGGCAACATTGCCAATTATCATCTTATTTTGGCAGCCCAGTTCTTTACGTTTCCGCTCACGAATTGCCTCATTGTACCTGAACTTTTCAATATCAATTGCGTTGCTCAGTACATGCACTTTTTTTTCTTTGCGATATGCCTCCGCAGCCCAAGGACCGCAGGCAAAGAAATAGTTTGAAAGCCGGAGTGCCATCGCATCTAATGTTCTATAGACCAGCCTCCTGCACGTCAGTTTCAGAGTATCCGCAATAATAGGCTCTCTGGCTGCATGTGAGTGATATATTCTGGTTTTTATCCCGGCCATTTTGGCCGCCCATAAAATGAATACACCGTTAGACCCCATATGGTCGTGAACAATCTGATATTCCGGATGCTCTCGAAAAAAAGCGCGAGCCCCACGAATGTGAGCAATTAAGCTTCTCGGATGAAGCTTTGGAATCCTGTACACCTTTCCCCCGAGTTTTTCAATCTCGTCTTCATATTGTCCTCTCTCAGGATAATAGACCAGGAAGTCGAACTGTACTTGTTCTCTGTCAATATGACGGTACAGATTCATGCACATCGTTTCAGCGCCGCCTCTGTCCATAATTGTAAAAAGGTTTAATACTCTTACCGCCATTTATGCATCCTCGTTGCTCTTATATCACTTAACCGCTCTGTGGGTCCGTATTGTTTCAATAATCTCCAGCATAATGACTACCGGAAACATTACGTCTATCTTCATCGCCACATAAAACACCTTCCATGGGAAACTAAGATGCTTCAGCTTTAAGCTGCGCAGGGCTGCTGAGTATCTTTTTGTAGAACAAATCTGGTGGAAACGCCTGATTTTCCAGACGAACGATTTTTTCGCTCTGACCTCATTAAGCCCCAATCCGATAAGGCCAAAACACACCCTGTTATTTAAGGCTCTCCTGTATATGTCCGGATAACCGTTCTCATTGATAATGTCTTCCATCATATCATACAGGCAGAGCCACCGGTCAAAGAGCTGTGAATTGTACTTCGTCGTCAGCGATGACTGGTTTGTCTTTCTATAGTGATACAGAGGTTCGTCAATATATGCAAATGTATCGCAGTTCTTATACACCATCATCTGGTACAGGCAGTCTTCTGCCGAACCTATTTTATTCAGATCAACGAATTGTATGCCTTCGCAAAGGTCTGCCCGAAACAGCTGCATCCACACAGAGACCATCAAGTCAATGTTCTGGGGATTGCGGGTCTCTTTTCCAACCAGGCCGAACAGCCTGCGATAAAAGAACCGCTTAAACTTCTCACCCTTTAAGCAGAAGTCACGCGGAAATACGTGATTCACTATGCTTTTGTTCTCATATTCTTTTACATAGGAGCACATTGCGCACTCGGCATTATTGACCCGGATTGCTGTAAGCAGCTTTTCACAGATTCTTTGATCCACCCAGTCATCGGAATCCACGAACATCAGATAATCGCCGTCAGCTTTGGCAAGCGCAGTGTTCCGCGCCGCAGACACTCCCTGATTTTCCTGATCAATGGCTATGACATTACTGTATGTATCCGAATACCTGTGTAATATCTCCGCCGAGTTATCCGTGCTGCCATCGTTGACGCAGATGATTTCGATATTTTTATAAGTCTGGTTGACAAGGGAATCCAGACACTTTTCCAGATAAGGTGACGTATTATAGACCGGTACGATTATGCTTATCTTTTCCACTGGGCTTACTCTCCTGACTGACGGTAAAGAGATAAATACTCCTCATATACTTTTTTCTTGGAAAAATGATTAATTCTCTTAAAACTCTTTTCCGCATATGCAACTCTGAGCTTCTCGTCCCCGCAAAACGCAGAAATATCTTCTCTCCATCTTGCAGCGTCATGCGGTTCGACCAGGAACCCGTTTTTTCCGTCTTTAATAAGATCCACATTCCCCCGGATTCTTGACCCCACACACGGAAGACCTCCTGCCATGGCTTCCATCAAAGCGACCGGCAGGCCTTCGTGGAAGGAGGGAAACGCAAAAATGTCTGCTGCTGCTATTATATCCGGCACGTCACGGCGATAGCCGGCAAGAATCAGGCGATTTCCCAGTCCGGCATTCATAAGCATAGCCTTATTCGGTCCCACGCCGCAAATCAGATAATAGACATTGTCCAGCTGTCTCAGCGCCTCAATGCATACAATATGATTCTTATTATCATCAAGCTCTCCCACCGATAAGACCACGAACGCGTCTTCGGGAATGCCCAGTTCTCTTCTAAGCTCCTCCCGGCTCCTTTTGACCGCCCGTAACCGTTCGATGTCGAGCCCGATTCCGTGCACATACTTTGCGGATCTCTTGTTCCATTTTCTGAGAACACTCAGCTCTTCCCGGTTGATGGCAATGTTGGTATCCATGCCTGCGCAGATCCATTTTTCTATGGGTCTGTAGATCAGCTGGGCTTTCAGCGGTGCCCCTCTGTAAAATGACATCCCGTGCGGGGTATATATCTTTCGGCCTTCTGTCTTTCCGACCAGCCGGAGAATCAGTCCCCCGGTCTCCGTATGTGCATGAACGATATCAAAATGCTCTCTTTTTATGAGTTCCCTCGTGGGTCTGATCAGATGGATATTTCTCCGGATTTCATGCCTTTGGTACGGAATATGATGAGTGATTATTCCCTTCTCCAGGCACTCCCGGACATAAGCCTCATTCTGGCTCTCTGTCCCCTCGCCGTTTTCAAAGTTGGCTGCCAGATGGACCTCATAGCCAAGTGATTTAAGCGCACTGATATTTACCTGATTGAATCTCCGATGAACGGATCCCATCGGGGCAAGCAATAAAGCTTTCATGACAACACCACATTTTTTATATATTCAAGTTCATCGAAACCGTATCTCTGGTCGATCGTTATCGGAATGATATACCTTGAGATCCAGTATTCGGCCGTATCTTCCGGCATCTCATCGAGAAGATAAGACCACCAATGACCTTGAAAATGCTTCTTCTCCAGCAATCTACCAAGCAGTCCGTCATCCTTCACAAGCAGCGGATAGACCATCGGAACACAGTCCTCATCATAATATCTCATGGCATCCAGTCTGTTGACCCCGGAAAAGAGTTCATGCGCGTACCGATAGTTCTCCCGTCTCTTCGTTCGTATCAGCTCATAATCCGTGCCGTCGAGTATTGTCCGGGTCAGCTTTGACATGAGCATGATGTCCTCGGAGTCAATACGGTGTTCATTGACCATCCTGGACTCGTATGTCTTTCCTTCACAGCCGTACTCGATTCTCTGAAGCAAAAAAGAAGCAGTATTCGACGAATAACACTGCTCATATTCGCTGCTGTATTGGCCGGTACCTGCTCCTATGACATAAGCTCCGTCCGGGACTCCTGCAAATTTTCTTGCGGAATACACATTTAAACACCCAGGCAACGGTTCGCAGAAGAAGGCCTGCGAATTGTCAATGATTGCATGGCAGTAACCGTCTGCCAGCGACCTCATTCGCTCCCGGGACATTATGCCGTAATAATTGACAAAAAGGACAGCTTCATCTGCTTCCGCTTTAAGATCCAGCGGATTGAATTCCCGGTTAATGTGATAAAACCTGATCGTCGCCCCCTTCTTTTTCAGGAAGTCTCTAACGGTATCACACTGATAATAGGGCAGCCAGATTGTCCTGCATCCGGTCACCCGGAGAGCATGCCATATCGCGGCTCTTCCGCTGTTCAGGCGGATTATATCCTCATCACCCCCGTAGTATTCCAGTCCCCTCGGGAATTGAAGCTCAATGAAACTGCCTATCTCCATCCAAAAACCTCATTTATACTCGTCCCAGTGCTCATAAAGATACTCAAAAGGCGCCATGTCATCCTTGTTGTAGTAATAGGTATTCTTAGCCTCCTTGAAATCTTTCAGCCACTCCGCGAGACTGATCATCCCGCTTTCGACCCGCTTTCCGTAATCGATCACTTCTGACATATCAGTAAAGTCCTCGAATTCTTTTTCGTCCGAAGGGTCGATTCTGCCGGCTTCCATAGATTTCACCCAAAGGTAAGACAGAGGCATGCCGACGACCGTCGCCGAATAATTCCAGGCGGAAGCTCTAAAATTAATCTCGAGGAAGTAGTACGTATCATCTTTATCAATCAGGAATTCCACCTCGAAGATACCTTCAAAACCGATTTCTTCGAACATAGCCGCAAGCTTACTGCGCATCTCCATGTCTTTCATCGCGAACACATCGTGATACGGACTGTAATAGCCCTTGATCAGATACTTCCAGGTCAGAGTTGTGCCCACGAACATCTGTCTGCCATGATCAACGGTAAAGCCTTCAATCGCGTATTCATTCTTCTTATCGACGAATCGCTGCAGCTGAATGACCGGGCTTGTGATTTTTGTGTAGGCTTCCCGGAGTTCTTCTTCGTTCTCACATATATATACGTCGGATTTCCAGCTGCCGGAGTTCGGGTCTATATCCTTGGTGATGACAGGATACACGAGTCCCTCCGGAATCTCTCCGACCTTGACCACATGGGTCTCAAGGACATTGAAACCGTGTTTCTTAGCCAGCTGCAGGATATACTCTTTATTCATGTATTCGTTTATGCGCCCCGCTATGCCGGCATTATATAGAATGAACTTATCTTTGACGTCATCATAATGCCGGTCAAAATATCCGATCGACCTGTCATCGGAAAAAAGGACATAGGGTTTCTTTTCTTCATCGCCGTACGTCTTAACGAGTAGCGCATACCCCTCCTCCACGGAATCAACATGATGGCAGACAGAAATATACCTGCTGAGGCAGGCCACAGGCCCCCGCCTTTTCACAGATATATAAATCGGAAAAACACCATTTTCACCCAGACTTCTGATCAGGCCCAGCGGATTGTAATGCTCCAGGGCAAAAACGATTACTTTATGACCTTTATAGGTATTATTCATGGGTCTTTCCCCTCACAATTTCTGACGTTCTGAATTCTTCTTCTCTGAGCTTGGGTGCCCGATGCGCTTCATCCGCCCGGTCGCCCATAATCATTTTTTTCATAGTCAGGAGGAATATCTTGAGGTCAAAGAGCAGAGACCAATGACGAACGTAATAGAGGTCATACTCTGCCATCTCTCTTCTGCTGACCGATTTTTCTTCGTTGACTGCTTCCCAGCCGGTAATTCCCGGGATGACGGACTGTCTCTCTCTCTGCTCCTCCTCAGTCATGACCAGCATCTCTTTGGGGAGAAGAGGTCTCGGGCCGATCCAGGACATCTGCCCCGAAAAAACATTGATAATCTGAGACAGTTCATCGATGCTGAACTTTCGAATCAGTTTTCCCCAGCCTTTAAGCCGCATCTCATCCGGAAGCAGCTCACCGTCCGCTCCACGCTCCTCAGTCATTGTGCGAAGCTTATAAATCGTGAACGGCCGATTCTTATAACCGATCCGGGTCTGCCGAAAAAGAGGCGAGGCCTCCGGAGAAACGATTCTGATAAACAGCATGGTGATGAGGGTCACGGGAATTGCCACAATCCCGATCAGCAGGGCAAAGCCGTAATCGAACACTCTCTTAATGAATCTGCTGATCATATTAAACACTCCTGAATACACACTCAAAGGCTTCGGCGTACTTCATTCCGGCCTGTGTGCCGCGATATGAAGCAAGGCCCTCATAAGATTCGACCGATTGAGGATGCGGATAGGGACGTTTCACTCCCGAATATGCTTCCAGAGCCTCCATCTTCTTCGCAAATCCCTCCTGTCCTATTTCCACATACAGGTTCGGAGCAAATCGGTTGGCGGAAGAATCCAGCGACCATTCTGTAGCACACGCTGACTCAAAATACATAAACAGTCTGAGTCTCTTGATATTCTCCCGTCTCTGGAAAAGTCTGCAGGCTGCCTGCGCGGCCAGGCTTGTCATTGCGTGATCATTATTGACGTCCGCCGGATGATGAGTAATAATCGCATCCGCTTCGAAATCGTCTATACAGTTCTCTATGAACTGTACCAGATCCAGATGCGGGACTGTATTCATCTTTATATTCGGAAAGTCCGCCGTATATACTTTCTGAACGCCGAGGATCCGCATCGACTGACTCTGTTCGCTGTGAAGCCTGGCGGAGAGATTCCGTCTGGCAGTCGCCCTGCCCACCATAACGCATACAGCGACTCTGTGACCTTCCCGGACCAGTTTGTAGATCGTACCGCCCACATCCACTTCATCGTCAGGATGCGCGATAACAAGCAGGATTGATAGTTTTTCCATTGTAGTTCCTCAAATAGACGTATTAAAGACACACTCAAAAGCTTCCGCATAATTGCAGCCGGCCTGTACACCCCGGTAGGCTGCAAGGCCGATAATAGCTTCTTCGGATCTGGGATGCGGATACGGACGCATAACACCTTTATACTGCTTTAAAGCTTTCAGCTTCACATTTATCCTATCTCTCCCTGCCTCCACAAAGTAATTCGGGGTGAAGCGGTTGGATGCGGAGTTAAAGGACCATTCCGTACTCGACGGGACCTCCATATAGAGAAGAAGCCGCAATTTCGGCACTTCCGTTTTTCTCTGAAAAAGCCTGCAGGCCGCCTGCACAGCCATACTCGTCTCGTGATGGTCCATATTGGTATCTGACGGGTGATGCGTGATGATGGCATCTGCCTGCCAGTCCTCGATCGCATCCTCGATGAACCGGACAAGCTGAATATGCGGCACTGTATTCATCTTGATGTTGGGGAAATCCGCCTCGTAGCACTTACACACACCAAGGATTTTCAGCGCCCTTTCCTTATCAGATTCCAGCGATTCAGATAAATTGGCCCTGGCTGCGACTTTGCTCACCATAATGGCAACTGCCACTTTATGCCCTTCATCAAACAGTTTCTGTATAGTCGCTCCCGCTCCGAGCGTCTCATCATCCGGGTGCGCTACTACGATCAGATAATTCACTTTACTTGCACCGACTTTCTTACTGAATAGGCGAGCGTCCCGGCCTACTGCCTGTTTTCGCTCTTCTCCAGGCCTGCGCCTGCATTACTGCTGCTATTTCTGTTATTATTGCTGCTATTGCCGTAATTTCCGTAGTTGCCGTATGCACCGTAACCATAACCGTAGCCGTAACCGTAACCATAGCCGTAGCCGTAATTGTAGCCGTAGCCTGTTATGCCTCGCTCGGTGTCATTGAGTACATAACCCAGCATCGGCACACCGGTGTCCGCCAAGGTCTCAAGGCTGACCATTACGTTCTCCAGAACCGCATAATCCTGCCGCACAACATAGACTGCCCCGTCGACATGGCGGGCCATTAACGACGCATCGGCGACGACTCCGCATGGAGGCGTATCGATAATAATTACATCACAGTTCTCTCCATAAACCTTAAGCAGCTGATCCATCTCCAGCCTGCCGAGCAGACTTGACCTGGCTTTTTTATCCTTCTTTCCCGGGAGAACTCTCAGCGAATGCTTTCCGTAATCCACCAGGGCATCCATCGGCTGGACCTCCCCCATGAGGACGTCAACGATGCCATATTGATACCCGACCTTGTCGAGACCCATCTGCTTTGCCACAGAAGGATTTCTTAAATCCGCATCTACCAGAATCACTTTTATGTCCTGTCTGGACAGTGATATTGCGAGATTAACCGCAACACTTGACTTCCCCTCGCCCTCGACCGAGCTGGTCACAAGGATCCTTCGCGCATTGATCTCGTCAGCCTCGCGGATAAATCGGGTCCTGATCGTCCTGAGGCATTCTCCGAGAGCACCCGGAAGCTCCGGATCATCCATAAGGATTGTCTTCTCGCCTCGTCGGCTCCTTGCCTTAAGTCTCACATGGGGCATGGCTCCGAGGTAGGGAATCGATATATATTTTTTGAGATCCTCATCCCCCCGGACAGTGTGCCTGTTCATCGCGTATACAGCAAGAAGTATTAGTGAGACGAACGACCCTATTTCAACGCCCAGCACGACAATTTTCCTGTAATTCGGATGGTTGATGGAGTATGCCGGCACGCCGGATTCATCAATGACCTCCATCTGGGTCTCACCGACGATGTGAATAGCGACAGCCGGATAATTCTTGATTACTGACTGCAGGACATCATATGCATTCTGGGCGCTTGTAGAAGTGACCCTTATTGTGAACAGATTGCTGTCCTCCAGTGATTCCGCAGAAATACTGGCGTTCAGGTCGGAGACTCCCAGATCCTCCTTCACCAGGTTCTGAAGGGTCCCCGATGTCAGTATGTACGGAAATGTCTTGGCCATCTGCGAAGTAACTGCTTTATTATAATATGTCGAAGTGTAACCGTATGCCGTTCTTGTGTTGACTGCAAATGACGAGTATGCCTGATACCGTGGAGTAAAACTGGCCTTTGTCACGAAATACGAACCGACCGAGCACAAAAGCATCAGGATTGGAATTAACCAGAAATACTTTTTCAGGCCTCTCCACATATCGTCGATGATATACATGACATCTGCACCGGCGATAGACGATTTCTTTACGCTTACAGCTTCCGGATAAGCATCATTTCTGAAATTATCGTCCATATCCACCTCCGTAGATCCGGCCGCCCATCACCGCCGTACTTCCCGAGGTCATATCGTTGAATACCACTCCGAGCACGCGGGCGCCTGAGTTATTCAGAGTATCGATCGCGTCGTTTATACTCCGGGCCATAACACGGTCCTGCCGGACAACGAGCACACTTGCATCGACAAATCTCGCGATGCCCTCAGCATCAGGCACAAGACCCATGGGGGCCGTGTCAAGAATAATGTAGTCGAACTGGCTGCGGGCGAAATTGATGATTGATTTGAACATACCGTTTGCCAGGACATCATCGATAGTTCCGGTCGCCGCACTGTTCAAAATGATATGTAGCTCGTAGTTAGTGAACTTGTTGATGATCGACTGTATCCCCTTGCCTGTGCGGAGAACTTCCACAAAATTCGTCGCCTCCTCTTTGGGTATTTCAAATATTTTATAAAGAGAAGGCTTACGGAAATCCGCGTCTATTAATAGAACGCGCTGCCGGTCCTGGGCAAAAGCGACCGCAAGGTTCGCGGCGACAGTCGATTTTCCCTCGTTTTCAGCAACGCTGGTGACCAGGATCACTTTCGCATTGTGCCTGTCCATCTGGCTCCTGATCCGGGACATTGTCAATCGGCAGGATTCGACGTAGCGAAAACTCAGCATCGGATTCGTGGTCAGCATAGATACTCTTTTTTTCTTACGGTTAAAGACCCCCTGGCGCTCATGATATATGCTGCCCAGAAGTCGCGCCGCCAGCTTGGATGCGGCCTCCCTCGGATTCTTTACGGTGTCCTTCATATAGGAAAAGTAAGCGACATAGAGAAGAGCGAGAAAAAAACCTGCCATGAGACCCAAAAATCCATTCCTGTAAATGTGTCCGGAATTAGCCGCTTTTTGGGGGATCTCCGGGCTCTGGATTACGTCAAGAACTACACCCTTGACCACATAGTCTGATATTCTGCTGTAATTCTCCATGATTGCCCGTATGCACTTATAGGCTGCCATTGCAGAATTGTCAGTTACAGTCAGTGTAATAAGATTCGTCTCCGGCAGAACTTCGACCATCGTCGAGGCCGTATAAGATCTCTTCTCAAGCACTTTCGCGATCTCATTTTTAAACACGGAACTGTCCAGCACTGCCTTGAACCTTGATGCGGTATCCGCTGCACTCGAAATATCCGCGTAGATCGATGCGTTAGCCCGCTGAGTTTTTACGACAAATGTGGCGGATGTCGTATAATAGGGAGTATACTGTATCTCCGAAACCGTGCTTGTAAGCAGCGCACAGGACAGTGCGAAAAGCAGTATGCCCCACCACTGCCTCAGTACATCTTTTATAATACTCGCAAAATCTATTGATTTTACGCCAAATACATTTCCCATAAATGCTCCTTAAGTATCAGGAATGTCATCACTCAGCAACAACGACATACAGACGGCTGTAATTCTCTGTCTCGGCCTCAGTGTCTTCGTACGTGTAAGTAATCTCGTAAACACCCGGGGTCTCGAAGTCAACTGTCCCGGTCCGTTTAAGGGAGCTTGAAGAAATCATAATTGCCTCGCCGTTCGTCGTATATTCTCCGCTGTAATAATTGCCGTCTTCACTCTTATTGAAGACATAGCCCCGATAGGTTATATCTTCTATCATATCATCAAGATTAACGCCGGTTCCCACAGGTGTGTTGATCAGGTACTGCTTCAGCCTGATCTGAGGAAGTGAATTTTCGACAACAGGGTTACAAAGTTTGACTGTGACCGGCAGGGTCGATGTATCGCCCATGCTGTTCGTCACTATGAACTCCATCGGATAATCGCCCTCTGAATACACGTTCATCGTGTAGTCGCCAGATATACGGATCTTGTTGGAAACATTTCCGTCAAGGACATCATGCGCTGTCAGATATGCAACAATGTTGACGTCGTCCTGGCTGTTCGCCGCCTTCGGGAATACAAGTGGACCCGAGAGTTCGAACTGGGGAGCCGTATAATCGCTGTAGCTCACCTCCCGCGTCGCTTTTGTGATATGGTTGGCGGAATCTGAAACTGCGATATTCACGGTAAATTTTTTGTCTTTATCGAATCCGCTGCGGCTCTCTATAAAAAGCTGATCGGTCAGGTCTCCATCTCTATTATCTTCAGCCGTCACACCTTCGAGTATAGCCTCATCGCCGCCCTTCACACTGACCGTGATCGATTCGCTCGGAACATTGATCATCGGAAAAATTTTGTCGGTGTGAACCGAAAGATAAAACCTCCTGCCTCCGAATATCGCTGCCGACAGGAGAAAAAACAATACAACAAAAACTCTGGTTCTTTTAAGCATTATGACTCCCTTTCACAACTTATCCCCTCTGCGGATCTACTGCATAGGACGGGACCTCACGACCGGTCACGATTCTGTAGGGATTGGCATCCAACATTCTGTATGCATAGTCCCGGTCATACTTTTCTATCAAAAATCTCTGAATATCTCCCATCCAGGGTGTTCTCTGCACCGGGCTGTGCGCGTCACTCGCGATGCAGTGGATCAGTTCATAATTGAGCAGCGGAACGCTTGCCCGCTGCGCGCCCTTTCCGAACTTTCCGAATACGCTTCCCTTATTCATCTGAGTAAGGCAGCCCATCCGGATCCAGTCGTATACATAGGCCGGATCGTACTGAACGCAGAAGTACCGTTCCACATGGGCAATGAGCGGCGTCTTTCCCAGTTTTATGACGTCTTTCAGCCGATCCGTGATCCACTCCGGTCTGGAATCGAACGGAAATTCAATTAAATAGTACTGCGTATGATTCAATCCGATGAGTTTTCCGTCTTTGATCTTATCCGCGATATCTTCCGATGCCAGGATCTCCTGTCCTTCCAGGACTCGGAGGCCGAGGCGATTACCGCGAAGCATTTCCTCAAAACGCTCAAAGCGTCTCGAGAATTCCGATGTATAGAAGTTTTCGAAATATCCTGTCTGATTGGAGTGCGGTGTCGCGACTATGGCGGTCACCCCGCTTCGCAGGGCCATTTTTGCCATCCTGATAGAGTCGTCATAATCCTGCGCGCCGTCATCGACACCCGGAATTATGTGGATATGTATATCAAGCATATTGGTCTTCCGATTACGAAGTTTCCTATTTTTTGTGTCGTTTCATATTATCATTTTTAGAGCGTGGTTTCAATGTTTCAGTTCCTATTAAACGTGATTTCGGATGCCTATTTTAAATATCAACCCTCTATTAGTCTATGAACCGCCACCCCCATGCGGCGCCGGGCTGCGTCTTATGGAAGTGGTTCCCTGCGGCTGCGCTTCATAGAACGGCTGTCTGAACTGTTGTAATTATTTACGTTTTTTCTCAATTTTATGCTCCTCACTTGACAACAGCGCCACTTTCAGCATATTATTAATACTGTAGCAATAGAATCTGTATGGTCCTTCTCATCAGCGGTATATATTTCTAAACAACAAGGGCCTTTTTCAAATATTAATAAATCAGGGGGAGTATGATGAAAAAGAGAATTTTCGCACTGATGGTTGCTTCAGTTATTATGGTTTCATCCGCTATGCCTGTTCTGGCATCCGGCAAGGATCCGAGATACAGCCCGGAGAATGTCACCATTACACCGACACCCACCACTACAGTTGTAACACCTGCACCGAAGCCGGGCAAGTCCCCGAAAACAGGCGAGGTTGACTATCTTCTCTATGGCGGACTCGGCGCTGCTGCATTCGGTGCTGCTGCAGTCTTCAGTCTGAAAAAGAAAGAAGAAGCATAAAATTCATACAGATGTTTTGAGAGGGATGCGGATGCATCCCTTTTTTTGCAGCATCAACCCGGCTAAGATTTTTTCTCGCATTTAAAGCCCGATAATGGTATAGTTTCTGTTAGAAAGATTTCTCGGAGGAACTTTTATGCAGGGCAGCTCCTATCAGACATGCACGCATATATCGGCAAGGCACAATCTGTTCGACCTGAAGCTTACGGAGGTCTGGAAGTATCGCGAGCTGATCCTCCTGTTTACTAAGCGAAGCTTTGCGGTCGCCTACAAGCAGACGATTCTCGGTCCGCTATGGCTGTTCATCAATCCTCTTCTCACATCGATTGTGCATCTGATCGTCTTCGGAAATATAGCAAAGCTGGGAACGGACGGCATCCCTCAGCTTCTCTTTTATTTTTCGGGTAATGCTATCTGGAATTTTTATTCTGCCTGCGTGAGCGGGAACGCATCCACGTTTACAGCTAACTCGTATTTGTTCGGCAAGGTCTATTTTCCCCGCCTCACTATTCCGATTTCCAATGTTTTATCAGCAGCGATCCGCTTTCTGATTCAGATGATCCTCGTTGTCGTACTCATCATCTACTATCTGTTCAGAGGCCTGATCGTTCTTCATCCGATACGGCTGCTGCTTATCCCGGCCATCTTATTATGGCTGGGTATTATGGGAATGGGCTGCGGCATCATCCTGTCGAGTCTGACGACCAAGTACCGGGATCTCTCGGTTCTGGTCAGCTTTGGCATGAGCCTCTGGATGTATGCCACACCGGTCGTTTACCCACTCAGCATGCTAACCGGGACTTTAAGAAAGCTGATCATTCTGAACCCGGTGACTATGCCGGTAGAACTCTTCAGGTACGCAGTTCTCGGGACCGGCACACTGGTAATTTCCTACATCATGCTCTCTGTTCTTTTCACAGCCTCAGTCTTTTTCATCGGTGTAATTTTATTTAACCGAATCGAGCGGACATTCATGGATACGGTTTGATTGAACAGCATTCGAAATCACTGTAAATAGTTAGAAACCGGTCATAATGGGCTCATACCCTATTTGATACAGGTATTTACCATGGAAGAAAACAAACTTGCTATAAAAATATGCGGTGTCAGAAAACAATATACCCTCGGTACAATCGGTGGGCGCACCCTGCAGAAGGATCTGCAGTCCTGGTGGGCGAAAAAGAGGGGGCGGGAGGATCCTAATATAATAATCGGAACAGATACCCGTCTGATCGGTCAGAAATTCTGGGCCCTCAATGGCATTGATCTTGAGATCAATCAGGGTGAACGGATAGGCATCATAGGTGCAAATGGTGCCGGCAAGTCCACCCTTCTCAAACTCCTCTCCCGCGTCACAGCTCCGACAGAAGGAGATATTTATATCTGGGGTCGCGTATCCTCTCTTCTTGAGGTCGGCACCGGTTTTCACGGCGAATTGACCGGTCGCGAAAATGTGTATATGAACGGTACTATCCTTGGCATGAACCGCGCCGCCATCGATGCAAGAATGGATGAGATCATCGAATTCTCCGAGGTAGGGGAATTCATCGACACGCCGGTCAAACGGTATTCATCCGGCATGTTCGTAAGGCTGGCATTTGCAGTCGCTGCCCACCTTAATTCCGAAATCATGATCATGGACGAAGTTCTCGCTGTCGGCGACGTGGCCTTCCAGAACAAATGTCTTGAGAGGATGCACAAAGCAGCCGACGATGAAGGGAAAACCATCTTATATGTCAGCCACAACATGGCGACCATCAGGCAGCTGTGTGACCGCTGTATCGTGATGGATCAGGGAAAAATTATCTTTGACGGTGAATCGGAAGAGGCAATTGCCAGATATATGAATCTGGGCATACAGGAAAACGCTGTCGATATCGATCTCACCGGGCGTTCGACAATGCGTCCCGGTCTGCCGACGATTCTGGAACTTACGCACGTTACTCTCCTGGGAAAAACGTTTCCAACCTATGAGCAGGGGGAGGATATGAATCTTCGACTGCGCTTTTCAGTTGCGAACGCGATTTCTGATGTTATTTTCCGCATCACGCTGTCCACTGACACGAACACCCCACTCGGGACCAGCTGGACGCCGATCATGAACTTTAAAGAAGCCGGTATGTATGAGATGGATGTACGAATGCCCATGGCGTATGTGGCTCGCGGAATCTTCTATGTGAGTATTTCGATCGGCAGAATGCTGTACCACGGCGGCAATCACATTGTTTCAAGCGTCGACCGAGTCTTTAAAATCGAAGTAACCGGAAAATCCTTCTGGAAAATCAGCGCACGGGGATATTTTAAACTGCCGGACAGTGTAGTGGAGAATATTTCAAGATTGAACGGTCCCACATCCAACTCTTTAGCTTAACATATTATTCCGTCACAGTGACATCCAGCGATGCTGTCTGGCCTCTTAATTCATACGTGATCCGATACTCCCCGGGCTCAGACGCATCAATCTCGCTGCAGTGCACTTCCTCGATAACAGAGCTGCCGTCCACCGTTGTCGCGCTCTGTATGAACTCATACGGATCCAGAAAGCCGCCGGCGCGAATGGTCGTCGAGGCAGCTGTGAGAACTATGACCGCAGGCACATCGGATACATGCACGTCCGCCTGCGCGACTGCCCGATCCCCGTAGGCATTATCCAGAGTGAACGTATAATTCACTATAGAGGAGTTCGTTGTGGATTGCTCGGCTGCGATCTGCACATAAGCCCGCATATCATTGCCAAATCCGTCATCGACCTTATAGTTCTTGACCTCTGACATAAGGTCGGCAAGCTGATCGATATTACTCATTGTCACTGTCGGCATCTTATCCGGGATCTGAATTTTGGGTCCGTTGTAGTTTTCAAGCAGCAGTCTGCGGATCGATCGGATCCTGCCTTCGTCTGTGTCTGCGGTGTATTCGACATATTTTTCCGAGAGGATATTTCCTGCTGTCACGCGGATGTAGACCATATCCTCGAGTTCATCTGCGGTATAGCCTTCAAGAGAGACTCCTTCGAGGAAATCCATCTCCCCGCTGCCATCATAGGTCAGGGTCTCGGGTTCGAAAACGAACGCATCAGACACATTGTCTGTCAGCGCACTGTCGCCCATAGACGGCTCGTCCGTGTCCCGACCGCTCAGAATATACATAAGCGCGATGATGAGGAGGCTGGTGATCGATATTAATATTTTCACTGCGGTGTTTCGCTGCATAGAAACCTCCGTTCAAGTCCCGCTCCGCCAAACGCGGCAGCTGTCAAAGTTGTTTTGCCTTGACATCCCTTCTTCACTGATAGTAGGATATACAGAAAAGACGGAAATACTTCATTGGGTCAGCACATTCGGTGAATGGGCTGTCTTTTTGGTATATTACCTGTTACAGACTAATAAAGGAGAACATTTTGGCAGATCCTAAAAATGATAAAAACGACAGTCAGAGAAGTAATCTTAGCAGATACAACCTGAACAGCTCCTATGATGCCGCCAAAGCCTTACTTGGCAGCTGGAGAGACGGCACATTTGCCGAGATCCTGGACGACTGGAAATGGATATTCACGTACAGCGCCAGATATAAGGGAGCCATTATCTTTTATACCTTCCTCGGCATCTTCAGCACGACCATGGGACTCGTCGGCAGCGTTGCGAGCAAGTACCTGATTGATATCATCACAGGCTACAAGACTGAAAAGTTTGCCATTCTCATGATCATCATGATCGGCTCGACGATCTTCTCTCTGGTCGTCAACTCCGTGCTGAACCGCATCTCCACAAGGCTCAGCATCAATATCAATAATGCGATTCAGGCAGATATTTTTGATAAAATCATCGACTCTGACTGGCTGGCTCTCAGCCAGTACCGGAACGGCGACGTGCTGAACCGTTTTAATGCGGATACAAGCACAGTCTCCTCCAACGCGATTTCATGGCTTCCGACGATAGTCATCGCAATTTATCAGTTCCTTGCGACCTTCTTTGTCATACTGCACTATGATGTAGTGATGGCTCTGATTGCATTTGCAAGCGCACCGTTCCTTCTTTTGTCGTCTCACTACCTGATTTCCAAACAGCGGGACTATAATAAGAAAGTCCGTGAAATGTCCTCAAAAATGATGAGCTTTGAGGTCGAGACCTTCTACAATTTTGATACGATAAAGAGCTTCGGAATCACTGACAAGTACAGCGGGAAACTGAGAGGCTGGCAGGAAAAATTCAAAGATATCTCGCTGAAATATAACATGTTCACGATCAAGACCAACATATTCATGTCGATCCTCGGGACTTTGGTGCAGCTGACAGCCTTCTGCTACTGTCTATATCTCCTTTGGACACATTCAATCACTTACGGGACAATGACGCTGTTCCTTGCACAGCGTTCGGCCCTGTCCAACTCCTTCAGCCGTGTCGTCGGAATCGTACCGGCATTCCTGCAGAGTTCGGTCTCGGCCCACCGCATTCGCGAGCTGGTCGAACTGCCCAAAGAAGTCCATCTCCCGGAAAGCAGCGAGATGGACACTTATAGAGACCGGGGCTTTACTGTCAGACTGAGCGACGTGGATTTTTCCTATCTGGAAGGCCAGAAGGTCATCACAGATTCCGATTTTGTAGCCAATCCGGGTGAAATTATTGCGCTCGTTGGTCCTTCCGGCGAGGGCAAGACCACTATGATCCGTCTTATACTCGGACTGATCCGCCCTGAAGAAGGTCATGTAACCATTGAAGCCGGAGATAAGAAGGTAGATGCCAACGCCAACACGCGCTATCTTTTCGCTTACGTCCCGCAGACTAATGCCATCCTGACCGGAACGGTTGCCGAGAATCTCCGCATGGTCCGGGAGGACGCGACCGACGAGGAGCTTATTGAAGCTCTGAAGATGGCCTGCGCCTGGGACTTCGTCTCCGCCAAGCCCGGCGGTCTCGATGCCACAGTGGGTGAGCGCGGACGCGGCTTCTCTGCCGGTCAGGCCCAAAGACTCTCGATTGCCCGCGCAATCCTTGCGGGAGCCCCGATTCTGCTGCTCGACGAGGCGACAAGCGCTCTCGATGTGACCACAGAGCGCCAGGTTCTGCGCAACATTGTGCAGCGGCAGCCTAACCGCACAGTCATTGTGACAACGCATCGTCCCAGCGTTCTGAATCTCTCACAGCGAGTCTACCGCGTCATGGAGACACAGGTCACTGAACTTGGTGAGGAAGAGGCTGCGAAGATGGCGATGGAGTTCTAAATCACAGACGACTGCGAGAGATGTTTAACCGCTTACAGACGCGAAGACTTCTTCACTTAGTTCAAGTCTCGCTTGCGAGACTTGGCGCGGGATTCGGGTCAGCGCTAGCTGACATTATTCCTAACCGAAAAACCCGCCAGGGTCGGAACCCTGGCGGGTCATTTTATTTCCTGATAAAGCCTGCGTTAATTAACGCAGATATATACTCATCGCAGTCTTTCTCTGCCGTTGTCATCTCCACATTGAAAACCGTAGTCAGAGTATCAATGATTTCTTCGCGGCTTTTGCCGTCCTCAATACCCTTCCATATGACCGCACCGGTATCATTCAGGGTAAACACGCCGTTAATGCGCATAGCTGTCTCCCGGACCGGCACAAGCAAGATTTCTCCCGCAACTTTTCTCAAAACAAAATTTCCGTTAATAACCATACCAGTATACTTTTCTATTGAAGACTCGAGAAGTAATTCGTACTCATCATCCGAAGTCCCCTTCAAGGTCCTCATCAATATCAACTGCGTATGCTGATTCCACTTCGATCTGAGATGCGCTTTCGACACTTTCAGCGCTTTCGGAGTTTTCAACGTTTGCGGATTCCTCTGCCTTGTCCGTTTTCTCCTTGCTCTCATTATTATCGATACTTTCAGCAACGCTCACGGTGCTGCTCTCTGTATCGGCTTTTGTGTCAGTTCCACATCCGTTTACCAGCAGCATCGATGCCACACACAGCGCCGCCAGCCAATATCTCATTCTCCTCATAATACCTCCTGTCCGCTCTTCGCGGTCTTATTCTCTACCAGATAGTTTCCTTCCCGCAGTTCCTCAAGGAACCCGTGAATATCTTCTCTTAACTGTTCCGGCTCTGCCTCAAACACTTTCGCCGCATACTCTATCAGCTGCTCTTCCGTACACGGCTGGACTAACCTCTCAACCAGGACCGCAGCCGAAGTATTGAGCCCTTGCATTGCCGCACACTCATCTGCGGCATCTCCCACGGCAAGTAACAGCGGCACTCCCGCAACAGTCCGAACAAGAAGACCTAATCGTAATCTAACTACGTCAGAATCTATGCTATCTCCCTGCTTGACTCCCTTAACTCCGCTTTGCATTTCTTGGTCCGAATACTCCAGTGCGACCGATTCGCTGTCACAGTTTTGAGTATCTATCCTTGTCACTAAATTGTTTGATATTGGCTCTATCACCTGCTCGAACAGCATCTTTGATGACTCAGGGTCTCCACGATTGCTCATCCTATAGATAGGCACTTCACTTAGAATTCTCTCTGTATAGTCACAGATCCGATTCACCATCTCGCTGGTATCCTGCTTGAAGATGAACTGTCTATACACAGTCGGTAATGCCTCAACTGTCGATATACGCTCTATCTGGTTCTGGTCTGACTGCTCCAGACAGACGATGCATCGAAGCGGGACCGCAATTCCTGCACTACCCCATCGTTCCTTCCCCATCCAGGGAGAGGGATGCACAATGATCCTGCCGTCATTTGCAAACTCCAGAACCGGCTTATCTCCATTTAAAATGTCAACTTTGTCGCCATACAGCGCGCTGAGATTACGATATTGAGTCGACTTTCCTATACCGCTGCGGCCGGCAAGAAGATACGCACCACCTTTGTACAGGACTGCGGCGCTGTGAAAAAAACTGCGGCCATAGGGAACAATGCACCGCTCAACATCCTCAATTAAGAAGGCATATTCCGCATATGCAGCTCTGCTTCCTGTCAAACTAACAGCCTGAGCCAACTTGTCATCCGGCAAAAAGGCAGGTCGGGTCTCAACAGAAATGCTCCGGCTTTCGCCGGGGCATTTCGTTTTTCTTATATCAAGCAGGTAATCGCGAAAATACTCAGCCGCAACAGGAGACCGCAGCAGGAGAGGAATCCTCAGTCCTGCCAGCGATATCCATATCATTTCTGCTCTCATAGCTCACACTTTACTGGTCTTCAAGAAGCGTATCATAGGTAGTTACGTCTGACGGATCGAAGCCTTCGGGATAGGTCTCCGGGGTAGCAAGATCAAAGTTGCTCTTGCCGGTTATCGTCTCTCCATTCTCATTCCAGAATGTGCTCCAATCTGATACCCTTGATTTTTTTGCGCCAGGTTCATCATCAAGATCAAACTCACCATCCCAAGAACCATGTGCATCGAAACCGCCAGAACCGTTTAAGAAAAGAAACCCTGGCTTGCTATATAAATTCTTTTTCATTTTTAGTCCTTTCCCCTTTACTATCATTACTCCGCTATATAATTCAGGACTTTACTTCGAAGTCCTCAGATATATATGCAATAGCACTACAGTAATACCGTCAATTATTTAAACAGTGAACCCAGCATACGAAGCAGCTTGGCAATCACACCCGAAGGAGTTGTATTATTCATCGATGAGGATGACGGTGTCGTCGGAGCGGTTGTCGGTACCGGCTCTACTGTCTCTGTCGGTACCATTGTAGGCTCTACGGTTGGCTCTGCCGTCGGTTCAGGTTCTACTGTCTCTGTCGGTACCGTTGTAGGCTCAGGTTCTACTGTCTCTGTCGGTGCCGTTGTAGGTTCTGTCGTAGGCTCAACTGTCACTGGAGGGGTTACCGTCTCAGTAGGATTCGGCTCATCCTCATTGAACATATACCTGCTCACTGTCAGTTTGCGGGTATTCAATGTCCTGTTCTGAGGTGTAAGTGTCGAATCGTTCCATCTCAGCACTTTTGTGATGCCAGGGCTGACCCACCCATAATGGTAACCGTCACCAATCGACATCTCATACTTATATGCTGAGGTGACTTTGATTTGATCCTTCGTAATCCAGTATGGTGTCACGGTGTATTCATTGTCTTCCTGCAGCTGGTCACTCATATCTGCTACAGCAAGATTACCCTGTACCCCAAATAGGCCGGAGGCTGTATAGGTCTGATAAGGCTGGCCGCTCCTCGTGACAACAAAGTCCGAATATACGCTCTGATTATGGTAACCTGCTCCAACCCCGCCGTCAATATCAAAACCTATGCTCGTATACTGTTCATCGTCGACCGCAGCCATTACAAAGAGCTTACGCAGGCGACCCTTGCAGACTTGGGTACCATCCGCTGTAGCCTTCTTAACATTTCTATCATATAGAATATAGTTCACAGGCTTCAGGTACTGGATCGGCACTTCTTTTACATAATAGGTCGTACCAGCAACCGGTGTTATTGCTGTTCCGGGCACTTCCTCTGCAGTGGTAAATGTCCAGTTGGAACCATCATAAGCATCACCCTCTGCGGGCTTTGTCTTAATACCACTCTCAAGGTAATATCCACCGTAAAGTGTGTTTTCAGTCAGGTTCAGTGTAAGATCGTACGGGTTGTTATTCAGGCTATCTATAAAAATAGTATCGAGCTTTCCTCCAGGAGTGCCAGTGTGATAGACGTGAAATACAATAGGAGTGTTGGTGATAGTATATGTTGTGACTTTAGTACGTAAATAGGGGGTAAACACTGTACGACCATATAATGAGGTAGGATGTTCATCAATTTCTTCGTCATTTGCAACAAGCCAATTAGTAGCTGCTCTACGATGAACCCTCAGATAACCCTCTGTGGTATACTCCACATCAAATGTAGTTTGATTGTTTGTTATGTTATATCTACTATTATTTTTTCCTATAGTCCATCTATGATTTGCATCTATACTTTCATTCGATTGCCCATCTGTTGGAAGATTATCTGACGAACCGTTAAAAGTATAAGGAGTGAGTGAAAAATAATTATGCTGACTGCCTACTGCATATGTCTTGCTATCATCTGTGTATGTGAACACATAAGTTTCTCCATCTATCAGTTCTGATCCTATGGGCTTCTTCACCCAGACATACTCACTCTGATTAGATATACTCCTCTTATATTGTTCTGTTACATTCTGTCCATTCGAAGTGATCTGCGTTTCATCAACAGTATAAGTCGTATTTGCATTGCCTGCGAATGAAACCTGCCAACCATTACTTCCGCTCAAAGTGAAAGGTCCTTTTTCTGTATTGCCTTCTTTGACAGACACAGTAACCGTATCATGCGTGTGCTTTTCAGCGCCATCAGACCACTCTTTCTTCACTACAATTGTAGCTGCTGAAGCGCCGACAAGCTCCTCAGCCTCTACACCGTCCACCACCGTCGGATCAGCAACCTCGATTTCCTCATCATAAATCTCCGGAACTTCACTCTGAATTTCCGGCTCTGCCTCTTCCTCGAGAATAACGGGAGCATCCTCTATGATGACTTCCTCCGCGTCCTCTTCTACAAATTCTTCCTCGGATCCTTCTAATGTCTCGGGATAAACTTCCGAAATTTCAGGAAGCTCCACCGCCTCTTCCGGCACTTCCGCATCCTGCTCGACGATTTCTTCCGCTCCCACAAGAATCTCATCCTCGTCTGCAGCATAGACTGACAGCGCTGTCTCCGGCACCATCATAAGCACCATGAGACATACCAGCGCTATCGCTGTGAGTCTCTTTTTCCAATAGGACTTCATACTGTTCCCCTCCGTTTCTTTGCCATCCGGCCTTCTCCGACCGCGATGCTAATTTTTCAACACGCTAGCTCAAGACATAATGATAGTTATAGTTACTATAACATATCCCGCAGAAAAACAAAATATTTTATGCAACTTTTAATCTATATTTTAAGTTTATGTAACAGTTCAGATAGGCTGCATCAAAAGTTCGTTTCTCCGGCAGCAAAGCATCCATCTTCGTGAGATGATCTCATTCTACAATTACATTCATTTGCACCTTCTGACCTTCGAGTTCATAGCTCACAGAATAGCTTCCGGGTTCCCTGATATTGACGTTGCCGCGGACCACGATCTCTCTCAGGGCAGATGATCCATCTGCCTTTTGGGCTTTGGCCACATAGTCAAGCGGGGCAAATGTCTGCCCGGTGGAAATTCTGATCTCCGATGCCTCAAGCACGATCACCGGATATTCTCCGGTCAGGACCACATCCTGAACGACACGGTCGCGGTCCCCGAATACATTTTCAATACTGATTGTGTAGTGGATGATCGACGAATCCGTCATGTCATTTTCTGCCACGACCTCCATATGAACCGAAGCGTCGTTCCCGAACCCGTCATCTACGAAAAAATCCTCCTCGGACAGCAGCATCCTTGCGAAGCTGCCCGTCGTCTCCAACTTCACTTCCGGTATGTGCTGCGGCATGGTGATCTTAGGTCCGGTATAACCGGTCAGATGCATACTTCGAAAGGATTGGTATCGCCCTTCCGGAAGATCCGCCGTATACTCCACGCGCTTATCCGAGATGGAGCCCGCGGTTTCTATGTGTACATACACCAGATCCTTCAGATCCTGCTTTGAGCACCCCGGCAGCGAGACACCCTCAAGAAGGTCGAGTTCATCCGTCCCGTCATAGGTCAGCTCTTCCGGTGCAAATGTAAACCCGTCGATAACCGAACTCCCCACCGACGTCGAGACCTCCTCATATTCAGGAGTCTCATCGCTCCGAAGAACAATAGCTGCGGCGGCTGCGATGCACAGGACAGATATGGTGATTTTCAGAAGCATGTGGTTCTTCATTTGCGCATCCTCTAAAAAAGCAGGAGGAGGCTTAACGCCTCCTTCCTGGCCTAATGTCAATGTAGTTCCTGTAAGTGTTCTTTACTTCTTAACCTTATTATAGAAGGTATTCAGTATCAGCTCATAGAGACTGGTCTCATCCACATGGAATTCGACCAGGCCGTTCGCGCCGTCGATTGAACTGCCCGGGACAGAGTGGATAGCGCCGTCCTCAACTCCGTATTCCAGAACTTTCGACGTAAGGTAGGTCACCTGTGACACCGTGATGCTCGTGGTCATGTAGGGCTTAGCGTTATTGTATAGACCGATCGGCAGTGTCAGGTCCTGGCGGGTCGCTTCTATTGTCCGGTGCATGAACGCATAGAAATACTGTTTCTGTCTGGCAACTCGAAGTTCATTTGTTTCAAGCACGTACATGTTTCGCTCACGAATGTAGTGGGCTGCCTGCTTGCCGTTCAGAGTCACGGTGGCGTCCTTGACCAGAGCCGGATCGTACCCGGTCATGTCTTCGAGCACTTTGACCGTCACGCCCCCGACGGAATCGTTCAGCATCGGAACCGCGTCATAGGAAATTCTGGCATAAGAATCAATCGGAATTCCGTAAAGAAGATTTGAGACTGTGGATGCCATCATCTCGCAGCCCTCCTCGTTATCCTTGCCGTAAGAGTAGGCGAGACAGATCTGCATCTGCTTGTCACCTGCGTAATCGCCGTCGGGCGTGTACTGGGATACATTTGTCATTGTATCGCGGTTGACATTGATAAAGGAAATCTTCTTATTGGTATTGTCAATAATACCGAGAAGAATCGTATCCGCCTGACCGTTCTTACCGATGATTGATTCCTGCTCTTCCTGCTGCTTGACAGAGCGGTCACTTCCCAGGAAGAGGACTGTGGAAATGTTGTCGTTCCAGCGGTATTTTTCTCCCTTGTAGGTGATGGTCTTTCCTTCATCCTCGATTTCTTCGACATCATCCGGGGTGTTATCTTTCTGCATTGTGAGCTCGACATCCCCCGCATCATGGGTCATTGACTTTTGACCATGGGCACGCAGATATACAAGCCCACCGATGCCTGCCGCAATGAGCACGATTAATACGATAAGGATACGGGCGAGTACACCCAGTACTGTCTTGCGTCTTTTAATTTTTGTCTTCTGCCTCCGGATGTTGGCTGATTCTATCTTCGAGGCATCATGGGTCGGCGGCGGATTGAGCGCGCTGGCGGCCGCAACTGTAGAGGCAAGCTGACCGGGAGCCCGGTTTTGGCTCTGAGGGTAGGAGCTGGGCGTATACTCTGACTGGTGTGTGTCGTCCTGACCGGACTTGTGGTCTGAGTAGTGCGTATCCGCCTGACCGGACGCGTATCCAGTGTTGTATGTGTCCGTCGGACCTGCTGTGTATCCGGAGTTGAGTTTGTCCGTCTGGCTGGCCGTGTAGTCAGCGTAATACGTGTCCTCCGCTCTAATGGCAGAAGCTGACGTTCTCGCGGCTGCGGACGCACTCTGCGCAGAGTACTGCGACCAATCTGAAGCGGGGGTAGTACGATCCATCTCAATCCCTACGCTCTGGTCATCTCTGCTCATATCAATCGGCACTGCCTCCAGCGAGCTCACATAGTTTGGATCTATCGACGTACTCTGTGAACTGTGATGATGGTGGCGGGGTCTGTGGTGCGAAGCCAGACGACCGCGGCTTTCACTTTCTGTATAATACCCGTCGTCATAACCCCGACTGCTTGAATGATGACCGGAACTGCTGTAATACCTGTCATCATAGTCCCGGCTGCTTGAGCGATGGCCGGAACTGCTGTGGTACCCGTCGCCATAGCTGCCGCTGCTGTATCTGTCGGAGCTCCTTGAATAGCCGTCCCCGTAGCGGTCACTGTAACGTCGGTCGGAGCTCCTCGCGTAATCGTCATAGCTGCTGTGCGAATGAGAGTCCGAACTACGGTGATAATCCCTGTCGCTATAGCTGCTCGAACTGTGACTTCCGGAGCTCCTGTGATGCGAATGATGATGCGTTCTATGGAAAGATGCCAGTTTTCTTCTAGGTCTCTCCCCCGCATCGAACGCTTCCGGGTCTTCATACAGCGAATTCGGGTCGTCTATATGCTTCTGCAGTCCATCGTTGTACGCGTCGACGGATTCAATTGAATTTCTGTCGTTTGCTGGTTGATCGCTCATTTCGGCTTCTTCTACTCCCCGTTCTGTGAGAGGCGGACTCCTTTCAGCCCGCCGAGGTCGCATCCGGCACAGGATTTTCTGCTGCCGGAGTCTCAATAGTCCCCTCTTCTATTTTTCGCTGAGCCTCCTCAAGATCAGATTCGCTGCCTTCCCACATCAGCTTGGCATGTACAAGGAATCTCTCCTCGGGCGAGCCGCCGACACAGGTCGAAAGTGTCAGGATCCGGTCATTTGTTGTCACTTCAAAGTCGCTTCGGATGTTGTTCCGCATGCTCCTGTTGTTGTAAATGTCATCAAGGAACTGCTGGAATGATTTCTGATCCTCAAAGTTGTATACTGTGAGTACGTTGTCGTCAGTGAAGAATCTTGCTGCAAATGTCTCATACACCAAAATCTTATCCTGCGTATATACATATATGTAAGGATGCATGTTAAAGAAGTCGGCGTCCTCAAAGTAATGCAGCGTGCTGAACATGGACCCGCTTTTCATGTTGTGACCGTAGATGACGGTGTTGGGGTCGGAGAAATCCATTTTATTTGCACGCTGCGTGTAGGGGCATCCTGCAAATCTCGGCTCGCCGTACATATCATGATTCAGATAGAAGTAGTCATCTTCATGGTGCTGCGCGACCGGATAGTCTATATTTGTATCATTGATAAGCAGCCACGCGTAAAGATCGGGATTGATATCGCTTAACATGTTAAAGTCGACTCGACCGCCGAGGCCAGAGAAGATGTCCGCCGGCAACGGCGCTTCCTCACCCTCGCGCTCTCCGGTGAATTCCACGGATTCAATGTCCGCGACCGTCAGACCGGATTCTCCCACGTCCTCTGATTCTGTGCTCTCAACGGCAGGATCGGATTCGTCCCTCGGGTGAGTGACCAGTTCTACCGTCTCCTCATAGACTTGCTGGGCACCCATGTCGGAGAAGATGTGCCAGGCGATGAAGCCGAGGCACCCGGCAACGCCGAGAAGGGCGATGACAAGCATAACGCTCCAGAATTTCTTTTTCATACAATCTCCTTTATTTGACCGCCTTCATGTGGTCATCTTTATTTGACCGCCTTTAGGCTTACTGGCGCTTCATCTCAATCACGACGCCGTTCGGCAGGATGAACCAGGTGGGCTTATATGGCACGGAGATGCATCCGCGGGCTTTGGCTGCTTCAATCACAGCGTCGACGTCATCGGACACGAAGCAGATGTGGTCCATCGGGCCGGCCGAGCCGGTATCGACCTGGCACTCACACAGCTGGATTCCACCGTCAAGCCAGAATTTTCTGTAGGGCATGTCCCCCTGGCGCTTCTCTTCCTTCATGTTGAATACTTCCTCAAAGAAGTTCAGATACCATTCGAAGTCGCGCACATTAAGGGCTACGTGGTCAATTATAGATTTCATAGTCACGGATTCCTTTCAAAGTCGTACGCCTATTGTACCACATGTATCTATAAACGCAATCTTGATTTTACTGCCTCTGCCGAAGACCCGATCAAACCAGCTGGGACCAAGGGCAGATATCTCACCTCAGAAGCAGGGTTTTGTTGCCCCCGCTTCCAACTCCTTGAACGGAGCCTTCTCCGAGTCAAAGATGAAAGGGAAAATCAGCCAGCTTACCCCCCACCAAACTATGTAGGCATTTCGAATTAGAATTAACGTCAATAGGCGTGCTTTATCTAGCCAGTTGCAAGTTCAAAAGCAGTCTTATCAACTCATAACTTGTTTTATACAGTGCTTTTGGGATCTTTGCCAAAGCTGAATGAGCAGTTGTCAAACTCATTTTATGAATTCTGCACCTACTGTTCTCGGATTGCCCTATCTCTCAGGCACGCCATGAGAAACTTTTTCTCACAGGAACTGCCAAGGATTAAGTGTTCTATGTGCTGAGATATGGCAGTATTTACCTATATAATGTATAATTAGATTGAACTGCGCAGGAAAGGAGGACCCACATGACTGAACGTGAATTTACAAAGCTGGCTTCAGAGCTCTTTGACGAGGGCTTCCGGGCAGCCGACACCGAGGCAGTCGCCGAGAAGACGAAGCTTTCCGGTGCGGAGCTGGAGAAGATCATGGATCTGATCACGTACTATGCTCAACAAGAATTCTTTGAGCACTGATACTCCGACGATTCGCGCATCGATCCGGAAGCCACTGGTGCTTTGAGCATCGACCCCGCCGCCCTTGCAGGGTCTCCCCCCAGAGATGAACACAGAATGCACATTTTGTCTAATTTACATAATTTTTAAAGTATTATGACATATATCATTGGTAAGATGGTATAATAGGTCCATCAAAATATGTGCACAAAGCACTCAGGAAGGAGGGTCCTATGACCGGTTTACCATTAATCTTTGTTTTCATCCTTGCTATCGTGGCGATGATCCTCATGATATCTAAATTTAAGATTCATCCGTTCGTCTCCATCATGTGCATCTCCCTTATCCTCGGCGTGATCGCGGGCATCCCGCTCGTCGACACCACCCTCGAGGATGGGACCGTCCGAAGCGGTCTTGCAAATGTCATCGGCCAAGGCTTCTCGGGCACATTCTCCAGTATAGGTATCGTTATTATTCTCGGTGCCCTGATCGGCAGCATCCTTGAGCAGACAGGCGCAGCTCTGAAGCTCGCTGACATGGTCATCAATCTTGTCGGAAAGAAGAATCCTGTTCTCGCTATGGAGCTCATGGGCTGGGTCGTTTCCATCCCGGTCTTCTGCGACTCTGGTTTCGTCATCCTGAACCCGATCAGAAAAGCTCTTGTATCCAGAACCGGTGCTTCATCGGTCGCGATGTCCATAGGTCTCGGCAGCGGACTTTATATCGCCCACGTATTCATCCCGCCGACACCGGGTCCGATCGCTGCAGCCAACACCCTCGGCATCGGCGACAACCTGCTCCTTGTCATGGGCATGGGCGTTGTGTGTTCGATACTTCCGCTGATTGCGGGGCTTGTATTTGCAAAACAGATTGGCAAATCTGTGAAAGCGGCAGACGAAGCAGATGCCGGCGAAGTCACAAAGTCCTACGAAGAGCTCGTCGCCGAGTACGGCAAGCTTCCGAGCGGCTGGTCAGCACTTGCTCCGATCATCGTCCCGATCATCCTCATGGGTGTCTCTTCGGTGGTCACAATGGCGGGCATGTCCGGTGCAGCCATCAGCCTTCTCAAGTTCCTCGGAACTCCGATCATTGCTCTTGCAGTCGGAACGATTTTTGCGGTGGCACAGCTCTCCGGCGCAGGCAAGTTATCCGAATTCTACGATATCACGAACGACACTCTGAAGACAGTCGGCCCGATCCTCTTCGTCACGGCAGCCGGCGGTGTCCTCGGCAAAGTCATTTCCTCGTCCGATATGGTGAACTACATCACATCCCACGCGGAGATCCTGTCCAAGATGGGCATCTTCTTCCCGTTCATCCTTGCGGCTATCCTGAAGTCCGCACAGGGCAGCTCCACTGTCGCGCTGACAACGACGGCCGGCATTGTTGCCCCGCTTCTTCCGGTCCTCGGTCTCGGCAGCCCGATGCGCACGGTCCTCGCCTGCATGGCGATCGGCGCGGGCGCTATGACCGTATCACATGCAAATGATTCCTACTTCTGGGTCGTCACCAACTTCGGTGCGATGACTCCCGAGCAGGGCTATAAGACACAGACGATGTGCACACTGGTCATCGGTATTGCAGGCATCCTCGAAGTATTCCTTCTGTCGCTGTTCCTGCACTGATGGTCCTTAAATTCAAGTCTCGCCCGCGAGGCTTGGCACGGGATTCGGGTCGGGATCAACCGACATAGTTCCAGACCGGATTCCTGTGCATCTTCATCGGGTTACTGCCTACGCCGCAGCCCATAGCAACACACTAATTGCAAATATCTAAAAGGAGTTAAGTGACATGAAACTACTATTTGCATCCGATTCATTTAAGGGCACACTCTCAAGCGAGCAGACTGTAGAGCTTCTTGCCAAAGCAGCCAAGAATGTTTTTGGCGATATCGAGTACAGCGGCGTCGCGGTCGCTGACGGCGGCGAAGGCACGACAGATGCTGTCATCTCCGCTGAGAACGGTGAAAAAATCTATGTCGATGTCCATGGTCCTCTGATGGAGGAGACACGGGCATACTACGGCTGCTTCGGAAAAGACAAGGCGGTCCTCGAGATGGCTGCGGCTTCCGGCCTCCCGATGGTTCCGAACGAGCTCAGGAACCCGCTGAATACGACGACCTACGGCACAGGCGAACTGATCCGCGACGCTCTCGACAAGGGCTTCACGGATATCTCCATCGCAATCGGCGGCAGTGCTACAAATGACGGCGGCATGGGCTGCGCAAGAGCCCTCGGCGTCAAGTTCCTCGATGCGGACGGCAATGAGCTTGAAGGCTTCGGCCGCGACCTCGAGAAGGTCGTCAAGATCGACGCTTCCGGCATCGACCCGCGCGTCAAGGATGCAAAGATCACAGTTATGTGCGATGTCACGAACCCGCTCTGTGGCAAGGACGGCGCTACCAATACATTCGGTGCCCAGAAGGGCGGCACACCGGAGATTCTTGAGCGTCTCGAAGCCGGTATGTGCAACTACCGCGATATCATTAAGGCTCAGTTCGGCATTGACGCTGACCAGATCCGCGGCGGCGGCGCTGCGGGCGGCCTCGGCACAGCTCTCATGGTCTTCCTCGGCGGCGAGATGAAGTCCGGCATCGACACAGTTCTCGACCTCATCGATTTCAACGGCCGTCTGGACGGTGTCGACCTCGTCGTCACAGGCGAGGGCAGAACCGACTGGCAGTCCTGCTTCGGCAAAGTCATGCAGGGTGTCGGCGAGCGCTCCAAGGCCAAGGGTGTTACAGCCGTCGGTCTGTGCGGCAGCCTCGGCAAGGGCGCTGACCAGATCTTTGATCACGGCATCGTCTCCTTGATGACGACAGTCGACGCTCCGATGCCGCTCCAGGACGCTCTCGATCGCGCGGAAGAGCTGTATTATCTCGGCGCGATCCGTATGTTCCGCTTCATCAAGGCAGGTATGGGCATCTGATTCTGAGAAATTTTGCAAACATAATGGCTGCCGCATCAGGTTTTCGCCTGAATGCGGCAGCCATTTTTACAGTTCAGACAGGCTGTTTCTGTAGTTCGTTGCCGGCAGCAAAGCATCCATCTTCGTGAGAAAAGCATTGCATATCTGACCGAGAGATCTAAAATGCGTAGCATTTTAAAGCTCGCAGGGAAGAATATGCGCTTTTCGATGAAGATGATGTTTGCTGCCGGATTCTGTACTTGCATGCAGCCTGTCTGAGCTGTTACGCAGCCATTTTTACATCATTCGATATACACAATCGCCCCCGGCCGCACCGCCGAGACAATTCTTGCCACCCCCGAGTGGATAACGCCGAACGAATAGACACTTACCAGAATGAACGGATACTTAAAGCTTGCAAAACTGACTATAGTTGCCATAATCTTAACGATTCCTGTAAATGCCTGATATTTCCAGTGACCGGATTCGAGGAGGCGGATTTCATTGGCACGAAGCAAATCGACAACACCCGATATCGCAAGACCGATGACAAGATACATCATCACGTACATCCATGGAAGGTCATCAATGCTAACAAAGAGAAGCCCTATATCAAGGAAGAATATTCCTTCATATAATATGATCTTGCCGCCGACCATATGCCGCGCCATGCTGTTATAATAGACAAGGAGTCTCACGCCGCGGATGATAAGCGCGAACTCAAGGAAAAAAAGCATTGCAGTATATGCCCTATCCTGACCGCTAAACATGAAAAGTCCGAAAAGTATGGTGAGCAGTCCTGTCAGAAAATTGAATACTCTTCTGGCTTTACCCATTTCCATCGCCCCGCTTTCTCATCTCAACAAGCTTCCAGTAATCCCGTATCCCCTTCAAGCCGCGCTTATCATAGTTGACAGAAAAGCCAGCCAGTCGGTTTCGGGACATGAAAATCCTGTTAGTCACCATACTCTTCTGAGCAAGGGCTGCAAGGAAAAATCTGCCGAGGAAGGTGCTGTCTTTTTTGTCTCCTGTGGCAGCGACGTATTCTGCCTGATATTTCTCAATGTTGAAATCCTCCAGGCTGACACCCGAAAGCCCGAATCCGAATGCTTTCCAGTCATCGCTGGCAAGAAGTTGTCTTTTCTCGAGGATCTGCATGATATCGCTCTTCCACATCTCGAGGTTTTCTTCCTCGTAGTGCTTTTTCTCAAAGCTGTCACGCTCTCCGCGAAGGTATTTCATCGCGTAGACCATCTGGCAGAACGCGTGCCAGTAGTCCCTGGGGTTGTCCTTTATAATGACTTCGTAATCTCCCCATGCGGGCAGGTATCTGTAGCGCATAAAGCTGTAATCGGGCAAATGCCCCGCCCTGCCGTGTCCGAGATTCATTATGCTTCTCTCATCGTTCTGGTAGATCGTGTTGGTGTAATAGTTCTGATCCGGATCATCGTGGGCGGTAGGGTTGTGTCGAAAGACGATGCGAGTATCATCGGCACTTTCTGACTCCCCCTTTAACTCGTAAAAAGAGGTAGCGTTGTTTATTACAAATGACGGCGTCCCAGCAAAATACCTATGCGCCCACGTGTCAGCGAGGATGTGCATGGCAAGTCCTGTGGCCTGTGTTCCCTTTCCTTTTGCCAACCGTACCGTCTCGACAATAAGATCGCTGTTCGGGTTACAGATTAACCTGTATCTCTGCATGTAGCGCCTGCCTCTCCATTTCTTTTTGGCGTAGAGGTCTCCCGGCAGAAAATGAAAGGATGACCAGATCCTCGTTATATCCTGCAGTCCCGGTATATCTGTCATCGCGTCGGCGAGCTCGAGCTGGGACTGTGTCGTGGCTGCCTGTGTCGGCCCATTAAGTTTCTCGAGCAGTGTCTTTGTGCACAGATCGACGAACTGGGCTGCATATGCAATTTCGCTGCTCTCCGCGGGAGTATAACCCGCCAGAAAAGCTGCGCAGTATGTGGCATAATAGTGAAAATCTTCCTGCATTATTGCTCCCTCCGGTATCGCTGATCATGTCATCCCGCGACGTGTTCCTTCTGTCCTGCAGATCATGCTTCTCTCTCCGCGCGCCTGTCCCCTTTGCAGCTCACGCTGATTTCACCGCGCGTCTCAGATACTTAAGCTTCAGAGAGGATATGATCAGCTGCATGGTTGCAAGACATGATGTGACTTCTATGAAAAGCATCGCAAAAGGGCCTATAATTTCACCGGTTTCAAACATTTCCATGAATTGGCCGCTCTGTATGGGCATAATGAACTCTGTCCAGTAAAATAGAATGTCCGTTGCAAGGAAAAGAACCGCAAAGATGAGATAAAGCACTCTCTTTCCGGAAGCATCGGCCCGGCTCTCCTTTATGGCAGGAAGTCCTATGCAGAGGCGAAATAAGAAATTCACCAGAATGTAGGCCACTATTATTACGGCAGCTCCGGTCTCGGTAATTGCGGGATTTTCAGATCCGGTCACGTATTGTATCCAATGTATCGGATTCAGCATATATGAAAACAGTACTTTCGCTGAGCCCCAGACGCAGAAGAGGATAACAGCGAGACTGCTGAGGAACAGCGTCTCTCTCTCCCGTCTTATTTTAGCTTCCATGGTCATGTCGTCATGTCTCCTTAATTCAAAAGACGGTGTACGTCCTGCCTGCAAATCCGTCAAACCGTCCCGCCTAACCAGTGCCGGTTACTTTTCCATGCTTATTTTATCACAGAAGTCATCCGGTATGTACTGCAGTTTTCGTCTGCTCGCAGGCACCGTTCTTCATTAGTCGCAACAGTGCAGGCATGCAGTTGCAGCCATCCGCGTCCCATCATAAAACAGCCGAATTACAATATTTCAATATCGAATATGCATTGGTGATTTCATAGCGCACATATGATATAATAGTAAGAACAAATCGTTTAAACGGCTAAATTGTATGCTGTTTTTTACACAATTCCTACATTTATACAAATTACACAAAACTCGCTCCACTATTTACTCATATTTATACAACAGGGAGGGTTGACAATCGGATAGTATATCGATATTATTATATCGATAAATGAATATCGATACAGGCAGTATCAATTCATTCTCAACATTATTTTATTCATTTCAAAGGAGGATCACATGGACAACGAAACAGCAAAAACCGTCAACATCGTTGACACCGTCGAGGCGCTCGAGGCGCGCATGGCGGAAATGCGCAAGGCACAGGCTGTCTTCGCGACCTACACACAGGAGCAGGTCGACAAGATCTTCAAGGCTGCAGCAACAGCAGCTGACAAGGCAAGGATCCCGCTTGCCAAGATGGCCGCGGAGGAGACCGGCATGGGTCTCGTCGAGGACAAGGTCATCAAGAACCACTACGCGGCTGAGTATATCTACAATGCTTTCCGCAACACTAAGACATGCGGCGTCATCGAAGAGGACCCGGTCTACGGCATCAAGAAGATTGCCGAGCCGATCGGCCTTATCGCGGCTGTCATTCCTACAACCAATCCGACATCAACAGCGATCTTTAAGACGCTCATCTGCTTAAAGACCCGCAACGCCATCATCATTTCCCCACATCCGCGCGCAAAGAACAGCACGATCGCAGCAGCGAAGACCGTCCTTGACGCGGCGGTAGCGGCAGGCGCTCCGGAAGGCATCATCAGCTGGATCGACGTCCCGTCACTCGCCCTCACACAGACCGTCATGAAGGATTCCGACTGCATCCTCGCTACCGGCGGCCCGGGCATGGTGCGCGCGGCATACTCATCCGGCAAGCCGGCCCTCGGCGTCGGCGCGGGCAATACACCGGTCATCATCGACAGCTCGGCTGACATCAAGCTGGCAGTCAACTCCATCATCCATTCCAAGACATTCGACAACGGCATGATCTGCGCTTCCGAGCAGTCCGTCACGGTCCTCTCCGACATCTACGATGAAGTCAGGGATGAGTTCGAGTATCGCGGATGCTACTTCCTTAAGGGCGACGAGATCGAGAAGGTCAGGAAGACCATCCTTGTCAACGGCGCGCTGAACGCGAAGATCGTCGGCCAGAGCGCTTATAAGATCGCTGCCATGGCAGGCGTCGAAGTCCCGGAGACGACGAAGGTCCTCATCGGCGAGGTCACATCCGTCGACATTTCCGAGGAGTTCGCTCACGAGAAACTCTCACCGGTCCTCGCTATGTACAGGGCTGACAGCTTCGAGGAGGCCCTCGACAAGGCAGACCAGCTCGTCCGCGACGGCGGCTTCGGCCACACAGCTTCCCTCTATATCGACACACATGAGAAGGAAAAGATGGCAGCCCACGCTGACCGCATGAAGGCATGCCGCATCCTTGTCAACACACCATCCGCACAGGGCGGCATCGGCGACATCTACAACTTCGCGCTCCTTCCGTCCCTTACCCTGGGCTGCGGCTCCTACGGTGGAAATTCCATTTCCCACAACGTTGGCGCCCTGGACCTCATCAATATCAAGACCGTCGCAGAGAGGAGAGAGAATATGCTTTGGTTCCGCACACCGGAAAAGGTCTATTTCAAGAAAGGCTGCATGCCTGTCGCCCTCGACGAGCTCGGCACTATCATGCACAAGAAACGCGCGTTCATCGTAACGGATACATTCCTTTACAAGAACGGCAACACGAAGCCTATCGAGGAGAAGCTCGACGCCATGGGCATCGTCCACACCTGCTTCTCCAACGTACAGCCTGACCCGACACTGAAGAACGCGCTGGAAGGCACGGCCCAGATGCGCGCGTTCGAGCCGGACGTCATCATCGCATTCGGCGGCGGCTCCGCAATGGACGCGGCCAAGATCATGTGGGTGCTCTATGAGAACCCGAATGCCGACTTCTCCGACATGGCCATGGACTTCATGGACATCAGGAAGCGTATCTACATGTATCCGGAGATGGGCAAGAAGGCCTACTTCGTAGCGATCCCGACTTCCTCCGGCACAGGCTCCGAAGTCACACCGTTCGCGATCATCACGGACAGCGACGCGGGCATCAAGTATCCGCTGGCAGACTATGAGCTCCTCCCGGATATGGCCATCGTAGACACGGACAACATGATGACACAGCCGAAGGGCCTGACATCCGCCTCGGGTATCGACGTCATGACACACGCGATCGAGTCCTATGTCTCCATGCTGGCATCCGACTTCACGGAGGGCACATCGCTCAAGGCGACCAAGCTCGTATTTGACTACCTGCCGACCGCTTACGCCGACGGCACGAACGTCACGGCACGCGACCATATGGCCAATGCTTCCTGCCTGGCAGGTATGGCATTTGCAAATGCCTTCCTCGGCATCAACCACTCCCTCGCCCACAAGCTCGGCGCGTTCCACCACATCGCGCACGGCGTGGCCAATGCCCTCCTGCTCACCTACGTCATCCGCTACAACGCGAAGGAAGTCCCGACAAGGATGGGCACCTTCCCGCAGTACCAGTATCCGCACACACTGCGCCGCTACTGCGAGATCGCTGAGTACAACGGAATCAAGGGCAAGGATGACAACGAGACCCTGGACCTCTTCATCGAGAAGCTGCGTGACCTCAAGCATGCGATCGGCATCAAGGATTCCATCCGCGAGTACGGCGTGGACGAGAAGTACTTCTTCGATACCCTGGACGAGATGACCGAGCAGGCCTTCAACGACCAGTGCACGGGCGCGAACCCGAGATATCCGCTCATCTCCGAGCTCAAGAAGATCTACACGCTGGCTTACTACGGCGAGGATGACAAGAAGGTCGATTTCTGATAATGACATATGCCGGAGCCGGGACAGATCCGGCTTCCGGCTGAACCGTAGTCATTCATTTTATGCGCATAGCTTATGGGAAAAGTCATAAGTCCAGCATGATAAAGACAAACCAGGAGGTCCAATATGGAATTTAACGAGAAAGATATCATTTGCAGGCGTGCCAATAAGACCGTCTATAAAGTGGGGAATGAAGTCATCAAGGTGTCCGTCCCCGAACATCCGAAGACAGGCGTCTTCAATGAAGCCCTGATCACATCCTATGTCGAGTCCTTCGGCGTTCCGTGCGCGAAGGTATTGTATGTAAAAGAGTTCGACGGCGGCTGGGGACTCGGTCTTGAGTATATCGAAGGCCAGACACTGGCGGATAAGATGAAAGAAGAGCCGGAGAACCTTGAGGCCAACCTCGAGAAGTTCGTCGACATTCAGCTCGAAGTTAACAGCTTCCGCGCGATCGGCCTGCGCAACACGATTCCGAAGCGCACCGAGGAGATCAGCGCTCTCGACATCGACCCGAGCACAAAGTGGGAGCTTCTTCAGCGTCTTGCCGGCATGAAGCGCCACACCAAGCTCTGCCACGGCGACTTTGACCCGTCCAACATCATCCTGACACCGGACGGCGGTTACAAGGTCATCGACTGGGCACACGCAACCTCCGGCAATGCCGGCGCGGATGCAGCGCTCACCTACCTGCAGTTCACCATGTCGGATCCGAATCTTGCGGAGAAGTATCTGAGACTCTACTGCAGAAAGTCCAACACTGCGATCCAGTACGTCCAGAAGTGGATGCCGATCGTCGCTGCCGGCCAGCTTAACAAGGCTAAGAGCGAGGAGGAGAAGGCTCTGCTCGAGAAGTGGATCTCGGTCGCTGAGTATCAGTAATTGAATAGGGGCGGCAAATCAGCCGCTGAGTTTCAGTAAGGCCAGTGGGAGGCGGCAAGTCCGCCCCCTGCGCCATACAGGCATCGCCGGCTTCCTCTTGCCTTTCGCGCTTGATGCGGCCGGGTGCCTGCCATATGAGAAAGTCGAAATAATACTGTGAGAATTCCCCCCTTCCGATTATTTTCGACGGGATAAAGCAAAAAGACCCGCGCTTTGACGGGCGCGGGTCATAAACGAAATCATATACTACGCTATTGCAGCGTTTTCGTTGGATTCAAAATAATGTTATAAAAATGATACTGCCTAAGGACAGGGCTGCCGCACATGCGGCAGCCCTGTTCGCGCGCTCATGACGGTTCTTTTCTCGTGAAATAGAATAGGCAGGCTGTTCTACTCGTTCGTTTCCGGAGCAAAGCATCCAAGAACCATCCCTAAGTCTAAAAGTATTTCACCGCATCGATCACGACCTCGTCATCGTTGCTGTTGATCGTTATATCATCCGCGACCTTCGCTATGATCCGCTTCTGAATCTCCGACTGCGTCGTCTTCATTTCTTCATCACTCGTCGGATCATCATTATTCATGATGCTTCTCAGATGCTCCCTGAGATTCCAGGTCTGATCTTCCTGCCGCTGGTCGACTGCCATGAATCTCGCGGTCACGCCCCTGACCATACCGACGATCCCATCTCCCTCAAAGGAGTCACCGGCAGAATACAGCTCCAGCAGATCTTCTTTCTTTTCCTCGTCCGTCACATACTTAACTGTCGCCCGCACATTGCAGCGCTTTCCGCGGCCCCGGTATTCCACTGTCATCCGGAACTCCGGCGCAATCTGCCGCAAGGCTTCCATCAATTCCTCTGTCAGCAGGCGAACTTGAAGCCTTTCAGCTCTGCTGCAGCCCATTCGCCAGACAAACCGTTCCGCTCCGTCAAGCACCTGTTCCACATTCTCACCGGTAAACAGTACAGTGAATTTCTCAGTTCTGAAAATGCTGTCATTTGCGGCACCGCGGCTCTTCTCGACATAGTTCCTGAAGTCCGGCGTATCGGTAAGCTCAGCATAACCGGCGGCTCTCTCCGAATCGCTTACTGTATGTACGTCGAGCTGGTTGTAGGGCACCGGCACATGATTTTCTTCGAGGCCGAGCATAATAGATCTCAATGTGTCCCGCCTGACCTGACGGCGATACAGCGGATCTGACCGTATCTCCAGATTATAGTAGACGGCGGAGGATCCAAGTTCGGTCACACCGACGTATTTGCAGTTCTCGACAAATTCATTTTTCGAGATACGATTCACTATATCTCTCACGACCTTCTCCGACTGGTAGATGCTGAGGTCATAAGGCATAGGAAATGACTCTACATATTTCCAGGAGAGAACTTCGACCTCGCTAATGTTGCGGTTTGCGATGGAGATGATGTTGTCATTTGCAAGAATACGCACCCGCGTAGTCCGAATGCCGATTGTGAGAACTTCTGCCTCCATACCTTTGTACAGGATGACGTCGCCGACCTGGCAGTAGGAGTCGGCGATGATTCCGATTCCCCGGATTACGTCCGTGGCCATATCCTGGACAGCAAAGCTCACCGCAAAGCCGGCGATACCGAGACCGGCCAGCATAGACGTGATGTCTACGCCCAGCAGGTACAGCACTATGAAGAATGTCGTTATGACGAATGCAAATCTTGTAAAACTCGCAATCAGGCGATTATACGTCTTGCCCCTGTGGTCACCGGATATTGTCTTATCATAGCGGCGCAGCAGCCAGATGAACAACTTATAAATAATGACAGCAAAGAGAATGACGACCGCAATTGCTGCAAATGTCGCCAGCCAGCTCTCTTCTATCATCACCCCTATACGTTCTACGATGTTGTCCATGATTTAGTATGTCAGCCTTTTCCTAGATTTACTGTTGCGTCTTTATGCTGCAGGTTTTTGCTTTTTTCTGCGCCAGCCCTGTTCGCGCGCTCAGGATAGTTCTTCCCGCGTGGATTTTTCCATGCGCTCATAACAGTTCTTATTGCGGGGATTTTTCCACGTGATATGAACTGTCCCTGACTCACGAGTACATGTTGATGATGTTAGTGAGCTTGGGAAGTATCTGCTGCTTTCTTGAAAGAAGCCCTTCCTGGAAGCTGTGGGTCTCGCCTTCTTTGTCGGGGAAGGCTTCATTTGCCCACGCGGAGCGATTGCCGCCATAGAAAATGACGGATCCGTTGTCGATGATGCTGGAGAACACCAACACAGCGAGGTCCAGGCGCTTCTTGCGGCAGAAGGTCTCGATTGCGGGCTGGATCTGAGCGCTCTCCTTGCGAATCTGCTCCGTCGAGGTGACGATGACCTGTGAGATTGAGAGATTGCAGTCCCGAATGCTGTAGATCTTCATATCCTGATTCAGCATCTCCGCGTAGGATTTGCCTGTTGTGTCCGCGGTCACGGCGAACATGTCGCGTGCAAATTCATCTATGTCAAGGTCCGCCATCGCCGCAAGGATATTGGCAGTCTGGCGATCCTTCTCTGTCGTCGTCGGCGAATGGAAGTTCATCGTGTCGGAGAGCAGCGCGCCGAGAAGCAGACCTGCCAGATTCTGTGGAACCGGGATCTGATTCTCGCGGAATATTGTCGCGATGATGGTCGCGGTCGACCCGACGATCTCATTTCGGAATGAGACAGGCTGAGTGGATGAGAAGTCATTGATCCTGTGATGATCGATGACCTCAAGAATTCTGGCTTCCTCAATTGCCCGGACTGACTGGGAGAACTCGTTATGATCGACCATGATGATCTGCTTGTTCTTACTGGTCATGATGTGGTAGCGCGCGGCGTATCCGTAGAGCTTCTTTTCCTGGTCTATAATAGGATAGATGTGATAGCGGCTGCGAAGCATTTTGGCACCGACGTCCTCCGCCAGCTCGTTCGTGCTGAACGTGATGACTTCCCTCTGCATGATCTCATTGACGGATGTCGCGAAGAAAATATAGCGGGATGTGTTCATCGCGCCGTGACCGCTGATGATGATCGGGCAGTGATGCTCTTTAGCGGCTTCAAGAACTTCCTCGGAGACAGAGTCCGCCCACACGATGATCATGAGGCCGGCACCCTTTTCTATGGCTTCCTTCTGGGTCACGGCATCATCACCGACGATGATGATCCTGTCCGTCAGCTCGTAGCTACTGATGCGCTCCCTGTCAGCCATGGCGATCATGCTGACTTTGCCGTTCAGATGCATTTGTTCTTCCCGATAGATGACCCGGCCGTCCAGAGTCGTGCAGACATCGTCCAGCTTGAGCTTTTTCAGGAGATCAATATTGTAAGCTGTGTCTCCCAGACCTACCGCAGCAATGTCACTCTTGGTGACAAGGCCTACCAGATGCATTTCATCGTCCACAACACCGCAGTATGTCTTGTTATACTCAGACATGCGCTTGAGACTCTCGAAGATCGTGGTCCCTTCTTTTATATATGTAAGGGGATCCAGCGCGATCTCACAGAGCTTGACTCTGGCGTCAGCAAGGAGCATCGGCTCCTCGAAGCCGAAGCGTTTCAGAAGGTACGCGGATTCCGCGTTGACAGGCCCCAGCCTGCAGGGGATGGCCCTTACGCCCATCGCCCGCTTGAAGAAGGAGTAGGCGATTGCGGACGCGATGGAGTCTGTGTCCGGGTGAAGGTGGCCGGTGATGTATACGGGTTCTTTATTTGTCATGATTTATTTCCTCTTTATGTGTTTATTTCCAGAGATGAGTGTGGTGCTGTAAGGTGCTATTGGCTGCCGTGGACTGCTGTGAAGTGTCGCCGTGGCAACTTCCATCCCCGTCCTGACAGTATCAGTGGGCAGGGTTCTGTGAATTAGCGGTTCTACAATCTACTTTAACACAATGAGTGGGTTTTCAAAATGAAATGTGATGTTTTTTATAAGATGCAAGCATTAGTGGTGAACTCGAGGCGGTTTCGCGTGGATTTTTCCACGCATAACCGGCCCTACTTCACTTAGTTCACCATCGCCCCGCTGTTCCATTTACCGGCAGGCTAAAAAATGCTATAGTATTCTTAAGATTTCATTGGGTCAATGGCGGAAGCAGCAAAATCCTGCTTCCGAGGCGTGGTTGCTGCCTTTGGTCAAAGCGAGCTTCATCGGGTCTTCGGCGGAAGCAGCAAAATCCTGCTTCCTGAGGCGTGATTGCTGCCTTTGGTCAAAGCGAGCTTCATCGGGTCTTCGGCGGAAGCAGCAGATTCTCGCCCGCGAGCTTTATTAGTTGCCTTTCGGTTTGGTAAGCAAACTGGCTGAATTTCCAGCATACATAAGAGAGGATTTAATTTATGAAATACAAGATTATTGCAATGGGATTGATTCTTGCCACCGCTCTCGCAGCTTGTACAGGCTGCGCGGCACAAGGCTCCGGTAATTCTGCTTATGAAGGATCTGATGATTCGAATGTCCAAGCGCCGTCGGAGTCGATAACTGCCATACCCGCCATGGATTCCGCGGTAGATTCCACATACGCCACACCCAAAGACGAATCGTCGTCGGAATCCTCTGAGAGTGATATAAACAACATAACCCCAAAGGACGACATCGGTCTGGCTGACTCATCAGCGGAATCGCAGACCAGCTCAACTGTTGCCACATCGGAGGAATCATTGCCTGATTCTACTGCCGCAGAATCAGCATCTATCGATGAAGCCTTCTATGCAATTCCAATCCCCGATGAAATATTCGCAAAGATGCAAGGCAAGTCTTACAAGGATTATTGTACAATTCCCAGAGAAGATCTCCGATATATCCATGTCCTGCATAAAAACATTGAAGGAGAAACTCTTGAGGGAGAAATGGTCTGCAGCACACTCATCGCGGAAGATCTGCTGGAAATCTTCCGGGAGCTGTATGAACAGAGCTATCCTATCGAGAAGATGCGCCTCATAGATGAGTATGATGCGGATGACGAGCGCAGCATGACGGACAACAACTCCTCCTGCTTCAACTATCGCACCATCTCCCACACGAACAAAATCTCGAAGCATGGTCTGGGAGTTGCGGTGGATATCAACACCCTGTACAATCCGTACACCAAAGTTGTCGATGGTGAGAGGATCATAGAACCTGCTGCCGGAGCTCCCTATCTCGACCGCGACGCGGACTTCCCCTATAAGATAGAGCGGGGAGATCTGTGCTACAATCTCTTTATATCACACGGATTTGAGTGGGGCGGAGACTGGAGCGATCGTAAGGACTACCAGCATTTTGAGAAGTAAAATATTAATGATAAGCCTATTGGCCGGCTTTCTCCTGCTTCTTTGAAGCAATGGAAGAACAATCCCTGGTCCCAGGGACAATGAATTGCAGAGACATAATAATGGCAGATCCGAATTGATATGTTGCCCAAATCGGATCTGCCATTTCCTATGTCTCTATTTATAATTTAATGCATCAACTGAAATCCTGCTTGCCGGGGTCTACAGTTGCCTTTGGTCCCGGGGGCTTCATCGGATCAATGGCAGAAACAACTGAAATCCTGCTTGCCAGAGTCTTCAGCTGCCTTTAGGCTGATCAAGCTTTGCCAACAAGATAGATCAACTAAGTATACTGAATATTTCATCAAATCTGCAAAATATTCCGACTTTTAAATTATCAACATTCTTTTAGCCCTCCCCTCCCAGTCCCTCGTATATACACATGTAAGGGCAAACGAAAGCCCCATAAATAAACAAATTACACACATTTTGAATAAAGGAGAATTAACCATGAAGAACAGAATCGTAGCAACAATCATTACAATCGCACTTTCCGCCAGCCTTGGCGCCGGCGCTGTAGCAATAGGATCACACTTTGTAACAAAATTCCCGGCCAGCAACGTAGCTGCCGCACAGACGACCGAAATCAAAGCCGACGAGACAAAGGCTGAAGAAGAAGCCGCTAAGAAACTCGCTGATGAGAAAGCTGCCAAGGAAGCAGCTGACAAGAAAGCCACCGCTCAGAAAGCCGCTCAGATGAAAGCCGCTAAGGAAGCTGCTGAAAAGAAAGCTGCCAAGCTTGTAGCTGAGAAAAAGGCTGCTGAAGAGAAGGCCGCTAAGCAGGCTATTGAGAAGAAGGCTGCTGAAGTGAAAGCCGCCAAGGAAGCTGCCGAAAAGAAGGCTGCTGAGGAGAAGGCTGCCAAGGAAGCTGCCGAGAAGAAGGCCGCTGAAGAAAAGGCTGCCAGAGAAGCAGCTGAAAAGAAGGCTGCTGAGAAGAAGGCTGCCAAGGAAGCTGCTGAGAAGAAGGCCGCTGAGGAAGAGGCTGCACGCAGAGCTGCTGAAAGGAAAGCCGCTGAGGAAGAAGCTGCACGCAAAGCTGCCGAGCAGAGAGCTGCGGAAGAAGAAGCCGCACGCAGGGCTGCCGAGCAGAGAGCTGCAGAAGAAGCTGCACGCAGAGCTGCTGAAGAGGAAAATGCAGTTCAGACCATTACCGGTATTGTAACCGCCATGAACGGCAACACATGGCAGCTCCGCGCAGACGGCTGCAACATCACCCTTCTGGTCGCCGGTGCCGAGACATATTATGAGGACTATGTTCTTGAAGGCGACGAGATCACAGTAGTGATCAAGGGCCAGATGACGAACAACGGCTGGAAAGTGATTCAGATCAATGACTACACAGATCATGAAGACGATTTCGATTATGACGACTATGACGACTATGACGACTATGACGAATACGATTACTTCGATGACTGTGACGAGTTCTAATTCTGAGACAATTAAATAATGACAGATAAGAACGAGCCGGAGGTGGAAACCCACCCCGGCTCGTTCCTCTATGCACATATGACCAGAGCTGCAATGACCATCGCCATCCCCAGCACCCCGGAAAATGTCAGCTGCTCGTGAAACAGGATAGCTCCGAGTACCGTCGCAGTCACCGGCTCCACCGAGGCGATGATTGATGCGCGGGAATTCTCCACCTGGGTAAGCCCCAGCGTGTATGTCAGATACGGAAGCACTGTACAGAGGACTCCGAAAGCTACGGAGAAGAGCAGCATGCCCGGCGATGACGCCGCTGTCGATACAACTCTGACAGGGTCGGTCATGAAAAGACTCGCTATAGCAGCAATCAGGAACGTATAAAATGTGATTGTCAGCGAGTGGTACCCTCTCTCCAGCGCGTAGCGGCTGAAAATGGAATACAGAGCATAGCCAAGCCCCGCTCCCAGACCTGTCAGTATCCCGGCTGCTGAGACCGGGGCGGTCTCCCCGATTACGCCGGTCACAAGCACGCAGCCGACAAATGTCAGTACCAGCGCTATGACCTTCCTTGTCGTAAAACTCTCCCTGAACAGAAAATATGAAAGAACCATGACTATGGCCGGCGCGGTGTACAGAAGCACCGCTGCCACCGACATAGACGTCAGCGTAATCGCTGAAAAGTAGCAGTAGTTGAAAAATATGATGCTCAGGATACCGGTCCCGAGAAAACACCAGGTGTCACGGATCTTTATTTGCAAATATTTCCTGTCGAAGATCAGCAGGAACACCAGCATGGAAATCGCGGTGACGATTGCTCTCAGTGAGACTATTCCCATGGATGCCAGTCCCCGCCCGTTCAGAGTTCGGACAAATAGTCCCATGCTGCCCCAGAGCATTCCGGCAAGTAATATCAAAAACGGAGCTGCCTTTTTCAAATTGTTATACCTCGATAATATTCCAGTCTCGCTCGCGAAACTTGGCGCGGAATTCGGGTCAGCGCCAGCTGACATAATTCCAGTCTCGCTCACATTTGCACGCGAGAAGCTACTGCCGGCCTTCCTTGAATTCTCTCATCATCTCGTTGGTCAGCGAGTAGTCATCCGGCTGCAGCACGATATCCTCGCGGCGAGTCCACACGGCACTCTTCAGCTCGTGCGGATCGCGGTGGATAGTCGGATCACCATCGACTTCGCAGTAAAATCCTGCAAGAATGTCATCCACGATCGCCCAAGGCTGCGACTTATAGTAACGCAGGTTCTTCACCTTGAGGCCTAGCTCCTCCATGACCTCGCGCTCGACAGTCTGCTCGAACGTCTCGCCGATCTCCATGAATCCGGCGACCAGCGCATTGTACGCAATCGGGCGATCGGCATATCTGGTCAGCACGATCTCATCGCCGTTCGTGACACCGACGATAACGGCAGGTACGATCCTCGGGTAGATCAGCCTTCCGCACTCCGGGCAGACAAGAGCCCGCTCCGTCTTTGAGAGGACAGTGCGGCTCCCGCATGTACCACAGAAATAGTTATCTCTGTACCAGTGCGCGAGCTGCCATGCAGTGTAGGTGGCAAATATCAGCTCCTTCGGCTCTGTCGCCACCGCCCGTATTTGGCGGACAGGGACAAATCGGTAGCCGTTCGGCACGATGATGGGTTTCATTTTCAGCAGAAAATAGTCGACGTCATCTACCTGAAAAAGGAAAATGGCCTCAGCATCGTCCGGAAATTCTCCCCGTCTCGGAATATCAAGCCGGTCACTGTTTTTTATCAGCACGTCCGAGCCCTCAAACACAAAAATCGGGCTGTCCGGATGTGCTTTTTTCCCCGGGTGGTATTCATTTCTGAGCCGGTGTGGGTAAATATCCTGGATCATAGTTGTTCTCCCCTTGCTCTTTTTTATAATTTCTGTCATGTACAGCTGCTTTAATCATGAAATCCTCTGCCTGCAGCAGAGAAGTATTCCGAATGCATCAAAGAAATGTGCGCCTGCTGTGGCACATCAATCCATATCCGTCCCCGCAGAATGCCGCCTGCTGCGGCACGTCAATCCGTATCCGTCCCCCGCAGAATGCCGCCTGCTGCAACACGTCAATCCGTATCCGTCCCCCGCAGTATCCCGAGTCCGTGGGCCAGCGGCTTCAAAATGAAGTCGAGGTCCTCCTTCACAGCTTTCGGGCTGCCCGGCATGTTGACGATGAGAGTCTTCTTTCGTATGCCTGAGGCCTGCCTGCTCAGCATGGCCTTGGGCGTGATCGAGAGGGAATACCAGCGCATGGCTTCCGCGATCCCCGGCGCGTGGCGGTCACAGACCTCGAGAGTGGCTTCCGGTGTGATGTCCCGCTCAGAGAAGCCGGTCCCGCCGGTCGTGAAAATAACGTTCACCTGCCGCTGGTCGGCAAGGCGAATAAATTCTCTCTTCAGCCTGTTCTTATTATCCGGCAGAAGAAGATACTCGACAATCTCGTAGCCTGCCTCCTTCAGAATCTCGACCATGAGCGGCCCGCTCTTATCTTCATATGTACCTGCGGATGCCCGGTCGGACAGCGTTATCACGCACGCCGTGAACGGTCTGTCCGGATCGAGCGGAAGAAATTCCATCTCATCGCCCGGCCTTATCACACCCTCTTTGAGCACTTCTGCAAATACTCCCTCGCGAGGCATTATGCAATCCCCCACGCTCTTATAGATGGCGCAGTGGTCGTGGCACTCCTTGCCGATCTGAGTGAGTTTAAGGACGGCATCACCGCATCGTATGATCGTCCCGACCGGAACATTCCTGAGATCAACGCCCTGAAGGACGAGGTTTTCACCGAAGGCGCCGAAGGATACATTTGCACCTTTAGCGCGGAACTCCTCGATTTTCTCAAAGGACAGAAGGCTGACCTGACGGTGCCACCTGCCCGCGTGAGCATCACCCTCAATGCCCCACTCGGGAATCAGGTGCGCTTCCTGTATCTCGTATTTCTGTGTTCCCTTTTTATCGCTTCTGCATATAGCAAGTATTTTTCCTGTCATGATTCATCCTCTGTAATTATGTTATCGGAAAAGGATTGATTCCATCTTTCAGCCATGTCATGAACTTCCACCCCATGCGGTGTTGCAGCTTCCATGCGGTGCTGTAGTTCCCATGCAGTGCTGCAGCTTCCCTGCGGTGCTGTAGTTCCCATGCAGTGTTGCAGCTTCCCTGCGGTGCTGCGCTCCTGTGAACGTGCTGCTCGGAAGCACTTCACAGACTAATAAAGAGGCTCCATGAACACCTCAAGCTCGCCGCCGCAGATCATGCCCTCCTCCTCGGCAAGATCCGCAAGGAGGCTTACTTCGAGAATCTTCGGCAGCGACTCCTCCCGGAGCATCTTCATGCCCTCTTTGGCGATGACAGCCTCCGCATAGCCTCCTCCAATCGTCCCGATGCAGGTCCCGTCCTCAATGATCAACATTTTTGTGCCGACGTCCCGCGGGGCAGACCCCCTTCGTTTTATGATTGTTGCCATGACTTTCCGTAGTGCGCCGGCCTCGCTGTGATGAAGACCGAGAATCGCGTCCATCATCTCTCTCGGGTATGCAAATGTATTCTTATCCCAATTCTTAATCTCTATTATCTGAGCCATGACCGAAACCGCGATCTCCTCAGGTGTTTCTGCTCCGATCCTCAGTCCGATCGGTGTGCAGACACTGCCCAGAAATTCCTCAGGAATCCCTTCTTTCCTGAGTTCGTTAAGGACCATGCTGACCCTTCTCTTACTGCCCATCATTCCGACATATGCGTGCTGCTTCCCAGCGATGATCCGCAGACATTCGCGGTCCCAGCGATGAGCGCGGGTCACGATGACAAAATAAGTGTCTTCATCGCCCGGGATCTGGGCAAGACCATTTTCAAAGGAGTCACAGATGACCTTATCCGCCCCCTGACTGCGCGCGTTATCGGCGAACACTTCTCGGTCCTCAATGACTGTCACCGAAAATCCGACCATACGGCCCAGCTGAATGATTGCCATGGATACATGCCCGGCACCACAGATGACCAGCTTTTTTTCATGCCCGATCACCTCTGAGTAGACCTGCTTTTCTTCCACAATGCTCATGCCGGAACCCTTGATCCTGACTATGTACGGCTCACAACGCTTCATGAATCCGTTCTCTTCAGAGGTCCAGATGATTTTCCCGTTCGAGCAGACAGCTTTCTCGCCGATTGCGTCTCCCTCTATGACCATGTGCGTTATAGTCTCATGGTTGGGGTTGCACTCATTGATTATCTGATAAAATTCTTTTTTATCTGTGCTCATATCTCAACCTCCGTATTCGACTGCTATCATATTATTGCTGCATATGCCGTTTTTCCGTCTGCGTTCAATCACTGCCGGGTGGGGCCTGGCACGTGCTGCCGGCGCGCTGAGTTTCATTATTCAAGGAACAGGAAATCTTTCTCCGGCATGACCAGATAGTCCGGGAGCCCTTTCTCGTCGAGCATGGGCCAGAGCTCTCTCTGGACCAGCCACGTGATTAAAGAACCGTCCCCTTCGCTTGATTCCGGGTCTATGTAATAGTTTCTTTCGAACTGCAGCTCTGCCTGGGATACTACATTGCACCTCACGGCATTTTTCAACTTACCCTGCCGGCTTGCAAGTGCCTCCCGACTCACAGTTTTTATCGGCTCCCCGTGAGTCCGGCTTGTAAGTGTCTCTTCCTCGCAGCCAGTCTTCTCATCCCCCATATAGACCGGTCTGAACTGATGGGCTCTGAAGCCGAGATCTCGTATGCCTTCCGGCAGCACCCGCTCCGTCTCTACAGTAATTCCCCAGTCCATCGCGCGGACGTGATGGTCATCAATCCGCTCCGCGCGGCTGAAGTTCTTGCAGCCGGTGAGAACTGCTGCGCTCCGCGTTCCCGGATCGGAAAATACTTCCCGGGTCGCTCCCTGCCGTATCACATGCCCCGCATCCACGATGAGCAGCTCTTCTGAGAAGCGAAATATCTCATCCCTGTCGTGGGACACCATGATGACCATGCCCTCGTAATCCCTTAGCATGTCTGATAGCTCTCGCTGCATCCGGTCCCTCAGATACCAGTCGAGGGCTGAAAAGGGTTCGTCGAGCAGGATCACGTCCGGCCGATAGGCCATGATCCTCGCCAATGCGCACCGCTGCTGCTGCCCGCCCGATAGCTGCCCGGGCAGCCGGTCCTCAAGATTGTTCAGACCAAACTTAGTTATCATCTCTTCCGCCCGGGCAATCTTCCCGGCTTTATTCCCGGAAAGACCTGCCATGATATTTTCCCGCACTGTCATGTTGGGAAACAGGGCGTAATTCTGGAAAAGATATCCTATGTTCCTTACCTGCGGTTTCAGATCGACGCGGCGGGCGGAATCGTACAGCACCCTGTCACCGAGCACTATTCTGCCCTCGTCAGGTTGGAAGATGCCGGCAATGGACCGGAGCGTCATGGATTTGCCGCATCCGGACGCGCCGAGTATTCCGACGCGACGGCTGGACAGGTTGAAGTGCATGTCCAGTGTAAAGTTCGGAAATTTCTTTTTTATGTCAACTGATAAACTCATATGCTACCATTTTTCTACGTTTTTCATAGCCTTCGACGAGATCACATTCATCAGGACTATAGCCACAAATGCAATCACCAGCACAATAGCCACCCACACCCCTGCAGTCAGATAATTCTGGTCCTGGATGACCATCGCGATCCTCTGGGAGATGGTCGCGGTCTTGCCCGGAATATTGCCGGCCAGCATGGATGTGGCTCCGTATTCCCCGAGTGCTCGCGCAAATGTCAATATCGTCCCCGATGCAATGCCAGGCCCTGCGTTGGGCACGACAATCTTCCAGAAGATCTTTGTGTCCGACATGCCAAGCGTCCTGCCCGCATAGATGAGGTTGATGTCCACCTGTTCAAAGGCCGCCCTTGCGTTCCGGTACATGAGCGGGAACGCAATGACCATCGCGGCTATGATGCAGCCGAGCCAGCTCTGCACGACCTTGATTCCGAACTGATTGTAGAGGAACATGCCAAACGGCCGCCTCTTTGAGAAAATAAGGAGCAAAAAGAAGCCTGCGACTGTGGGCGGCAGGACCATGGGGAGAGTCAAAAATCCATCTATGACTGCCCTGCTCCGGCTCCCAGCCTTCATGATCTTTCCGGCTGCGAATATTCCCAAAAAGAAGCAGAAAAATGTTGCCACCACGCCGGTCTTCAGTGAGATCCAGAATGGGCTCCAGTCAAGATTTTCAAGGATATTCAAAATCTCTTTCATAGATTTAATCCTCATATGAAATGAAATTTATCAAAGGCAGCTAATGCGCCTTGGCTACAGGCTTTTTGATGCCTCCAGTCTTGGTCCAAAAGATTCAAATTTATCAAAGGCAGCTACCATGCCCTGATTGCAGGCTTTTTGCCGCCTCCTCACTTGGTCCCAAAGAAGCTGGATTTGTCAAAGGCAACTGCCGGGCCCTGATTACAGGCTTCTTGCAGCCTCCTCACTTGGTCCCAAAGAAGCTAGATTTGTCAAAGGCAGCTACCGGGCCCTGATTACAGGCTTCTTGCTGCCTCCTGACTTGATCCCAAAGAAGCTAGATTTGTCAAAGGCAGCTACCGTACCCTGATTGCAGGCTTTTTGCTGCCTTTGACCATAAGCTTAAAGAATTCAAACTTTTCAAAGGCAACTACCTAGCCCTGATTGCAGGCTTTTTGCTGCCTTTGGCCATAAGCTTAAAGAATTCAAACTTTTCAAAGGCAGCTACCGTGCCCTGATTACAGGCTTTTTGCTGACTCTGGTCTTATGACAAAAAATCACATCTGGCAAGTATGCCCAGGAAACCGATGCGCAGCATATCATATGCATTATAACACACAGAAGGGGCCGCGTCCGATGTTTCCATGCAGAATTGCAGCCCCTTTTCAAGCCATATTTCATATTAGAGTTATTTGTTCTGACAGGCAAGTTCCGGAATCTCCAAAAGTAGTTTCTGCGCACGGAAGAACCAGCAGCTCCGATGACATTCCTACTGCACGGAAGAACCAGCATCTCCAATGACATTCTTCCTGCCCGAAGAGCCAATATCACCGAAAGTCATTCCTCCTGCCCGACAAAGCCAGCACCTCCAATGACATTCTTCCTGTCAGGAAGAACCGGAAACTCAAGAAGATCACTCTACATTAGTATCAAAATAATATGCCTCGAAGATAGCCTTAGCCTCATCGCTTGTCACAAACTTGACGAACTCAGCGGCAGCAGTCTTCTCTGCTTCATCAGCCTCCTCGTTGACGACTTGCGCGATCGGATAGATGACATCTCCGGTGAGATCGTAGCCTACGGTCTCAAGAATATCCAGCTGGTCCTCATACCCATAGGTATCGGAGTAGTAGGTCGTGCCTACCTCGCAGGAGGCCTCCACTACGGCCGCAAGGACCTTGGAGACGTTGCCCTGCTCGGAGATCTCAACTCCGCCCAGCGCGTCGGACACCTGCTGGGTCGTGATATCAGAAGCAGCATCTACTTCATATCCCGGAAGAAGACCGGCATTGATCATGGCCACGCGGGTGTAGCGCCCGACAGGGACGGAGCCGTCGGCAAGGGCGATACTGGAGGCATTGGCGATATCGGAAAGACCGGTGACAGTCGTTCCGGAATCCTTGCGGGTAACGACGACGACCTGGTTGTTGACGACATTGGCGCGTGTCCCCTCCACAACAAGACCATCCTCATCCTGGAGCTTATTCATCTGCTTCTGGGCAGCTGAGAAGAATACGTCGCAGGCGTACCCCTCCTCGATCTGAGTCAGCAACGTGCCGGAGCTGTCGGCATTGTAAGTGATTTTGACATTGGGATACTGCTCGTTGAAAGCCGCGGCGACTTCCTGCATGACTGTGTTCAGGGAAGCGGCGATGAAGACCTGGATTTCGGTCTCCTCTCCGGGTCGGACTTCCGCGACGGCGGATTCGACCGCCGCGCTCTCAGCTGCCGCAGATTCAACGCCGGTGCTATCCGCCTTGGACTCAGCGCCTTTGGACTCGGTTACCGCGGATGCAGTGGATGCAGTCTCAGCTGCCGGCTCCTGCGTTCCGCTCTGGGCTACGGAACCTCCGCAGGCCGCCATCGAAAGAGCCATGATGGATGCGGTAAGAATTGCTGTGATTTTCTTTTTCATTGAAATTTCTCCTTTCTAGTGCAGTGTATCAATCTGTAAATCGCGGGCTTTGATCACGCGCGAGCTGCGCGACGCACTCTGTGCGTCTTCCTTCGCGCAGCTCTGCGATCCGCCTGAGGCTCAATCCAAAGCACAGGGCTTTAAACCCATGTTGAAGACGAGTTTGTTCTGCACATTCCTCGCAGACTTACGTCACGAGAATCCTGTGCTGAAGATTGAGAATCAAGATCTTTTCGGTGTTATTGTAGAGCTGCGCAGGGAGCGAAGCTTATTCCTTCTACGCAGTTATGACAGTAGAGAATCAAGAAAGCATCATTGCTACTGCCGTTTCACTGCAGATTACTCGGCTCTGACAGTAGCGAATCCAGAAATGTTTCTTGCTACTGCCGTTTTTGAGTGAATTCCAGCTCGAATTGCAGTCGCCTGAACTCGTTTTGTCGAATCCTACTGTCATCAGACTACCGGAAGACGACAAAAGCTGCAGTAACTCAAGAACTTTTTCCTTTTTCTACTGTCAGTTCGAGAAAATCATCTTTTGAAACGACAGTATGGAAACCACCCTTTGGTTTCTGTACTGTCATTTTCTGTTGCCTTGGCAGTCGTAAACCCATAAAGCAAGTTCTAAACTGTCGACCAAGTTCACGCTCAACAGTACAAAAAAGAAATTTCACGCATGTTACTGTCAGTGTGGCAGTCGATCTCTCCAGAATGCCCCAAGTCCCATAAGCGAGACTTGAACTCCGGCCCTCTCCCAATCCTCCAGGCAACTTATTTTTTAAAACAACTCGCTATGTAATAAAAAAGCGAGCGTTATCGCATGCAAGATTTCCCTACACAGTATGTCCCACCGCTAAAAAGTACGCTGCTAGAAAATACGTCGCCCTAAATCCGTCGCTTAATAGTACGCCACTCGAAAGTTCGCCGCCGGAATGTTCGCCACCTGAAATCCGCCGCCGGAATGTTCGCCACCTGAAATCCGCCGCCAGTAAGCACGCCGCCTAAATGTTCGCCGCCTGAAAGTTCGCCGCCCGAATGAACACCCCCTGAAATCCGCCGCCGGAGCAGTCGGTCTCACTTTTATTATGCCATCTCCTGACCGAATTGTAAACAAAAAGCATTCGCTATGGGTGATATCATTTACCAAATCCGCAGTTCGGGAATGTGCAGATTTTGCAGTTCAGGCACAGACCGCCCTCGCCGAGCAGATCGATATCCTCTTTCTTCAGCACCTCTCCCGCCATGATACGGGGCAGCACAAGGTCAAAAATTGTCCGTTTCGCGTACATCACACAGCCCGGAAGACCCATAATCGGAATGTTGCTCTCGCCCTTGTAGGCAAGCATGAACATAGCGCCGGGTAGAACAGGCGCGCCGTAAGTGACGACCCGGTCAGCGACCTGGCCGATGGCATAAGGAGTCCTGTCATCCGGATCGACACTCATCCCTCCGGTACACAGGATCATGTCCGCGCCGGCATCGAGCAGTTTCTTAATGGCAGCGATCTCCATCTCAGAGTCGTCACTCGAAATCTCGTGGCCGATGATCTCCACGTCATATTCCGAGAGCTTGTCGATAATCACCGGTGTGAAGGTATCCGTAATTCTTCCATAGAACACTTCGTTGCCTGTCGTCACGATGCCGACCTTCTTGTGTGCAAATGGCATCAGACTAAAAATCTGGCCTCCAGCCACCGCCGCTTGAGCTTCCTCCATCTTTTTCTTCTCTATGATGAGCGGAATAACTCTCATGCCCGCAATCTTGTCCCCTGCCTTCACCGCAAAGTTGCCGTGGCGCGATGCAATCATCATCTGACCGAGAGAGTTAATGGCATTCAGTCTCTTTTTGTCGACTTTGAGGAGACCCGGACAGTCCGCGATGAGTTCGATTTTTCCCTCGCTGATATCCGACGCGTGCATATGGTCATTGATGGAGAGGTCGCAGAGAACGCGGGCGGCGTCATTTTCATGCATCATGTTCTCGTTAACTTCCCAGATGTAGATTGTGTCCTTTCCGACGGACAGCAGGACCGGAATGTCTTCCTCTGTGATGATGTGCCCTTTTTTGAAGACCGGCCCCTTGCTCACGCCGCGGATGATTCTTGTGATGTCGTGACAGAGCATCTGCCCGACGGCATCTTCTGTTTTCATTAGTTTCATAGCCATTTTTCTCCTTTGTACTTTTATCACTTCAGCTGCCACTGAGCGTGTATTACTCTGTCGCTTCGTGATTAGGTTCTTATGCTTTCATTTCACAGGGAAGAGCCGGGTCATGGATATTTTCATTCCGCAGGGGAGGCAGAATCACGAAAAGCTCATATCCCCGAACACTTTCTCATACTCCGTCCGGGCATAATCCTGAATCGATGTCTCGAGTTCCTTATAGCGGCGGATGACTTCGCGGCAGGTTGCGGTCAGGGCTGCCGCGCCGCCGTTCTTACCTCCCTGTTGGCGCTCAACCAGCCGGCAGTTCAGTGCCCTCTCAGCCCGTGAAATCATCTTCCAGCCCTTGCTGTAGGATATGCCGGTCGCCTCGCAGGCACCGCGGACGGAGCCGAGTCTTTCAATCTGCATAAACAGGTTTATAGTCCCGGGACCGAAGAATGGCTTCTCTCCCGCAAGCATCAGTTTGACTGCCGGGCTAATGCCACGGCTCATTTCTAATTCTTCCATATGCCTGTAGTCCTCCTTAACCGGCCCCTGCCCGCCGCCGGGACGGTTTCACGCCGCAAGTCCGATGCGTCAGGCCTGCCACCTGATGCGGTGCATACCGGTAATTTCCCGATGCGATGCATACCGATTATCTCCCGATGCGATGCATACCAGATATCTCCCGATGTGATGTACAAAGTAATTATAAAAGAAAACAAACAGAACCGCAATCAGCCTTGATCGTTACATCTGCAGAATCTGCAAATTATGTCAACCCATCTGTCGGGTCTCTGCAGACGAATTCAAGTCTCGCTCGCGATACTGGTTTGTTGCCCATAGTCTTACGAGGCCGGGGTCATCTCACACTGAGATATACGGCTATATTTTCGCCTCAAGTTCAACAAATCCTCACATAATCGTGTTATATTTAAAAGCGGACGGAAAGTGTTTCCGTGTGATAACATTGGATTTGAAAAAAGGAGGGTATTATTATGAGGGGTCTTCGTATTGTATCAAGAATCTATCTCACGCTCGCCGCAATTGCAACAGCGGTCCTCTGGTTCTTCCCGTGGGTGCAGGTCCGAGAGGGCATTGCGGGCGGCATGAACAGTATCAACTCATTGCTTCAAATGTTCATCACCGATGCCGAACAGTCAGCGGCAGTCGAAAGAGTTCTTTCTAAGACGGGCTTTTCGGCATTTGATCTGGAGAAGTTGTGCAAATCGCTCCACTCCTTCATAGGAGAGGCCGACGGCACATTCCTCGAATCTGTGGAAGAGGTGCGGAACACGCAGCAGTTCCTGCTCGGCTCCAGGATCGTGCTCATCGCGCTGCTCTGCCTGGCAGTTTTCTTCGGTCTTCGTGCAATGACCAACCACTGCTTAGGCTACATCCTTTTTATCATTGCGGATGTCGTCGCGCTTGCAGGAACAGCTGTCACAGCTTTAACGATCAATGACAGGATCGGAGCAGACGTGCTGGAATTCTCCTACTTTTTCTACGTGCTGGTCATTGTAGTCATTCTCAGCATCTTCTTCTGGGTCTTCGCCCAGGTCTCGGGACTCGCAACAAGGCAGAAGAAGCTTTATGTCTCCGAGAATGAGAAGAAGGCCAGAACAACCGTTATGATCATCTCGATCCTCATGTTCCTCCTCTGCTGCGGAGGCGGGGCTGCTCTGTACTTTTTAATTTAATCTCTGACGCAGAATTCTCGTGACATGAGTCTATGATGAATGTGCTTCACACAAAAATTACGCATCGCTTCCAATTTGGGAGCGATGCGTATTATAATTATAAAGACAAGTCTTTTGGTCTGATGGATATTTTGCCTGCAGTACAGGTGAGGTGTCATCTGCTACTATACGTTTCTGCCTATCACAACCGAGGAATATATTTATGAAGATCATTATCATTCGCCACGGCGACCCCGACTACGAACACGATTCGCTCACTCCCAGAGGAGATAAGGAGGCCAGGCTCCTTGCGGAAATTATCGGCACCTACAACATCGACGCTTTCTACGTCTCCCCGCTCGGCAGGGCTCAGAGGACAGCTTCGTTCTCTCTGGAAAAGCTTGGTGCACAGGCGGAGACCCTTGACTGGCTCCGGGAATTCCCGCCGCGCATAAAGCGGCCTGATCTCAAAGGATCTCTCTCTTCCTGCGCATGGGACTGGAGACCGACAGACTGGATGAAGGTCCCGGAATTCTACGACAGGGATCTCTGGTATACACATCCGATCATGGAGGAGGCTCATGTGAAAGAAGCCGCACTCCACGTACACGAAGGGCTTGACAGCCTGCTTGCAAAGCACGGCTACGAGCGCGACGGTCTCTATTACCGAGCGGTCAGGTCCAACCACGACACAATCGCGCTGGTGTGCCACTTTGGTGTTGAGATGGTCATCCTCGCCCATCTGATCGGTGTATCTCCGATGCCTCTATGGCACGGATTTGTCGCCTCGCCGACAGCCATCACCAGAATCAGCACAGAGGAGCGCGTCAGTGGAATTGCAAGTTTCCGTGTGAATGAATTCGGGGCAACTCCTCATCTCATGCTCGGAAATATGAAACCCTCCATGCGGGCCCGTTACATCGAGTGTTACGGCGATCCGAGAGATGGAGGGTTCGAGGCTGAAAAATCATATATCTTATAGAGTGAACTGAACAATACAGAAGGCCGCATAGATCGCGAGCAGGGCAATGCCCTGCCACCGGAACAGCCGGCCTTTTTTTAATGCCGGCACCGTGAGAAGCAGCATGACCAGCATCATGACAGGCAGCTCAAGCGTGAGGGACGAGTTCTTCCCGAGGAAGACCGCGCCTTCCGGAAGTTTGAACGGGGCAAGCGTAATCGACATGCCGCAGACCAGGACCAGGTTGAACAGGTTGGCTCCGATGACATTTCCGAGGGACAGGGCGCCGTGACCTTTCATCAGGGATGTGATGGCGGTGACCAGCTCCGGCAGCGATGTTCCCAGCGCTACAAATGTGAGCGCGATGACAGTCTCCGGCACACCGAGGGCTGTGGCAATGAGCGTTCCGTTGTCGACAAGGAGATCCGCCCCTACTGCGATGAGGGCGGCTCCGACGACCAGCATGATGAGCGCTTTGCCAAGCGGGACCTCCTCCTCTTCCTCTTCATGGGGCAGAGGCGCAGACGGCGTCTTCATCATTTGCCTTACCGTTGTCAGCATATAGACGATGAATATGCCCAGCAGAAGAATACCGATCGGGCGCGTGAAACTGCCGACGGTATACGCGTCAATGACATAGATGAGGGCCGCCGTAAAGAAGAAGGCGACCGGTGTCTTCAGTGTCTTGGGGTCTACCGGACCCGGCATGGCCGTGATCGTGATAGCTGATATGAGGGCTGTGTTGCAAATGACTGATCCGATCGCATTTCCATAAGCAATCGATCCGATTCCCTTCAGCGCGGATGTCGTGGAGACCATGACCTCCGGGAGAGTCGTTCCGATTGATACAACCGTCGCTCCGATAAGAAGTTCCGGCAAATGAAATCTTCTGGCAATGCCTGTCGCCCCGTCGACGAACCAGTCTCCGCCCTTGATGAGAAGGACCAGACCGACCGCGAACCATAATACTGCTGCTAACATAATTTTACTCCTGTTCATCTCAGTGTGGGCTTGGACCACCTTTGAGACAGATTTGTGCTTAATAGGCAAACCTCCACTACTGAAGACAATGGATATGCATTACCACAAGTGAACGTTTTGCTTCTTACGAAAGGATACACCTAAACCGATAGATATGCACGTAAGTTCTCTGTAAACAGGGCTGCTCCTATCAGAACCACCCGTGCTCCGCGCACGCTTTATAAATTCCGTCGTCCACGTTCCGGGCGGCGACATAATCTGCCCTTCGGACAAGCTCCGGGTCTCTCCAGTTGCCCATCGCGACGCAGTAGAACTGCGGGTCGAACATGTCGAGGTCGTTGGTATCATCACCGAAGACGACCACCTCATTCGGATCCCCACCGACGAGCTCCAGCATGCGGAGAATTCCCCGCTTCTTGTCATCGTGCTGGAACATCAGGTATTCCGGCTTGAATCTGAGGTGCCCGAGTGTATTTTTGAGAGTCAGTTTTTCCTCGTCCTCCTTGGGGATCGAGATATACATTTTGTAGATGGCGTCTCCGTCGGCCGGATCATACTTCTCATCGATCAGATAGGTCGTCGGCTCCTGGCGGGGTCCGACCTGATCATAGAATTTGAAGCTGTTCGTCTTGACCCGGATCGAGTCATCGTCTGCAACGAGCACTCCGTATCCGAGATCTATGGCCTGCCGGTAGACCGCGAGGGCTTTCTCGAAATCGATCGGCTCATTTTCAATGACCTTGCCGTCAATGACGATGCCGTGACCGCCGTTACAGACCATATTTGCAATACCGTGCGAAGCGCGGAAAGCCTCGGCCTTATAAAGAGCGCGCCCTGTGCAAATGCTCACAAAGTGTCCGGCCTCCTGCAGCTTGATCACCGCCTCCTGGGCTGACGGTATAATTGCCCTCGTCTCAAGGTCCGTCAGCGTTCCGTCGATATCAAAAAAGAAGTATTTCTTTGTCATACGTTTCCCCTTGTCCTTTTTTCAAAGCTTTGTCTACTACCTTATTGTACACGGAAATGCAGCAAATGTGAATCCACCCGCCGTGGAAGATTTTGTTGTCGATTTTGCTCTTTTTTATAGTATAATATCTTTTGCTCGCGGCCACATGGACTGCTGTTATGCACGCATCCCGAGACAGGTGCTTTGCTCACTTATTTGCGAACTGCTGCCATATCCGGTATGTGCGCGCAGCGTTCCCTGTAGTCATTCTGCTGACATCGATCGCGGTCGCGACCTGATTTATCAGTATATAGTGAAAAACCCGCCTGCGGAGGCGGATATATAAGTCAAAAGGAGGCTTTTATGTATTTTGTACCGGATGGCACGAAGCGTGCCGGATTCTATGAATGCAAATGCTGCAACTGGAGATTTCTGAGCGAACTCATCGGTCCGCGCATCACCTGCCCTTACTGCGGCGAAGAACCGGACATGGAGATCGGACCTGACGATGAGATGCCGGAAGCCCGCGAGGATGCCGTCCTGTTGGAGGTCATCGAGGGCGCAGAGGAGGTCGAGCAGATGGACGCGCTCATCAGTCTTGCCATCACCGGCGGCGATCCGGATTCGTGGATCTAACAGGGTCGCATTAGGAACGGTTCTTTTCGCATAATGACGTATCAGGAAGGTTCTTTTCGCGTGAAATAGAATAGGCAGGCTGTTCTACTAGTTCGTTTCCGGAGAAAAGCATCCATCTTCGTGAGAAAAACATTGCAGGTCCTTCTCTGTGAGATCAAAAAGGCTTTTGCCTTTTTAAGCTCACAGAAAGGACCTGCGTTTTTCGATGAAGATGATGTTTGCGCCGGATTCTGAGCTTCGCTACAGCCTGCCTGTATTATGACTCACGCGAAAAGAACCGTCCCCGACTCGTTACTCCATATGTCCGTCGCGATACATGGAGAACTTATCCATCGGATAATTCTCAAGGTTCTCCAGAATCCTGCGTCCGTCAGCCTTGGCAAGCAGGCCGGCCCTCGCCTTTGTGATTTCCCTCTCAGCCATAAGCTTCGACGGGCCTCCTAGACATCCGCCCGGGCACATCATACCTTCGACGAAGTCTTCCTGCAGACGGCCTACGTTAAGCAGCGTGAGCGCCTTCTTGCACTCCGCACCGCCGGCGCAGGAGAGCAGCTTGATATTGGAGGTCTCTTCGCCCATCTCCTCCATTACTTCAATAACAGCCTTGGCCACACCGCCGGAAGTCGCGAACTTCTTGCCCCATGTTGAGGACTCCTGATAATCTTCCTCAACCGGCTCGAACGCGATACCCTTGGACTCAAGCAGATCAGATACCTCACCGAATGTGAGCGCATAGTCCGGACGGTCCGCGATGAACTCGTTCAGGCACTCACCCTTCTTGGCTATGCACGGTCCGACAAATACTGTGATGCAGCCCGGATGCGTCAGCTTCAGGTATCTGGAGACAGCCACCATCGGGGAAACTGTCGAGGACTTGTTGTTCTCATATACTTTCGGGAACTGATGGCGAATCATGGAAATGAAAGCCGGGCAGCAGGATGTCGTCATCTTCTTGCCTTCCTTCTTGGCCTCGATCCACTCCTTGGCTTCATATGCCGCCGTCATGTCGCCACCGAGGCCGACTTCCACCATGTCTGCAAATCCAACCTTCTTCAGCGCCGCCTTTATTGACGCCATTCCGATGCCGGCTCCGAACTGTCCTTCTGTCGCCGGTGCACACATAGCTATGACTTCCTTGCCGGCCTGAATAGCTCTGATAATCGGGACAAGAGCGAGCTTAGTGCTGATAGCGCCGAACGGGCAGTTGTGGACGCACTGACCGCAGTGGATGCACTTATCTTCATTGATTTCACAGAAACCGTACTCATCATAGGAGATGGCGTCGACCGGACAGGCCTTCTTGCACGGTCTTTCAAGATGAACGATAGCCCCGAACGGGCAGGCCTCAGCGCATTTGCCGCACTCCTTGCACACTTTTGAGTTGATATGCATACGTACGTCGCCGGGGCCGATTGCCTTGAACTTGCAGGAACTGATGCACGGCCGACCGAGGCAGAAACGGCAGTTGTCTGTGACCGTGTAAGTAGCGATCGGACATTCGTCGCAGGCAGGCTCGATGACCTGGACGACATTCTTGGTGGGGTTGTCAATATTTGCATTCTCACCGACCGCGAGGCGGATTCTTCCACGGACGATTTCTCTCTCCTTGTACACGCAGCAGCGGTACTCCGGCTTCGGTCCCGGGCTGATTTCGTTGACGATCCGCTCTCTGACATCATTGTCGATTTCGCCTGCCCATGCAGCCTCACATATCTTGAGGACTACCTGATGCTTAAGATAGTTAATGTTTTTGTCGTTGGTTATCATGTCGGTCACCTTTCTCTTACTTTTAAAACAGGTGATTGCGAAACTGTGTGCTCACAGGGAATTTCGCAATTTCCTAACTTTAAAATACCGGCTCACATTTGTTTATCCGTAGGCAAACGCCTCAGACGAGACGAATTGTATGAAAACTTATGTGAGTTAGTCTAAATAGCACTACTATTAGTATACTTGGTGCGACGCTTGTTAGGAAACACTAACCAAAGGTGAATAGGGGACGGTTCTTCGCGTGAAGTAATAATACAGGCAGGCTGCAGCAAAGCTCAGAATCCGGCGCAAACATCATCTTCATCGAAAAACGCAGGTCTTATCTGTGAGCTTAAAGAGGCAAAAGCCTTTTTGATCTCACAGGGAAAGACCTGCAATGTTTTTCTCACGAAGATGGATGCTTTGCTCCGGAAACGGAATGCGATAACAGCCTGCCTGAACAGCTTCTCGCGAAAAGAACCGTCCCCAACACGTCATTTTACAATCATATACGAAAGCGCCGTCACAAGCAGCCCGAGCCCGCACCCGGCAAACACCTGGAGTTTCGTATGCCCGACCAGCTCCTTGAGCTTCTGCTCGGGTGTCTTCACGTCCTCCATCATATCGGAAAGCAGGATGAATATGTCATTGATGGCCTTGGCCTGCTTCCCTGTCTCAAGGCGAACTCCGGAGGCATCATGCATGGTTATGAAGGCAAAAAAGGCAGCCAGCGCAAAAATCGGCGAAGAAAACCCGCACTCAAACCCTGTCGCCAGCGCGACCGACGTGACCGTCGCCGAGTGGGCGCTCGGCATTCCGCCGTCACCGACAAGTCTTGTCAGGTCAATGGTATGATTCATGAACGCGTAAATTATCGTCTTTATGATCTGTGCAGATGCCCATCCTATGCCGCCGGCGATCAGCACTCTGTTTGCCAGTAATTCCCCTATCATGTTGTAAACCTCTATTCAAGTCTCGCTCGCAAGACTATGATATAACCCACCACTTTCGAGATGAAGACTTCCCCCGCTAATATACCCGTCGTATGCAGACAAGTGTCTTCTCCACCACTTCATTATAGTAAATTGTATGTAAAATGGCTACACAATTTAGCAGAAATCCGCTTCTGGCATACCTACTTCGTAACAGTTCAGACGGGCGCTTCTCACAGTTCGTTTATCCGGCAGCAAATCATACATCTTCGTGAGAAAAACATTGTTGGTCCGACCGAGAGATCGGGTAGGCTGCAAGCCGCCTTCATCTCGCGTTTCACGCTCGATGACGGGCGGGCGCCAAAGTGCCTTCCTTTCGTGCCAGCACGAATCAGGCACCTTGGCTTGTCGCCTACGCAAGCTCACAGGGTAGGACCAACGTTTTTCGATGAAGATGATGTTTGCGGCCGGATTCCGGAGCTTAGCTACCGACCGTCTGAACTGCTTTTCACTTCCAATCCGAACTCCTCCGGCCTGAACCTCGGGCACACATTATCCTGGGTCACGATCACGGACGCCGCAAGCCGCGTGCCGATCTCACATGACTCAGCCAGGCTCTTTCCATAGGTAAGACCGATGGTTACGCCCGCCGAGAACGCGTCCCCCGCCCCGGTTGTATCGCTGACGTTCACCTTCCTCGCGCGGGTCTGACCGTACTCTCCGGTCAGCGCGTCCGCGTAGATGGCCCCGTCGCCGCCCAGCGTGACAATCATGCTGCGGATGTTGGCGCTGCGTATTCTCTCGACAAGGACCCGGGCAAGCTCATCACTTGGGATCCCGCTGAAGGAATCCGCGAAGAATACCTCCGCCTCCTCCTTGTTGCACACAAAGCATCGAATCTTCTGCAGCCGGTCGCGCCGCTTCATCGCGATCGACATGTTGGACACGGCTGCGTACACATCCTTGTGGTATTTCTCCGCGAGGGCAAATACCTGCTTCAGCACACTGTTCTCCAAATCAAATTCCACGACAATGCTGTCGCAGTCCTTTATGATCTCATCGCCCTCTTCCTTAAGGATCTGAGCGATCGGCTCAAGGTTCGGTCTCTTGGAAATGGACCCGGCAACGTCACCCTCGTTGTCAAATATTGCCAGCCACGCTCCCATGCCGTCCGGCACTTTGCGTATGTATTTCGTGTTGACCTTGTGCCGCTTCAGTTTTTCTATGACATCGATTCCCATACCGGTGTCGTCCACGAGGGAGACGAAGGTGGGGCGGAGTTCGACATTTGCAATATCCTCAGCAATATTGCGGCTCACGCCTCCGTGGACCTGCACAATCCTGCCGGAATTGCGGCCTGTCGGAAGATATGTGTCATACGGGTATCCCTTTATGTCTACGAAAATCGCTCCGATTACTACGATGCCCATGGTGCCCTCCTGAATATTTATTTTCGTAATTTATTATACGTACTCGATACCGGAAGACCGCATTAATCATCCCGCAGACAGCTCAACACGGCTTGTTCCAGGTCACTTATATGGTCATTTATCCGGCCATTTTCCTGACCAGATAATGGCGACTTATTCCGGTCGATCCTTGAAAACTCGATAGAGAAGTATCTCGCATTTCATTATACATTCTCTACAGTGCAAATGACAGCGGATTTTTGCACCATAGCCCGATGTATGGTATACTAAAGACCGTGCTTTTGCGCAAATACAACCAAAGGAGAACAATCATATGGCATGGTATGACAGCGCCGTATTTTATCACATTTATCCGCTCGGCCTCTGCGGCTGCCCACATGATAATCACGGAGAGCAGGGCTCTCATTTCAATAAAATCACTGACTGGAGCGACCACGCGCAGCGCATCGGCTGCACCGCGATCTACATCGGCCCCCTCTTTAAGTCCGGCAGCCACGGCTACGACACGATCGACTACCGCACCGTGGATAACCGACTCGGCACAAACGAGGATTTCAAGACTTACGTGAAACACTGCCACAAGATCGGCATGAAAGTCATCGTCGACGGTGTCTTCAATCATACAGGCCGCGGCTTTTTCGCATTTGAAGACCTGAAACGGAACCGCGAACATTCCCGCTACCGCGACTGGTACTGCAACGTGAATTTCTGGGGCAACAACGAGTACAATGACGGTTTTTCTTACGACAACTGGGGCGGCCACAACCTGCTGGTCAAGCTCAACATGTGGAATCAGGAGGTCAAGAATTATCTCTTCGACACGGTCCGCTTCTGGATCACCGAGTTCGGCATCGACGGGATCCGCCTCGACGCGGCCGACGTGCTCGACTTCGGTTTTATGCGTGACCTGCGTGGCGTGTGCGACGCGATGAAACCGGATTTCTGGCTCATGGGCGAGGTCATTCACGGCGATTATTCGCGCTGGGCCAATGCCGGCATGCTCCATTCCGTCACAAACTATGAGCTCCACAAAGGTCTCTTCTCCGGCCACAACGACCACAACTATTTCGAGATTGCCCACTCGGTCAAGCGCCTTCTGGGCATCGTGGGGGATAAGATCCGCCTTTATACATTTGTCGACAATCACGATGTGGCCCGCATCTATTCCAAGCTGAATAATAAGGCCCATCTTGCAAATGTCACCATGCTCCTCTACACCCTCCCCGGCATCCCGTCCGTCTACTACGGCTCCGAGTTCGGCGTCGAGGGCAACAAGGAGTGGGGCTCCGACTGGAACCTTCGCCCGTGCCTTGAGCTGCCCGATTTCGATGAAAATGCGGACCTCCCGAAGCTTCACAAAGCCCTCGGCAGGCTGAAAGCGCAGTTCCCTGCCCTCACATGGGGCGAATATAAGGAGCTGTCTCTTACAACGCAGCAGTATGCATTTGCAAGAACACTTGACGGAAAATCAGTGATCACAGCCCTGAACAATGGAGACAACGCCGCTCATCTTGAGATTCCGCTGCCTGTCAACGCGAACCACGCCGTCAACCTGCTCACCCTCCCGGATGAGACGGAGGCCGACAAGGATGCCGCCGCTGCGCTGCGGGCAGAGCACCTGAAAGAGGCAAAGCTCGAACTCACCGGGATGGCCGACGAGCTTTATGAGTCGGCAGGTGCCGTGCGGGATGCCTCCCGCGGCGTGAAGAAAGCAGTGAAATCTATCAAAGTGACCGGCGATGACCTGAAAGAGCAGATGGGCGATTCTCTCGCTGAGATGAGGGCTGCCATGAGCGAGCTTCAGAAGGTTTATGACGCGTTCGCTGAGAAGTGCGGGGCTCAGGCTGAGATGCAGAGCGCCGGCAGCATGGAGGGCTGCCAGACTTTGGAGATTCGGGACGGCCGGCTGGTCGTCGACCTGCTTCCGAACAGCGGCGTGGTGGCACTGGTGGATTGGCAGTGAGAGCGCAGGATCATTTCTAAATGAGTGAATTTGGCAGAGGCAGCAGACCTTCTCTGAATTGAGGATCTTGCTGCCTCTGTGCTTTGTGGGTTTCATGGGCTCGATGGCGGAGGCAGCAAAATCCTGCTTCTGTGGCGTGGTTGCTGCCTTTGTGCTTGGTGAGTTTCATCGGGTCTTCGGCAGAGGCAGCAAATTCTCGATCCTGAAGTATGATTGCTGCCTTTGTGCTTGGTGAGTTTCATCGGGTCTTTGGCAGAGGCAGCAAAATCTCGATCCTGAAGTATGATTGCTGCCTTTGTGCTTGGTGAGTTTCATCGGGTCTTCGGCAGAGGCAGCAAAATCCTGCTTCCGAGGTGAGTCTGCTGCCTTTGTGCTTGGTGGGTTTCATGGGCTCGATGGCAGAGGCAGCAAATTCTTGATTTGAAGCGTGGTTGCTGCCTTTGTGCTTGGTGAGTTTCATCGGGTCTTCGGCAGAGGCAGCAAATTCCTGCTTC